>DASPNA010000001.1:0-3925 GCA_035626775.1 Thermoanaerobaculia bacterium
TGGACGATTTCCTGCTCGCGCGCCTGATCGCGGAAGACGCGCGCCTGCCGTTCTACAAGATCGATCCGCTCAAGCTCGACGTGCAGATGATCGAGTCGCGCATCTCGCGGCCGTTCGCGCGCAAGAACCGGATGGTGCCGGTCGCCGTGCGCGACGGAAAACTCGTCGTGGCGATGGTCAACCCGTTCGACACGATTGCCATCGACTCGTACCGCCCCATCGCGAAGCAGGAGATCGAGCTCGTCGTCGCTGCCGAGAGCGACGTGATGGGCGTCATCAACGAGCAATACGGTTTCCGCGCCTCGGTCACCAAGGCGCAGCGCGATCTCTCGAAAGGCGCGATCGACCTCGGCAATCTCGAGCAGTACATCAAGCTCAAGTCGGGCAGCGAGATCGAGACCAGCGACGCACACATCGTCAACGCCGTCGACTTCCTGCTGCAGCACGCGTACGACTCGCGAGCGTCCGACATTCACATCGAGCCGAAGCGCGAGACCGCGATGATCCGCTTCCGCATCGACGGGGTCCTGCACGAGATCCAGCAGGTGCCGAAGCTCGTAAACCTGGCCATCACCTCGCGCCTCAAGACGATGTGCCGCATGGACATCGCCGAGAAGCGCCGGCCTCAGGACGGCCGCATCAAGACGGAGCACAACGGGCAGGAGGTCGAGCTGCGCGTTTCCACTTTGCCGACGGCGTTCGGCGAGAAGGTGGTCATGCGCATCTTCGATCCCGAGGTGATGATCCGTGAATTGGCGGGGCTCGGGTTCTATGAAGACGAGCTGAAAACCTTTGCCGACTGGATCAAGCGGCCGCACGGCATCATCCTCGTCACCGGTCCGACCGGCTCCGGTAAGACGGTGACGCTTTACTCGGCCCTGAAGAGTCTCGCGTCGCCCGAGATCAACATCACCACGATCGAAGATCCGATCGAGATGGTGCACGACGAGTTCAATCAGACGTCCGTGCAGAACAAATTGGGGATCACATTCGCGGCCGCGCTGCGCACGATCCTGCGCCAGGATCCGGACATCATCATGGTCGGCGAGATCCGCGATCAGGAGACCGCGCAGAACGCGGTGCAGGCGGCGCTCACGGGACACCTCGTCTTCTCGACGCTGCACACGAACGACGCGGCGACGTCGATCACGCGCCTGGTCGATCTCGACATCCAGCCGTTCCTGATCTCGTCGACGCTGATCGGTACGATGGCTCAGAGGCTGGTGCGCCGCATCTGCGACGACTGCAAACGCAACCGGCCGCTCAGCATCGAAGAAGCGGGCATGCTCAACCTGCAGGCGCCCGCGGGCAAACGGATCATCGTGAAGGAAGGCGCCGGCTGCAATCGATGCCGCAACACCGGCTACTTCGGACGCACGGGCATTTTCGAGATCCTCCCGATCGACAACTCCATCCGCGATCTCATCGATCGCGGCGAAGACTTCCTGAAGATCAAAGACATGGCCATCAAACGCGGAATGAGGACGTTGCGTCAGAGTGCATTGCGGAAGCTCGCGGAAGGTGTGACGAGCTTCGAAGAAGTGGTGCGCGTCACCGGGATCTGATCGCATGACATCGATCCGCGTGGCTGCACTCGTCGTGGTCGTGGCAGCAGCGGGAGCCGTGCGCGCCGCAGACGGCGTGCCGTGGCATTCGGTGACCGAAACTGCCGCAGCAGTCGCGGACGCGCAGAAGAAGTTGCTGCTCGTCTACTACCCGGCGTCGTGTAACGGATGCGCGCTCGAGAAGTTGTTCGAGAACGCGATGGCCGACGACGTTTTCGTGCGCGTGCTCGACGCGTTCCTGCCGCTGCGTCTCACCTCGCCGACCGGTCCGATCGGAAAAGAGCTGGCGAAAGAAGGGCGGCCAGTGGTCGCGTTCTACGATTCGTACGGCGTGAAACTGGCCGTGGCCGCGCCGGACATCTCATGGGCCAATATGGTCGAAGAGATGCTGCGCTTCCGCGGGGAGCGATTGAACATCGTGCGTTCGACGGAACTGCGTTTCGCCAAGCGCATCCCTGAAGCCGACTACGTCCTTGGCGGAGCACTGCTCAACACGAGCGCGCTGCGTGTCGCCGCGCTGCGGCTCGAGCGCGCGATGAAAGCCTTTCGCGAAGCGGGCGACGAAGCGAGTGCGCAAGCGGCGCAGGTGTTCGCCGGCGCGGCGATCTATCGAATGGGGAGGCGCCCGGAAGGACGCCAGATGCTGCTCGACGTGATCCGCAACCCGGCGAACGATACGGTCGCGGCACGGGCACACATCGAGATCGGCAGGCAACACGAAGCCGCGGCGTTACGCAGCACCAGCTCGGTTCCGCCCACGAAGTCCGGCATCGCCATGGGCACATGGACCGTCACGCAGCACACGGACATGCGCGAGATGGCTCGCGCGCTCGAGGCGTATCGCAAAGCGTATGAACTCGCACCGGCCGGGTCGTTCGTGCTGGAGCAGGCCACGCACGCGCTGACGCGCATCGACCAGCGGCCGCTCGCGCCGAAAGGCGGCACTGACGCGTTGCTGCGGATCATCGCGCCGTCGCGGCGCACGATCGTCGGCGATGCCGATTTTCTCGTGCAGTCGCGTGCCGGTTTGGCGCGGGTCGACTTTTATCTCGACAACAAGAAAGTCGGCTCGGTCTCGAAGCAGCCGTTCCGCCAGTCGATCGACGTCGGGAAGACTCCCGTCGCGCGCACGGTGAAAGCGATCGGCTTCGATGCGCAGGGCAATGCGACCGGCGAGGCAGTGGTCACGATCAACGATCGCATCGACGCATTCATCGTCTCGATCGTCGCGCCGGCGGAGACATGGATCAGCGGCGCGAAGGACGTCGAGCTCGCCTTGAAAGTCCCGCCGGCCAGATCAGTCGCGCGCGTCGAGCTGTCCTGGAACGGGAAAGAGTTCGCGACGCTGAAGGCGCGACCGTTCCGCGCGCGCATGAACGCGACGGCGAATGAGTTCGGATATCTGCGCGCGCTTGCAGTCCTGGATGACGGCACGACGGCCGAGGCGACGAAGGTTTACAACTCGCTTGGAGTGAGTGAGTCGGTGGAGGTCGGCGCGGTCACCGTCATCGCCACGATCACGGACAAGAAGGGCGAGCGTATCAACGACCTGAAGTCAGGGGACTTCGTCGTCGCGGATGAAGGGAAACGCGTCGCCGCGGAATTGCGCTCGTCGCTGGAAGATCCGGTGACGATCGGCATCGCCATCGACAGCTCGTCGAGTCTGCGCGGCCGGCAGCTCTACATCATTCGCGCGGCGCGCGCGTTTCTCAGCCACGCACTCCGCCCGCAGGATCAGGCGTTCGTCGTCGGGTTCGATACCGAACCGCGTCTCGTACACGGGCGTTCGAGTGATGCGCGCAGCCTGAGCGACGCGGTGTTCGAGCTCACGCCCGCCGGCGGGACATCGATCTTCGACGGCGTGACACTCGCTCTGCAGCAGTTCCAGGGGATTCCGGGCAAGAAGGCACTGCTCGTGTTCACCGATGGGATGGAAGGCGTGAGTAGCGCGAGCGCGGGTGAGTGCGAGCGACTGGCGCGCACGGTGGGCGTGCCGGTGTACGTCGTGGTGCCGCCGGAAGGGGAGCGCCATCACAACGCGCTCAACGGCATCGCGCGCGATACGGGAGGGACGATGTTCTTCGACCTGGCGGAGGAGACGTTCGCCGAGGTGTTCGACCGTCTCGCAGCGGAGATGCGCGGCCAGTACGTGCTGTCGTTCACGCGGCCGGCCGGCATCAAGGCTGGATCCTGGCGCTCGATTCGCGTCACCGTCCCGGCACGGGACGCGAACGTGCGCACGATTCAGGGATATCGCGCGAACTAGCGCGCGGCATCATTCATCAGAGACTGCGTTTCTTGCCGCGGATGTTGCGCCGGCTGCCTTTCGGTTTGGCCGGGACGCCGTAGCGATCGCCGCC
>DASPNA010000002.1:0-9390 GCA_035626775.1 Thermoanaerobaculia bacterium
GGGAAGGCGGTCGATGTCGAGGCTGGCCTCGAGCCGGTCCTGACTCATTGCGCTGCCGCCGAGCTTATCATTCGCCTCATGCTCGACATGGATGGGCTGCAAGTCGCTTACCTCGGCGTCGCGCTCGCCCATTATCTCGACCTCGAGACGGGTGACATCGTCGATCTGCCGCTCGACGCCGAGCCGCCCGGCGAGCCCGAGCGCTACCTGCGCATCCCGACGCGGACGCCGGAGACGGAGGCCGAGGATCGCCGGCTGTTCGTGGAGAACATGAAACCGTCGCCGCTGCGCGACGCGCTCGCGCGGAACGCGGACGACGCGCACGCGTTCCGCGAAGTGCTGACCGAAGATCGCAAGCTCGAACGGTCCTTCTTCAACTTCAAGAACGATCGGGCGACGCTGGCGATCGAGGAGTGGGCGCGCGAAGTCGGGATCGAGTGATATGGAGTGCGGCGGCTGCCGTCGCCGCTTTGAAAGCGGCAGCTTTGCTGCCGCACTCGATAACCCTAACGAATACGGCGCTGGCACGTCTGTAGTCGCATGCACGCCCTCGTGTTCCTCGCGGCCTCGGTGATTCACCAACTGATGCACGAGGGTGAAGTGCCGGGCGTGTCGATGGTGGTGATTCGCGATCGCGCCATCGTCGAGCAACAGGTGTTCGGAGTGGCGAACGCCGCTACGCGGAAACCGCTGACGAGAGACGCGATCTTCGAATCGGCGTCGCTCGCCAAGCCGGTGTTCGCGTACGCAGTGATGAAGCTCGTCGATCGGGGTGTGCTCTCGCTCGACGTGCCGCTGTCGGCGTATCTCGACGAGCCGGTCACCGATCCGCGCATGAAGCGCATCACCGCGCGCATGGTCCTCACGCACACTACCGGCTATCAGAACGAGGTCATGCCGGGACAGGAACTGACGATCCAGTTCGAGCCGGGCTCGCGCTTCAGTTACTCCGGCGCCGGTTTCTTTCATCTGCAGCGCGTCGTCGAGCACGTGACGAAGAAGCCGCTCGGCACTCTGATGCAGGAACTCGTCTTCACGCCCCTCGGCATGCGCGACAGCGGCTACGTCTGGCTCCCGGAATACGACCGGCGAAAGGTGTTCGGGCACAACGCCGCGAGCCTGGTCATGGAGCGGCGCAGGCCGATGAAGGCGACGGTCGCATCGCTGCACACGACGCCGGCCGATTTCGCGCGTTTCACGATCGCGGCGATGAAAGAGACCGCGATGATCGCGCCGCAGGTCGATGCCGGCAAAGGGATCTCCTGGGGCCTCGGCTGGGCGATCGACAGGAACGCGTTCTGGCACTGGGGCGAGAACAACGGCGACACGCACACGTTCGTCATGGCGCGCCGTGACGGCAGCGGCGTGGTGGTGTTCACGAACAGCGGCAACGGGCACTCGATCATGCCGGAGCTCGTGGCGACTGCACTGGACGGCGATCATTCGGCCGCATTCGCGTTCATGGGATACGAGTCGTACCGCTCGCCATCGCGCGTGCTGCAACGCGACATCCTCGCGCGCGGCGCGGAGGCCGCGCTCGCGGGCGAGATCACGCTCACCGAGCAGCAACTCAACCGCATCGGCTACGTGCTCCTCGCACGCAAGCGCCTGCCCGATGCGATCGCGGTGTTCCGCCGGAACGTCGCCACGTTCCCGCAATCCGCAAACGCCTACGACAGCCTCGGCGAGGCGTACATGCTCTCCGGCGAGCGCGCGAATGCGATCGCGAATTACCGCAAATCGCTCGAGCTCGATCCGAAGAACACGAGTGCGACGGCGATGCTGCAGCAGCTCGACGCGATGCCCGCGGGCCGCTGGATCGGCGCGCTGAAGGCGCCCGATCAACCGCCACTCGCGCTCGTGCTCGACGGCATGAACCTCCAGGTCTGGCTGAAGAATAGCGAACGGCGCTGCAGCGTCATCGGCGGCGAGAACGCATTCACCACGACGCTCGCGGACGGCGTGCGTCGCGGTGAGCTCACGCTGCCGAACCACAATCTGAAGGGCGCGATCACCCTTGTACGCGAGTCGGATGGCGAGCGTCTCTTCCGCGAAGGGCTGCTCGCACCGGAGACGTATCTGCTGCTCGCGGAGCGTGCAACGACCGACGAGGAAGCGCTGTTGTGGCTCACGCGCGCCCGCGCGGACAAACGCGCGATGAACGACGCGCTGCTCTGGTCGGGCCGCGCGTTGCAGCGCGTGCGCGCCACGCAGAAGTTTCGCGAGCTCTATCGCGATCCCGTCGCCGCACATCCGGAGCTGAGTCAGGCGCAGCATGCAGTGCGCATCGAGCAGAACGTGCTCATCCCGATGCGCGACGGCGTGCGGCTGCTCGCGGACATCTTTCGTCCTGATGAGGACGGCCGTTTCCCCGTAATCCTGCTCCGCTCGCCGTATGGCCGCGGACAGGATGTGCCGCCGGACGGCGTCGGCCACTTCGCGTCGCGCGGCTACGTGGTCGTGGTGCAGTCGGTGCGCGGCACCGCGGGCAGCGAAGGCGAATTTCTGCCGTGGATCAACGAGCGCAAGGACGGCTACGACACGATCGATTGGGTGAGCAAGCAGCCATGGTCGAACGGCCGGGTGGGCATGCTCGGCCTGAGCTACCTCGGGCAAACGCAATGGACCGCGGCGGTCGAGGCGCATCCTGCACTCAAGTGCATCATCCCCGAGGTGTCGGGGAGCGATCACTTCCTCGACACGCCGTATGACCACGGGATTCTGCGGCTGAGCCTCCTGCCGTGGGCGCGCGGCATCATGCAGAAACCGAAAGGCGTGACGACGTGGCCGAAGCTGAACGACGACTTGCTGACTGCGTTACCGCTGTCGAAGCTCGATGAGGTGTACACGGGCGAGACACGGCCCGTATGGCAGTTCCTGCTCGACGCGGATACGCCGAGACACTGGTCGCGCGCGAATTTCCTCTCGGATCTCGCCAAGGTGCGCATCCCGGTGCTGAACATCAGCGGCTGGTGGGATGGCGAAGCGACGTCATCGACGTACAACTATCGCGCGATGCGCGCGCTCGGCCGCGACGATCAGTGGCTGATCTATGGACCATGGGAGCACGTCTGGAATCAGTCGACGCGCTTCGCGGACGTCGAGTACGGGCCGGCGGCGAAGATCGACTTCCGTTCGCTGTCGGTGCGCTGGTTCGATCAGTGGCTGAAGGAGAAGGACGTCGCGATGCGCGCCGTGCCACGCGTGCAGGTGTTCGTCACGGGTGCGAACGAGTGGCGCAATCTGCGCGACTGGCCCGATCCCGATGCGCGTCCGCTGCGGCTGCATCTCGCGAACGGGCGGCTCACGGCGACTCAAGAATCAGCGAGGCCGGCGACGTACGTCTACGACCCCGCCGCCGTGAAAACCGCCGGCAACGGGATCATCCCGGAGGACACGACCGCGCTGAAAATCGATCCTTCTGCGAACGATATGGTGCTGTTCGAGTCCGAGCCGTTCGAGAGCGCGACGACGCTTTCCGGCCCGGCTACGCTCGATCTCACGTTCTCGACATCTGCGCGCGACGTCGACTTCTTCGTGGTCCTCTTCGATCGCGATCCTTCCGGCGTTGCGCGTGCGTTATCGGGTCCGGGGAAGATGCGCATGCGCTTTCGCGACGGGTTCGACAAGCCGCGTCCGCTCACGCCGGATGAGATCGCGACAGGGCCAGTCATGCTGCGCCCGTTCGCGCATCAATTCGCGAAAGGACACCGCCTCGGCATCCTCATTCGCAGCGAGTGGTTCCCGAGTTTCGAGCGCAATCTCAACACCGGCGAGCGGAGCAAGGACGCGACGCGGATGGAAGTCGCAACCGAGCGCATCTTCCCGGCGAGCGCGCTGAACGTGTGGCAATTGGAGCGACGGGCTCTCAGCCCGTCGAATTGACCGACGACGCGCTGAGAGCCCGTTGCTCCAGAATGTCTGGCTATGGAGTGCGGCAGCAGAGCTGCCGGTTTCTCATAGCGGCGGCGTCTGTCGCCGCCGCTTTGAAAGCGGCAGCTTCGCTGCCGCACTCCATACGCCTCTACGCGGCGGCGCGGCTGACGATCACTACCGTCACGTCGTCGTCGAGATTCTCCGCGTCGCCGACATGCCGCAAGACCGTCTCGTTCACTGACGCCGCGATCGAGGCCGCATCCGTGCCGTGCAACTTCACGAGCGCCTCGCCGATCGTGTCCGTGCCGAGGTCGTCGCCGCCCGGATCGCGTGCTTCGGTCACACCATCCGTGAAGAGCACCAGCGAATCGCCCGGCTCGAGTCGCAGCTCGCGATTGACGAACTCCGCGCGCGAGACGACGCCGAGGAGCAAATCGCTGTCGGTCAGCTCGGTCGCGCCGTGCTTGTGCAGATAAAGCGGCGGCGTGTGGCCGGCGTTGACGTATTCGATGACGCCCGTGTTGGTGTCGAGGCGGCCGAGGAAGAGCGTGACGAACTTCGATTGCGGGAGGTTCTCTTTGAGCGCAACGTTGAGCTGCGTGACCAGCGTGGCAGGATCGGGATCGCTCTTCGAGAAAATGCGGAACGCGACCTGAAGACCGGCCATCATCAAGCCAGCGGTGACGCCTTTGCCGCTCACGTCGCCGATGACGAAGTAGACCTTCCCGTCCGGACGGACCGCGAAGTCGTAGTAGTCGCCGCTCACGGTGCGGCACGGCTGGTTCTTGCCGACGAAGGTGAAGCCCTGGATGCCGGTCGGCGCCGCGGGGAGCAGGCGGCGCTGGATGCCGGACGCCATCTTCAGCTCTTCGTCCATGATCCGTTTCTGGATCGCTTCTTCGCGCAGGCGCGTCGTTTCGAGCTTGATGGCCGCGAAGCGCGCGATCTGCGCGACCAGCCGCACGTCATCTTCGGAGATCGAACGCTGCGTGAAGAGATAGTCGACGTACAGCACGCCGACGACGGAGTTGCCGATCATCAGCGGCGCGCAGAGGATCGAGTGGATGCCCTGCATGATGATCGACTTCGCGGTGCGCAGTTTCTCGTCCGCTTCGACGTCGACGAACGCGAGCGCCTTCTTCTCTTCAACCATGTCGGCCAGCAGCGTGTGGCTGATCGTGAGCTCGCTGGCGTCGCTCTCGTCCTGGCGGCGCACTTCCACTTTCGTGAACGAGCGGCCGTCGTGACCGAGCAGCGCGATGGCGGCGCGCGAGGGATGGAGATGCTCCATCACGCGATCGACGATGAAGCCGAACAGTTCGTCCATCGGACGGTCTTCGATGAGCTCGCGCGCGAGGAGTGTGAGCGTCTGCAGTCGCGCAACATCCTTCTCCTCGGGTTTGTCACCGATGTCGTGCACCGGGATGGCGATCGTGGCGCTGATCGCGGATTCGGCGACGGCGATGAAGCGATCGGTGCTGCGATCGGAGGTTTCGAAGACGATTTCGGTGTCGCCGAGGCGGATGCGATCGCCGGTCTTGAGCTGCTCGTCACGCTCGACGCGCGATCCGTTCAGGTACGTGCCGTTCGCGCTGCCGAGGTCCTTGAGGATCCACGAGTTGCCTTCGACGATGATCTCGGCGTGTTTGCGCGAGAGGTAGCGGTCTTTGATGGGAATCGAACAGTCCGACGCGCGGCCGATGGAGACCGCTGGCCCTTGCAGCGGCTGGCGGAAGGGCGAGAAAAGGGGCGAGTAGACAGTAACTTCCGCTCGGGGTGTGACCGATTCCATCGACAGGGGCTCCGTGGTTGACGGGCGATTGTAGCTGATCGTAGGGTGAGGACGCGTGCACGAGGATTACTTCACGGAGATCGAATCGCACTTTGCGCAGCGCCGCGGCACGCCGTTCGTGGTGAACACGAAGGACTGGGCGCTGATGCAGGAATGGCAGGCTGCGGGGATCCCGCTGTCGGTCGTGATCGAGGCCATCGACACGGTGTTCGACCGCTTCGCCGCTGCCGATCGCAAGGTGAACGGCCTCAGCTTTTGCAAGCATGCGGTGAAGGAGCTGTGGAAGGAGCGGAAGGAGCTCAAGGTCGGTGCGGAGAACGCGTCGCCCGAGGAGAACGTGGAGCCGCTGCTCGACGCGCTGGCTTCGCGTCTCGAATCCTCTCCCGCTTCATCATTTGCGCCGCGCATCCGCGAACTGGCGCGCGAGCGCAGCGTGCCGCGCGTGGAAGAGCAGTTGATGGAGCTCGAGCAGGAGCTGATCGATTCACTGTTGCCGCTGGCGGACGAGTTGCGCTCCGAGGCGCGCGCGTTGACGAGCGGCGCGGACGAGAAGACGCGCGCGCGCACGGAGCAGGCGCATTTGCGGAGGTTAGTGCGCGAGAAGTTCGGATTGCCAAGACTGACGTTGTTCTGACGCTACCCCTCATCCGCCCTTCGGGCACCTTCTCCCCGCAAGCGGGGCGAAGGCTACACAATGACGTGCCTTATGTAGCCTTCTCCCCTCCGCGAGGGGAGAAGGTGCCCGAAGGGCGGATGAGGGGTTACAACTTCTGCGCGATTTGCTCGAGCGCGGCCAGCGCCGTGGCTCCGCTCACCATCGCGTCGGGCGGATGCGCCGCCAGTGGGTCGTTCACGCCGCAGCTCCCGAGTACCTTGTCCTGCGTCACGCCGCGCGCGCAGGCAGCGCTGCGCACGATCAGCAAGCGCGCGAGCAAAGCGGACAGACGGCTGGCGGTGATCTGGCGGAACGGACTTACGCGGCGCGTGACCGGATCGACTTCGTAGAGACCGACGGCGATGGCGCGGATGATTTCTTCGCGGCCTTGCACGTCCTCGATGTCCACCGCAATCGGCGGCGCGCCGAGGTTTTGTGCGAAGCGGATCGACGGCACGGTCCAGTAGAGCAGCGTGGCCAGCTCGGCGCGCGTCAACGCGATGCTGTCGACGGCGATGCGATAGTGCGACGGCATGTTCGCCGCGCTCCACTCCTGCTTGATCTCCTCGAGGCGCCGCGCGTAACGCTCGTCCTTCGTGCGCCGCGCGAGACGGTCGTAGCGCACGATCGCTTCCTGAAAGCGCCCGCGTCCGACTTCGATCTCCGCGAGCATTTCCTGGATCTCGGGGCGATCGGCAATCGTGTCGAGCAGCGGATCGAGCTCCTTGCGAGCGTCGTCGAACTGCCGCTGCGCAAGGAGGTTCCGCGCGAGCAGCACTCGCGCCTCCGTCGCGCCGGCGTTCATCATCAACGCCTCGCGCAGCAGCCGCACCGCTTCGGCCGGAGGCGCGGTCTGCGCGGACGCATACAGCTCGTTGAAGATCGACCCCTGCAAGTGTGCGACGCGCTCGTTCGCCGTCGGCGGCGCGTCCGGACGCGCGGCAATGGCGCGATAGAGATCGAACGCGGGCCGCGTGCGTCCTTCGCGCAACGCGATCTCGGCCTCGTACACGCGGGCGACGATCGAATCGGGCGCGCGCGTGAGCACTTCCGCGACGATGGCATTCGCTTCGGAGTAGCGTCTCTCGCGGATGTGCAGCGCGGCTTCCGTGAGTTGCGCCGGAATCAGATCGAAGTTCGTCCGTTCGATCTCATTCAGCAGCCGCTGCGCCTCGGCCTCATTGCCCGCCAGCACAAATCGCCACGCCGATTCGAGCTTGCGCGCGATCGGCGGCGCCATCGCCGCATTCGAATCCGTGCGTGGGTCGAGCAGATATCGGTCATCGCCTTGCGGCGTCACCGCCGGCGGAGGGACGTCCACCGGAGTACAACGGGCCGCGACGATCATCGCCGCGACGAGCACGATCAACAGTTTGAATCTCGTCAAGTTCTTCTTCCCTCGATGATCCGCAGCGCCTCTGCGAATGCCTGGTCTCTGTCGGACGCGTCCAGCCAGTGCACATTTCGCTCCGCTCGCAGCCACGTCCGCTGCCGCTTTGCATACGCGCGCGTCCGCCGCTTCGTTTCAGCCACCGCCTCGGCCTCCGTACACTCGCCGCGGACGAACGCCGCCGCTTCCTTGTATCCGATCGTTCCGAACGGCCGCGCGGTCGGCGGATAGCGCGCGAGCAACGCTCGTGTTTCCTCGATCAGCCCCGCGCGAAACATCGCGTCGACACGCGCATCGAGCATCGCCGCGAGTTGCTGCCGGCCGAGGTCGAGCGCCAGCTTCACGGCCGGCAGCTCCGCATGGACGTCGCGCTCCCAACTCGAGATCGGCTTGCCGCTGGTGATCCAGACCTCCAACGCCCGCTCGACGCGATGACGGTCGGCGAGCGCGATCCTTCTACCACTTCGCGGATCGATTTTCGACAGCCAGCGATGCAGCCTGGCCGCGCCCCGCGGTGTGGCCGCGATGCGGCGGATGCGCGTCCGGAGCGGCTCGTCGCGTCCGGGCATCTCCGGCAATCCCGAGAGGAACGCGCGCAGATAGAAGAACGTGCCGCCGACGAGGATCGGCGTTTTGCCGCGCGACTCGATGTCGGCGCAGACTGCGCGGGCGCGCCTCGCGTACTCGGCCGCGTTCAGCTCTTGATCGCCGGCATCGACGACGTCGAACAGATGATGCGGAACGCGCTCTCGTTGCTCGCCGGGCGGCTTCGCGCTGCCGATGTCGAAGCCGCGATAGGTCTGCACCGAGTCGTAGTTGACGATCTCGCCGCCGAGGTGCTCGGCGAGGCGCAGCGCGAGATCCGATTTGCCGGAGCCGGTGGGGCCGGCGACGACGATCACCTGCGAATCCGCGTGACGTGCGTCTTCTCTTCTTCGTCGGCGAGGATCGAGCGGAGATGCTCGCGGCAGTAAATCGCGCCGACGGTGATCGGTTTTCGGCACACGCGACAACGGTTCTTGACCACGACCTTCGACGCACCTTTGCCGAGGATGCGCATCACGATGCCGGCCATGACGACGATGACGCCGAGCGTGAGCGCCTGCTGCAGCATCTCCATCGGGATCAGCTCGGCCCATGATTGGTCGGCGTAAGTCGTGGCGAGCACGTACGCCACGAGCACGAGGATCACCGTCCACAGACCGAGGCGGAGCAGCGTGGTAGACATGACGACTGCGCGTAACTTTATCACTGCACGCACCGCCCCTCACCCGGGCGAGGGCTACTCGCCACGCGCGCCTTGTAGCCTTCTCCCCTCCGCGAGGGGAGAAGGTGCCCGAAGGGCGGATGAGGGGGTCAACGCACGATCAAGGTTCCTCCGCGCACCTCGACGGAGACGGTGCCCTCGCGGTCCGTTCTGCGCGTGAAAACGCGCCGCCCGGCGAGGCGCTCGAGAACGGACGGGTGCGGATGGCCGAAGAGATTGCGGCGGCCGCAGGAGATTACGGCCATGCGCGGTGCGATGACATCGAGGATCGCGTCGGAGGTCGAACCGCGGCTGCCGTGATGGGCGACTTTGAGCACGTCCGCGCGCAGATCGCGATCGCGGAGGACGAGCTCTGCTTCTTTCTCGATGTCGCCCGTGAGGAGGAATCGCCGGCCTGACGTTTCGGCGCG
>DASPNA010000003.1:0-95193 GCA_035626775.1 Thermoanaerobaculia bacterium
GACGATGTGCACGTTCGCTTCGAGCCGCGTCGCGGTCATGCCGATCGGATCGTGAATTCCGTCCTGTCCATCGACGACGAACTGTCGCGGGATGACGTGCAGCAGCTCGAGCTCGGCCGGGATGTTGATCGACTTCGACGCTTCGATGACGCGATCGATGTCTTCGCGGCCGATCTCCTTGTGCTTGCCCATCACGGAGACGACGCCGCGCGAGTTCACGGAGCGGATGTGATCGCCCGACACGCCCACATACACCGAGTCGATCTGCAGCCCCGCCATCACCTCGGCCTCATCGACGGCCTTCTTCACAGCATCGATGGCCTGATCGAGATTGATGATGTTGCCACGGCGCGTCCCTTTCATCGGCGCGGTGCCTTTGCCGATGATCTCGAGCTGCCCGCGCTCGCTGATCTCTGCGACCAGCGCGCAGACTTTGGACGTGCCGATGTCCAGGGCGACGATGTATTTGTCTTCAGTTCTGGGCATGCGTTGACTCCAATGTTTTGACGATGACGCGATCCGCGAAGCGGAGGTCCGCGTATTCGATCTTCGGATTGTTCTCGGCCTGCAGCACCGCGTAGAGGTTCCGCCACTTGGCCACGACGTCATCGGCGTTCGCGTAGACGACGGCGCCGATCTCGCGGTCGTACACCGCGAACCCGCGCGGCGGAATCGGCCAGACCTCGGACACGCGCGAATACAGCTCGCGATCGTTCGTCTGCAAGTGCATGAGCAGCGCGACGGTGCGCGCCAGCTCCGTTCCGGCAGCATCGCTGATGAGCGGCAGATCGAGGTCGCCGACGCGGGGACTGAGCTCCGCGAAGCCGACGCCTTCTTCATCGACGTACAGCAAGCGACCGCCGTTGCGCACGAGCGCGACCGGCTTGCGCTCGCTGATCTTGATGCGCAGCGTGTCCGGCAGCTTCTTCTCGATGTCGATGCGGCGCACCCATCCCAGTCCGCCGAGGTCTTTCTGGACGCGCTCGATGTCGATCTGGAACAGGTTCAGGCCGACGTACCGCCGCGTGACGACGTCGAGCGCCGGGCGCGGCGTGTGCACCGCGCCATCGATCTCGATCGTGCGCACCGCGAATCGCTGATTCGACTGCGTGTGTTGATACGCCCACAACGCCCCGCCCGCGAGCGCCGCAATGACGGCGATGTTGCGCAGCACGATCAGCAGCCGATGCGCCTGAATGCGCCGCTGATTCCGGCGCAGACGGGCGACGTCGGTCGGGCGGAGGAAGCGAGAGGCGGTAGTATCGAAGTTCATCGCATCCCCCTCCGGATGTAACCTTCTCCCCGCCTGGCGGGGAGAAGGTGCCCGAAGGGCGGATGAGGGGCGCGTAGCACGGTGAGGCACGACCCCTCACCCGGCGCTTCGCGCCCCCCTCTCCCCGCAAGCGGGGCGAGGGCTACAGTCGTACCGTTCATTCGTCCTCCCCGCGCACCAACTGCTCGGCGATTTCGTGCACGTCGCCCGCACCCATGACGATGAAGATGTCGTTCGCTTTCAGCCGCCGGCGCATTTCGTTGACGATCTGCGCGTGGCTGCGATCGAGGAACTCGACGCCTTCCGCGGAATCGGAGATCAGCTTCGCCGAGACGCCTTCTTCCGGATGTTCGCGCGCCGCGTAGATCGGCGTGATGATCGGCACGTCCGCGATGCGCATCGCCTCTCCGAACTCGCGCGCGAAGTCGCGCGTGCGCGAGAAGAGGTGCGGCTGGAACAACGCCACGAGGCGGCGATCGGGATAGCCGCCGCGCGCGGCTTCGAGCGTTGCGCGAATTTCGGTCGGATGATGCGCATAGTCGTCGACGACGATCGCGCCCTGATAGGTGCCGAGGATCTGGAAGCGGCGATCGACGCCGAGGAACTTGGCGAGACCGGCGGCGATCTTCTCCCCGTCCAGACCGATCGCGTGGCCGACCGCGATGGCGGCGAGCGCGTTGCGTACATTGTGCTCGCCCGGGATGAACAGCTTGAAGAACCCGACGCCCGGCACTTCGAAGGATGAGCCGCGCTCGGAGAACTCGATGTTGACCGCGCGGATGTCGGCGCCTTCCTTGAGGCCGTAGCCCATGCGGCGCTGCTCCGCGTGACGCAGCAGGCGCGCGACGTTCTCGTCGTCGCAGCAGCCGATGACGATGCCGTTGCGCTTCACGCCACCGACGAAGATGCGGAACGCCTCGAGGATGTTCTCGAAGGTCTTGTAGTACTCGAGATGGTCCGCCTCGATGTTCGTCACCACCGCGATCTCCGGATGGAGGTGGTGGAACGTGCGGTCGTATTCATCGGCTTCGACGACGAGCATCTCGCCCGCGCCGCGTTTCGCATTCGTCTTGAGGTTGCGGACCATGCCGCCGACGAGGATGGTCGGATCGAGGCCCGCCTCTTCGAGGACCATCGAGATCATCGCGGAAGTGGTGGTCTTGCCGTGTGTTCCCGCAACACCGATGGACCGCTTCTCGTTGACGATCGCGCCGAGGACTTCGGCGCGCTTCATGATGCGGATGCCCTGCATGCGCGCGGCGTCGACTTCCGCGTGCTCACCTTTGACAGCCGAGGTGATGACCACCAGGTCGTTGCCGTCGACGTGCGACGCGTCGTGTCCGATGGAGACGGCGATGCCCCTGCTGCTCAGCAGGTCCGTCGCGGCTGAACGTTTCAAGTCGCAGCCCGTCACCTGGAGTCCAGCGCCATTCAGGATCTCCGCGAGTCCACTCATTCCGATCCCGCCGATGCCGACGAAATGAATGGTCCTAATTTGATCAAAAATCATCCTGATGAGGTCTCGTGAAATTGTAAGTTAATCGGCTTGAATTTTCTCGATTAAATCGACGATGTTTTTCGTTGCATCCGGCGTCGCCAGTTGCCGCGACGCATTGCCCATCCGCTCCGCGCGTTGCGGATCGGCGAGAACTTCGGAGATCGCACCGGCCAGACGCTCCGGCGTGAGCTCCGCTTCGGTGATCACCACTGCGCCGCCGGCTTTCTCGACCACGCGTGCGTTGAGCTCCTGATGGTTGTTCGTCGCGGCGGCGAACGGCACGAGGATCGCCGCGCGTCCAATTGCGGACAATTCGCCGATCGTCATCGCTCCCGCGCGCGAGACGACGAGATCCGCGGCCGCGATCTCGTCCGCCATCGGATCGAGGTACGGCACGACGCGCGCGTTGGCGAACGTCGACTGCCGATACGCGTTCTGCACTTTCTCCAGCTCGTTCGGTCCGGTCTGATGAACGATGTCGAGCTTGTCCTTCCAGCGCGCGAGGAAGAGCAGGGCGCCGGTCATCGCGTCGTTGAGCACGCGCGAGCCCTGGGAGCCGCCAAAAATGAGAAGGCGTCCCATCTGGAGCGACGGGGTCGCTCCAGTTCCGAGGTCGAAGAATTCTTTGCGAATGGGGTTGCCGGTCACCACTCCGTCTTTGCGCTTCATGCGCGGCAGCGCATCCGCGAATGCCACGGCGACAGCCGTCGTCCAACGCGCGAGCACGCGATTCGCGAGGCCCGGGAACGCGTTCGCTTCGTGGATGATCGTCGGTACTCCGCGCAGCGCGGCCGCGACGAGCACCGGCCCCGATGAATAGCCGCCGACGCCGAGGACGACGTTGGGGCGATGACGTCCGACGTGCTGCCACGCCTGAATGAAGCCCATCGGAAGCCGCGAGAGATTGCGCAGCAGGTTCAGGCCGCGCATTCCTTTCAGTCCCGCCACGTCGATGAACTCGAGCGGGAAGCCGGCTTTCGGCACGATGTTCTTTTCGAGACCCTTCTGCGTGCCGACGAAGACGACTCTCCGCGACGCATCGCGCGCGACGAACTCGCGTGCGATCGCGATGGCGGGGTAGATGTGTCCCCCCGTCCCGCCGCCCGCGATCATCAGTGTCTTCACGCCCGTCTCACCCATTCGACACCCTTCGTCTTCAGCCTGATTGTTGCGAAAAATTGAGCAGCAGCCCGATGGCCATGAGGCTCGCGATCAGCGACGAGCCTCCGTAACTCACCAATGGCAGCGGTAGTCCCTTCGTCGGCAGAAGGCACAGCGTGACGCTGATGTTGATCAACGCCTGAAAGGCGATCATCAGCGTGCAACCGATGGCCACGTAAAACGCAAAACGATCCTGCGTGTAGCGCGCGATGCGCAGTCCCCGCCAGATCAGCAACGCCAGCGCCGCAAGCAACAGCAGCGCGCCGATGAAGCCGAGCTCCTCGCAGATGATGGCGAAGATGAAATCGGTGTGCGGCTCCGGCAGGAAGAAGAGTTTCTGCCGGCCGTTGCCGATGCCCAGCCCCTCGAATCCGCCGGTGCCGATCGCAATCAGCGACTGCATCGCATGGAACCCTTTCCCGAGCGGATCCGCCTCGGGATTCAGGAACGTCAGCAGCCGCTCACGGCGATAGGCGGCGCTCACCGCGAAGTAGCCCGCGATCGGCACGAACGCGATCGCGATGACGGTCACGTAGCGCCAGCTCACGCCGGCCGCGAAGATCATCCCCGCGGCCATGAGCACGAGCGTCATCGCCGTCCCGAAATCGCGGCCGAGCAGGACCAGCCCCGCGACGAGCGTGAGGATGAATGCGAGCGGCAGCAGCGTCGTGGTGAGGTCGTTGATGCGCTCCTCGCGTTTCGCGAGAAACGCCGCGAGGAAAAGAATAATCGCGGGCTTCGCGAACTCCGACGGCTGCAACTGGAACCACGGCAACTGAATCCAGCGATGCGTACCGTTGATCGGCGACTGGAACAACGCCACGATCAGTCCGAGTGCAACGACCGCCAGGCCGCCATAGATCACGCGCCGGTGCTGCAGCACGGCCGGGTTCACGTGCATGAGGAACAACATCACCGCGCCGCCCGCGGCGAGAAACATGACCTGCCGGAGCAGGAAGTAGTACGGACCGTGACCGAAGCGCTGCGTGGCGATCATCGCCGACGCGCTGTAAATCATGACCAACCCCACGACGAGGATGAGCATCGCGGTGGAAAAGAGCCACGTGTCGTACGTGAGTTTGCGGCTCATGGTGAGTACCTCGGGTTCCTCGGAGTTCCTCGGAGTTCCTCGGAGGGGTCTAGGCGATGCAAGCTCCCCGAGGTACCCGAGGTACCCGCGGAACCCGAGGAACCCGAGGAACCCGAGGAACCCCGAGGAACCAATGCATTGACCAGTTCCTCGAAGTGCTCGCCGCGATGTTCGAAGTTGCGGTACTGGTCGAAGCTCGCGCACGCCGGCGAGAGCAGCACGGTGTCGCCTTTTCTGGCGTGCTCGCGCGCCCACGTCACGGCGTTGGCCATGTTCTCCGCGGGCACGATCTCGGTCGTATCCCGCAGCGCCTCGGCGATCCGGTCGGCCGCTTTGCCGATGGTCAGTACCGTGCGCGCTTTCGACTGAACGAGGTCGCGCATCCGTTCAAACTCGCCCGCTTTGTCTTTGCCGCCGAGGATGAGGATGACGCTCGCGCCATCGAAGCCTTCGAGGGATTTGAGCGTTGCGTCGACGTTGGTCCCTTTCGAGTCGTTGATCCATGCGACGCCGTCGAGCTCGCGCACCAGGACCATGCGATGCGGCAGGCCCGCGAACGTGCCGAACGCGATCTGCACATCGACGTCGTCGACGCCGACCGCGCGCGCGGCGAGCCACGCGGCGAGCGCGTTCTCGGCGTTCGCCTGTCCCTGCAGTTTCAACGACGCGCGCGGGATGCGGCGCTCTTCGCCGCCCACCTTGAGCACGAACGAATCGCCATCCACCCATGCGCCTTCATCGACCCTCTTCGCGGCCGAGAAACGCCAGACGCGCGCGGGCGATTCGCGCGGCAGCTCGCGGCGCTCGACCGCGTTCACGATCGCTGTGTCGCCGGACTGCTGATTGCGGAAGATCCGGTATTTCGCCGACGCGTAATGGTCGAACGTCGCGTAGCGGTCCATGTGATCGGGCGTGATGTTGAGCAGCAGCGCCACGTTCGCGCGGAACGTGTCGACGGCCTCGAGCTGGAACGACGAGAGCTCGAGGACGTACGTGCGCGCGCGATCGGGATCGACCGAGGAAATCAGCGGGTCGCCGATGTTGCCCGCGACGATCGGCTGGCGTCCCGCGACTTTGAGGATCTCGCCGATCAGCGCAGTCGTCGTCGACTTGCCGTTCGAGCCGGTGATGGCGATGACGGTGCCGGTGAGCTGTGTCCACGCGAGCTCGATCTCGCCGATGATCGGAATCGCGCGCATGCCCGCTTCCTGCAGCAGCGGAATGGTGAGCGGCACGCCGGGGCTGATGACGATCGTGGTCACGCCATCGAGCACGTCGAGGTCGTCGCGGCCGAACGCGCGCGTCACACGCTCGTCGAGCGCGACCGGCAGCGATGGCTCCTTCGCGGAGTCGTTCAGTACGACCTCGTCGCCGCGCGCGGCGAGAAAATTCGCCGACGCGACGCCGGACTTGCCTGCTCCGATGACCAGAGTTTTCATCTGAGCTTGAGCGTCGCCAGCGCGACCATCGCGAACATCACCGCGATGATCCAGAAGCGCACGACGACTTTCGTTTCCTTCCAGCCGGCCAATTCAAAGTGGTGATGCAGCGGCGACATCTTGAAGATGCGCCGGCCGGTGATCTTGAACGACGCCACTTGCAGGATCACCGAGAGCGCCTCGAGCACGAACAGACCGCCGACCAGGACGAGCAGGATCTCCTGCTTGATCATCACGGCCAGGCAGCCGATCGCACCGCCCAGGGCCAACGAGCCGACGTCGCCCATGAAGATTTCCGCCGGATGCGCGTTGAACCAGAGGAAGCCCAGCGACGCCCCGACCATCGCGCCGCAGAACACGGCCAGCTCGCCGGTTTGTGGCACCCAGGCGATGTTGAGGTAATCGGCGATGCGCGCGTGGCCCGCGGCGTATGTCAGCACGGTGTAGGTCACGGCCGCGACGAGTGTCGAGCCGATGGCCAGGCCATCGAGTCCGTCCGTGAGGTTGACCGCGTTCGACGCGCCGACCAGCACCACCATCACGAACGGGATGTAGAGCAATCCGAGATTGAGGACCACGTCCTTGATGAACGGGAAGGTGATCGCGGTCGAGTAGTTGTTCTTCAGCATCGGCAGGTACGCGATGGCAAGCGCCGCGAGCAGCGCCACGCCGAACTGCGCGATGAACTTTTCCTTCGAGGTGAGGCCGAGATTCTGTTTCTTGGCGAGCTTGCGATAGTCGTCGATGAAGCCGATCGTCGCGTACGACGCGGTGACGAAGAGAATGATCCAGATGTACGGATTGGTGATGTCGGCCCAGAGAATGGTCGGGATCAGGATGGCGACGTTGATGAGCAGGCCGCCCATCGTCGGCGTGCCGGCCTTCACCTGATGCGACTTCGGACCTTCCTCGCGGATGAACTGGCCGAGCTTGATGCGGCGCATGCGCTCGATGAGCCACGGTCCGAGGATGAAGGAGATGAGCAGCGCGGTCAGCGCGGCGAACGCGGTCCGGAAGGTGATGTACCGGAACACGTTGAAGCCGACGAAGACGTCGCGCAGGGCGAACAGGAGGTGGTAGAGCATTAGTGCGCGCCCTCCAATAAGGCGACAGCCTTGTCGAGCCCGACCCCGCGGGAGCCCTTCAGAAGAACGAGATCGCCGTCTTTCAGAAACGTCTCCAGGAACTCGCCGGCTGCTTCTGCATTCGCGAAGTGATGCAGCGCGTCATCGCCGAAACCCGCTTCGCGCGCGCCGGCGAGCAGTGCACGCGAGCGTGCTTCATTGCCAGGCTTCGCGACTGCGACGACGACGTCGATCGATTTCGGGATTCCTTTGCCCGCCTCGCGATGGAACTCCAGTTCCTGCTCGCCGAGCTCCAGCATGTCCCCGATCACCGCAATCCGCCTCCCGCGCGCCTCGGCCTGCGTCATGAGCTCGAGCGTCCGCGCGAGCGCGTACGGATTGGAGTTGTACGTGTCGTCATAAATCGTGGCGCCGTTCGGCAGCGGCACGATTACGCCGCGGTGATACGCCGGCTTCACGTCGGCGACGCCGCGCTCGATTCCTTCCCAGGAGATGCCGATCGCACGCGCGGTAGCGATCGCGGCGAGGAGGTTGTCGAGGTTGTGGCGACCGGGCAGCAGCAGCTCGAGCTCGCGCGATGCGCCTTCGGCCTCGAGCGTGAAGCGCGTGCCGAGCAGGCCGCGCTCGCGGATGTTGGTGGCGCGGTATTCGGCGTCGTGCTCGATGCCGTAGGTGACCTTGCGACCGTCGAAATCGCGGCTGATGTTCACGACGTGCTCGTTGTCGTTGTTGACGATGACGGTGCCGTTCGGCGCCAGGTTCTCGAGCAGTTCGCGCTTCGCGGCGGCGATTCCTTCGATCGTGCCGAAGAACTCGATGTGCACCGGCGCGATGTTCGTGTAGACCCCGACGTTCGGCCGCATCAAGCCGGCGATCTCGGCGATCTCGCCGGCGTGATTCATCCCCATCTCGCTGACGACGACCTGCGAGCCGTCGGGCATGTTGTCGAGGCAGAGCGGCGCGCCGATCTGATTGTTGAAGTTGCCCCACGACTTCCACGTGCGGCGCTCGGTCGAGACCAGCGTGGCGATCATCTCTTTGGTGGTGGTCTTGCCCGCCGAACCGGTGATGCCGATCAACAGAAAGTCGTAACGCGCACGGATCGAACTGGCGAGCTTTTGCAGCGCACGCGTGGTGTCGTCGACGCGGATGATGCCTTTATCAGCCGGCAGGTCGTTCGGCACATCCGATACCACCGCACCGCGCGCCGTCTGCAACGCCTGCGGCAGGAACTGATGCCCATCGAGCCGCTCGCCTTTGATGGCGAAGAAGACCGAGTCGGGCTTGACCTCGCGTGAATCGATGACCACGGCCGAAGAGCTGACGTCGCCGCCCTGGAGGACCGTGCCGCCAATCATGTCAGCCAATTGGGAGAAGGTCAGCGTAGGCATGACGCTCCCTCAGCCGATGCCGTGTTCCGGCTCCGCCGCGTTTCGTCGCCGTTCGTCCCCTTCCCCGGGAACTGCCTGGCGAACCCCATCCATCCACCCTCGCGGAAACCGACCGACGGAGCCGGAACGCGGCACCGAATCACACGCGAATAATAGTAAGTCATTTTTATCACAAATATCAAGCCTGTTTTTTGTCACGCTTTTTCAGCGCGAGCTCCGCTTCTTCGCGGTCGTCGAAATGGATCACCTGATCGCCGATCACCTGATAGGTCTCGTGTCCCTTGCCGGCGATCACGATCACGTCGTCTTCCCGCGCCTCGGCGATCGTGCGGGCGATGGCCTCGCGCCGGTCGGCGATGGCGAGATGGTGATTGCTGCCAATACCGGCCACGATCTCGTCGATGATGGCCTGCGGCTCCTCGCCGCGCGGGTTGTCGCTGGTGACGATCACTTCGTCGGCGAGGCGCGCCGCGATGCCGCCCATCTGCGGGCGTTTGCCGCGGTCGCGATCGCCGCCGCAGCCGAAAACGATCTTCAATCGCCGCTCGCCCGCGATCTCGCGCACGGCGTGCAGGAGTTTCTCGAGCGCGTCGGGTTTGTGCGCGTAATCGACGATCACAGTCGGGCCGGCGGGCTGAGATCCCGCCGTTCCGGCCACGCGCTCAAAGCGTCCGCGCACCGATTTCAAATTCCGAATCCCCGCCTCGATCGCCTCGGTCGGAATGCCGACCGCGATCGCCGCGCCGATTGCGCCGAGCCAGTTGTAGAGGTTCGGCAGTCCGAGGAGCGAGGACTGGATGCGGATGTCGCCGCGCGGAGTGCGAACGGTTCCATGCAACCCTTCGACGCCGATGGCGACATGGACCGGGTGCACGTCGGCGCTCGCATCGCCCCCGAACGTCAACGCGTTTGCACCGAGCTCGTTCCCGAGCCGCCGTCCGTACTCGTCGTCAATGTTCACGACCGCGGTCTGCTTCGTGCGGTCGATCTGATCGAAGAGGATCCGCTTCGCGGCGAAGTAATCCTCGAAGTCCTTGTGGAAATCGAAGTGCTCGCGCGAGAGGTTCGTGAAGACGGCCGCGGCGAAATGAATCCCGTACGTGCGCTTCAGCGCGAGCGCGTGCGACGACACTTCCATCACCGCATGCTTCACGCCGGCGTCGACCATCTTCGCGAACCATTCCTGCAGCACGACCGCGTCCGGCGTAGTGCGATCCGCCACGAGCTTTTCGTCGCCCGCGCGATATTCGATCGTGCCGATGAGACCGGCCGGCTCTCCGAGCGCGTCGAAGATCGACTCGATCATCCGCGTCGTGGTGGTCTTGCCGGACGTGCCGGTGACGCCGACCAACGACAGCTTGTCGGCGGGACGTCCGTAGAAATTGGCGGCGATGAGCGCGAGCGCCGCACGTGGGTCATCGACGAGCACGCTGGAGCGACGGACTCTCAGCCCGTCGACGGGTTGAAAGCCCGTCGCTCCAGATAGCACGATCGCGGCCGCGCCTTTGTCGATCGCCTGTCCGATGAATTGCGTCCCGTCCTTCGCGGTGCCGGGGATCGCGACGAACAGTGCGTCTTTGCTGACCAGACGCGAGTCGGGAGTCACCGACGTGATCTCGGTGTCGCTATCGGCGTGCAGTTCGCGCACGGGCACATCGCGAAGAAGTTCGGAGAGTTTCATCGCGCGGCTCCCGAGTGGAGCGCCGGCGTCTCGCCGGCTGAGTAGGCGGCGTCCTCGCCGCCGTCCTGCGGGATGGGAGCGGGACGCTCCCCGCTCAGCCGGCGAGGACGCCGGCGTTCCGTCAAGTTCAGCGTCAGCCGCCGATTCGCCGGCAAGGCTCCGCCCGGTTCTGGATCTTGTGAGGTCACCACACCGCGTCCGATGGCCCGCACCGTCAGTCCGCTCGCGACCGCTCGCGCGACCGCCGCGCGCGCATCAAGGCCGCGCAGATCCGGAACTGCCTTGGCCGGGCCGGCATGCGTGCGCGGTTGCGAAAACGCGGCCAGCAGCGGACGGTCGACGCCGATCGTCCGCGACGGAATCGAAGGCGCTACGCCGAGGTAGCGGAGCGTGGCTTCGGCGACTTCGCGGAAGATGGGCGCCGCCACGATTCCGCCGTAGTGCTCGCCGCGCGGCTCGTCGATCACGGCCAGGATCACCAGCCGCGGCTGATCGGCAGGAACGTACCCGCCGAACGAACCGACATACCGTCCGGGCATGTAGCCGCCGCGTCCCGCTTTCTGCGCCGTACCGGTCTTCCCGGCCACGACGTGCTCGGCGATCGCGGCGTTGCTGCCCGTCCCGCGGGAGACGACATTCTTCAGGATTTCGTTGAGCACCGCCGCGGTCTTTTCCGACATCACCCTTCGCGGCTCCGCCTTCGGCGGTTCATACACGGTCTTGCCTTCTTCATCGATCACGCGCTTCACGATGCGCGGCTCGACGAGCATCCCGCCCGTCGCCACCGCACCGACCGCGCGCGTGATCTGCAGCGGAGTAACGCCGATCTCCTGTCCGATCGAAATGCTCGCCGGCGAGACCTGCGTCCACTTGTCCGTGCGGCGCAGCAGCCCCGACGCTTCGCCTGGAAGTGGAACGCCAACACGCTCGCCGAAACCGAAGCGGCGGATCCATTCATAGAAGCGCTGCTGTCCGATGGCCATGCCGACACGCACCGTGCCGACGTTCGACGAGTTCACGATCACGTCTTCGAACGACATCAGGCCGTAGCGATTGCCATCGTGCTCGCTGATGGTGATGTTGCCGATGGTGATGGTGCCGTCCGCGCAATCGATGATCTGCGACGGCGTGACGAGGTGGTCTTCCAGTCCCGCCGCGGCCGTGACGATCTTGAAGGTCGACCCCGGCTCGTACATGTCCTGGATGTTGCGATTGCGCCATGCGGCCGGAGAGAAATCGCGGAAGCGATTCGGATCGAACGTCGGCGCGGACGCCATCGCCAGGATCGAGCCGTCGTTCGGATCCATGACCAGTACGGAGCCGCCGGTGGCGCGGTACTGCTCGACCGCTTTCTGCAGCGCGCGCTCGGCGATGAACTGGATCACGGAGTCGATGGTGAGCACCACGTGATGTCCGTCGCGCGGACGGTTCGCGCCGTCGCCGCCGACGAGATAGACGCCGCGCCGCGCATCGCGCAGCAGCGTCACCTTGCCCGGCGTGCCGCGCACCTTTTCATCGAGCGTGTGCTCGATGCCGCCGAGGCCATCGCCATCGAGGCCGACGTAGCCGATGACGTTCGCGGCAAGCATAGAGCGCGGATACGCGCGGCGATGCGCCTCGAGGAAGTAGATGCCCGGCAGTTTCAACTTGCGCGCTTCGGCCGTGACTTCCAGCGGCAACTGGCGCGCGATCCACGCGAAACTGCCATCGCCGCGCAGCTTCGCTTCGATCTCGCGCGCGGTGAGGCCGATACCGTTCACGCCCGCCAGTGCCTTCGCGACGCTGCGTCGATTCACGATCGCCTGCGGATCGGCATAAATCGATTCGGCAGCAATCGATTCGGCGAGCACACGGCCGCGACTGTCGAGAATGGAGCCGCGCACCGGATGCATCGTCAGCGTCGACTCGTGCTGCTTCTGCGCGCGCTGGACGTAATGGTCGTGACGAACGAGCTGCACCTGCATCAGGCGGAACACGACGATGAGCGCCCACGCCGCGAGGAAGGCCGACAACTGCAGCAGGCGACGCTGCGAAAGCGCCATTAACGGCCCCCTGCCCGGCCACCAGGTTCCTCGGAGTTCCTCGGTTCCTCGGAG
This sequence comes from Thermoanaerobaculia bacterium, assembly GCA_035626775.1. Classification (GTDB taxonomy): domain Bacteria; phylum Acidobacteriota; class Thermoanaerobaculia; order Gp7-AA8; family Gp7-AA8; genus QHVT01. The sequence goes on from DASPNA010000003.1 coordinate 12,715, forward strand.
TTCCTCGGGGGAGACGAAGATTGCGAAGTTCCCCCGAGGAACTTCGAGGGACCCGAGGAACCGGTCGTGCGGGCGGTGACCATCACGATCGTCTTCGGATCGGCCGGCGCGAAGCCGAGCTTCGCCGCCTGATCCTCGACCGCGTCGAAAGAGGTCAGGCGGTCGCGTTCCGCTTCGAGCGCCTTGTGCTGCGCTTCGATGTCTTTGTAGGTTTTCTGCAGGCGGGTGGTCTCGCGGCCGAGGCGGATCACCTCGAGGTTCTGCCAGGTGAACAGGAGCAGGAACAGGCCGATCGGCAGGCCGAGAAAGAGGACGGCCAGCAGCTCACGATTTCGCCGGCGATCTCTCTCGCGGACGATGTGCGTGTTGTCGATCGGTTTCTTCTGCGTGTAGTACATGTCCGAGGCCGCGCGCCGCTATGACGCAGCCGACGAACAAGGGTGAAGATCTGCCTTCAAGCACGGTACGACGAGCCATCCACACACACCCACGCCCCACGCTCCACCCCTCCCGAGCTCACCTCCGCACACACACCCAACCCTTCCCCAACCTTCACCCTTGCTCCTCGACTGCGAACTGCGAGCAAATCCGTCAAATCCTTTCCGCCACGCGCAACTTCGCACTGCGCGACCGCGGATTTCGTTGCATCTCTTCTTCTGAAGCAGTGACCGGACGTCCCGTGAGAATCTTGACCAGCGCCTTTGCGCCGCATCCGCACACCGGCATGTTCGGCGGGCAGGTGCACTCCCCTTCCAGCCTGCGAAATGCGCGCTTGACGATGCGATCCTCGAGCGAGTGAAAGGAGATCATCGCGACGCGCGCGCCGTTTTCGAGCACGCTCACCGCGTCGTCGACGAACTCGTCGAGGCCGGCCAGCTCCTCGTTCGTGGCGATCCGCAATGCCTGGAACGTGAGCGTCGAAGGATCGATCTCATGAAACCGAGCCTTCTTCACGCTGCGGATCACTTCCGTCAAGCGTGTCGTGGTCTCGATCGGTGTTTCGTCTCTCGCCACTACGATCGCGCGCGCGATCCGCTTCGCCATCGGCTCTTCGCCGTAGTCGCGGATGATCTTCGCGAGCTCGTGCTCGTCGAGTTTGTTCACCAGCTCCGCCGCGCTGCGTCCCTCGGCACTCATGCGCATGTCCAGCGGCCCGTCGAAACGAAACGAGAACCCGCGCGCGGCATCGTCGAGCTGCATCGACGACACGCCGAGATCGGCAAGCAGGCCGCTGATGGTGTCAACTCCGGACTGCTTCAGGATGTCAATGAGCGATTCGTGACGTCCGCGAGCGAACGTGACGCGGTCGCCGAAGCGGCTCAGCCGCTGCCGCGACCGTTCGAGTGCCTCGGGATCGCGATCGATCGCGATCAGCCGGACCTCGGGATGGCGCTCCAGGAGCGCTTCCGTATGCCCGCCCAAGCCGACCGTGGCGTCCACCAGGACGCCATCGGCACGGTTGGGTTCGAGGTACTCGAGTGTCTCTTGTAAAAGAACCGGGTCGTGTTTCACACGCCGTGGAGCTCCAGCTCCCTGAAGTCGTCGGCAGTCAGCGGCGCCTCGGAAAGACGCTTCTGAATCCGCTGTTCGTTCCAGACGATGAGATGGTCCTGGCTGCCGAGGACGACGACGTCGTCGCTGATGCTGGCGACCTCGCGAAGGACCTGCGGGACCAGCACGCGGCCCTGCGCGTCGAGCGTCGAGACCTGCCCGAAGTAGTTCACGCGCTCGAGAAGCTTCGACTTCGCCTGCGAGGCCGAAGGGACTTTCGCCAGCCGCGACTGAAACTCGAACCAGACCGGGAGCGGGTAGACCAAAGCCCGTTCGCCGTCCGTCGAAGTGATGAAGCAATCGGCGCCGTAACGCTCTTCAATGATCTTGCGGAAACTCGCCGGGACCTTCAGCCGACCCTTTTCGTCGATCTTGGCGGGGCTGTGCCCCATGAGTACGGTCAGTTCCACGGTCAGTAGATTTCCGCTGTTTCGGTGGCTGTTTGTACCACTGGCAACCACTGTTGTCCACTAAATTCCACCACATTGATCTGAAAAAGCGCGGCGAACAGCCGCGCCTGGTTGCCCATCTGGAGCGGCGGGCTCTCAGCCCGTCGGCCCGTTCGACGGGCTAAGAGCCCGTCGCTCCAGATTTATGACTTCGCCGTTTTCTTGAACCTTCCCAGCAAGTCGCTCCCCACCAGTTGCTCCGCGGCGCCGAGCGTCTTCTCGATCATCTCCAGCACGTCGTCGTTGCCGCTCCAGTGCTCGCGCAGGATCGCGGGATCGGTATCCGTGAGCATTCGTTTCAGCAACAACACGGCGAAGATCAAATCGTCGACGTATCCAATCGGCCCGAAGAACGCCTCGGGGGTGATGTCGAGCGGAAACAAAAAGTACGCGATGCCGCTGCCGAGGGAGACCTTGTTCTTCTTGTCGACGCGGTCGTCGTTGACGAGGCGCCACAGCAGCACGAACACGTCCGGCGCGAGCATCAAATACTCGGCAGCCCTGCCGGCGAGCGTGCCCTTGTTTTCGAGATACGTGCGGATGCGCTCGCGCATGCGATCGTAGAAGCGCGTTGCGCGGTCGGACGAGACGGGCGCGGAAAGCTCGCTGCTCTCCTGCATCACGTCCGCGAAATCGTCGTCACTCATTTCGTTGCTCTTGTCGTTGTCCTGATCCATCGGATCCTCCGGTGGGCAGATCGGCTCCACCCCTGCCAAGGGTCACGGCGAGACCGCCGTCGATGATCCAGATCTTCTGGATGTCGGCCGCGACGAACGATGGCAAAAACCGGTCCAGCGACATCACCAGCGTCGCGGGATCTTCGTAGCGCACGTCAGCGGGAAACTTCTGACGGACCAGTCCGACGAGCAGCGTTGGAATCGGAACCGGCCCGGCGGTGATCCGCCCGAGTGGAATGCGGATGGTGGTGCCCTTCGCCTCGAAGCGCGTGATGTCGACGGTGAACGGAATGCTGATGAACTTCCGCACCCATCCTTCCACGCGCAGCAGGCCGTTCGTGAAGCGAAGATCGAGTTTCTCGATCATCGGATCGCGCGCGATCATCTCGCGCGCCATGGCGGCGATCTGCTCTCCATTCACGCGGACTTCGATGGAATCCCATTCAATGAAGCGGCGCATGACGAGTCCCTCGGGTTCCTCGGTTCCTCGGGTTCCTCGGGGAGGTGGGTCAATCACCCGAGGGACCGATCGAACTGTATCATTCGCCTCCGATGCCACGGCGGTCCGACATCCACAGCATTCTCATCATTGGCTCCGGCCCGATCGTGATCGGGCAGGCGGTCGAGTTCGATTATTCGGGCACACAGGCGTGCAAGGCGCTCAAGGACGAGGGCTACCGCATCGTCCTCGTCAACTCGAACCCGGCCACGATCATGACCGATCCGGAGTTCGCCGACCGCACCTACATCGAGCCGCTCACGCCCGAATCGCTCGAGCGCATCGTCGAGCGTGAAAAACCCGACGCGATCCTTCCCACCGTCGGCGGACAAACCGGCATCAACCTGGCCATGGCTTTGTACGAGAATGGCGCGCTCGAACGCCACGGCGTAAAGCTCATCGGCGCGAACTACGACGCGATCCGCACCGCCGAAGACCGTCAGCTCTTCAAAGAGAAGATGAAGTCGATCGGCGTCGATGTGCCGCAGTCGACCTACGCCGCGACCGTCGACGACGCCGAACAGTTCGCGTCCTCGATCGGTTATCCGCTCGTGATCCGGCCGTCGTTCACGCTCGGCGGGATGGGTGGCGGCATCGCGTACAACGTCGAAGAGCTGCGAAGCATCGTCGCGCACGGATTGGAGCTCTCGCCCGTGCATCGCGTGCTCGTCGAAGAGTCGGTGATCGGCTGGAAAGAGTTCGAGCTCGAGGTCATGCGCGATCGCGCGGACAACGTGATCATCGTCTGCTCGATCGAGAACTTCGATCCGATGGGCGTGCACACCGGCGACTCGATCACGGTCGCGCCGCAGCAGACGCTCACCAACGACGAGTACCACGCCATGCGCGACGAGGCGAAGCGGATCATCCGCGCCATCGGCGTCGAGACCGGAGGATCGAACATCCAGTTCGCGGTGCATCCGAAGACGGGACGCCGGATCTGCATCGAGATGAATCCGCGCGTGTCGCGCTCGTCCGCGCTCGCGTCGAAGGCGACCGGCTTCCCGATCGCAAAGTTCGCGGCATTGCTCGCCGCGGGTTACACGCTCGACGAGATTCCGAACGACATCACCAAGAAGACACCGGCTTCGTTCGAGCCTTCGATCGATTACGTGGTGGTGAAGATCCCGCGGTTTTCATTCGAGAAGTTCCCGAACACGGCGCACCTGCTCAGTTTCTCGATGCAGTCCGTCGGCGAGGCGATGGCCATCGGACGCACGTTCACCGAGGCGCTGCAGAAGGGATTGCGGTCGCTCGAGATCGGCGTGGCGGGGCTGGAAAGCGCGGGCACTCCTGACGAGCGTTTGCCGGAGTTGCTCCGGACCCCGACGCCGGAACGCATCTTCGGCGTCGCCGATGCGATGCGCGCCGGGATGAGTCTCGAAGAGATTCACGCGCTGTCGCACATCGATCCGTGGTTTCTGCGCGAGATGCGCAAGATCGTGGAGCTGGAGCGCAACGCCTCATCCACTTCTCTTCGCATCCTCAAACGCAACGGCTTCTCCGATCGCCAGATCGCCAAGCTCACCAGCCGCACCGAATCGCAAGTGCGCGAAGAGCGCCACGCGCAGGGTCTGCGTCCCGTCTACAAACGCGTCGATACGTGCGCGGCGGAGTTCGAAGCGAGCACGCCGTATCTCTACTCGACGTACGAAACGGAGAACGAAGCCGCTCCCACCAACCGCCGCAAAGTCATCATCCTCGGCTCCGGTCCGAACCGCATTGGCCAGGGCATCGAGTTCGACACCTGTTGCGTCCACGCATCGTTCGCGCTGCGCGAGATCGGCTTCGAGACGATCATGATCAACTGCAACCCGGAGACGGTGTCGACCGATTACGACACGTCGGACCGTCTCTACTTCGAGCCGCTCACGCTCGAGGACGTGCTGGAGATCGTCGACCTCGAAAAGCCGGAAGGTGTGATCGTGCAGTTTGGCGGACAGACTCCGCTGAAGCTCGCCAAGCAACTCGCGGAAGCAGGTGTGCCGATGTGGGGTACGTCCGTCGACTCGATCGACGTCGCCGAGGACCGCGAGCGTTTCGGCGAGCTCGCGCGGCAACATGGCATCGTCGTCCCCGCGCACGGCGTAGCGACGAACGAACAGGAAGCATTCGCCGTCGCACGACGCATCGGCTATCCCGTCGTCGTCCGCCCTTCCTACGTCCTCGGCGGCCGGGCCATGGCCATCGTGTACGACGAGCAAACACTCGCGCGTTACATGGCGCAGGCGATGGAAGCGGCACCGGGCCAGCCGATCCTCGTCGATCACTTCCTCGAGGACGCGATCGAGATCGACGTGGACGCGGTTTCGGATGGACACGACGTCATCGTCGCCGGTGTGATGGAGCACATCGAGCTGGCCGGCATCCACTCCGGCGATTCGACGACCGTGATTCCGCCGTACATCATCGGCGCGCGCGATCAGGACCGCATCCGGCGCCGCACCATCGAGCTCGCGAAAGCGCTGAACGTGGTCGGCCTGATGAACGTGCAGTACGCGATTCAACACGGCGAGCTTTTCGTGCTCGAAGTGAATCCGCGTGCGTCGCGCACGGTGCCGTACGTGTCGAAGGCGACCGGCGTTTCGTTCGCGAAGATCGCGGCGAAAGTCATGGCCGGTCACTCGCTGCACTCCCTCGGACTCACGAGCGAACCGCGCGTCGACGGCTACTTCGTCAAGGCGCCGGTCTTCCCCTTCAATCGTTTCCCGAAGGAAGATACGGTCCTCGGTCCGGAGATGAAATCGACCGGCGAAGTGATGGGCAGCTCTCCCACCTTCGGCGAGGCTTACGCGAAAGCGCTCCTCGCCGCCGGCACGCGCCTGCCGCTCGAAGGGACGGCGTTCATCTCCATCAACGACAACGACAAGCGCCCGCACGTCGTGCATCTCGCGCGCGAGCTCACCGCGCTCGGCTTCCGCCTCATCGCCACCGGCGGCACGCGCGAGTTCCTGCTGAAGAACGGCGTGGAGTCGGAGCTCGTGTGGAAGGTGCACGAGGCGCGGCCGAACATCGTCGACCGGATGATCAACGGCGAAGTGGCGCTGGCGATCAACACCCCGTTCGGCAAATCGGCATTCGTCGACGACACATACATCCGCCGCAGCGCGCTGCAGATGAACGTGCCGTGTATCACCACGCTGACCGCGGCAACGGCGTGCGTCGAAGGGATTCGCTCGCTGAAGGCGGGGATCAGCACATTCGCCGCGCTGCAGGAACAGCACGCGCTGACGAAATCTGGAACGACGGGCCCTTAGCCCATCGTCAACTCAGCCCGCAAGCGGGGCGAGGGCTACAAGGCAAGCGCTCTTGTGTAGCCTTCTCCCCTCGGGGAGGGGAGAAGGTTCCGCAGGCGGATGAGGGGTGATCGGGGGCGATCCGATCAGGCCGTGACGTTCAGCCAGACTTTGGTACGCGCCAGCTCGGTCTTGTAGGGATTGATCGCGCGCACCGTGTACTCGATGCGGCGGCCGACTGCGGCAGGCAGCGCGCCGTTCGAGAGCTGACGGTGCGGGCGCGCGCCGCCCGGCTTGCGCGTGCGGAACACCGCCTGCGCAAACGGCGACGGCTTGTCGAACTCGACGACGACCTCTTCCACCGAAACGTCCGCGCCGCCCAGGTAGCGGAAATCCCACTCGATCCCCTCGCCGGGACGGACGGAAGCCTCGGAGGGATTGGCGATGACGTAATAGCGACCGGCGCTCTGCTCGACATCGATGCGCACGGGCACAGTGCGCACCGCGGGATGATCGACGTCATCCGGACGAATGAGTCGATCCGATGACGCGGGCGGTGCGGCGACGGCCGACGGCGCTTCAGCACGTGCGGGCGCAGGGATGAACGATGCGGGACGCGGCTTCTCGGTCGACAACCACGCCGCGGCAGGCGCACCGCTCGATTGCACGCGCGGACGCGCGCGGCGGCCGCGCTTCTTCTCCTCCGCGGCAGGTGCGGGTCGCGGCGCCGGTGCGGCGGCAGGTGTGGCTGCGATGACGGGCGCGGGCGCTTTCGGAGTCGACGAGGCCTTGATCGTCTTCGCGACCGCGACAGCGGTTTTCACCGCCGCGACCCTCGTCGGCCCCATCTTCGTGACGACCGCTGCCTTCGCCGCTTTGACCGCTGCTTTCGCGGCTGCCTTTACGATCGGCTTCGCGGCTTTCACCGCTTTCTTCGTCGCCGACCTCACGACCTTTTTCGCGGCGGCTTTGACCTTGGCCTTGACCGGCGACTTCTTGGCGACAGGCTTCGGAGCGGGTTTCGCGGGCTTCTTCTTCTTCGCGGCCGGCTTCGGGGGGCTCGCTGTTTTCTTCTTCGGGGCGACCTTCTTCTTCGCTGCCGCGGCGGCTTTCTTCACGCCAGCCACGACCTTTTTGGCCGCACTTTTACCTGTCGCGGCCGCTTTCTTGCCCTGAGCCTTAGCCATGAATGATCGTCTCCCGAAATGGGGCTGAAAAATGGATGGCGCAATATAGCAGCGGCTGGCCGGATCGCCAATGGGTTATTGGAAAACGCCGGAGACGCTGAATCCGCCGTCCACGGTCACGCATTGGCCGGTCACGTACGACGCGGCAGGCATGCACAGAAACGCGACCACTGACGCCACCTCTTCCGGCTCGCCCACTCTGCCGAGGGGCGTCGATGCCATGATTTTCGCGAGGCGCTCGGGATCCTGCAGCACCGGCTCCGCGAGCGGCGTGCGGATGTACCACGGAGCCACACCGTTGACGCGGATGCCGTCTTTCGCCCACTCCGCGGCGAGCGCGCTGGTCATGTGCGCAACCGCGGCCTTCGTCATGGCGTAGGGAACGCCGGTGCCGAGGTGGCGGAAGGCGGCGACCGAGACGATGTTGACGACGTTCGCAGCGCCGGCTGCTTTCAGAAGCGGATGCGCGCGGCGGCAGAGATCGAAGACCGAGTCCATGTTCGTCTCGCGTACACGCGAATACTCTTCATCGTCGTAGTCGATCATCTTTTTGCGGATGTTCGTGCCGGCGTTGTTGATGAGAATGTCGAGGCGCTCGAGTCCCTCGAAGATCTTCTCCCGATCTTGCGTGACGTCGGCGGCGATGCCGCGCGCGCCGGGATGCGCGGCTTCCCACTCACGCAACTTCGTTTCGTCGCGCGCGACCCCGATCACGTTCGCGCCGAAACGCATGAGCTCTTCGGTGACGGCGAGGCCGATGCCGGCCGTCGCGCCGGTGACGAGTGCGGTTTTGCCGCGCAGGGTCCAGCGGTCGTTCATGGCGCGAGACCCCTCATCCGCGCTTCGCGCACCTTCTCCCCTCGCGGTAGGGAGAAGGCGACCCAATGTAGCCTTCTCCCCTCGGCGAGGGGAGAAGGTGCCGAAGGCGGATGAGGGGTGAGTCTCATGACGCCGCGATCTCTTCCTTCAACACGTCGCGAAGCTCGTGCGCGATGCGGCGGATCTTCGCGTCGTCCTCTCCTTCCACCATCACGCGCACGAGGTTCTCCGTTCCCGAGTAGCGCACCAGAATGCGTCCGCGGCCGTCGAGATCGCGCGTGGCCGCTTCGAGCGCGGTCTGATAGCGCGGCAATTTGTCGAGTGGCGGCTTCGACGCCACGCGCTCGTTCACGAGCAACTGCGGCATCGGCTCGAACGTGTGCAGTTTCGAGAACCGCTCTCCCATCGAACCGAGGATGTGGCCGAACACGAGCGCTGTGTGAATGCCGTCGCCGGTCGTGTGCACCGTGCGATCGATGATGTGTCCCGATTGCTCACCGCCGAGGATGGAGTCGCGTTGCAGCATCAGCTCGAGCACGTATTTGTCGCCGACGTTCGCGCGACAGAGCTCGATGCCGTCGGCGGCGAGTTGCTTCTCGAAGCCGAAGTTCGACATCACGGTCGTCACGACGCAATCGCCGCGCAGCCCGCCGCGCTCACGCAGGTGTTTGGCCCAGAGATAGATGATCTCGTCGCCGTCGCGGATCTTGCCCGCGTCGTCGGCGAAGATGGCGCGGTCCGCATCGCCGTCGAACGCCACGCCGTAATGCGCCTGCTGCTGCACGACCGCTTCCGCGAGCCGTTGCGGATGCATCGCCCCCGACTGTTCGTTGATGTTGCGGCCGTTCGGCGTGTCGTGAATGACTACCACTTCGGCACCGGCGCGGCGAAAGACTTCCGGCGCGATGCGATACGCGGCACCGTACCCGGTGTCGAGCACGACCTTCTTTCCCGCCAGCGCGTGCGGCGGCACACCGCCGATCAGAAAGCGCTCGTACTCTTCGATCAGTTCTTCATTCTCGGTGACCGGCGCCTCCGGGACCGTGACGTCGTCGCGGCGCAGTGCGCGGAGCTCGTCTTCGATCTCCTCCTCGATCGCATCCGGCAGCTTCATCCCGTCGTGGCCGAAGATCTTCACGCCGTTGTCCTCGAACGGATTGTGCGATGCGGAGATGGAGATGCTCGCAGCGGCGTCGGTCGTGCGGCACAGATACGCGATGCCCGGCGTCGGAATCACGCCGACCAGCACACCTTCGGCGCCGCCTGCGGTCATGCCCGCGACGAGAGCGCGCGCGATCTCCGGACCCGACTCGCGCGTGTCCATGCCCAGGAGGATGCGCGGGCGCGCGCCGCCGTTCTGCAGGCGATGCGCGAGCGCTTCGCCGAGCGCGTACATCGTGGCCGCGTCGAGCGGATACTGGTGCGCTTTCGCGCGAATGCCATCGGTGCCGAAGAGCTGTCTCATTGATCGTCCGGTTTGTCTGTCGTTGTGGTGGGCTCGACGGGCGGCGTGCCGGTCGTTCCGGAGGTATCGGTCGGCGCAGGCCCGACTTCGGCCAGCACCGGCACCGTGACCTGCGTCGTGAGCGGCCTGACGATCCGGACGAGCGGGTCGTCGGAAACGACGGGCGTGTTCTGGACGAACGTCGCCGTGCGGCCGGTCATGATAATGCGTTCCGTCGCGACCTCGGTGAGCTTGAGGACGTGCGACATCGGCCCTTCGATCAGCGCGCGATCGGGCTCCGCGACGGGCTGCCCGACCAAATATCCCTCCGGCGGATCGCCGTCGAGGAACGGCCGGATCGACACGGAGCTCTGCCCGAGCTTCTCGATCGAGAAGCGCACTTTGTTCGGCACGATGTCGAGCACTTCGATGTCTTCCGGCACGTTGATGTTCTTCGGGCGCAGCGTGATCACGACGTCGCCGGTGCCGGTGATCTTGCTCAGGTCCGCCGACGCTTCGAGGTTCTGCGATGCGAGCGAGCGCAGCGCCGACACGCGCCCTTCGACGCGCACGGCCACGCTGCTGCGAACGTCGGTCGTGATGACGACATCCGAGGGTAAGCCCACCAGCGACAGCGACGCCGTGGCCACGCGCTGCAGCTTCTGCTCGCGCCGAGGACCCGACACGATGAACCACAGCACGCACGCGAGCAGCAACGCCGCGAATTTCAATCCGAAGTTCTTCATGCGAATCGCTCCGCCAGCATGCGTGCGAGCGTCTCACGATCGACGTGCTCGTGCAGCGTCCCTTCCGTGGCCACCGACGTGGAGCCATTCTCTTCCGAGATCACGATCACGAATGCGTCGGACTCCTCGCTGAGGCCGATCGCCGCGCGATGCCGCGTCCCGTGTGCCAGCGTCGGATCGGGCGTCGACGTCAGCGGCAGGAACGCGTTCGCCGCGGCGATGCGATTGCCGCGCACGATCACCGCGCCGTCGTGCAGCGGTCCGTCGGGCGTGAAGATCGCCACCACCAGCTCGCTCGTCAGCACAGCGTCGACCGGCTTCGCGCCGTCTTCGTACATGCGCAGCGTCTGCCGCCCTTCGATCGCGATCAGCGCGCCGAGGCGTTTCGATGCGAGCACGTCGCAGGTGTCGAGGATGATGCCGTGCGGCAGTTGCACGTTGCGCGGCCGGAAGAACATCGACAGCGGATCGCCGACCATGCGCGCCAGCGCGCGGCGGATCTCCTGCTGGAACAGCACGATGATCGCGAACGGCAGGTAGAAGAGGATCTGTCGCGAGATCGCTTCGAGCGCGGGCAGATCGAATGCCCGCGCCACGAATGTCGTCGATCCGAGCAGCATCAGGCCGATCGAGATCTGCATCGCGCGCGTGCCGCGAATCAGCGCGAGGATGTAATAAATGATGAACGCGACGATGAGGATGTCGACGGCGTCGCGCCAGGTGAACGCGGGAGCGAACAGGTTCATCGCTTCGCCTCGATGGCGTCGAGCACCTTGAGGAAATCGACGGTCTCGCCGACGTCATGCACGCGCACGACCGCCGCGCCTCCACGATGCGCCGCTGCCACCGCGCCAAGACTGCCGGCCATCCGCACCGCGCCTCCTCGGCGACCGGTGAGATGTCCGATGAATCCTTTTCGCGATGCTCCGACCACCACCGGCGCAATGCGCGTGAAATCGTGGCAATGCGCGAGCAACTCGAGGTTGTGGTCGAAGGTCTTGCCGAAGCCGATGCCGGGATCGATCAGCACGTTGCTGGCGTCGACGCCCGCGGCCACCGCTTCATCGCGCCACGTTTCGAGCTCGCGCGAGACGTCGCGCACGACGTTGTCGTATTGCGGATTCTCCTGCATCGTGCGCGGCTCGCCGCGCATGTGCATGAGGATCACCGGCACGCCGCGCTGCGCGGCGAGCGGCCGCATCTCCGGATCGTGCCGCAGTGCGCTCACGTCGTTGATGATGTTCGCACCCGCGTCGAGTGCCGCCGCCGCCACCGAGGCTTTGCGCGTATCGATCGAGAGGCGTACGTCGCTGCGCGCGCGAATCCCTTCGATCACCGGCACGACGCGCTGCAGTTCCTCGTCCGAGGGAACCTCACTCGCGCCCGGCCGCGTCGACTCACCGCCGATGTCGATGATCGCCGCCCCTTCCTCGCGCATCCGCAACGCCGCCTCGATCGCTTTCCCGATGTCGAAGTGCACGCCACCGTCGGAGAAGGAGTCGGGGGTGACGTTGAGGATGCCCATCACGAGCATCAGACATCTCGTTCGCGCGTGATCCTGGCGCCCAGCGCGTTCAGGCGCTCGTCGATGCGCTCGTAGCCGCGGTCGATCTGATGCACGTTGTGAATCGTGCTCTCGCCTTTCGCGCAGAGCGCCGCGAGAAGCAACGCCATGCCGGCGCGGATGTCGGGGCTGGAGATCTCGGCACCGAGCAGGCGGCCGCCGCCGACGATGATGGCGCGGTGCGGATCACACAGGATGATCCGCGCGCCCATGCCGATCAGTTTGTCCGTGAAGAACAAACGCGACTCGAACATTTTCTCGAAGATCATCACCGTCCCCTCGGCCTGCGTGGCGATGATGATCATGATCGACAGCAGATCGGCGGGAAACAGCGGCCACGGACCGTCATCGATCTTCGGCACCGCCGCACCGATGTCGTAACGGACGCGCAGTTCCTGGTCCCGCGGCACGCGGATGTTGCGGCCTTCGACCTTGATCTCGACGCCGAGCTTTTCGAGCATGTGCCGCACCGCGTACATGTGCTCGGGCACGCCGTCCTCGATCAGCAGCTCGCTGCGCGTGACCGCGGCGAGGCCGATATACGAGCCCACTTCGATGTGATCGCTGTTGATGTAGAAGTCGCAGCCGTGCAGCGTCTCGACGCCGCTGATGCGTAGCGAGTTGGTGGCCATGCCCTCGATCTGCGCGCCCATCTGGTTGAGCATGTGACAGAGGTCCTGCACGTGCGGCTCTGCGGCGGCGTTATAGATCAGCGTTTCGCCTTCGGCGAGCACGGCCGCCATGATCGCGTTCTCGGTCGCGGTCACCGACGCCTCGTCGAGGAACATCTTCTTCCCTTTCAGCGCCCGCGCCTCCATCCGGTATTCGTGCGCCGAGACTTCGATCTGCGCGCCGAGGGCTTCGAGGGCCAGGAGGTGCGTGTCGACGCGGCGGCGGCCGATGGCGTCGCCGCCGGGCTTGGCAACCGACACGCGGCCGCAACGCGCGAGCAGTGGTCCGGCAAGGAGGATCGAAGCGCGGATCTTTGTGGAGAGCGCGATGTCGGGCGAACTGCTGATCTCGCCTTTCGCGTGAATGCGCACGACGTTCGGTTCCAGCCGCTCCACGCTCGCGCCGATGCCTTCCATGATCTGGAGCATCACGCGCACGTCCTGGATGTCGGGGAGGTTGCGCAGCACGACCACGTCATCCGTGAGCAGGCACGCGGCGAGGATCGGCAATGCCGCGTTCTTGTTGCCTCCGGGACGGATGGTGCCTTCGAGTCTGCGACCGCCTTCGACGATGAATCGTTCAGCCATTCGCGGCGCATTCTAGTGAAGAATTTCGGAGCAGGGTGGAACGTTTGTGTCGGTCCACTGACCGGGAGAGAAAGAGAGAATGGTTGATCGAGTCGCTGTACGTGTGTTCGTCGTCCTGTTGAGTCTGGTCGCGGCTGCTTCGCCTGCGAGGGCGGCATGTACGGGTCCGTCCATGTCGGAACTTTTTCCGGTACCGATGGGCCACGACGCGAATGAGTTCGCCGTCGGCGATCTCGACAATGATGGCGAAACCGACCTGGTCACCGTCAGCACGAGCGCCGGCACGATCAACGTCCGCCTCGGCAATGGCGACGGCACATTCGACAGCGCGCTCTCCTACAACGCGCCGAGCCCGGAGGACGTGGCAGTCGGCGACATCAATGGCGATGGTTTCGCGGACATCGTCGCGTCGAGCGAGCCAGGCACCAATGAGGAGTGCATCAGCTTCGGCGGCTGCGCCGGATTCAGCGTGCTGCTGAACGACGGCGACGGAACGTTCGGCACGGCAACGACGACGGTCGTGCCGTTCTCCTCGAGCATCGTCTCGGTGGATATCGCGAACTTTGCTCCGAATGATGGCCTTGAGGACGTGCTCATCGGCGCGCCGCCGATCATCAGCACCGATCCCGCGATCCACGTGTTTCATGGCGACGGCGATGGCGGATTCTCGGATCGCACCTCGTGGTCGGTCGATGGACAGGGCACCCTCTACGATGCCGAGGCGGCCAATATCAATGTTCCGAGCGGTGAAGTTTCGGACATCGTGGCGATTGTGGGGCCGGGTTCGACGTCCGACTTTCCGCGCGCGCTCATCTACAGCCACGGCGGTTCAGGTCTGCAGGCCAGCCGCCTTCTCGGTCCGTCGACGATTGATGATGGCGAGATCGCGACAGGAGATTTCAATCGCGACGGCTGGACGGACGTCATTGGGATGAGCCGCTCTTCGACGCAGTCGAACGTCATGATTTGGGTGCAGAACGCGTTTACCGGCAACGGCGGCGGCGCTTTCATCGGGCCTGCTACCGATCTCGCGATCGCGGATGCGGACGAAGACGGAGATCTCGACATGATGTTCACGCGGGCATCGGACGACTGGCTCGTGTGGAAGGTGAACGACCAAATGTTCGAAACGCCGGCGGTGGAAGGATCGTTCGACAGCACCTCCGCCATCACCACGCGCGTGATCGCCAACGACTTCAACCGCGACGGCCGGATGGACTTCCTATTCCTCGATACCGAGAGCGAAGTCGTGCGTCTCCTGTCGAACACGTGCACCGCGCGATACGCGGCCATCACGCTCAATTCGTCGCCGAATCCGTCGATCTTCGGCAGCGACGCGACGTTCACCGTGAGTGTGCAGCAGCGCGAGAACGCGCCGGTTCCGACCGGCAACGTCACGCTGTACGAAGGCTCGACCGTGCGCGGCACGGGCACGCTGAACGACGCCCGCAACGCGTTCATCACGATCTCGAACCTCAGTGTCGGCTCACACACGCTGCACGCGGTGTACGAAGGCAACGGCGAATTCGGCGCGCAGACGAGCGCCGAATATGTTCACACCGCGTCAGCGCCGCCATTCGGACCGCCGCCCAACGTGATCGCAACCGGCAACGGCGCGGCGAACGAGATCACCATCAACTGGACCGCCACGTCCGACACGATGAACTACGACGTGCTGCGCCGCGAGAACGGTGGCTGGAGCGTCATCGCCACGGTGGGCGGACCGCCCTACGTCGATTCGGACGTCGTGAACACATCCGCGTACTTTTACGCGGTACGCAGCCGCCGCAACAACTTCGAGCTGTCGGGCGAAAGCAACGTCGACGCCGCGACCACCGCCACGCTCGCGCTGCCCGGCGACAAGAAGATCCGTGCGACGGACATCACCACGACGCGATCGCTCATCAACTCCCTTCGCGTTGCCGTAGGCCTGAGTGCGTTCACGTACACCGAGTCATCTCTCACCGGCGTGCGAGTCAAAGCCATTCATTACACGGAGCTGCGCGACACGCTGAATCCCGCACGAACGCTGCTCGGCCTCGCGCCGGTGACGTTCCCGAACACAGTCGCGGCAGGACAGACGATCCAGCGGGCGGACATTCTGGCGATTCGAAACTCGATGCAGTGAACCAGTACCTCGGGTACCTCGGAGTACCTCTGTCGTTAGCACGTCAAGTTGACCGGTTTTTGTAGCAAGTGATCTGTCCCCCGGCTTGTCAGACCGGACACTTCACTTGCTAATTCGGGCGGTCACTTCACTTGCTTACGACAAAACGCAGTAGAAGCGCGACGCGGGCGCTTCTACTGCTGTTATCCTCAGGGCCATGATCGTGGCCCCGCTCAGCTCCGGTAGCGCAGGGAACGCGTACTGGTTCGAGAGCGACGGCACGGCCATCCTGGTCGACGCGGGACTGGGAACGCGCGAGACCAAAAAACGCCTCGAGGCCGTCGGCCGCGACATTCACACTCTCTCCGCGATCGTCCTCACGCACGAGCACTCCGATCACATCCACGGCGCGGAGCGCATCGCGCGCAAGTATCAGCTCCCCATCTATCTCACGCGCGGAACGCTGAACGCCTCACGCATCGATCCGGCGGAGACGAAGACAGTGCTCTTCGAGAACAACAGCCAGTTCACCATCGGCGAGTTGCAGGTGCACGCGCGCCGCACCATTCACGACGCCGTCGACCCCGCGTGCTTCGTCATCGAATCGCGCGACGGCACCCGGGTCGGCATCGCCAGCGATCTCGGCCACGTGAACGAGGAAGTCGTGCAGCACCTCAGCAAGTGCGACGGTCTCTTCTTCGAAGCGAATCACGATCTGGACATGCTGCGCACCGGCACGTATCCGTGGTCGCTGAAGCGCCGGATCATGTCGCGCTTCGGCCATCTCTCGAACGACGAGTCGATCAACGCCGTGCAGCGCCTCCTCGGTGCCGAGCTCAAGACGCTCTGCATGATCCATCTCTCGCAGAAGAACAATCACGAGTCGATCGTGCGCGACATGTGCACGCGCCTGCTGCGCCGTACCGGCGCGAGCATCGACTTCGCGATCGCGCGGCAGTTCGAGCCCACCGGCGTGTTCGACGTCGCACGACGCCGCCCGCGGGTACCGCCACCGGGACAGCTGTCGCTGTTCTGACGGTCGTACCTCGGAGTACCTCGGGTACCTCGGAGTACCTCGGAGGGGTAACCTGCCACCCGAGGTAACCCGAGGTACTCGGAGGTACTCCGAGGTACTCCGAGGTACTCCAAGGTACCCGAGGAACCCGAGGAACCCGAGGAACCCGAGGAACCCGAGGAACCCGAGGAACCCAAGGTACCCGAGGAACCCGAGGAACCCGAGGAACCCGAGGAACCCGAGGAACCGTTTTATCATCCCCCCATGAAAGCGACCGTGACCGTTGAGCTGAAGCCCTCCGTCCTCGACCCGCAGGGCAAAGCCATCGAGCATTCCCTCAGCTCGCTCGGATTTGCGGGCGTGGAAGATGTTCGCGTCGGCAAGCTGTTTCGGATCACGCTTGCGGATGGGCAGACACGAGAGGGCGTTGAAGCACAACTCCGGCAGATGTGTGAGCGGCTCCTCGCGAACACTGTCGTCGAGAAGTTTTCATACACTCTGGACGAGTAGCGCCGCGCTGCTCATCGCGGCGTGCATCTCCGCGCAGCCCGCATCCGATCCTGACGTCCTCACCAGCGTTTCCGGCGGCCGAAGAGTCGTCAAGCGCTGGTCGTTGCCCGGCGATCCGCGCGGCCTCGCCATCGGCGCCGACGGGACGATCTACGCCGGACTGGCCGAGCCACAGACGCTCATCGCGGTCGATCCGAAAACAGGCGCCGTGAAGCAGCGGCTCGTGCTCGACTCCGCCGAGATCGCGTCGACGAAAGAGCTCGTGACGATGCGCACCAATCCCGAGCGCACGCGCCTCTACATCGCCAACGGCAGCGACGAGAGCGCGATGATCCTCAGCATCCCGCAGCTGGCCGTGTTGCGCGAGATCACGATGGAAGGCGAAGTCATTCGCGATGTCATCCCCGATCCCCGAGGCCGCTACATTTACATCCTCGGCCGGCGCATTCACGTCTTCGACAGCGAAGGTGACCGGGAACTGCGCACGCTGCCGGTCGACGCGCCGATGGCCATCGCCGCCAGCGCCAACGGCGCGCTGCTCGCCGCGATCGCGACCGAAGATTTCGGCAGCACGAAAGCGACCGTGGTGGTGATGTTCGACACGACGAACTTCGCCGAGCTCGCGCGCGATCCGCTGCAGACCGAGAAGACCATCGAGGCCGCGATGTTCGCTGCCGGTGATCGCTCGATCATCGCCTTCGCTCGCAACGATCTCTTCGAGAAGCGCGTGACGGCGCGGCCGACGCGCATCACGCAGTCCGGCAGCGCGACGAATGCGATGCGCGTGCAGATCGGCGACCTGGTGAACAGCACGCACGTCTGCCTCCCGAACGGCAGCGGTCCGCAGGTGGCCACGCTCACCAGCACCGACGCGCAGCTCGTGTACGCGGAGCGCCGCTGCAACGCGAGCGGCACGTTCTCCGGCTCGAATCGCGCCGTCATCCCCGCATCGCTTTACAACGTGAACGCGTATGCGATCGCGTACGACAAGCTGTCGAACACGATCGTGGCCACGGATCGTGACGGCTTCCTCACTATTTACACCGTGCCGCGGCCGGTCCTGACAAACTAAGATTCGCACATGAAATTCGGCGTCGTCGTCCTGCCCGGCTCGAATTGCGATCACGATGCAATGCACGTCGCCAAAGACGTCCTCGGCGCCGACGCCGAGCTGCTCTGGCACAAGGACACGGACCTCAAAGGCGCCGATTGCGTGATCATCCCCGGCGGGTTCGCGTACGGCGATTACCTGCGCGCCGGCGCGCTCGCGAAGTTCGCGCCGATCATGACCGCCATCCGCCGCCACGCCGATGCCGGCGGTTTCGTCCTCGGCATCTGCAACGGGTTTCAGGTGCTGACCGAAGTGGGACTGCTGCCCGGTGCACTGATGCGCAATCAACATCTGCGCTTCCTCAGCCGCGACGTGCATCTGCGGACCGAGCAGACGGATACGCCGTTCACTTCGGCGCTCACGAGCGGCCAGGTGTTTCGCGCGCCGATCGCGCACGGCGAAGGCAACTACTACGCCGAGGAGGAGACGCTCGATGAGCTGGAGCGGAACCGCCAGGTGATCTTCCGCTACTGCGACGAGGAAGGACGGCTGACCACGGCGGCGAACCCGAACGGCTCCGCGCGCAACATCGCCGGCATCTGCAACCGCGGCCGCAACGTCCTCGGCCTCATGCCGCATCCCGAACGCTGCGCCGAATCGATCCTCGGCAACGCCGACGGCCTGCTGATCTTCAAGTCGATCGCCGAGTCGCACGTGGGCGTGTAGCCATGCGGCGCGTATGCGTGGCCGCCCTGCTTCTCCTCACCGCCTGCAGCACTGCGCCCGCGATCGCACCGGCAATCGCACCCGCGGATCTCCTCATCATCGCCGAGCGGATGCTCGACGTGCGCACCGGGCAATACGTGCGCGATCGCGTCGTGATCGTGCGCGACGGAAAGATCGCCGCGATCGAGGACGCGTCGCGCGCCGCCGGCATCGTGGCGAAAGATCGCTTCGTCCTGCCGAAGAATACGACGTTGCTTCCGGGACTCGTCGACGCGCACGTGCACCTCGCATGGAACGGCGCGAAAAACGAAGAGGCGGCGCGCCTCACGCTCATGGCCGGCTTCACCACCGTGAGGAATCCCGGTGCGTCCGGCAACGCGGACGTCGAACTGCGCGACGCGATCGAAGCGGGGCGCCTTCCCGGCCCGCGCATGGCCATTGCGCGGACTGGCATCGGCGCGAAAGGCGGCGTGTGCGAAGCGACGTTCGGAGAAGCGGGCGTCGAGACCGCGGACGAAGCGCGCGAGCGCGTGCGCAAGTTGATCGGCGAAGGCGCGGACTTCATCAAGATCTGCACGGGAGGTGGCGTGATCGGGCGCGCACCGGACGCGGAGAAGACCGAGCTGACACCGGAAGCGATCGCCGCGATCGTCGATGAAGCGCATCGCGCGCAACGCCACGTCGCCGCGCACGCGCAAGGACCCGCCGCGATTCGCGCGGCCGTGAACGGAGGCGTCGACTCGATCGAGCACGGCGGCCTGATCGACGAGGAAGCGGCCCGGCTGATGGCGTCGAAGCGCGTGTCGCTCGTCCCGACGCTGGCGCGCCTGCAGAACGCGGCGTTGCGCGCGGACACGATCGCGCGCGTGAAACGCGCACGCGAGCTCGGAGTACCGATCGTGTTCGGCACCGACGGCGGAGTCCTGCCGCACGGCCAGAACGCAAAGGAGTTCGAGACGATGCTCGCGATCGGGATGACGCCGGCCGAAGCGATCCGCGCCGCCACGATCGACGCGGCAAAGCTCATCGGCTGGCAGGATCGCGTCGGGAGTATCGAACCCGGCTTCTTCGCCGATTTCGTGGTCGTGAGCGACAACGCGCCGGCGCCGATGTATGTGAGTGCGGTCGTGTCGCGCGGCCAGGTCGTGCGCAACGATTTCGCGGTGCACTAGGAAGCGGAGCGCCGGCGTTCCGACGATCAACGTCAGCGGCATCGGCTTCTCCGCCGGTCCAAACGGCAGCTCGGGGGTGAATCCGAGTTTCCCACCCTCGTACGTCCACGCGCCGTCGCTGCACTGCGACGTCGGAACAAACGGCTCGCCTCGCAGGATTCGCATTGCGTTCGCGGTGCCCTCGCGTTCGGCAACGCTGCGAAACGCGCGTTGCCAGATGGTGCTGAGGTTCGGCGTGGCGATCCGGCCGATCACGTTCCAGCGCGGAATCGATTCGAATCGCTCGCGCATGATCGCCTCCGTGTCGGTGCCGCAGGCCTTGATCGCTGCGATCTCCTCGGCGGTCTCGCGCTGCCTGCGTGTCATGTCGACGATCGACCAGCGGGTGTACGGCTTCCCGATCGTCGCCTTCCAGCTTTTCGTTTCGTCTTCGCCGTGACGCCACATCGTCCACGTGTCGTACTGAAATGAGCCCATGAACAGGCGGCGGTGATCGACCGCACGCAGCTCGGCGAGCCACGGCACATCGGCCATCGGCAGCTTCCACGCGGCAGCGTTCACCATCCTCACGATCGCCAACCCGATGAGCTGCGAGATCAGTTCCGGCCGCGGCTCGAGGCTCCGCGCCAGACGCGCCGTAGCGTGCAGGTCGTCCCACGCGCGCGGGTCATCCGCGGCGCCGCGCATGTACGCGCGCGCAATCAGAAGCCTCGCGATCTGCATGTGCGCGAGCAGGTTCGGGATTGGCGCCGCGAACCCTTTCGAGACGTCGAGATCCCACACGAGGTCATGCTGCATGAGGTGATTACGCAACGCGTCGATCTGTGCGTCGTGCGACGCGAGGAACCCGCTCACTTCGGCCGGCGGCGGCTCGATGGCCCGCACCGCCCGCATCTGTTGCGCCATTGTGTACTCCGCCATCGCCGTTTTCACCGGAGTCGGCGAATGACCGCGTTTGACGAAGGTGATGTCGACCGCCGGCGCGAGCTCGGTCAGGCGGCGCGCGGCATCATTCGTCGCGCGTCGCGGCACGCGCGACTCCAGCGCTGCCAGCGTTCCCAGTCCGGACGGCCACTCCTCCTCGCCGGCGCGCTGCATTCCTCCGCTCCCGATCCCGTCCACGATCACCCAGGCGGCGACCAGAAGCACCAGACCGATCACGATCAGCATTCCGAGGATGCGCATGATTTTTCGACCCTATACAATCCCGCGCCATGGCTCAGGAAATCGACGCACTCTTGCAGGAAACCCGCGAGTTCCCTCCGTCGGACGCCTTCCGCCGCAACGCGAACATCAATGATGCATCGATCTGGGACAAAGCCGATGCCAATCGCGAGGCGTTCTGGGCCGGCTGGGCCGAACAGCTCGACTGGCAGACCAAATGGGATCGCGTTCTCGAATGGAACGCGCCCTACGCGAAATGGTTCGTCGGCGGGAAGCTCAACGCGTCGTACAACTGCCTCGATCGCCATCTCGCCACGCGTGGCGACAAGGTGGCGTTGCTCTGGGAAGGTGAGCCGGGCGAAGTCCGCCGCGTCACGTACCGCGAGCTGCACGCCGAGGTCTCGAAGTTCGCGAACGCGCTGAAAGCCCTCGGTATCAACACCGGCGATCGCGTGGCCATCTACATGCCGCTCATCGTCGAAGCGGTCGTGGCCATGCTCGCGTGCGCGCGCATTGGCGCCGTGCACTCCGTCGTCTTCGGTGGCTTCTCCGCGGATGCGCTCAAAGATCGCATTCACGATCAGGAAGCGAAGCTCGTCATCACGGCCACGAGCGGATATCGCCGCGGCAACATCGTCGCGCTGAAGAAAACCACCGACGCCGCGGTCGCCGAATGTCCGTCGATCGAGAAGGTCATCGTCGTGCGACGCCGCGATGAAGATGACGTGACCATGCAGGACGGGCGCGATCTCTGGTATCACGACGTGATGGCATCGGCCGACGCGTCGTGCGAGCCCACCTGGGTCGACTCCGAACACTTGCTCTACATCCTCTACACGTCCGGCAGCACTGGCAAACCAAAAGGGATCGTGCACACGACCGGCGGCTATCTCACCGGCTGCCTGGCCACCTGCAAATGGGTATTCGATTTCAAAGACGATGACGTTTACTGGTGCACGGCCGACATCGGCTGGGTGACCGGCCACTCCTACGTCGTGTACGGACCGCTCGCCGCGGGCGCGACGGTGATGATCTACGAAGGTGCGCCCGATTTCCCGAAGCAGGATCGCTATTGGGACATCATCGAGCGGCACAAGGTCTCGATCCTGTACACCGCGCCCACCGCGATCCGCGCGTTCATGAAGTGGGGCGAGCAACTCCCGCAGTCCCACGATCTCACCTCGCTGCGCCTCCTCGGCAGCGTCGGCGAGCCGATCAATCCCGAAGCGTGGATCTGGTATCACAAGAACATCGGCGGCGAACGATGCCCGGTCGTCGATACATGGTGGCAGACCGAGACGGGCGCAATCATGATCACGCCGCTGCCGGGTCTCGTCCCGACGAAGCCCGGCTCCGCGACGAAGCCATTCCCCGGAATCGACGCGCAGATCCTCGATGAGCGCGGCCAGCCGGTCGCAGTGGGTGGTGGTTATCTCGCCATCACCAGTCCGTGGCCGTCGATGCTGCGCGGCATCTGGGGGGATCCCGAGCGCTACGAGAAGCAGTACTGGTCGAAGTGGCCGGGCGTTTACTTCACCGGCGACGGCGCGAAGCGCGACCAGGACGGTTACTTCTGGCTGCTGGGCCGCGTGGACGACGTCATCAATGTCGCCGGACATCGCATCGGCACGATGGAGGTCGAATCCGCGCTCGTCGATCATCCCTCGATCGCCGAAGCGGCGGTGGTGGGCATCCATCACGAGATCAAAGGCACCGGCATCGCCGCGTTCGTGATCGTGAAGGAATCGAAGCGCGCGGAAGCGTTGAAGGACGCGGCGAAGTTCGAACAGGAACTGAAGGCGCATGTCGCCGAAAAAATCGGCGCGATCGCGCGGCCCGAAAAGATCATCGTCACCGTCGACCTCCCGAAGACGCGCTCCGGCAAGATCATGCGCCGCCTCCTCCGCGACATCGCCGAAGGCCGTGCCCTCGGCGACGTCACCACGCTCGCCGACCCGACGGTCGTCGCCACGCTGAAGGAAAAGTACGAGGAGGAGAGCTGACCTCTGGAGCGACGGGCTCTCAGCCCGTCGAGCACTCGCGGAAGTCGACGGGCTGAGAGCCCGTCGATCCAGATTCACTGTATGACGCAATGAAAAAAACCGCCCTCATCACCGGTGGCGCGCGCGGCATCGGACGCGTCACGGCCATGCGCCTGCTCATGGACGGCTGGACGGTCGCGTTCACCTACAGCCAATCAAAGGACGCGGCGCTTGCGTTTGAAGTCGAGTCGAAAGGCAACGCCGCGGCGTTCGAAGCGGACGTCCGTGACGGGGCCGCAAACCGTCGCGTCGCGGAGCAGGTGGTCTCGCGCTTCGGCACGATCGACGCGCTGGTCAACAACGCCGGCGTGCGACGCGATGCGCTGCTGTACAACATGTCGCCCGAACAATGGAACGACGTGCTCGACACGAACCTGCACGGCGCGTGGTCGATGACCAAAGCGGTGCTGCCCGAGATGCTGCAGCAGCGCCGCGGCGCGATCGTGAACGTCGCCTCCCTCTCCGGCTTGCACGGCGTTGTTGGCCAGACGAACTACTCGGCCGCGAAAGGCGCGCTCATCGCGATGACGCGATCGCTGTCCCGTGAAGTCGCACGCAGCGGCATTCGCGTGAACTGCGTCGCGCCGGGCCTGGTCGAGACGGACATGATCGCGGAGCTGGATGCCGAAGTGAAGCGGGAGATGATCCGGCAGATCCCGATGCGGAGGGCGGTGCGCGCCGACGAAGTGGCCGCGGCGATCGCGTTCCTCCTGTCCGACGATGCCAGCGGAATTACGGGACAGGTGCTGGCGATTGATGGCGGGGCAAGCGCATAGCGCCATGGATTTCTCCGTCGTCATCCCCACACACGACCGCCTGGACATGCTCGTGCGCGTGCTCGACGCGCTCGACGCGCAGGTCGACGCGCCTTCGTTCGAGACGATCGTCATCAACGACGGCTCTCGCGATGACACCGATCGCGTGATGTCACAGCGCAAAAGCATCACCTTCCGCACGCAGCCGAACGGCGGACCGGGGCGCGCACGGAATCATGGCGTGACGCTGGCGCGCGGACGTTACGTCGTCTTCATCGGCGATGACACCGTACCGGAGCCGCGCTTCCTCGCCGAGCATGCGCGCGTGCATGCCGAAGCGAACGATGATCCGCTCGTGGCGTGTCTCGGCTACACCGGCTGGCCCGACAGCGAGCGCGTGACGGCGTTCATGGACTACATCAACGATTACGGCCTGCAGTTCGGTTACAAGCTGATCGAACACGGACAGGTCGTTCCGTACAACTTTTTCTACACGTCCAACATCTCCATCGATCGCGAGCTGCTGCTCGCGCATCCGTTCGACACGACCTTCCCGTCAGCGGCGTGGGAGGACATCGAGCTCGCGTACCGGCTCGATGCGAAGGGATTGAAGATCCGCTACAACGCACACGCGGTGACGCGGCACTATCATCGGATGGACGTCGACTCGTTCGCGCGGCGACAGTACACGGTCGGCAAATCGGGCGCGATCTTCTATCAGAAGCATCCCGAGCTCGGTCACTTCCTCGGCGTGCACGAGCTGGAGACGCGCGCGCTCGCCGACGAATCGCAGCTCGCGAAACTGCGCCGCCAGGCGCGCCTCGGCGAGCGCTTCCGGCTGCTCGCGCGCAGACAGGTCTTCGAGACGCTGATGCGCGAGCATTACCTGCGCGGCCTCAAGGATGGACTGGCCACTTCGGAAGTCCCTCGGAGTGCCTCGGGGTACCTCGGAGTACCTCGGTGAGCGCCCGGTCCCTGTTCGTCACGTTCGAAGGCCCGGAGGGGTCGGGCAAATCGACCCAGCAGCAACGCCTCGCGGCGCACCTGCGCGAGCGCGGGTGCACGGTCGTGATTACGAAAGAACCTGGAGGCACGCCGCTCGCCGATCGCATCCGCGCGATCGTCCTCGACAGCGCGAACGTCATCGACCCGATCGCGGAGGTATTTCTCTTCGCGGCCTCGCGCCGGCAACACACGAAGGAAGTGATTGAGCCGGCGCTCGCCCGCGGTGAGGTCGTCTTGTGCGATCGCTACGCCGATTCGACGCTCGCGTATCAGGGTTTCGGGCGCCTGATCGATCTCGATCGTCTGCGTGCGCTGAACGATTGGGCCACCGACTCGTTGAAGCCACACTTGACGCTGCTCTTCGATCTTCCGGAGGAGCTCGGCCTCCGCCGCGCGAACTCGCGCAACGCGGGCGCGCCGCAGGACGAAGGGCGCTTCGAGCTCGAGGATCTCCGCTTTCATCGTCGCGTGCGCGAGGGGTATCTCGCGCTCGCCGCGGCAGAGCCAAAGCGTTTCGCGATCATCGACGCGAACGGTACGATCGATGAAGTCTTCGCGCGCACGCTCGACGCGCTGCGCGAACGCGCGCCGCAACTCCTCTCATGACCACGACCACTTCACTGATTCTCGATACAGCGCGACGCGGCGAGCTGCATCACGCCATCATCCTGCATGGACCGACGCCGGGCTTGCTGCGCGATGTTTCCTTGCGCATCGCCAAGACGTTGAACTGCGTGAACGGCTCGACCGGCGACGACTGCCTGTCGTGTCAGCGCGTCGACCGGCGTACGCATCCCGACGTTCATTTCGTCGAGGCGGCCGCGGACAAGAAGATGATCTCGGTCGACCAGATCCGCGCTCTCGTCGAGGAAGCGACGATGCGTCCGTACGAGGGACGCACCAAAGTATTCGTCATCGATCCGGCGGACGGTCTCAGCCCGAGCGGCTCGAATTCGCTGCTCAAGACGCTCGAAGAACCGACGCGCGACACCGCGTTTCTGCTGCTGACGCGCGCTCCCGACCTGCTCCTGCCGACGATCCGTTCGCGATCGCAGCCGGTGTACATCAGCGACACGTCGCGCGCGCTCACCGGCCCGCGCGAAGCGACGCGCATCTCGCAAGTCGCGCTGCTCGATCACGGCGAGGAGCTCGCGGGCGACATTCTCGACCTGCTGCATCGTTACGCCACGCGCGGCGAGAGCGCAGCGCTGCTCGCGCTGGCCGCGATCGTCTCGAATCATGACGACGTCAAAGACGCCATCGCCCTCCTCGGCACCGTGCTGTGCGACGTCGTTGCGCTCGAGCCTCGTGAGTCGCTCGACCCGAAGAAGCTCGCTGAGATCCGCGAGCGCATCCCGGCGGAGAAGCTCCTCGCCGCCGCCGACACGTCCATGGCGGCCATCCGCTGGCTCGTCGTGAACGCCGATGCGCGCCTGCTCGTGGAAGGCATCGTCGCGCAACTCGTCTAAAACGCCGCCCGTCGCTCCAGATGGGGAGAACCCCCACAAAAGAACAGCCCCGCCGTTTCCGGCGGGGCTGAAGTTCTTACTGGACGGGGCGGGCGGAGCGCTCGGAGGTGAGGATTTAAGGTCGGTAAGGTTCAAGGAAGAATTCAAAAGCGGCTACTACTGAGGCAGGCTTTTACAACAGAAAGCGGTTCCCAGCCGCCCGTCCAGTAAATTCATCTCGGTTTTCAATGAGGCGCATTCTATCGCAGACCTTGTGAAAAGTTTCTCAAGTTAACTGACCTGTGACAACACGCTCATTTGTCAACAGATACGCGCCATTTACGGAATGTCGGAAAGCATAAAGCAAAACGGTCGTTCGGTCCAGCGATGTCATGGAGAACACCGGCTGAATGGTGATTCATTGCATCCGCTGCTCAGCGAAACCGTGGGTCCACGAGAGAAGGCATCGGCAGGAGAGACTTCGTGACCGACACGTGACCACCGAGGGTCTCCGCAGGCGTCCCGTTCACCAGCAACCGCACGCTCTTCGCCTCGGGGAAATTCGCCGTGACCGTCTGCACCAGCGAGTACACCGCCATCAGTTCCTGATGACTTCCCGTTCCCCACCCCTGCGTCAACGTGGGACCGCCGAGGTCGACGATCACTGTTCCGCCCGGCAGGAGATACGTGGCGCGCACGACCGTGTCGGCAGGATAGAGACGCAGAGCTACGGGCGTCGCCGGTCCTTGCAGCAGCTCGCGTACGACGACCGGCACCGCGGCGGCGGAGCTTTCCGGCAATGCGACGTTGCGCGTTTCGGCCGCGAGCAGCATCGCCGGCGATTCGTAGTACAGCCGCACCATGCGCATCGCGACTTTGTTCGCCGCGTTGAGATTCGCGGGCGTTTCCGGTTTGCGCTTACACGCGCCGGCGATCAACGAAAGCGCCGCCAGCGCCACGACGGCTCGCTTCATACAGTTGACGTCCACTGGAGCGACGGGCCGCTCCAGATGTCGCTCACGGTTCCGTCCTCGTAGCTGTCGTGGCGGGTGCCGTCGCCGTGGCTGGTGCTGGCGCGGCAGGCTGAATCAGACCGATGCGCGTTTCGTAATCGGTCTTGTACTTCTGCACCGCGCGCGTGAGCGCGTCCACCATCATGGTCTGGAACTCGTCGCTCTTCAGCTTCGTCTCTTCTTCGGGATTGCTGATGAAGCCGACTTCGACGAGCGCGGCCGGCATCGTCGCGCCGACCAGCACCTTGAACGGCGCCTGCTTCACGCCGCGATTCGCGACGGCCGTGGCCGCGTTCATCTCTTCCTGAATGGACTGCGCGAAGCGGCTCGACTCGGTGACATAGGCCTGATGCGCGAGGTCCCAGAGGATGAGATTCAGATCCGCCGTCGGATTCGGCGTCGAGGTCACGTTCTCCGTCTCCGCTGCTTTGCGCGCGAGCTCGTCCGACGCTTCGAGCGACAGGTAATACGTCTCCGATCCCTTCGCGTTTTTCACGGCTGCCGCATTGACGTGCACGGAGAGGAAGAGATCCGCTTTGTACTGATTCGCGAACGCCGTACGTTGATCGAGTGAAACGACGCTGTCGTCCTCGCGCGTCAGTACCACGCGCGCGCCGACTGTGCTCGCCAGCGCAGCGGCGAGCTTGCGCGCGATCGCGAGTGTCACGTCCTTCTCGAGCAATCCATTTGGCCCCACCGCGCCGACCTCACGTCCGCCGTGCCCGGGATCGATCACGATCGTGCGAATGCCCGGCGCTTCCTGCGGCGCGCTCGGTTTGAGCGGCACCGGCGTGCCCGGCGGGGGCGCGGCGCCTTTGCGGAAGTCGAGCACGATGCGCGGCGGATTCTCGAGGCGATACGCGTCGCCCACGATGTCGTTCGCGGTGAGTTGAATGCGCAGGTCGCCGCCCGCCAACGACACGCTCGCGATCGCCGGGTCTTCGTAACGCTCTTCCGTGAACGGCGCGCGAACCGGATTCTTGAAACGCACGACGTAGGCGGTCGGCTCTTTGACGATGGAGTATTCGGCCGGCGCGCTGAGCGCGATGACGATCTTGGAGATCCCCTGCACGTTCGCCACCGACACCTGTACCGAGATCGCATCGCGTTGCGCGGGCCGGAGCGCGAGCGTGTGCGTCGCCGCTTCCCACGCGACGTCCATCGACATCGCTTTCGCGAGAAAACCGTGGAAGAACTGCCACGGCACGAACGGCTTCCCTTCGATCGAGATCGGCGGTACCGGCATTTCGATGAGGTCGTCGCGCACGACGCCATAGCGGCTGTCGGGACCGAAGCCCGCCGTTACGCCGTTGACCGTGACTTTGAAGCCGCTGCTGTCGGGTGCGATCGTGCCGCCGAGGGCAGTGGCCACGTCGCCGGCTGCAACGTAGACCTGGCCGGATTGCTCGACGTACGTCACCGAAGCGGTGCTGGTCGGAGTCCGCAGCGTGGCCTGACCTGACGCTTGCGCGAGTGCGGCGGTGACGATGAGAGCGACGAGTGCACCGAGGGCGAGGAGACGTTTCATGGATGTTTGTGCGTGCAGGGCGCCGCGATTATCGCACGTGGTAGGCTCGGGGCCGATGACTCGCCCTGAGGTAAGACTGCTCGTCGCGCTGCTCATGCTCGCGCTCGCCGCGTGCAAGGAATCAGAGGACCAGAGCGTCTTCGCGATGAGCCGCGAGCCCGTCAGCGTGCGCGGCTGGATCCTGGACGTCAAAGACGCGAAGAAAGAAGAGATCGTCGACATGGAGATCCAGCGCCGCACCGCGCTGTTTCAGTCGACGTCGGTGTGGGTCGAGGAGACCGAATACGCGTCGGGCGGCATCGCCGAGAACGGCGCGTTCATCGTGCTCGACGTTCCGCCGAACAAAGCGACGCTCGGCTTCAACGCGCCTGGCGCCGAGACCGCGAAGCTGCTGCTCGAAGGCGTTCCCGGCACCGCGGACGTCTTCATCCCCGACGTGATCCTCGAGCCGAACGGCGCGACGGTCCGCGATCCGAAGCAGATCCTCGTGCGCGTCCCGTCGTCCGACGTCGACAAGCCAACGCGCTCGGACAAGACCGCCACCGTGGCCGGCCACATCGTCCCGATCATCAAGGCGCCCATTCGCGATTTCATGGACCGCCGGGAGTATCCGAATCCGGGCGGGTTCAGGCCTGTGGCCACGGTGCGGTGAATGCGTAGTCTTAGAGTCTCAGAGTCGCAGAGTCGCAGAGGGTCGGCCTCACACGATGCGCCTGAAGCAAACCCTCTGAGACTCTGAGACTCTGAGACTCTACGACTCTAAGCCTCTAAGCCTGGCCGTTCACGATCTCGCAGAACTTCCCGAGATCGATGTTCCCGCCCGACACCACCGCCACCACCGGCCCCTCGGATTCGCGCAACGCGGCGGCGATGCTCAACGCGCCTGCACCTTCCGCGATCACGCGCGCTTTCGATGCGGCCAGTTTCATCGCGCGCTTCACTTCGTCGAGCGTGACCACGATCGACCCATCGACGGTGTCCTTGAGGCGCTCCCACATGCGCGGGAAGATGCTTTTGCCGCCGGCGCCGTCGACGAACGACGCCTCCCAGCGATCGAATACCTGCGGCGATTTTGCCGCGAATGATGCGGCGCCGGGCGCGGCAGTTTCGGGCTCCGCGCCGAGGACCTTCACGTGCGGTGCGATTGCACGCATCGCGCTGCCGATCCCTGCGATGAGTCCGCCGCCGCCGATCGCAGCGATCACCGTCTTGACGCTCGGCAGATCCTCGAGGATCTCCAGCGCGACCGTCGCATTACCGGTGACGAAATCCTGATCGTCGAACGGATGCACGAACGTCCCTTCGACGCCCGGAAACGCGCGCTCATCCATCGCGCGCCAGCACGCATCGAATGGCGCTTTCACGAGCTTCGCGCCGAGCGCGCGCATGCGCTCGACTTTCGTGTCCGGCGCGGTCTCGATCACGACGACCGTGCACGGCACTCCTGCCTCGCGCGCCGCGTAGGCAACTCCCTGTCCGGCATTTCCTGCACTGATCGTCCAGACGCCTTTCTCGCGCGCCTGCGCATCGAGCAGCGCCACCGCGTTCGCCGCGCCGCGCAATTTGAACGCGTTGATCGGCTGCAGGCTCTCGAGCTTCATCCACACCTCGGGCGCACCTTCGACGCCGTGCAGCAAACGGATGAGCGGCGTGCGCGTGATGACGCCCGCGATGCGCGCGCGCGCGGCGCGGATTTCATCGATCGTGACGGGACGAACGGGCGGTGCCTGAGCGGTCATTTCGCGCGATTGTAGTCCCCGCCCGGGCACGTTTCGTGCGCCGCAAAAACCGCATGAGCGAACTTGCATCCGACAACGCCCAGAAGAATGTCAGTGAACCCGAACGCTGGATCTCCGTGATCGGCGGAAGCGCTCTCGCCGCGTACGGCTTGAAGATGCGATCGATCCCCGGCCTCGTGCTCTCCGCCGTCGGCGGCGCGCTCGTATGGCGCGGCGCGACGGGCCACTGCAATGTCTACGAATCACTCGGCATCTCGACCGCCGAGGAAGGGGAGCGCAATGTCAGCGTGCCGTACGGCCGCGGCGTGCGCGTCGAGAAATCCGTCACCATCAACGCCTCGCCGGAACAGGTCTACTCGTTCTGGCGCAACTTCGAGAATCTCCCGCGCTTCATGCACAACCTCGAGTCGGTCGAAGTGCGCGACAGCAAACGCTCGCATTGGACCGCGAAAGGACCGGCCGGCAGCAGCGTCGACTGGGAAGCGGAGATCATCAACGAAGTGCCGAATGAGCTGATCGGCTGGCGTTCCGTCGACGGCAGCCAGGTCGACAACGCCGGCTCGGTTCATTTCACGCCGGCTTCGGGCGGACGGGGCACCGAAGTCCGCGTCATCCTTCGCTACGACCCGCCCGCCGGCACCCTCGGCGCGAAGATCTCGAAGATCCTCGGCGAGGATCCGGCGATGAACGTGCAGGAAGACCTCCGCCGTCTGAAGATGCTCCTCGAGACCGGCGAGATCGCCACGACTGAAGGTCAGTCGACCGGGAGGAAGTAGATGAAGGCGGTCTGCTGGTGGGGCAAAGGCGAAGTACGCGTCGTCGACGTCCCCGATCCGAAAATCATCAACCCGCACGATGCGATCGTGCGCGTCACGCTCACCGCGATCTGCGGCTCCGACCTCCATCTCTACGACGGCTACGTCCCCACCATGATGCGCGGCGACATCCTCGGCCACGAGTTCATGGGCGAGGTAATGGAAGTCGGTTCCGAGGTGAAGAACCTGAAGGTGGGCGATCGCGTGATCGTGCCGTTCCCGATCTCCTGCGGCCGCTGCTGGTACTGCAAATCGGGATTGTGGGCGCTGTGCGACAACACCAATCCGAATGCATGGATGAACGAAGCGCTGATGGGTTACGCGACCGCCGGCATCTACGGCTACTCGCATCTGTACGGCGGCTACGCGGGCGGACAGGCGCAATACGTGCGCGTGCCATTCGCGGACGTGAATCCGATGAAGATTCCGGCCGGTCTGCCCGATGAGAAGGTGCTCTTTCTCACCGACATCTTCCCGACCGGCTACATGGCCGCGGAAGCGTGCGAGATCCAACCAGGCGACGTCGTGGCCGTGTGGGGCGCAGGTCCGGTGGGACTCTTTGCCATTCGCAGCGCGTGGCTTCTCGGCGCGGAGCGCGTCATCGCCATCGATCGTTTCCGCGAGCGCTTGCGCCTCGCGCAAAGCGACGGGAGGACGGAGATCCTCGACTACGCGGAGACCGATGACGTCTTCGATCAACTGAAGGACATCACCGGCGGCCGCGGTCCCGATCGCTGCATCGACGCGGTGGGCATGGAGGCGCACGGCACGTTCGTCGACGCGGTCATGGATCGGATGAAGCAGGCCATGAAGCTGCAGTTCGATCGCGCGCACGCGCTGCGGCAGGTGCTGCACTGTTGCCGCAAAGGCGGCACGGTTTCGATTCCGGGCGTGTACGCGGGCTTCATCGACAAGATCCCGTTCGGGACCGCGTTCGGCAAAGGCCTGACGTTGAAGATGGGACAGACGCACGTGCACAACTACACGCGCCCGCTGCTCGAGCGCATCGAGCGCGGCGACATCGATCCGTCGTTCCTGATCACGCATCGCGTGACGCTGGAAGAGGCGCCGGAGATGTATCAGACGTTCCGCGACAAACAGGACGACTGCATCAAGGTGGTGATGAAGCCGTAGGCGCTCTCCGGTTCACGAGCCACGCGCTGAGCAACACGGCCGCTCCACCCGCCGCGACCGGCCACGACAGCGTCTCGTGGAGAATGAATGCGCCGAGGAGCACGGCGAAGAGCGGCTCGACGATGGAAATGGCCAGCATGCTCGTCGTGCCGACGCGTTTCAGCAGCCAGTAGTTCAACCAGAAGCCGGCAATCGAGCCGGCGATCGCGAGGTAGAGCATCGCGAAGAGAGCCGTCTGAGTCCATCGAACCGCGAGTGGGCTTCCTTCGATGACTGCGCCGGCGGCGATGAGCGGAATCGCGCCGGCGATCATCTGCCCTGCGATCAACGAAAGCGGCGAAAGATCGGGACCGCGTCGCGCGACCACCACGTACGCGATCGCGACGCACAACGCGCCCGCCGCGATCGCCAACGCGCCACGCGCGCTCACCGCGCCGTGGTTGCGCAGTCGATCGTGAAAGATCACTGCGACGCCTGCGATCCCGACCATCACGCCGACGGCCTGGTGGCGACGAATCCGTTCGTTCAGAAACAGGTACGCCACGAACGCGCCGAACGCCGGCGTGGTCGCCTGCAAAACCGCGGTGAGTCCGGAGCTGACGTACTGCGCTCCCCAGAACACGAGCGCGTAGTTGACGCCGAGGAGCAGGATTCCGGTC
The DNA here is from genome assembly GCA_035626775.1 of Thermoanaerobaculia bacterium. Classification (GTDB taxonomy): domain Bacteria; phylum Acidobacteriota; class Thermoanaerobaculia; order Gp7-AA8; family Gp7-AA8; genus QHVT01. Next base: position 46,029 of record DASPNA010000003.1, read on the forward strand.
GTCGCGAGCAGGCGCCAGTGAGCCGCGATCTCGCGCACGACGTGTGGCTTTCGCAGCAACGCCGGACTGACCAGGAGGAGCGCGACGACCAGTCGCCATCCCGCGAACGTGAATGGCGGCAGATCGCGCAGCCCGACCTTGATGACCAGCCATACGGTGCTCCAGAGCAGACACGTGATCCACCAGACGACGACGGTCTTGACGCTCACTCACACCTCACCGCTGCAGTTTCGCGTGCCGCGCCCATTCGGTCGCCGGCGCCACCCACTCTTCGACCGGCGAATACAGAAACGCGTGATTGATGCCGAGGCGCAGGTGCACTTCGTCGTGGGCAGTGAGTGCGCCCGGCCGGCTGAAAAACGCTTCGCACGTGCCTCCGAATTCGTCCGTCTCTTCGAAGATCGACAGCACGCGTCCGGACAGTCTGGTGTCGCGCCGCTGGAAGACGCTGTCGTTGCAGTTGCCGAGCAGCACGTACCGTACTTCCGGATTCTGCAACTCCGTCGAGGCGAGCATCGTGATGACGCTTCCTTTCGACGCGCCGATGACCGTGACGTGCGACGCGGGAACGCCGGCGCGCAGCAGATCGCGAACCTGCGCGGCGGTGTCCCGCGCTGCGGCGACGACGTCTGCGTCTTTCCCGCGCTGCGTGCTGAGCACTCGGAAACCGCGGGTGCGGAAGGTCTCCAGGATCGCGTCGTATTCGTAGACGCCGAAGCGCGTCGTCGGCCGCCGCCCGCTGTCCTCCACCGCCTTGCCGTGGACATAGATGATGTAGCGCTCTCCCTCGCGTGCGTGCGCCGCACATCCGCCGAGGAATGCGAAAACGACTAACGCGAGGACGACGCATCGCGCGTTTCCTCCAGCAGCGCGACCAGAGCCTCGACGTGATCCTCGTTGGTTCGATGAGATGTGATGCATGCGCGGATGACCTCCCCTTTCGGTAACGTCGTGACCGAGAGCCATGCCCGGCCGCTCGCGTTCACCGCTGCGACGAGCTCTCGTGGATCGATCTGTTCCGTTGCGTCGCGAAAGCAGACCACCGGCAGCGGCGTGTGATTGACGACCTCCCACGACCGCTCGGTGAGCAATGCGCGGAGGTGCTCGGCGAGTTTCGTCTGACGGCGGATTTCGTTTTCGTATCCGGTCCAGCCGGTGGTCGCGAGCGCGAGGAACACCTTCAGCCCGGCGAAGCGTCGCGACCACTGCAGCGATTCCGCATACGGATCGTGGACGTCGTCACGCCGCGACGGCATGTACGGCGTCGATGCCGTGTCGAAGGTCCGGCGCAATGCGCCGGCGTCTTTCGTGAGAAGCAGGCCGGCACCCACCGGCACGGACAGCCATTTGTGAGGATCGAACGCGATCGAGTCCGCGCCTTCGATCCCGGCGAACCGCGGCGCGAGCTCCGGCAGAAGGATCGCCGCGCCGCCCCACGCCGCGTCGACGTGGAACCACGCGTTCGATGCGGCGGCGAGTTGACCGATCGATTGCAACGGGTCGATCCCGCCGCTGCTGGTCGTGCCGAACGTCGCGCAGACCATCACCGGCGTCGCGCCGTTCTCGGTGTCGCGCGCGATCGCCGCACCGAGCGCCAATACGTCGATCGCGTGATGCGCATCCACGGGGATATGCCGCACCGCGTCGGTCCCGAGCCCACACGCGAGCGCCGCCTTGACCAGCGAGTGATGCGCTTGCGAGGACGCGTAGATGAGCGGACGCCGGTCGAGCGCAATAACGCCGTTCTTCCGGAACCGCGGAAACCGTCGCGCCAGCGCGCACAACATCGCCGTGTGATTCGCCTCGGCACCCCCGTTCGTGACAGTCCCGCCGCCGTCGGCCCAGCCAAAGCGCGAAGCGAATGCGTGCACGACGTGCCGCTCGATCTCGACCGCCGCAGGACTCAGGTCCCATGCGCCAACGGCGGGATTGAATGCGGCGACGAGCGCGTCCGCGGCGATGCCGATCGGCGTCGTGCCGGGAACGAACAGGCCGAAATGTGATGGATGCAGCGCGTGCGTGTTCCAGCGCGTGAGGCACTGCGCGGCGAACTCGATGGCAGCGGTCGGTGCGATCGGCGCCGCGAAGTCGAAGCGCGCGAGCGCCTCACGGATCGCGTCGGGCGTTCCGGAATGTCCGACGGGGAGATGCGCAACGCCGTCGATGTAGGAGCGGATCGCGCGAACGGTCGTGCGGAGGATCGTCACGCGGCGATGTTGCCGCTCGACCCACGCACGCGTCTTTCATCGCCTTTGCATTTTTGTGCGCGCTTGACGTGAACGCCGGTACGCGGCGGGACTCTCGCCGGTGGCGCGGCGGAACGACGTCGAGAAGTGGCTCTGCGACGCGAAGCCGGCCGCGAGCGCGATGTCCGCCAGCGGCTGATCGGTCGAAGCGAGCGCGCGGCGCGCGAACGCGATGCGCTCGGCTCGAATCACGTCGCCGACGGTTGCGCCGTAATGCCGCCGGAACGCGCGGGCGACGTGGCCGGGATGCACGCCGGAATCACGTGCGAGGTCGGCAAGCGTGTGCGCGTGCGCATACTCCTCGCGCAGGCGATTGCGAATGCGCGCGACCCATGCCGGTGCATCTTCATCAGGCGACCTGCCCAGTCGCGCAATCAACTCCAGCGCCACACTCTCGAACACCAGCGGGGTGAGCGCATCCGGGCTTCGACACTCGGAGACCAGACGCCGGATGAAATCGCCGCCGCGGCACGGCAGCACGGTCGGCGCGCGTTCGAGCAGCGATGCCGTGTCGCCGGCCGCAAACCGCGAACCGAGCTCGATGCGAATGATTCGCAGCCCGGCGAACACGCTTGTCGCGTGATCCTCGCCGGCGGGATGGAACGCGACCTCGTCGCGATTTGCTCCGATCGTCCGCGTTGCGTAGGTCTCCTCGAACCGCCCCGCGAGCACGACGCCAAAGTACGGCCGATCGTGCAGATGCCGCGGCGTTCTCGCCGCGCGCGAATACCCGCAGCGGACGACCGTCACGTCGCCGAACATCTTCTGAGCGGACGTATTGGCGAAGTCCTGCCCGTGATTCAGTCGCTGCATCGGCGACTAGTTTCGCACCGCTCGCAGGTTTCGCGACGAACCATCCGAGTAACCGGGATGGCGGATCGAGGCGACGTGGCGGTCGAACTGCGCCGCTTCCTCGCGCCACCGTTCGAGCAGCGGCGGCAGAGATCGCCGAACAGTTCGCGAATTCGTAGAGCGTCCTGCGCCACGCGAACCGTTCCGGATCGAGCTCGCGCGCGACCTTGATCGCCGACGCTCCGGCAGCGAGCGAATGGAACGCATCGCGATCGGTCACGACGATGCGCGAACCGCCGCAACGTTGTCCACCGTGTTGCTCGTACACGAACGGCATGAAGCACACGCCGGGCAGTTCGAGCGCGTTCAGGCGATCGGTGTACGCGAATGGATCAAGCCACGGCGCGCCGAACACTTCGAACGGTGTGGTCGTGCCGCGGCCTTCGCTCAGCTCCGTCCCTTCCAGCAGCGCCATGCCCGGATAAACGACAGCGGTCGAGAAATGCGAGAGGTTCGGCGACGGATTGATCCAACGCGAGCCGGTGTCATCCCACCACATCCCGCGCGACCAGCCGCGCATTCAGACGACGCCGAGATCGCAGCCGATGCGTTGTCTCTCGTTCAGATGGATCGCGATCTCGCCCATGGTCAGGCCGTGGCGGTTCGGGATCGGATACTGCCTGATGAAGCGGATGAACGGCGTCTGCAGAAGGATCGGGTTCCGGCGATCGAGCACCACCACCGGTGTGCCCACCGCCGCGGCGACGAACATGCAGTTGAGCATCGACGCGTAAAACGTGGAGTAGCGCGCGCCGACATCCTGCAGGTCGACGAGCAGCACGTCGAGCGCGGCGATGTCCTCCGGTTCCGGGAAGAGGTGATGTCCCGAATCACCGCCATACATCGACCGCACCGGCACATCGCGCTACGCCTCGGTCTCGTAGTTCGTGAGCAAACCGACGCGTTGTCCCGCGGCGCTGCCGTCGCGCAGAAAACATTCGATCCCAAGCTCGATGCTCATCGGTTCATCCTCCGCCGCGCCGAGCCGCAGCTTGTGTGCCAGCGCATCAGCCGGTCACGATGACGTCGTCACCGATACGGATGTCTCGCGTGTTCCCGTCAGCGAGTGCCAGGTAGCGCCCGAAACGGACGCGGCGGCCGGTGATCGTCATCGCCGCACGGTATTCACTCAACGCGCGCAGTGGCTCGATGCCGTCGCGTATGCCGCGTGCGGAGTCGACGGTGGTCACGGCACAGCGTTCGGTCAACTCGAGCGCGCGAAACGGAACGTTGCCGATGCGCAACGTGGTCCAGCGATCCTCCTCGTACGCGGCCGCGCCGTCGATGATGAAGTTCGGCCGGAAGCGTCCAATCGGAATCGCCGACGGCAAACGTCCATTGAGGTCCCGCCACGACGCCTCGGTCACCACATGGAACGGCCGCTGGTTCGCGAAGCTCACGGTCTCATCGTGCAGCGTCTGCACGAACGTGCATGGCGTGTCGAGGAAGGTGGTGAACCATTGGTCGGCATCGAGGGAGACGGGCAGTGCGCGGCGCGGGCGGCGGAAGAGTTTGACATCGCGTTCGCGCGTGTTCTGGTGACGCAGCGGGATACGCAGCGGCGGCATGCCCGGCGCCTCGACGCGCAATGAATCGTGCTCGATCGCCACGTCGACGCGCGACATGCGCGGCTGCTCGATCTGCGTCACACATCGACCCGATGCGCCGACGAGCATCCACTGCCGATCGAGCTCCAGACCCATCGCGGTTGCGCGTGCAGAGTCGAGCGCGATGCCGCGCAGCGATTTGACCGGATAGACGAACAGCCCGCGGAGCACCACAGCAGCGTACGATCGCCCGCGACCCGGCGCTTGTACGAAACTGATCATCATCGAACGATCACAACCACGGCGGCGGCCGCGACGAGCACAAGTGTTAGGATCGCGAAAATTCGTAAGGCAGGAGTGATTCGCATGCGGTTGATCACGCGCTCCGATTTCGACGGCCTCGTCTGCGCGGTGCTCCTTCGGGAGACCGAACAGATCGACTCTGTCGAATTCGTGCATCCGAAGGACGTTCAGGACGGCAAGGTCGCCGTCGGGCGTGACGACATCCTGACGAACCTCCCCTACCAGAGCGGAGTCGGACTCTGGTTCGACCACCACTCCAGCGAGATCGTGCGCAATCAGGACACGGCGTCGTATCGCGGGCGCTTCGAGATCGCGCCGTCCGCCGCGCGCGTCGTGTTCAACCATTACGGTCCGGAGAAGCTGGGCAAGTTCGAGAAGCTGCTCGAGTCCGTCGACAAGTCCGACGCGGCGCAGTTGACGATGGATGAAGTCACGCATCCACAGGGCTGGATCCTCTTGTCGTATGTGATGGATCCGCGCACCGGCCTCGCGTATCACCGCGACTATCGCATCAGTAATCGCGAGCTGATGACCAAGATGATCGACCTGATCTCACAACATCCCGACGATCCCGACGCGGTGCTCGCCGATCCCGACGTGAAGGAGCGCACCGATCGCTATCGCGCGCAGCAGAAGGATTTCGAGTACTTCATGCGCGAGCATTCGCGGCTGGAAGGGAACGTGATCATCACCGACCTGCGCGGCGCGGGCGACCCTCCGGCCGGGAACCGGTTCCTCATCTACACGATGTTCCCCGAGGCGAACATCCAGGTGCGCATCTTCGACGGCTTCCGCGGCCAGTTCGTCGTGTGCGCGGTCGGCCACAGCATCTTCAATCGCACGTCGAAGACGGACGTGGGCAAACTGATGGATCGCTACAACGGCGGCGGCCATCGCGGCGCCGGGACGTGTCAGCTTCCGCTCGCGGATGCGGAGGCGAAGCTGCGCGAGATCATCGAGCAGATCAAGAGCGACGGCTAGCACCGTCGTTCTTGATCGTTGTCGGTGTCGGTTGTCGAGATCTGCCGGCCGCCGACTTGCTCAGTCCTGATCGACCTCGACGTCCCGTTGCATCAAGCCGAGGCGATGGCCGTAAACGTAATCGAGGACGCCGGGGATACCGATCCCGGTTGCCCCAACGCCGTCCTTCCCCCCAACCACCATCCGCAGGAATCCTGGGATGATCGGCGTTTCCTTGAACTGCTCCGCGGTCGGCGCGGGGCTGCCGATGACCTTGTCCTCTTCCGAGAATGGATTACTCAGAATGATGCCGCTCTTGTTTCGCGAAGCATTCGTCACGACATCCTCGGTCGTATCGGCGTCGTTCGTGTGCAATGTGAATCCGAAGCCAAACACGCTGGCAGAAACCGTAACCGTGTTCACGCCCTCGGCCATGTTCGACGACAGCGACGCCTCCACACTGCCGACCCCGAGATCCACCTTCGGGCCGACTCGCAGATTCGCGACCTTGTATCGTTCGTTGAACCGTTTGGGATTTCTCCGGAAATGCGAGTACCCGGCGGCCCTCAGGCTGGTCCTGGTCCGTTTCTTATCGTTACTGTTGGGAGCCTTGCCATCCGGGTCGGTCAGGTTGACGGGATTGTTCATGACATAGACGTAGCGGTTCCAACTCTGCGGCTTACCGGCATCCGCGCTCGCCCAGGTCGGATCGACCGAGAGGAACCGCCCCGTCTTCGCTGTGTAGGACCGCGCATGCATGTAGTCGACATAGGAGCTGCTGTCATTCGGCTGCGTGTTGTCGAAGTCGCGTTCGTGTCCGGTGAAGCGATGGGGCTGTTCGCGGTCGAAGCCCTTCGCCGCCTGCTGCCCGACGGTCGTGCGGTCTTCGCCAAACGGGAGGACATCGTGCTCGGAGATCACCGCGCCCGCGGCGCCGGTCACGAGGCGCGGCGTGCCCAGGTGATCGAGATGATAATGACGCCGTCCACCCTGATCCGGGACTCGCTCCGAGCCCAGCAGGGCCCCGCCGCGATAGACGAAATCTTCCACCCACCGCCACGTCGCACCCGGGTTTGTCGACGAGCTGCGGTATTGACGCAATACGCGCGCTCCGGAGTCGCGGAAACTCCAGGTCCACTCCGATCCGCGCATGACGCCGATGCGCTCGTCCTTCGCGTTATAGACCGTCTTCTGGACATTCAAGCCGTCGAAGCGATAACTCGTGAGCATGCCGAATCCGTCATAAGTCGCGGACGTAGACCCTCGGGTCAACTGATTCCCCGTGGCATCGTATGTGGCATCGGTGAATCGATTCGACGCGCCGCTGACAGGCACGCCGGTCCATTGCTGGTTGTAAGCGTATGCGGTGCGGTTTCCATAGACATCGTACGCGTACTCATGCACCACGGCAGGCGTGACACCGATCTGCGCTTTCGTGAGACGCGTGACCGAGTCATAACCATAAGTCCTGTAGCCCTGCGTTCCCGGCGCGCTCGCCGTGCCGATGGACACGATGTTTCCCGCACCGTCGTACTTGTATTCGCCCGACGTCCACGTCAACGGACCGGAGGACTGTGCGAGCAGCACCGCCGGCATTGCCAAAGAACTCAATACGAGAATCAGCTTCGCTCTCACTGGACGCCTCCCTGAATTTCCGTCAGGTGCACTCTCTTGTACGGCGAGCCGACCAAAGGCGGGTCGGTGTAGCTCAACGGCGCAAAGCCGAGATTCGAGCGGGCTGCATTCATCGCCGAGCGAAGGGCGAGGAGGTATTGCGCCCTGATCGGAACGGATGCGGCCGGCACCGGATAGTTCGCCGGCAGGATCGCCGCCCACGTCACAATAGGAGATCCGTTAGCGCCCCGCGCGGCATTGACGGCAGCCAGCAACTGATTGAGATGGTCCGCGGTCGGAACCAGTCCCGTCACCGACGTAAACATTATCGTCGTGGCGAGATCGGCATTACCGGCGGCGGAAGATACGGCCTCCGTTGCTGATACGGCCCTGACGCGGTAGACATAGGTCTTTCCGGCCGCTACGGCCGAGTCGCTGGTGGCGATGCCGTATACGCTCTTGAGCGGGTGGAAGCTGGAGCCGTCCGACCGCCGCTCGAGCACATAGTGATGCGCATTCGCGGAAGCATTCCAGGAAATCGTCACACCGGAAGTGCCGGTGGCGGCAGCCTGCAAACCGGTTGGAGCGGCGAGACTTGCGACTGTGACGGTCGCGGTGCGGCTCTGCACGCTGGTGCAGGCATTCGAAGCGATCACGTAGTAGCTCTTTGTGGCCGTGACCGGCGGCGTGGTGAATGTCGAGGATGTCTGGCCCGCGACGGGCGCTCCGCTCGATTCGTACCATTGGAAGGCAGTCGCGCCGGACGCCGACACCGTCAACGTCGCCGTTTGTTCCGGCAGAACAGACTGGTCCTGCGGTGTTCCGGACGGGATTGACAGTACCGGACAGACTATCACTGTGACGGTGCGGCTACGCTCCGCGGAGCAACTGTTATATGCCTCGACGTAATAGCTCCTGCTGCTCGTCAGGATCGGAGTCGTGTACGTGGCTCCGGTCTGTCCCACGATCTTCGTTCCGCTCGACTCGAACCACTGATAGCTGGTCGCTCCCGTGGTCGCAACGGTGAGTGTCGCCGTCCGGCCCGACGCGATTGTCTGATCCTGCGGGCTGCCGGACGCAATCAACAGCGGTGAGCAGCCGCCGATGACGGTGACCGTAGCGGTACGGCTTCGCTCGACATCGCAGTTGTTATGTGCCTCGACGTAGTAACTGCTGGTGCCCTGCAGCGTCGGGGTTGTATACGTGGCCCCGGTCTGTCCCACGATCTTCGTCCCGTTGGCCTCGTACCACTGATAGCTAGTTGCTCCGGTCGCAGAGACCGTCAGCGTTGCCGTCTGACCGAACGAGATGCCTTGATCCTGCGGGCTGCCTGATGCGATCGACAGCGTCGGACAGCCGCCGTTCACGGTGACCGTCACGATGCGGCTTTGCGCCGCTGCACAGTCGGTGTAGACCCGGACGTAATACTTCTTCGTGCTCGTCAACGCCGGCGTCGTGTACGCCGCGGCCGTCTGTCCGGCGATCGACGTCCCGTCCGACTCGTACCATTGATACCCATTCGCATTCGTCGCCGTTACGGTGAGCGTCGCCGTCTGACCCGGCGCAACCGTCTGGTCCTGCGGGCTCCCCGTCTGAATGGCGGGCGTCGTACAGCCGGTATGACCGGCGAATGTAATCGATTTCGGCCGCCGCCCTGTTTCGTCGGGCGTATACGTATCGGTCACGGGTCCGAAATGGTCGACGGTCGACACGCCGCCCGACGCGTTGTAGCCGATCGAGTTTGCAAATCTACCCTCTTTCGTCAACAACCCGTTCGTATACGTGAGCGTGGAAGTATTCCAGGGCGCGCTGCTGCACGGAACGCCGCCGGAGCAAGTGGGGTACGTGAGCGAGCCGATATTTCCGCTCGACTCGTAGGCCTGGCTTTGCTCGAGTTTCTGCAGCAGCAGTCCGTCCTTCGTAATTTCGGTGGTTGTCTTCGTCAGACGTCCCGCCGTATCCACATAGTCGTAACTCTCTTTTACGACCAGTTCGCCGACGTGGTAGTTAAACCGGGTCGCCGAGATCAGTTTGCCCAGCTTCCTGTTGACGAGGGACGTCCCTTCATTGGCCGGACCGAATGAGAAGACCTTTCCGAGGCGATAGGAGCTCAGCGTCGGATGCTTCGTCCAGACCTCGGTGAGCCGTTCCGCCGCATCGTAGATGAACTGAAGATTTGCGTCGCTGGACGCTGCTCCAGCGATGTTCCTGCTCAGCATGTGTCCGCGTGCGTCGTAGGTATAGCTCGTCGTTCCGTTCTCGGGGTGGCTCTCGGATGTCAGGTAGCCGCGATTGTCGTAACTGAACGTGCGGGTCTGGCCGCACGTCAATCCGCCATTCGTCGTGTCTTGGCACACATGTGAGAGCCGGGCACCCAGGTCGTACTTGTACCGTGTCTTCGTCCCATTGGGCTCGGCCACCTCGATGAGGCGGCCATGAGCGTCCATGGTCTCAACCGTCGTGACATTCGCAGGCCCGTTGACCAGGCCGACTTCCACCGTTCGCCTCAGCTCGCGGTTCCCGGTCCCGGCATAGACGGCCAGACTGGTCTTGTTGTCCGGCGTCTGCACGGCGATCGGCCGCCCCAGGACATCAAATGTCGTCACTGTCTTGCGTGCGGGCGCGAATGACAATTCGTAACCGGAAGTGTCGCGGAACTCGGCAACGGATACGCTCGTTTCCCGGCTGAACATGTCGTAGGTTCGCTGGGACACGGACCAGCGGCTGCCGGAGTCGGATGGAATCTTTTGCTTCTCCTGAATCGACCGGCCCATGCCGTCATAGTAGAAGTATGCGTCCGTCAAAGGCGCAGCCGCCACGGACGCGCCATACGCCCGGGTCGTCACGCGCATATTGGCCGGCGCCGTAGCGGAAGCATTCGAATATTCATTGAGTGTCCACGGCTGCCCTGCCGGTCTCACTTCGGTCGGCCGGCCGGTCGGATCGTACTTGTAGTCCGTCTGCACGCCGGACACATCTCGCGAGGCGGACACTACGCCGGTATTGCGATCCATATCCTGATCGGTAACGAAAAAGGGCATGCCCCTGTAGTTCGCCGTATGTTTGATGGGCGCGCCGCTGTCGAAGGTGAATGTGTGGTCGATCTGGTACTCCGTTGCAGCCGGCGTCGCAGTGCATGGATCACCGGTCGGAATGGCCGCTCCCGGCCCGTCGCCGCCAAAGAACCTCTCCGACAGAAGGAACCCGCGCCCGTCACGACAGGAGACTTCCAGCAGGTCTCGAGTCGGATGCGTGCTGATGACGGCGGCGGTCGCACCCGTGCCGGCCAGCGTTCGACGCGACCGAAGCACGCCGTTCTCATCGAACGTGAACAATTGCTTGCTCGCGGCGCCCGCTTCTTCAATCCATGACGAGTCGTACGTGTTCAGAAGCCACGAACCGACCTGAGGCAGATGATTCGTGAATGTCGTGCGCGTCGGCCCGAAATTGGAAGTGGTCACCACCTTGCGGTAGTGTCCGTAGCCGTCATAATTCGCTTCGGGTTGATCCGTATCGATCCAGCATCCGCCGGTGCCACAACCAGCGTCGTCGTTCGCGATCGTCAGGGTCCCCTGAATGCGGCTGTTCCGAAGGGCCGATTGACCGATTTGCGGCGGCTCCCCGGCATACGTCAGGTACTTCGACTCGACGAGAACACCCGACGCGTCGAAGCGTTCCGTCGAAAGAAACCGTTTGCTATTGCTGGAATGGGAGACTCGCCGTGTGAACGGCAGTCCGTACTCCTCGATCCGCATTCCATATTGCGCCGCCTTGGGCGAGCCGAACAGGTTGCCCGAAAAATAGTGCACGGTCCTGCCGCCGACGGGCGTCAAAGACCCATTCTTCGCCTCGAACGTCGTCACCGTCGTGGTTACCTCGGTCGGCGCCGGACCATAAGGCATTTCATTGCCGTCGAAGGCGCCGCATGGCACCCACGAGCCGGGATTGAGATCGATCGACGTCGCATACCGCCACTCGGCGACAACATTCCCCTGCGTGTCTTTGAGAATCCGCTTCGCCACTCCTGGAGAATCGACGGCCCAGCCATGGTCGTCGTCGCACTCTCCCTTCGGAAGCGTATATGGCTGATGCATCCACGCGATCGAGCCCATCGTCGGCAACTTCGCCTCAGTCAGGATGCCCGTCGAGCAGGCAATTCCCGGCTCCGTCTGGTAACTGAACGTGTATTTCGAACCGTCCGGGAACTTCACTTCGGTCAATAAAGGGACGGGGACCATCGACGGGTAGCTTGCGACGTGATCTCCACATCCGTCCCGCGGGAGGACCGTGTCGGCATAGGCGAATTCGTATGTGACCGTAGTGCCACCGAACGCCGGAACGACGATGGAACGGATGACCTTCTGGAAATTCGGCGCATACGTGTAGCCGGCGGGAGCGGTCCGATTCTGGAAATTGACGGTCGTCGTTCGCAGGATGCTTCCGTTGTGACGATTCGTGATCACCCATTTCATCGAATCGGAGTAGTCGAAATGGATCGTATGGCCGACACGGTCGCGGATCTCCGAGACACGTCCGCTCGTATTGAATTTATGAATCGTCCCGTCGCCGAACTCGATCTCCCGATAATTGACGCCACCCGTCGCGGGATACCGTCGTAAACGAAGAAATGAACCATCCGACGTGACGGCCTCCGCGGGATCGCCGACGCCCGTCGTGAAGTCGTGTTCCGCGCCATCGGGCGCCCGGTAGAACCAGCCGCGTCCCGGGGTGGTTGGTGTCATGGGCTCCGGTGGGTATAGTCTTCCCGGACTGAGCAGCCAGCCGAATCCCGCAGTGGAGAAATCCTCCGGAACTGCGAGCCTCTTATCCGGAAAGTCCCCCGGACCGTTTTCCGAGATGACGTGCTGATAATCGTAAACCTTGCTGTTGTAGACGAGCGCAAGGTTCTGGCTCAGATGCGGCCCGACCGGCAACGGGCGGCCGATCGGGATGTTGACGACCAGGTTCCCGTTGAACGTATTGATCGTATCGATATCGAAACTTCCAAACTTTCCGGTGGAAACGCCCCGCGCGACATTGGGGTCCTGGTCGGCCGTCGCGGAAACCGCCACGGCGAGAGTGATCAACAGGGCAAGTTGCCGGATGCGCATCAGCGGGCCTCGCTTGCAGAAAAGTTCGGAAATGGACTTCATGAATAAATGCGCCTCGGTCGATCGTTACTGAAGCGACAACAAGACGAGGATTTCGCCTTCGCCCTCGGACAGAGGCTGCAGCGCTTTCCCGATGATGGTTCCGGGACGATGGAACGCGACTCCGCCGAGGTCGATTGGGAGCGATTTCATCGCCACTCCGCTTCGCTCACTGGTCACGAGCAGATCGCCGATCGCGATCGGTGCGCGGGTCGCGTCGACCCGAACGCGCACGCGACCCATCGTTGCCACCGTCTCCTTTGTGGCGGCTGCTTCGCCGAGGATTACGCCGGGTTGCGCGGAGACGACGCCGGCTACCGAGGTGTCATAGGCGCGCGTGGAAGCCTGGACCTCATTGTCGCGGTGGGGATTGAGCACGACGACGGTACCGGGCTCGAGGTCACTGGTCGCAGTTACCCACTCGGCGACGTCCTGGTACTTCGCGTTGATGTTGCCGCCGGCATCGATGTTTCCGCTGGCTTTGATGTTGCCGATGACATCGAGTCGCGCGGTCGGATCTTTGGTTCCAATGCCGACGTTGCCGTCGTATTTCAGCACCATCCGGACAGTCTCCCCGAAATCAGGGGCCCCCGGCTCGTAGGTCGATACCTGAAACACTCGCTTGCGCACGGTGTCGCCGATGATCAGCTGTGCGGCATTTGACATATTCCCCGCAGCTTCATCGACGAACGATCCGTTTTTCGGATCGCGGTTATGCGTCACTGCGGTACCGTAGGTTCCCAGATTTGCAACGAACGACGTGGACGGAAGATTGTAGTGGCTGCGCAGCTGGAAACCGGAGGATAAACCTGCCGCGGCCGTTGCCGCGTAGAACTGATATCCGGCCGGGGCGACACCTCCAACGCTGAACGAGCCGCTGGCGGAGGTCGAGCGCACGTTGCCACTGACCAGGATGCCGCTTCCGTCAGCCGCGACGTTGAGCAGTTCCAAGTTCGCGGGGTTGAAGACGCGCAGAGCACCCGTACTCCCATTGCCGAGCCTGAAGACGACATCAGGAAACGCTTCGCTCACGTGAGCGTGCAGGCCGGCCGTTATGTGGCCGGACGTATCGATCCAGCCGTGTTGCTGACCTCTCGCCGACGGCGAGATGAAGAGTACAAGAACCGCCACGAACTGAAGAATGCTGCCCAATTTCTTCATACGACCTCCCTGACCGTATCGCCTAAGACACCAGTACATCTATGCATCGCCCGCTTTACACTCAAATCAAGTCCGCAGCGCTGTGGCTCGACGGGCTTTGCCTAAATCCAATGGCAGACGACATGCGTCCACCCGGGTCGTTCATTGATGTGGATCGTTCAACCGTTTTCAGGATTTGACGGGCATCCGGGCCTGATATGGCCGCGGTGTCTCAGGTCATTTCGGATAATTCCAATAGGCGCTGCAGGAGCCTGAGCTTCCCGTTACGACGCGCCAACGGAACCGCGTGAATGAGGAGGACGCATACACATGGAACTGGATCGACGTGCCCGTTACCGTCTGATTGCCGATGTTCGTCCATGACGATCCGTCCCACTTCTCGAGCGTGACCGTAATGGACGTCGAGCTCGTGCTCGTCAAATGAAAGGTGTGCTCGCCGGTCATCGTGGCCGCGGGCGTGTACTCCGGGCTGAGCCACGAGCTGCCGGTGAACGTCTGTGTGTCCCAGAAGTTCCCGACTGCAAGCCACGCCTCTTCCATGTTCCACCGGGCCTCGGAACCGTACAGATCCAATGCCGCGCGCGATGTGTAATCACGCAGCGTGCGAAAGTTCGTATTGCTCGTCATGTACGCGGCGAGCGCGCGATAGAACACCTTTCCCGCGGCTTCGGCGCCCCATCCTCCGACCGAATTCGTCGGTCTTCGCGGATGAAACCCTCCCTGACTGAATAGATAGAACGGGAGGGTGACGATGCCGGCATTGCGATGAAGATCGGACCCTCCTTTACGCAGCGGGTACCAGTCGGCATGAGTGGGCGAAGTCTGCCGGGCGGGATCATTGAGATAGCGCAATGCCGAGGATTTCGTGTAGATGTCGTCGGCGATTTTCCAGTCGGGAGAGATCCCCTTCGCGAACGACGTCGTCAGGACGGCGAAGATATCGGCGAATCCTTCGTCGATGGAGCCCTGCTCCTCCTCGTACGGCAGACCCACCTGATACCGCATGACGCCGTGTGTGAACTCGTGCGCGACGATGTCGAGCGAATGCGGAAGCGGCGACGAGAACGACCCCACGCCGTCGCCGTACACGACGCCGATCTTCGGACCTACATCTGGGAGCCAGCCTCCGGTGTCCGTATTCACGTCGCCCCAGTGGATCCCCTGCTTGAATGCGACGATCCCTTCGGCATCCATCCCGGGACGGTTATGTTTCAAGCGATAGTAATCGTAGACCTTGCCCGCATTGGTCCATGCCGCTGCAGCCGTCGCGTCTTTGGACCAGCAAAAGCCGCAGCTTTCGCCCCAGATGAAGGTGCAATCGCTCCAGCTCTGTCCCTTGTGATTGCAGTCATAGATCTGGCGATTCTTCGCACGGCGAATCTGCGGATGGCGCGCAATGGCCTCGCCGTTGCGTGCGTCCGCGTAAATGCGGTCGACCTCCGCGCCATTTTCGTCGCCGATGTACGCGACAAGCGCGCTCCAGGTCAGGCGGATGCTGCCGTACCGATCGACGACATACCGCAGTTCGGGCGTGTCCTCGACCTGCGCGGCCAGTCCGTATTCACAGATGGCGGCGGCGACCGCATCCCGCGCCGCCATACGCGGTTCGCGCGCCAGACCGCGATCGACCGCAAAACGGCCATTCACGCCAAGGACCTTTCCGCTCGTACGGTCCACATGAACGATCAACTCGGTGCCGATGACCGGCACGCCGCCGAGCGTCTGCGTGAGCCGCACGTGCGTCTGTCCGATCTCATCCTCGTAAACGAGCCGCACGGCGAACGATTCGGTACCGGCGGCGCCTCGGCTCGCCGCGAATCTGGCCGCAAACCTCTCGGCGCTCGCGCGCCAGACATCGTGCGCTTCCGCTGTGGCGTTCGGCACGGCACGCGGTACCGCGCTCCTCGCGGCCCTCTCCAGTGCGCCGTGATCCGCATCAAACTCGAAAATGTCGATGACGCCGGCAGGTTGCGCGTCGGCCGCACTCTGGACGGCAAGAAATGCGATTGTGAATGCAGCGATCAGCTTCATCACATGGTTCCTCGTTCTTGTTTCCTTCATTTGACGGCACGAGTGACCGCATATTGCCAATGCCCTCGGTTTTCCATTTCGCGCGTTTGCGCGGCCATATACGCCGTGTTTCGGCGTCTACGCAGCTTCGGCGGCTATACTTCGCGTGGGATGTCGAGCGCCAGGACAACGAGCGCCGCGAGCCAGCTTCGCGAGCAGAATGACGAAGCGCTCTGGCCGTTCATCGATGCTCCCGATGAGCTCACACGAGCACAGGAGCTCAGAAATCTTCTCGAATCCCGCGCCCGACCGGCGATCGCTTCCGCCATCCGGCGGGTACGGCAGTTGGAGCCGAGCCTCTGCCTGGAAAATGCCGAGGAAATGAT
This sequence comes from Thermoanaerobaculia bacterium, assembly GCA_035626775.1. Taxonomy (GTDB): domain Bacteria; phylum Acidobacteriota; class Thermoanaerobaculia; order Gp7-AA8; family Gp7-AA8; genus QHVT01. The sequence goes on from DASPNA010000003.1 coordinate 62,258, forward strand.
TGCGGCGATTCTCGAGCGCCTCAGCCGCAGGGCTCGCGCCGCGGCCCTGTATGAGGAACACGCCATTCGAGCGCTCGAGCCCTGCGTTGCAGCGCTCACTCGTGAGGCGTTGGAAGACTTTCGCCGGCGGCGCTATCCGCAGCGTCACCGATTGCGGCGCAATCTCCGTTACATCATGACGCGCCAACCCGAATTCGCCCTGTGGGAGGACGATAGCGGCCCGGTCGCAGGTTTGTTCGAATGGACCGGCCAACCGCCGCATAGCAGCGCGTTGCCGTTCGCGACGTCGTCGGCGACGCCTGCCATGCGCGACAGGGATCGCCCGGTGCAAAGCCTTCGCGCCGTTCTTACCAGCATCGACCACCCGCTGCCGTTCGATCTTCTCATCGACGTGATGGCGAACCTATGGGACATACGCGACGGCGAGGAGGACGGGGACATCCTCGCCGCCGAGCGCGGCCATCCACACGATGGCCGGCACGATCGCGAGTACATCGAGGCGCTCTGGCTCGCAATCCGGCACCTCCCGGATCAGCAGCGAAGAGCCTTGCTCCTGAACCTGCGCGATCCGCATGGTTTGAACGCCGTGACCCTGTTTCTTCTGTTGAACGTCGCCGATGCATCTGAGATCGCGGCGTCTCTCGGCCTCACTATGGAGGCATTCACGGAACTGTGGGAGATGTTGCCGCTCGACGACGTGGCCGTCGCCGAACGGATGGATGTGACTCGGGCACGCGTCATGGAACTTCGGAAAGCGGCGCGACTCGGGCTGGCGGAACGGATGGGGAAATGGAGATAAGGGCGCTGCCGGCAATATAGTTCGCGCTTGCGCGTCTTTCTTCCAGTGAGAGCATGCACTTAACGATCGAAGAGCTGAATCGCCTTCGCGCCGGCGCAGTCGGATTGGCGGAGGCAGCAGACATCGCCGAGCACACGTCCTCGTGCGAAGAATGTCGTGCCGCTCTCCGCGACTGTGCCTGCGTGCGGCGTTCGGTGCGTGATCTGCGGCTCGATATGGAAGCCGAGTGCATCGAACATCTGCCGGAGGAGGTCCTCATGGCCCATGCCGACGGACTCCTCGACGCCGAACAGCGCGCGCTCGCCGGCATGCATCTCGAGGACTGCCCGGCCTGTCGCGCGGAGCTCGATGAACTTTGCGACTTGAAAAAGACGCTCGACACCGGTCGTTGATTCACTTCGACTTCGCCATCCGGCGGCTGAGGCGAAGCCGGGCGGACTTGCGGAGGTTGATCACCTGCTGCCGCGTCAATTTCAATCTGGCTGCGATCGTCAGGTCGTCGAGCGGCAGTTCGTCCCATAGCTCGTTCAATGCCTGCTCGGTCAGACCGGCAACAGCAGCGAGATCGGAGATGCTCGCGACATTCAGGAGTAGAAACAGCGTCAACGCATTGGAGCCGGCAGAGTCGCGGAGATTCAAAAGCAATACGGCGCGCTGATTTTCGGGAAGCTCGCGCACCTCGCGCCATAAAGCGACCAGATACTCCTGCTGCTCGAGCGAACTGTGTTGATCGCGGCGGGGGTCAGCCGGGATGTCGCTGTTTGCAATGACGACGTCCTGCACATTCCACAGCTCCGCCACGACATCGACCAGCTGATCGAAGGTCATCGGATGTCCGATCCGATCGAAAATCGCCGAAAGAGCTTCAGCGGGTCGCGTCTTCCGGCACATTGCGGCTGTGGCATCGAAACGAGTGGGCGCCGTCGCCGCCGTCTCCGCCGGCCGGTCTTTCCATCGGGAGAGACCTGCCACCACGACGCTCTCCGTCGTTTCCCAGAGAGCAAAGAGCGGCTCGCGCGTCAGGATGTAGCGCAGGTTGCGTTTCAATCGATATCGCTCGGGATAGCGACGGCGCCTGAAATCATGCCACGCGTTGTAAGTGAGCGTGGATACATAACTCTGCAAAGTAGAAATCGCATCTTCCTCATGGCGCGCCGTGGCGTAGAGCTTGTGAACCAGTCGCAGAGCGATCAGCGATGCGATCTCCTGCACGTCCTCGACCTGGAGCGTTGGCTCCATTCGACGAAATCGCCTCAGGATGGACGCGATGAGGGGATCGGCAACGTCCGTCAGCAACGCGGTGATTGCGATCTCGCGCGAGCGCTCGTCGAGAGCATCGATCAGAGGCCCGAGAATCGGATCGTTGATCTCGCGGAGTCGGTCTGCTGGACGCCGCGCGCGGGAAGGTTCATCAGCCCGAGTCATGTCGAATAGAGAAGATCCTCGCAGGCGATCGAGCAGGCAAGCGGCTTGGGACGAACTGCGGATTTACGCCGACGAACGGCCGATGCGAGCTCGATCAAGTCTTCCTCCTTCGCAGTGCGGGAGCGGCCGAGTGCGATGGGCGCCTATGAGCCACCGGCCCGACCACAGCGCTGATCAACGCATACTGACGTGCGAATCATGCGCATATTGGCAACGGTCAGAACGGCGGCTGGCGCCGTCGCTCAATCCAGCGATGCCTTTTGCTTTGACCAGGGAACGTCCGGCGTCCGCCGGTTATCGGTAACCGGCGATCACGCAGCTTTCCTGATCGTCTCCGCGCGTGGGGCGATCGCCGCTTTCCGCCATCCCGCGGTCTGCACAAGCGCGACGCCGGCGAGGATGATCACCATTGCCACGATCGAGCGCGCCGTCAGCGGCTCGGAGAGAATCAGCCAGCCGAGGAACACGGCCACGACCGGATTCACGTACGCGTAGAGCGATGTGATCGACGTGCGCAGGTGCGCGAGCGCGAAGACGTACGCGCTGTACGCGAGGATCGAGCCGAAGATGGTGAGGTAGATCATCGCCGCGAGCGTGCGCCCATTGAGCGAAACGCGCGGGCCTTCGCCGATCGCGAAGCCGACGACCGTCACGATCAAACCGCCGAACAGCATCTGCAGCGCGGCAGACGACAGCAGCGGCACGTGTGCGAGGTTGTACTTGCCGTGCGCGGAGCCGAGCTGCCAGCACATGCCGCCGATCTGAATCGCGAGCGCGCCCAGGAGGAACTTCACGTTCCAGTCGCCGTTGACGCCGGGACTGACGAGCAGCGCGACGCCGAGGAAACCGATGGCCATGCCGATGCCGCTCTGCAGCGAAACGCGTTCACCGCTGCGGCGAAACAGCTCGATCATCGCCATCCAGAACGGCGCGGTAGCGACGAGCAGCGCAGCCAGTCCGCTCGGCACGTACTGCTCGGCCCACACCACCGCGAGATTGCCGACGCCGACCATCAGGAAGCCGATCAGCGCAAGGTTCGCCAGCGTGCGCACGTCGACCGGAATGCGCTCGCCGCGCAGCTTCGCGATGGCGAGCATGATCACGCCGGCGACGACGAAACGGGAGCCGGTCAGCAACAGCGGCGGAACCGTTTCGAGTGCGATGGCGATGCCGAGATAAGTCGTGCCCCACACCACGCAGACGGTGGCGAAGGCCGCGTAGGCCCAGGCGCGTTCATGCTTCATGGTCCGCTCCCAGGTCGATGCCGCCGACCTTCTCGCAGTGTGTCTTCATGACGATGGTCGTGCGCGTCGCGAGCGACAACGGCGCCGCCGACAACTGCTGCACGAGCGTGTTCAGCGCGCCGATCGACTCGGTGCGCACTTTCATCAGATAGCAATCGTCGCCGGCGACGGTGTGCACTTCGAGCACTTCCTCGCGGCTCATCAGCTCGCGGAACTTTTTCCATGAAGCCGAGGACAGCGTCGGACCACGCGCTGCGACGAACGCAGTGATGCTCCTGCCGAGCGCGACCGGATCGATGACGGCGGTGGTCCCACGCACGACGCCCTGGCGCTCGAGCTTGTCGAGCCGGTCGGCCACCGCGGGACGGGAGAGGCCGATCTGCTCGGCGATCTGCGCGGCCGGGATGCGGGCGTCTTGCAGGAGCAGCGCGACGATCCGAAGGTCTAATTCATCCAGTTCGACAGCCACAGGGGCAATATGGTGTCGGATCGTCGGAAAAGCAAGTTACAGACTTTCGAATCGTCGGCCATAGGTGCGGCAAACGCAGCTGCCGCACCCGAAATCTACCTCGCGAACGCCGCCTGCGCGGGGAACGTGAACTGCTTCCTCACGAAATGCATCAGCGGCCGCGGGTACTGAAATACTTTCCGCTGCGACGCCGCATTGAGCAGGTCGCGCTGCAGGTATTCGACCTTCACGGCGCGCTGCGGGTCCTCGATCAGTTTCCGCAGCGACGCACGCTTGAGGACGATCGTGCGCAGCTTCATGCCGTCGGCACGGACCGCGTAACGAATGGCATCGCGCTCGGATGAGAACTCACGCGCGACGCCGGACGGAAGGATGCTGACGATCTCCTCCGCCATCCGAGTCTCATCGTTTTTTCCAGTCACCATGTTGCCCTCCAGGCGCTTTGTTCTCATGCTGTAATAGACGCAGGAAACGGTCGAAAGTTTTGTCCGGGAATGCCAAAACACGGTGAACACCACGTCAAGACTCGTGACATTCACCCCCCTCGGCAGGAAGGCAGAAGCCCGCGAGGATGAATCGATCCTCGACGTGGCCCGCCGCGCGGCCGTCCCTTTAGGCAACTCCTGCGGCGGCGTGGGCGTTTGCACGCGGTGCAAAGTGACCGTGGCCGCCGGCGCGGAGAACCTCAGCCCCGCTACCTCGATCGAACTACGGTTCGGCTGCGCGCGCGGATTCGCCCCTGACGAGCGCATGGCCTGCCAGGCGGTCGTCAGGGGCGATTGCGAAGTGACGACGACGTACTGGTGACGCCCTATGTAGCCTTCTCCCCTCGGCGAGGGGAGAAGGAGGCCGAGGCCGGATGAGGGGTGCTGCGTCGTACGAAGATAAGATCCCCTCATCCGCGCTTCGCGCACCTTCTCCCCTCTGCGGAGGGGAGAAGGCAACTTGAACGACAGGTGCCGCAAGTAGCCTTCTCCCCTCGGCGAGGGGAGAAGGTGGCCGAGGCCGGATGAGGGGTGCTGCGTCGTTACGAAGATAAGATCCCCTCATCCGCGCTTCGCGCACCTTCTCCCCTCGCCGAGGGGAGAAGGCTACATAGGGGCCGTCATTGAGAGATCAGTCCTCGTCGTGCGCCGTCGCCGCCGTCGCGGCCGCGCCCCACGTCTCGTTCCCGGGCGTCTGGAAGAAGAACGGTTTGCGCGTGCGGGGGTGGTTGCCGATCTCGTTCATCGTCTCGGAGTCGAAGATCCGCCCATTGACGACCGTGTAGCGGACCGTGCGCGTGTTGCGGATGTTCTCGAGCGGGTTCGCGTCGAGCACGATCAGGTCGGCGAGCTTGCCCGCCTCGAGCGAGCCGATGTCGCGGTCGAAGCCGAGATAGCGCGCGCCGTCGAACGTCGCGGCGCGCAGCGCTTCCATCGGCGTCATGCCGCCCTGCTCGAACATCCAGATCTCCCAGTGCGCGGCGAGACTCTCGCGTTGTCCGTGCGCGCCCAGTTGCACCTTCACACCGGCGTCGAGCAGTTGCTTCGCCGCGCGCGCGATGCTGATGTGATTGAACTCCTCGTCCGGAATCATCGTGCGGCGCCGGGAGCGCGAGTCGAGCACGCGGCGCGGGACGAACTTCGTCAGCCGCTCGTCTTCCCACACGTTCGTCTTCTGATACCAGTAGTTCTCGCCCATGTTGCCGCCGTACGAGACGACGAGCGTGGGCGTATAACCGGTTCCCGTTTTTCCCCACAGCTGGGTGACGTCGTCGTAGATCTTCGCCACCGGCACCGAATGTTCGATGCCGGTGTGTCCGTCGACAATCATGGTCATGTTGTGCTGGTAGAGCGAGCCGCCTTCGGGCACGACCATCATGCCGAGCTGCCGTGCGGCTTCGATGACCTGCTGGCGCTGATCGCGGCGCGGCTGGTTGTAGCTCTTCACGCTGAAAGCGCCCACCGCCTTCATGCGCCGCAGGTGTGCGATGGCATCGTCGAGCGAATTGATCTCGGCCTTGTACGGCGACTTCGCGCCGTAGAGGATCGTGCCGGTCGAGAAGATACGCGGCGCGACGATCTGCCCCGCCTTCGCCAGCTCGCTCGCCGAGAAGATCTCCGCGGTGTCGTTGGACGGATCGTGAAGGGTGGTCACGCCCAGCGCGAGCGCGGCGTAGTTGATCCAGCTCTGCTGCGGGATCATCTGGTCGGAGCCCATCGAACCGTGCCAGTGCACGTCGATGATGCCGGGCATGATGGTCTTACCCGCGACATCGATCACTTTCGCGCCGGCCGGAACGCTCACGTTCGCGCCGATCGCGGAGATCCGGTTGCCGTTGATGACGACGGTGCCGTTCTCGATGACCTCGTCGCCCTTCATGGTGATGATGCGGGCGTTCGTCAACGCGATCGATCCCGACGGCACGTCGTACGAACGCGAGAACCCGATGTTCGTGCCGGTCGACGGCGCCTCCGGAAGTTTCTCCGGCGCACCTTCGAGAAATGCGAACGCGTCCTTCAGGTCGCGTGAGAACAACTCCGGCCCGAGCGACCACCAGAGTCGCTGCGAGTCACCCGCCCAGTGGATGTATTCGCCGGCGTCGCGCGTGACCGTGGCCACCGGTGTTGCCGTCATCTTCGGACCGATCTCGACGCTCTTGCCGCTGCGCAGGAATGGCGTAACGTGCGCGTCGAAGTTCTCGGTCCACGCCAGCCACTTCTCGTCAGGAGATATCGCGAACTCCGTCGCGAACGCGGAGATCGCGTGCTGGCGCTCGTCGCTGCCATCGAGCTCGATCGAGCGCAGCGCGCGTTTGCCTTCGTCCTCGAATGTGATGAAGAAGACCCGTTCGTTCGATGCGCCGAACGACGGCAACGCGCCCTTCTTCGTGACCAGCGTCGATCGGCCCCCCGCGGCCGGAACGACGAAGAGTCCCGGCGTCCCGTTCCAAAGAGCGGTGAAGAGGTAACCATCGCCGGTGGTGCGATAGACGATGCGCGAGCCGTCCGGCGAGAACACCGGCTCGATGTAGTGGCCTGGCTTGTCGGTGACGACGCGGCCTTCGCCGCCGGCCGCGGAAACAACGCGCACGCTACCGTGCGACTCATCGCTCCACGTCGTGTACACGATCGAACGGCCGTCGCGCGACCAGCTCGGGTAGTACTCCTGATGTTCGGTTTGTCTCGTGAGGCGGCGCGGCGTTCCATTCGGAAGATCGCGAATGTAGAGATACCCGAGCGCCTGATACACGACCTGATTCCCCCGTGGCGCGACCTCCGTCCAGCGCAACATCTTGACGTCGAAATTCTGCGGCGCGACTTCGACCGGCACGCGCACCGCTTCCTGCACGCGTCGCGTGTCCTTCACATGAAACGGGATGTTCGTGACCTGCTTCGACGACGTGTCGATGCGATGAATGCCGCCGCCTGCCCAGAACACGAGCGACTTCGAATCGGGCGTCCAGGCAATGCTCGGGTAGACCCCGTGCACGGCCCACGTCTCCTGCATGTCCCGATCGAGTCCGTCGTACAGCGGCGTCTCGCGGCCTGATTCGAGATCGCGCACGAAGAGCGTCGACTGATATCGAACGCGGCGGATGAACGCCAGCGACTTGCCGTCCGGCGATGGCGTCGGCCGGATCGAGCCGCCGGGACCGGTGACGTAGCGCTCGATGTCGCCGCTTTCGCGGTCGAGGCGCTGGATCACGTAGATCTGCGAATTCGGATCTTTGTTGTATTCGAAGATGGCGCCCGGCGTGACGTCATCGCTGAAGTAGAGATGGCGGCCGTCCGGCGAGAACACCGGCTCGCCGGTGTCCTTCTGATCGGTACGCTTCTTCGTCATCTGCAGGCCGTCGCCGCCGGTGCGGTGGTAGAGCCACATTTCGCCGGCGCCGAGGGAGCGTTCGGAGGTGAAGTGCTTGCGTCCGACGAGCGACTCGCTGTCCGGGGACCACGCCGGCTGCGTCACCAGCCGGAACGTTTCCTTCGACACCTGCTTCGGCGCCGAACCGTCGCGGTTCATGATCCAGAGGTTGTCGCCGCCGCTGCGATCGGACGTGAACGCGATCCACTTCCCGTTCGGCGAGTAGCGGGGCTGCATGTCCCACGCGATGCCGGTGGCGATCGCTTTCGCTTCGCCGCCGCCGATTGGAATCGTGTAGAGATCGCCGAGGAGATCGAAGACGATTTCGCGGCCGTCGGGTGAGACGTCGAGGCTGATCCACGTGCCTTTCGTGACGTCGATGTTGACGTCGTAAGAAGGACCGGGCGGATTGTTTACGTCCCACTTCTTCTCTTCCTTCTTCTCCGGTTCTGTTGCCGGTGCGACCGCTCCGGGCGGCGGAGCCGGAACGGGCGCGGGCGCGGGCGGCGCGTCCTTCTGCTGCGACTCCTTCTTCTGCAACTCCTGCGCGACCGGCCGCGGCTCCTGCTCCGCTTTCTCCGGCTTCTTCGGATCGGCCTTCTTGTCGGTCGGCGGAGTGGGAGGCGGCGTCTGCGCGGATGCGATAGGCGCGATGAGAACGAGGATCGTGAGCAGTGCGATGAGTGTGCGTTTCATTTCGACCTTTCGATTGCCCCCTCACCTGCCCTCTCCCCCGAGACGGGGGAGAGGGCTTGGGGGAGGGGGCTGAGGAACATACAGTCGCCGTAGCTGTAGAAGAGGTAACGATTCCGGATCGCTTCCGCGTAGGCCTGGCGGATGGTCTCCATCCCCGCGAACGCGGAGACGAGCATGAGCAGCGTCGATTCCGGCAGATGAAAATTCGTCAGCAGGCGATCGACGGCGCGGAACTCGAAGCCGGGCGTGATGAAAATCGAAGTTTCGCCGTGACCGGCCACGAAACGCCCGTTGCCCGCGCGGATCGCGCTTTCGAGCGTGCGCACGCTGGTCGTGCCGACGGCGACGATCGGCCGCTTCTCCGCGAGCGCGGCGTTCAAGCGATCGGCTGCATCGGCGGTGATGTCGTAGCGCTCCGTGTCCATGCGATGTTCTTCGACGCGATCGGCCTTCACCGGCTTGAACGTGCCGATGCCGACGTGCAGTGTCACGCGCACGACCTCGATGCCGCGTCGCACGATCTCGTCGAGGATCTCCTGCGTGAAGTGCAGTCCCGCGGTCGGCGCGGCAATCGCACCGCGCGCGGTGGCGTAGACGGTTTGATACGACTCCTTGTCACTCTCGCGCGGCTGCTCGCGCGCGATGTACGGCGGGAGTGGCGGGATGCCGAGGCGTTCGATCTCGTGCATGTCGCCGATGAACCGGATGACGACGGTGCCTTCTTGTTTCTCGAGGACTTCGGCGGAGAGTGAATCGGAGATCGTGACGCGGTCGCCGGGCTTCACGCGTTTCGCGGGACGGCACCACGTTTCCCACGTGACCGGATCGCGCTCGCGTGTGAGCAGGAACTCGATCGGATTTTTCATCGCGCCCTTCGGCCGCGCGAAGAGGCGCGCGGGGATCACGCGCGTGTCATTGATGACTAGCACGTCGCGGTCGCCGAGGCGGGAGGGGAAGTTGGCGAAGGAGTCGTGTTCGAGTGAGTTGGGCGTGACCACCAGCATCCGCGAGCGGCCGCGTTCGCGCGGTTCCTGCGCGATGAGGTCTTCGGGGAGGTCGTACGAGAAGTCGGTACGCAACATGCGGAGCGCCGGCGTCCCGCGCCTTCGCCTTCACGGGGTGGCAGCGCGAAGTCGCTGCCACATCAGCCGGCGCGGGACGCCGGCGCTCCCCTAGAATACGCGCGGATGATACGCGCTCGCGTCGTCACCTGCTCCGATGCCGCCGCGGCCGGCGAGCGCGAGGATCGCTCCGGCCCCGCCGTGCGCAGTCTGCTCGAGTCGAAGGGTTACGTGGTCGACGCGGTGGTGGTCGTCGCGGATACGATCGAGTTCATCGCCACCGCCATCGTCGACGGCACCGAGTCGGGCAATCAGCTCGTGGTCACGACCGGGGGAACCGGAGTCTCGCCGCGCGACGTCACGCCGGAGGCGACGATGCGCGTGTGCGACCGGCTCGTGCCGGGGTTCGGTGAGCTGATGCGCGCAACGTCGCTTCAGAAAACGCCGATGGCCGCGCTCTCCCGCGCGCAGGCCGCGACGCGCGGAACGGCATTGGTCGTGAATTTGCCCGGCAGCGTGAGCGGGGCCGTTGAGAACTTGACCGCGGTTCTGCATTTGATTCCGCATGCGGTGGAGTTGCTGGCGGGTCGCACTGAACACGGGAGCAAGGATGAAGGATGAGATGCAGGATGACCTGATGCGGCGTACGCTCATCCTTCATCCTTCCGCCTTCCTCTTTCCGGAGCACGAATGACCACTGTCCTTCCCGGATTGGAAGTCCTCATCGATCACGAACCGTGGCGCATTCAGGGAAAGCGCATCGGTCTGGTCACGAATCAAAGCGCGGTCACGCGCGATCTGCGGCACGCCGTGCAGCTTCTGCTCAACGGGCGCGGCTGGAAGCTCACCGCGCTCTTCGGCCCCGAGCACGGGATCTGGGGCGAGGCGCAGGACATGGCGCATGTCGATCATTCGACCGATCCGCTGACCGGCCTCCCCGTCTACTCGCTCTACGGCGCCAAGGAATCCGACCTCGCCCCGCGGCGCGAAGTCCTCCGCAACCTCGATGCGCTGGTGATCGACCTGCAGGACATCGGCTCGCGCTACTACACCTTCATCTACACGATGGCGCTCTGCATGCGCGAAGCGGCGCCGCTCGGCCTCGAGGTGATCGTGCTCGACCGTCCCAATCCGATCGACGGCGTCCATCTCGAAGGCAACATCCGCGAAGAGAAGTACTCGAGCTTCGTGGGCATGTTCCCGCTGCCGACGCGGCACGGCATGACCGCGGGCGAGCTCGCGCGCTGGTTCGCGCGCTATTACAAGGATGTGCACAAGCTCGACTGCAACCTCACGGTCGTGCCGATGAAGGGGTGGCAGCGGTGGATGTGGTGGGGCGACACCGGACTGCCGTGGGTGATCCCTTCGCCGAACATGCCCACGGTCTATACCGCGACCGTCTATCCGGGGATGTGCCTCGTCGAAGGCACGAATCTCAGCGAAGCGCGCGGCACCACGCATCCGTTCGAGTTCTTCGGCGCGCCGTGGCTCGACTCGTTCCAGTTCGCCGCGCAATTAAACAAGCTGGGGCTGCCCGGCGTCCGCTTCCGCCCGCACTACTTCATGCCGATGTTCCACAAGCACGAAAAGAAGGTGTGCGGCGGCGTGGAGCTGCACGTGACCAACCGCGCCACGTTCGAGCCGTACCGCACCGGTCTCTGGTGCGTGAAAGTCGCGCGCGACATGAATCCGGATGAGTTCAAGTGGCGCACGGAGACGTACGAGTTCGTATCGGACCGCCTGGCGATCGATCTGCTGGCCGGCTCGTCGAAGTACCGCGAACTGGTCGAAAACGGCGGCGACGTCGATGAATGGGCGCGCGAGTGGGAAGAGCCGCTGCGGGAGTTCGCGAGGTTTCGCGATGAGTTCCTGCTTTATCGCGAATGACGGATTGAATCTCTGTGCTCTCACAGAGACTCCTGCGCATGCTCGACATCCTCTACGAAGACGACGCCCTCATCTTCATCAACAAACCCGCGGGCATCGTCGTACAACAGAGGATGTACGAACCCGAAGAGCCCTTCCTGCATGACCTCGTGGCGCGGCATACCTCGCCCGCGTACCTGATGCAGCGGCTCGATCGCGGCACGAGCGGCGTCATCTTCTTCTCCAAGCGCAGCGACCTGAACGTGCGGCTGACGCGGCAGTTCGAGCGCAAGCGGATTCGCAAACGATATCTCGCGCTGTGCGAAGGAGAGCTCGCGCAGCGCCAGACTATCGATGCGCCGATCGCGCGTGTCGGTGCGATCAAGTTCGCGGTGCGCGATCACGGCAAGCGCGCGGTCACGCATATCGTCCCGCTCGCCGCGACACCGCACGGCTCGCTGCTGTCGATCGATCTCGAAACCGGGCGCACCCATCAGATCCGCGTGCATCTGTCCGCCATCGGTCACCCATTGGCAGGCGACTGGCTCTATGGACAGAAGAACGCGTCGCGGCCGATGCTGCACGCGGCGGAGCTTGAAATGACGCATCCATCGACGAATCAGCAGTTTCGCGTGGCCGCACCCGCCCCGGAGGACTTTCGGGAGGAGGCACGGCGGCGCGGCATCACGTCGTTAAACGAGGACGTTGTGCACGCAGAACGGGACGGCTAAGTCATTGAAGGCTTTAGAATAATCACGGGTACCCTGTCGTTTCGAAGGGCACACAACTGGAGAATCAAGTCATGAAACACTGGACGCGCATTGCCATCGTCATGCTGTTCATCCCGCTCGTCGCGCAGGCGCAGTTCCGCGACCTCGATACGGCCATGACCAACCTCGAACGCGGTTTCGGCGGCGGCGACGTCGACGCCATCGTTTCCGGCATCAGCGCGGACGGTCAGGTGCAGTTGCAGTTCCCCGGCCTCGCCGACAAGGATGGCTTCTTCGGACGCGATCAGGCCGCGTATCTGCTCGACGGGCTGTTCAATAAAGTCAAGCCGAATGGCTTCGAGCGCCTGAGCGCGAAAGGCGCGCGCTCGGAAGGGCAGTACCACATCAAGGCGCGCTGGTCGACGGCCGCCGGCGCGCGCGATCTGTACATCACGCTCCAGCAGCAGAAGGATCAGCGCTACGTCGTAGTCTCGATCCGGTCCGCCGGGTAAGGCACAATCATCCGCATGAAGTTCTCATGGATCGCCGTCGCACTCGCGACGGCGATTCGTCTTTGGACCGGTCCCCATCCATGGACCGCAGTCGCGCTCGCGATCCTCGCGGCGATCGCATGGCTGTTTTCGCATCTGGAGCGACGGGCTCTCAGCCCGTCGGCCCCGGTTCGACGGGCTGAGAGCCGGTCGCTCCAGATGGCCGTCGCCGCGGTGATTCTGCTGCTCGTGGCCGTCGTCGACGCTGCTCTGCTCTGGCGTACGCAATCGCTGTCGCACGCGTTCGCGCAGCGGATGAATGAACATCTCGGCCACGACGTCGCCGACCTGCGCCGGCACATCGCATCGCTCGAGCGTGAGCTCGACGCATCGGCCGCGCGCATCGCCCACGGCACCGCGGGCAAGGAGAACGATCGCGGCGCGCTGTTCCTCCTCGTCGCGAGCGAGATCTCGGAGACAGGGCGCGGCGCGCGCATTCTCGACCGATCCGGCGAGCCGGTGGCGTGGTGGGGCGAGGACTATCGCGCCGCCGCCGATCGCTCGTATCAGTTCGACGTCACGAACCTCTACGTCACGCGCTCGCGCACGACGGACCGCTTCACCATCCAGGCGTTCGCGCGCATCTCCAACATCGCGGGCCGCCTGCCCGAGATGCATCCCGACGACTCGTGGGTCACGTCGATGTTTTTCCACGGCGGCTTCCCTCGACCCGAGCGCGACGTCCGCCGTTTTCTGGTCTCGAAGCGCCCCGACTCATCGCTCTGGATCGATGTCGTGCCGCGCCTTCCGATCGACGTCATCGAAGCGTCGCGCGCGGAAGGCGTGAGCGCATCCGCGATCCTCCTCGCGATCGGCGCGCTGCTCGTGCTCGCGATTCGCGGCCGCGAATCGCGTCCGCTGACCGCCGTGCTCGCGCTCATCGTCGCGCGCGTCGCGCTGCTGCCGACCAGTGCACCGAACGATCCACTGCATCTGTTCGACTTCACGCTCTACGGCTCGAAGGTCCTCGGTCCGTTCACCAAGTCCCCCCTCGATCTCGTCCTCACCGCCGCCGCCTTCCTCGGCATCGTGTACTTCCTCCGGCCGTTGCTGTTGCGCACGCCGCTCGTCGTGCGCGCGCTGATCGCGATCGCCGCGGCGTGGGGCTACATCCGTCTGATCGACAACTTCGTCGCGAACGCGCGCATCTCCGCGATTCCCGATCACGTGATGCCCGCGTCGCTCGTGCAAGGTGTGCTGTTCACGGCGGTGTTGCTGTTCGCGATCACGGTGGTCACGCTCGCCGCCACGGTTTTTCAGCGCATCCGCATCGACAACACCATCCTGCGCGTCGTGGTCATGTCGCTCGCCGTCGCCGCGATCGTCTACGTGCCGTTGGACATCTTCGGCCGCGCCGGCGCGCGCCGCTTCGTCGCCGAAACCTACGCGCCGCTCGTCGCCGGCGAGTCGGGGCAGTTGCGCACGATGATCACCACCACGTTGCAAGGAAAGTTCTCGCGCATCGATCTCGCCACGCTGCTCCCCGACGACTACCGCCACATGAACATGGAGGACCTGGCGTACGCGCTGTGGCTGAGCTCCGATCTCTCGCGCTGGCGCGTGCCGGCGGTGATCACCATCCATGATGAGTTCACGCGCTCCGCGATCAGCCGCTTCGGCGTCGGACTGCCGCAGTTCGATGATCAGTCGACGACGCCGGAAGAAGAGCTGCAGGTCGGCAGCGTGCGCTGGTCGCTGCTCCATCACAATTTCGACGTCACCGTCATGGGCACCACCATCGGCCTCGGCAGCATCCACGTCGTCAATCCCGCCGATCCCGGCGCTGCGCCTTCGGCGGACATCTATCGAGACATCTTCGATACCGACTCCGACGAGCAGGCCTTATTGCAGCAGCAGCGCGATCCGGCGGTCTATGACGCCGAGGGGAAGACGTTGAGCGCGGTGACGTATCGGTTGCCGCAGAGCCCCGCGCGCTACTTCGCGCGCATGAAAGTCGGACAAGGGATGTGGGTGCAGTCGAGCGACGCGGAAGCGGGTGCGCTGTATCTGCGACGAGGCGAGAACGCGCTGTACGCGTTCCCGCTGCAGGTGCCCACGACCGCGCAAACGGTGCGACGCGCGGGCGGCGTAGCCGTGTGGGCGCTCGTGCTGCTCGTTGCGGGAGTGGTCTGGGTCTCGCTTCCGCACCTCCTTGCGCTGCTGAGAAAACGGCCGCTGCGCCTCGACTTCCGCGCACGTACATCGATTTACCTGACCGCCGTCGTGATCGTGCCGCTCATCGCGTTTGTGCTTTTCGTGCGCGCGTATCTCGCGAACCGCCTCGATGCCGAATACCTCGAGCGCGGCCAGACGGCGCTCAACGCGGGGCAGCGCGTAATCGCGGACTACATCAATACGCAGCAGGAGGGCGCGTCGCCCGAGCAGGAGCTCGACGACGACGTCTTCAGCTGGCTCGCGCGCGTGATCGGCCACGACATCCATCTCTATCGCGACGAGCGCGTGATGACGTCGAGCCGCCGCGATCTCTTCGCGGCGCACGTGGAATCGGAACGTTTGCCGGGCGACGTCTATCTGGACATCGTGCTGCGCGGCAAACAGCTCGTGCGGTCGCGCCGCGCCACCGGCCCTACACAATTCGTCGAGCTTTACAGCCCGATCAACCTCGGCACCGGCCGCAGTTACACGCTCGCGCTGCCGTTCATCGTGCAGGGCCGGCAGATCGAAGCGCAGGTGAACGATCTGGCGACCACGATCTACCTGCTGCTCGTATTCATCGCGCTCGCGGCGATCGCGGTCGCGTTCCGCATCGCCAGCAGCGTCACGCAGCCGGTGCAGAGTCTCGTCGCCAGCGCTCGCGCGGTCGCCCGCGGGGACTTCGACGTGCATCTCGACACACCGGCCGATCCCGACATCGGCTTGCTCGTCACGACATTCCACGACATGTCGTACTCGATCCGCCAACAGCAGGAAGACCTGCGCCACGAGCGCGATCGCCTGCAGGCGCTGCTCGAGAACATCAACGCCGCGGTGGTCGTGCTCGACGGAACGCGCAGCGTGGGCGCGATGAACGCGATGGCGCGGCGGCTGTTCGGCGAAGAGAAGTTCCCGACGTTCGACAGCGTGCGCGAGTTCCTCGCCGAGCACACGCCGCGTCGCACGGAATCGAAAGAGATCGAGGTCACGATCGACGGCAACGAGCGGACGCTGCGCGTATCGATCGTGCCGCTGCCGGATAGCGAAGAGGAGATGCTGATCGCGGAAGACGTCACGGAGATCCTCCGCTCGAACCGGCTCGAAGCGTGGGGCGAGATGGCGCGGCAGGTGGCGCACGAGATCAAGAATCCGCTCACGCCGATTCAGCTCACCGCCGAACATCTGCGCACGCTGGCGGAACGCAACGATCCGCGCCTGCCGGAGGTCGTGCGCAGCGCGGTCGACAACATCCTGCGGCAGGTGGTGACTCTGCGCGAGACCTCGCGCGAGTTCAGCGACTACGCGTCGCTGCGCCAGCTCGATCGCAAGCCGCTCGACCTCGAGAAACTGCTGCGCGACCTCGCGTCGGGCTACGCGGAAAGCCGGGAGTTCGAAGCAGAGATCGCGCCCTCGACACCGTCGAACTTCCAGGGCGATGAGCGCCTACTGCGCGGCGCGGTGACGAACCTCATCGAGAACGCGCTGCAGGCCACGCCCGGCGGACGGGTGCGCCTGCGCAGCCACGGCGTCGATTCGAAGGTCGTGATCTCGGTCGAAGACACCGGCCCCGGCGTCGCGCCCGAGCTTCTGCCGAAGATCTTCGATCCCTATTTCTCGACGAAGTCCACCGGCACCGGCCTCGGCCTGGCCATCGCCCGCAAGGCCGTGGAAGAGCACGGCGGCAGCATCCATGCACGGAACGCCGACCCGGGACTGTGCGTCGAGATCGAGTTGCCGGTACGATAATTCGGGAACAACGGCTCGCACACGACCTGTTGCACCGTCGCCACGACAATGAAGCGCGTTCTGCTCTCGATCGCCATCATGATGCTCGCGTCGCCTCTGGCGCACAGCGACATCGATGAGACACGCACCACGCTGCGCACGCACATCCTCAAGCTCATCAATCGCGACCGCGCGCTCTACAACCTGCCGCCCGTCGAGCTCGACCTCGAGGCCTCCGCGATCGGCGATGAGTACTGCCGCACGCAGATCAAAAACGGCACGAATGGGCACTTCACGACCGACGGACTCGCGCCCTACATGCGCTATTCGTTCGCCGGCGGAAATGACGCCGTGACTGAAAACGCGGCGGCATGGTCCGCAAACTACGCGTTCACGGAGCGCGCGTTGTACGAGATGGCTCGGCGTTCCGAGGACGCGATGATGGCCGAGTCGGCGCCGAATGACGGACACAAGCGCGCCATCCTCGATCCGCACGCAACGCACGTCGGCATCGGCCTCGCGTGGGAGCGTTCCGAGTTCCGGCTCGTGCACGAGTTCATCCGCAGGTATGTACGCTGGACGCGTCCGCTGCCGCGGCGCGCGCGCGTGAGCGATCACGTAATGCTCGCAGGCCAGCCGATTCCCGGCGCCATCGTCGAGGCCATCAGCGTCCATTACGAGCCGGTACCGGAAACGATGCCGGCGCATGTCGCGAATGCACTCAGCAATTACTCGCTGCCGAAGCAGCGCAAGGATTACTTCCCGCGCCTCAAGCAGGAGTACACGCGGCGCGCGAACGGCACGATCGAGATCGTGCGCCGCGAATATCAGAACGGCCATCGCGGCGATTTCCCTGTCGGCAACGACGGCGCTTTCTCGTTCGCCATCCCGTTCACGCAAGGTCCCGGCATCTATACCGTCGTGACGTGGGTCCGCCGCGAAGGCGCGTCGATGCCGGTATCCGCGAGCAATGTCTCCATCCGCGTCGAAGCTGGTGCGCCGCACGCGATGCGCGCCAGCGCCGCCAGCCGCTGAATGCTCTGTTCGTGACGAACGTCCTCAACGAGCAGCCGCCTTACGACGCCGTCATCGTCGGCGGCGGTCCCGCCGGTCTCACCTGTGCCATCTTCCTCGGCCGGTACCGCCGCCGCGTGCTCGTCATCGACGGCGGCCACCCGCGCAACTACGCCACTCACGGCATCCACGGTTTCCTCGGCCAGCACGGCATCAAACCGGGCAAGCTGCTCGAGCTCGGACGCGCCGAAGCGCGCGACTGCGGCGTCGAACTGAAACACGGCAACGTCGCAAAGATCGAGCGCGACGGCGACGTGTTCGAAGTCACCTCGGACAACGGCGAGTGTGTGCGCGCACGTCGCATCGTACTCGCGTACGGAGTACGCGACACACTGCCCGACATCCCGGAGATCGAGTCGTACTTCGGCCGCACGGTGCATCACTGCCCCGACTGCGACGGCTACGAATCGCGCGATCAACGCATCGGCGTCATCGGCTGGGGCAAGAGCGTGGTCGGTCTCGCACTGAAGCTACTGCAGTGGTCGGACGACATCGTCATCTTCACCGACGGACACGCGCGCGAGTGGGACGAAGAGATGCACAGCAAGCTGCTCGCGGAACAGATCGACATCAAGGACGAGAAGGTCGTCGCGCTGGAAGGAAAACGCGGACGCGTTTCCGGCGGCGTCCTCTCCACCGGCGAGCGCGTGAAGTTTCAACGCCTCTTCTTTACCATCGGCGTGCAACGCACCACCACGCTCGCCGAAGATCTCGGATGCGAAGTCGACCCGGAGAAGCCCGACGTCGTCGTGAACGAACATCGCCGCACCACGGTGGAAGGTGTGTGGGCGGTGGGCGATCTCGTCGCCGGCGCGCAACTCGCGATCACGTCAGCAGCGGACGGCGCGATCGCAGCGATCGACTTGAACAAATCGCTGTTGCCGCCCTCGCGCGTGGTGTAGCGTCCCCTCATCCGGCCTTCGGCCACCTTCTCCCCTCGCCGAGGGGAGAAGGCTGCATAGGCGGCCATTCCTTGTAGCCTTCTCCCCTCCGCAGAGGGGAGAAGGTGGCCGAAGGCCATGAGGGGTTGGTGCCTACACCACGACCCAGAGCGCCTGATTGCGCGCGGCCGCCTGCTTTGCCGACAGGAACAGCTGCACGTACGTCTGCACGTCGAGATCGGCGTCCTGCTCGTCCGCTTCGAGATAGTGCGCGGCGAGTTGCATCAGCTCGACGTCGTCAGTCGGCAGCGCGGCGCCCGCGGCGAAGCGGCGCAGCTCATCGATGAGCGCGGGCAGACTCCCGATCTGCAACGGATCCGCGAGACTGCCGATGGGCACGTGCTCGACGTGCTCGTGCGCGACCGGCACATACACGGCTTGATACGCGTCGACCGTCGTGAGCTGCGGCGCGAGATCGAGTGTGCGCATCACGCGCTGCTGCAGTTGGCGCCAGCCCATTGCCTCGACGGGCTCTGATTCATACGGCCCGTCCGCGTCGTGCTCGACGGATGGGAACTGCTTGCGCAGTTCCGCATCCACCGCCGCGGCGAGATCTCCGGTGAAGACGTCGGACGCCGCGCCGACAACGAACGTGAGAGGCACGAACGCGAATTCTAGTGCCTCTTCAAGGTTGTTTCACCAGGTGTCTTGCGAGCGCCGGTGGGCCGGATGCGAGTCGCCGTGACGAAGTGATGCTGTGGCATCGTTGAGGAGCGGCGGCGAAGCACACGGTCCGCCGCCGCCGCAAGACACCTGGTGAAACAACCTTGAAGAGGCACTAGATCTCACCTCGTGTGCATGTCGATCATCCGCTGGATCGCGCGCGTGCAGACGTCGCAGAACCCGACCTCGTTGCGCGTGAACATGATGCAGTCCGCCTCCGGCCGGTACAGCCCCTTCGCTTCGTATCCCGCACCTTCGAATGCGCCCACCTTGTTCGCGTATTGTTCCTCGGCGAGGAACTTCGTCTCCCACGCCTGCGTGCGGCCGAACAGCTCATCCATCTTCGACTCGGGCACATTCTCCGCGCGCAACTTGCGGCGCTCGGCCTGGTACTCGCGCGAATGCTTCTCGAACGCCTCCTTGCGCCACGGAGTCGGAAGCGGAGTGCCCGGCGTGACCATCGACATCCACTTCGGCTGCGCGCCGTTCGCGGTGATGTTCGGTTCCCACGGCTCGGGATGTTCGGAACCGCCGGTCTGGTACGCGACGTCGGAGGTGTAGTACTCGTCGCCGAGGCCGGCGAAGTGGTGGCCGAATTCGTGGACGAAGACGTATTCGGCGAAGCCGGTGTCGACGGAAGCCGTCGCCTGATCGTTGAAGATCCCGCCGCCGCCGTACTGCTTCTCGTTCACGAGGATCTCCAGGAAATCGTAAGGCGCCGATGCGGCCGCGTCACGCATGGCGCGGTTGTCGAGCGTGAGGATGTAGCGTTCGGAATCGAAGATGTTGTACTCGACGCCGGTGACGCTGCGCCGGTCGTCGCGCGTGCGCGGGCGATGGATGCCGCTCTTCGTCGCGGGCAACTCGAGCACGCGCACGTTGAAATCGCTCTTGCGTGACTTGAACGGTTCCGTCGCGAACAGCTTGCCGACCAGGCGCTCGACGTCCTTCTTCAGTTTCGGCATCTCCGCTGCGGTGTAGCCCTCGCCGATCACGAGCAGGTCCACCTTCTGCGATGCGGGACCGTTGTCGAGATACGACCAGACCCGTCCGGCCGGTTTCGCGTCCGCGGGATTCACGAAGCGCGAGGAAGGATCGACGACCGTGGACCAGACCTGCTGGAATGCGTACTGCGCGTCGCGTTTCTTGAGCACGATCTGCACGGGTTTCTTCGGCCACGGGAAACGCAGCGATTCATGAAACGTCGCGGGGCGCTCTTTGGCCTCGCTGGTCGTTTCGAACTCGCCGTAGACCGACGCGAAGCCTTTCGAGAAAACCACCTGGTTCGTATCGCGGTCGATCACTTCGAAGTAGTACTTGCCGAGGTTGGAGGTGTCGATGAGGCGCGTGCGGCTTCCCGGCCACGGACCATCGGAAAGGACGCGGTCGAGGGCGACGATCTCCTCCCCTTTCGGCGTCGACGTGTGGAAGTAGTCGACGCGCATGGTCTTGTCGAGGAACAGCTCGTCGAAGGTGGCGGCGAACGTGGGCACGGTCGAGAGAAGCAGAAGAAGAAAGAGAAGAGCTCGATGGCGCATGACGAGATTGTATTTGGAGTGCGGCGGCAAAGCCGCCGCTTTCAAAAGCGGCAGCTTTGCTGCCGCACTCCATAATTGCGAATAGGATCGGCCCGGCCGGTGTTCTCCATGCCTCCCGGCGATGTAAACTTATTCGTACGCATGAGTCTTCAGCCCAAGGCGATTACGTCGTTCTTCCTGCGCGTCTCCGCGATCAGAGCGGTGGCGCTCTACGCGGTGCACACGGTTGTGTTCACCGCGTGTTACGCCGCCGCATGGCTGGTGCGCTTCGAATTCTCCATCCCGCCCGAATATCTCCCTGTCTTCAAGGCAAGCTTCGCCGTCGTGGTCGGCATTCAGCTTCTGGTCGGCGTCTTCTTCAGCTTCTATCGCGGCTGGTGGCGCTACGTCGGCCTCGCGGACGTCGTGCGCCTCGTCTTCGGCATGACCACCTCGCTCGCCGTCCTCATCGGCGCCTGGTACCTCGGCGGGACCTTCGGCATCGACGCGCGCTTCGTGAAAGTCCCGCGCGGCGTGCTGCTGATCGACTGGTCGTTCTCCCTGCTTACCCTCTTCGGCGCGCGCGTCGCCATCCGCCTCGGCCGCGACCGCTTCCGTGGCAGCGACGAGGCGCCGTCCAGCGCGCGTCGCGTGTTGATCGTCGGAGCGGGCGATGCGGGCGAAACGCTCGCGCGCGAGATCGAACATCGTCCGCAGCTCGGCATGAAGGTGGTCGGCTTCGTCGACGATCAGCGCGCGAAGTGGCATTCGCACATCCGCGGCATCAACATCTACGGTCCGATCTCGAGCATCGGAACGCTCGCCGATACGCTGGGCGCCGATGAAGCGCTGATCGCGATTCCGAGCGCGTCGGGTAAGCGCATCCGCGAGATCCTCCATCACCTCGCCGCGGCCGACCTCCGCTTCAAGACCATGCCCGGGATCGATCATCTCGTCAGCGGCAAGGTGCACGTCACGCAACTGCGTCCGGTCAACGTCGAGGATCTGATGCGCCGCAAGCGCGTCGACCTTCCCGGCGATCCGGTGCGCGAGCTCTTCCGCGGCAAACGCGTGCTCGTTACCGGCGCCGGCGGCACGATCGGCACCGAGCTGGCCGTGCAGATCGCGCAATTCGAGCCGGAGAGCCTCGTGCTGCTGGAGCGCTCCGAGTTCGCGCTGTACGAATCGCGCAAGCGGCTTTCGCGCGAGGTGCCGTGGTCGACGTCGCGCATCATCCCGGCGCTCGTCAACCTGACCGACTACGACGTCGTCGACGCGACGCTCGCGCGCGAGAAGCCGCAGATCGTCCTGCACGCCGCCGCGCACAAGCACGTCGGACTCGGCGAAGAGAATCCGCCCGAATACGTCCGCAACAACTGCGTCGCCACGCGCCGCCTCGCCGAGCTGTGCACCGAGCACAATGTCGAGCGCTTCGTGCTGATCTCGACCGACAAGGCCATCAATCCGACCAGCGTGATGGGCGCGTCGAAACGCGCGGCGGAGATCGCGCTCCTCGACGTCGCGTCGCGCGAGAGGATGAAAGTGACCGCCGTGCGATTCGGCAACGTCATCGGCTCGTCAGGCAGCGTCATCCCACTCTTCATGGAACAGATCGCGGCCGGCGGCCCGGTCACCGTCACGCATCCCGAGGTGACGCGCTACTTCCTGCGCACGTCGGAAGCGGTGTCGCTGGTGCTGCAGGCGGCCACGCTCGGTGCGCACGGCTGCATCTTCATGCTCGACATGGGCGAGCCGGTGAAGATCGTCGACCTCGCGCGCGACATGATCCGCCTCTCGAACCACACCGAAGAAGAGATCCCGATCGTCTTCACCGGACTGCGCGCGGGCGAGAAGTTGTACGAGGAAATCCGCCTCGAGGGTGAGTCGATCAAGCCGACGGTGCATCCGCAGATCGTCGTCACCGAAGCGCCGCAGCCCGATTCGCGCGTGGTCGCGCAGTGGCTGGAGAAGGCGCGCATGGCGACGAGCGCGACGGAAACGATCTCACTCCTCGCGCGGCTGGTTCCGGAGTACACGCCTGCAGTGCCCGTCGCGGCGCCGCCGCCGTCGTTCGCCGACCGGCCGCTGCGCATCGTGTCCGAGTCCGGCGCGACCGTATGACGTCGCGTCCGGCGCCACGCCACCGGACGTTCTACGCGCGGTTCGGCAAGCGGGTGTTCGATCTCGTGGTGGTGATTCCGGCGCTCGTCATTTGCGCGCCGCTGCTGCTGTTGATCGCGGCGCTGATCCGACTCACCTCCCGCGGTCCCGCTTTCTTCCGCCAGGAACGCCTCGGCCGCAACGGCACGACCTTCGTTGCCCTGAAGTTCCGGACGATGACCGACAAGCATCGCGTGCCGGACACGATCGCGTACAGCGGCGACGCATCGGAAGTGACGGTGGTCGGCAGCATCCTTCGCCGCACGAAGCTCGATGAGCTGCCGCAGCTCATCAACGTGCTGCGCGGCGAGATGTCGCTGGTCGGTCCGCGGCCACAGCTCGCGGTGCAGCTCAAAGACTTCGATGAGAACGCGAAGCTGCGGCTGCTCGTGCGTCCCGGTCTCACCGGCATGGCCCAGACGCACGGCAACGTGGTGCTGTCGTGGCCGGAGCGCTGGTATTACGACGCGCAGTACGTACGCAATCTGTCGCTGCTGCTCGACCTCGAGCTGATCGCGCGCACGTTCGGTGTGCTCCTGCACGGCGAGGAGCGTTACACCGAGCGGCCGTCGCTCGAGTCGTGACGCGCGCTCTCGATCTCCAGACGGATCCCCTCTTCGAATGACCGCGGCCGGAAGCCGAAGTCGCGCGCAGCCTCGTCGTGCGAAAACGATTTGTTCTCGTTGAGCCGGAGGATCTGCTCCGACTTGAACGGCAGCTTCAGGCCGGTGCGCTCGACCGCGCGCATCATCGCCACCACCGGCGCGACGGGGATATGAATCCTGCGCACGCGCCGGCCGAGCACGCGCGCGACGGTGCCGATCACTTCGTTGAACGTGAGCGGCGCGGCGCCGGAGATGTTGTACGCGCGGCCGATCGTCGCGTCGAATCGCAACGCGTCGACCACCGCCGCGGCGACGTCGTCCACGAACACCGGCTGCTGCAGATGTTCGCCCGATCCGGCGACGGTAACGAATGGCCAGCGTTGCAGGTGACGGATGAGGCGGATCATGTTCCGGTCACGCGGGCTGCCGTAGATCATCGTCGGGCGGATCAGCGTCCAATCGAGACCACTCTCGGCGATGGCCTTCTCCGCCTCGGCGCGCACGCTTTTCGTTTTCGCCGCGAGCGTCGTGAAGATCGCAGTAGTGCCGACGAACACCGCGCGCCGAATGCCCGCTGCGCGCGCGGCCTGAACGATTCCCGGTCCATGTCCGAAGCCGATCGACGCCACGCACACGAGCACATCCTGCCCTCGCATCGCTTCGGTCAACCGCGGCACGTCGGCGTTGTCTCCTTCGATGAAACGGATGTTCGGTGGCAGATGACGCCGATCGCTCGTGGGTCGCACGAAACAGGTCACGTCGTAGCCGGCGGCCTGCAATCGCGGAGCAACGTAAGAACCGGTGAAGCCGGTCCCGCCGATGAGAAGCGCCTTCACCTCTTTCCTCGAAAGCGCGCGATCGTTTCGTTGAAGAATTGATCGTAACGCTCGGCCAGCGCGCGCCGTGAATATTCGCGCTCGACGAACACGCGGCCTTTGGAGTGCGGCGGCAAAGCCGCCGCTTTCAAACTGCGGATCGCATCCGCGATCTGCTGCGCGTTTTCCGGCTCGACTACGACCGCCGCGCCGGAACGCGAAAGAATCTCGGCCGTCTCTCCGCGCACGCTTGCAACGATCGGCCTTCCCATCGCCAGGATCTCGAACATCTTCGAAGGGATGAACGTACTGAACAGCGGAACGTCGCGCAACGGTACGAGACAGACATTCGCGGCCGCGTACAAATCGCGCACGCCGCGCTTGTCGACGGGATCGAGGAAGCGGACGTTCGACGCCGCGGTGGTCTTCGCTCGCTCCATGACGACCGGCTTATCCGCTCCTTCGCCAACGAACACGAATTCGACGTCGGGCTGATCGCGTAAGAGCGCGGCCGCGTCGACCACCGCTGACAATCCCTGCGAGATGCCATGCGCGCCGATGTACAGCACGATGAATTCGTCGCCGAGGCCGTACTCGGTGCGAACGCGTTGCGGATCGGCGAGATCCTCGCGCCAGAAGTCGATGTCGGCGCCGTTGGGAATCGTAAGCACCTTCTCCGCCGGCACTCCTCGCGAGATCAAATTCTGCCGGAACGCCTCGGTCACCGTGACGATGCCCGCCGCGCGGCGATAGAGCCAGAGCTCGAGACGTTCGAGGATGCCGAGGATGGTTTTGTTGCGCAGGATGCCGAGGTCGGCGAAGAGGGCGGGCCAGAGATCGCGGACTTCCATGATGAACGGGACCCGCAGCCGCGCGGCCATCCGCTCCGCGGCGATCGCGGCGAAGAGCGTCGGCGATGTGCCGACGATGACGTCCGGACGCGCGAGGCGGCTCTTGCGCATCAGCATCGACGACAACATGAACGAGACGTGGCCGAGCGTGCGCTTGATGATGCCGCGGTTCGGCGTGACGTAACTCCAGAGCCGGTGCACGTCGAAGCCGTCGAGCGTCTCGTGGAAATAGCGTGCTTTCGCGTAGCCGGGATAGATCTGGCCGGTCGGGTGATTCGGAAAGCAGGTCACGATATGCACGCTGTGGCCGGCGCGCAGCCACTCGCGCGACAGGTCATGGATGCGGGCCGACGGGGCTCCGATCTCGGGCGTGAAGTAGTGCGAGAAGACGGCGATCTTCATGCAGTTTGCACCAGCCGCAACATATCACCCGTCCATGCTCAGGCTCGTGCTCGCGGCGTCGCAGATGCACCCGCAGTTCGAAGAGACGAACACCATCGAGCGCGTGCTGGTCGACGTGCGCGTGACAAACGATGACGGCGTGCCGGTGACCGCATTGACGGCGGACGACTTCATCGTGAAGATCGGCAGAGCGGCGACCCGCGTGGATCAGCCACCTTCGTCGATGAGTCGACTAAGGCCATCTGGAGCGACGGGCTCTCAGCCCGTCGACCCGGCCGTCTCTTCGTCGTAGTCGTCCAGACCGACTTCGCACGAAACACCGCGCGCGTGTCCGGCCAGATGCACTTCAACCGCTACGCGGAACGCTTCATCCAAGCGCTCGCACCGGACGATCGCATGGCCGTCCTCTCGTTCGATTCGCATCTCAAGTTCCGGCTCGACTTCACGAGCGACAAGGAGGCGGTCAGCGAGGCCATTCGCGGATCGTTGTGGATCGACGATCCGCCTCCTCCGTCGATTCGTGTACTCACCCGCGCTCGTATCGCGCCTCGTCGCGATGCGATGAAACGCGTGACGAGCTCCGAGGCGGCGTTGTTGATGGTAGGCAACGCGCTGCTACCGATCGAAGGTCCGAAAACCTGCTGCTTCTCGGATGGGGTCTCGGACAGCGCAGCGGTGGCGTGGTGTCGATGCGCCGCGAGTGGAAGGCTGCGCGACGCGCGCTCGATGCGGGCGCGTGACGTTGTTCGCGTTCGACACGACCGTCGCCGACGATCACGACCTCGAGCTCGGATTGCAGAGCGCGGCGACGCAGACCGGCGGTTTCTGCGCGAAGACGCGCGTGTTTCCGAAGATCGGACTCGATCGACTGGAACGCACGTTGCGCCGACGCTATGAGCTCGAGCTGCGCGTGCCGACGTCGATGAAGCAGGGCGCACACGAGCTCACGATTCGCGTGAAGCGCCGCGGCGCGATCGTGCTCGCGCCTTCGTCCGTCGTGGTGCGCTGACACGAGAGAACGACGAGAGGCGTCTCCATGTCAGCAACCCACGGCTTGCTGCTTGCACACGCTCGTGTGCAGGAGGTTTTGCATGGCAAGCAAATACGGGAAGAAGGCCTCGGACAAAGTCGAAGAGAACATGCACGAGATGAAGCGGGGCAAGTTGAAGAGCGGCCGCTCGGGCAAGAAGGTGACGAGCCGCAAGCAGGCCATCGCCATCGGCCTCTCCGAGGCGAGACGCGAAGGCGGCAAGGTGCCGTCGAAGAAATCGAGCTCGAAGAAGTCTTCGTCGAAGAAGTCTTCGTCGTCGAAGAAATCGTCCTCGTCGAAGAAGAGCTCCTCGCGCAAATCGTCTTCGAAGAAATCGTCGAAGAAGTCCTCGAAGAAGAAGTAGTGCGAGTTGACGCGGACCGGGGCCTCCGTTAGATTGAGCGCCCTCGCGGCCGGAATAGGGCCTCGGGACAGTTCGTTGACACGGTTCCGAGTTTCAGGCGCTTAGCTCAGTCGGTAGAGCATCACCTTCACACGGTGGGGGTCAGCGGTTCGAGTCCGCTAGCGCCTACCAAAAGTAACTTCCTGACGCCGCTCTGGTTAACCATACCGGGCGGCGTTTCGTTTTGGTGCTCAGGGGCTTGAGGTGTTCACGATCACTCGCGCCGCTTCAGCGCGATAGGTAATGACGAGAACAAACGCTAAAGGTACGCGACACAGCGATAACTATCGTGTGAGGAGCGAGTTCAAAGTGCCCGCGCTGACGAGATCTGGTACCGCGCAGTCTATGTAAGCTCTTGATAATGAACACGTAAACGTTCACACCGGGAGGCCAGACCCGCTGCCCTGTTCTAGATGAAAAACGAAGTGACCGTCGTTCGATGACCTGCGCTCAGGTGTGTTCTGGTCGATCGATGCCGAGGTCACGGCAGATCTTCCGGACCAACTCGTCGCGGATCTCGGGATGACGAGGGACTGCGGAACGGCGATTCAACGCTCGATTGATGAACCAGGAGTGGCGGCTGCCCTCCCGATCAAGTTCACAGCCATGTGCGCTGAGCCAGCGGTCGAGCGCACGCCGCTTCATACGGCGATGCGAACTTCCTCGAAGTGGTCCGCGGCTGCGGAGCGGGCGTCGGCCCGATTGAAGTCGAGTGCTTCCTGCAGGGTGATCCGGAGGGTTTCAAGAAGTGCGTCGCGTGAGGATTCCTGGCAGTTCACGCCGGGCACCTCCTCGATCCAACCAATCCACCAGTCGCCTTCCTGTTTGATGATTGCCGTGTATTCGCTCATGGCCGAACCATCCTACCATCGCAGCAGACGCGCCCGGGGTGAACCCTGTCGGACACCTCGCCGCCGCCTGCGATCGACAACATCGAGGGAAATCTCGCCAGCGAGGACTGTATGTTCTCGAGACGCGTCGTCCCGCATTCGCTGGAGGACTTCACAGGTCATGTGTTCGAGGAAATGATTCGCGAGCTGCTGCGTTCCGCGCATACAGGCGATCGGGTGGTTGCCCACAACATGGCCCTGAACGTCGACGCGCGGGCCTATCACGCATACAGCTTCCGGACAGTGGCAGAGTCAGACTCGGGCGCGCTCCTCGATGAATTCCTTGCGCTGCCGGTGCCGCGGCTGTTTCTCTACGGCGAGGCCAACCGTCATTTATCGTATCTGCCTCTGTTGCGCAGGAGCGACGTGCAGGTCGTCGAAGTGCCGGACAGCGGCCACTTCGTCTTTTACGACAACCCAGTGGCAACCTTTCATGCAGTCGGCGCGTTCGTCGATGGCAATGGCCCGTTCCGCTCTGGTTCGCACCTGAGCGGATGAGGAACACTAGTGTGGTGAGTCAGAAGTCCGTCGGATTTCTGACTCACCACACTAGTCGCTTCTCAACGTCGAGGCCGGATCGAGTCGCGCCGCGCGCCTGGCGGGAATCCACGCCGCGACGAGGGCCGTCGCCAACAGCAGCACTACGATCGCAACGAACACCGTGGGATCAGCCGGGCTGACGTCGAAAAGCAGCGATCGCAGGAGTTGCGCGAGAGGGAGCGCGGCGATGAGACCGATCGCAACCCCCACAACCGTCATCGACAGACCTTGACGCAAGACCAGCCCGACGACATCGCGCCCGGCCGCACCGAGCGCGATGCGAATGCCGATCTCCTTCGCACGCTGAGACACGCCGTACGACATCACGCCGTAGATCCCGATCGCCGCCAACAGAATCGCGCTCACGGCGAACGCCGTGAGTACGTTGGCCTGGAGTCGCGGTCTTGCCACGGCAGCAGACATCCGCGCATCCATCGTTTGAATCGCGGCGATCGGCTGATCGGGATCGATCGCCGCCACCTGACCGCGAATGGCCGATGCAAGCGTTCCCGGATCGGTGAAGGAACGGACCGCGAGGTACATCGACATCTCCCCTTCCGAGCCCTGCGAGTAAGGCACGTAAACGAGCGGTACCGCCTCGGCATCGGGCGAACCGTAGCGCACATCCGCCGCGACGCCGACGATCGTGAACTTGCCCGGCTCGTAGCCGGGTGAAACAGCCGCGAAGGACTCCGGCGGCAGCATCGACAGCGGCGGGTTGACGGAAATCAGCTTGCCGAGCGGATCCTGGTCCGGCCAGTGGCGTCGGGCCATCGCCTGGCTGATGATCGCCACTTTCGGCGCATCCTGCGTGTCGCGGTCATTGAATGCTCTTCCCCTGAGGACGCGAATGCCCAACGCGCGAAAATAGTCGCCCGCCACGACGCGGTACTGAATCGGTGACAACCCTTGAATGTCCGGCGGCAGCGGCCGATCGAGTAGAGCCGCATTCTTGGCCCATACGTCGCCCATCAACGGCAGCCCGTTGATTGCGCCCGCTGCCTCGGTTCCGGGCAGCGAGCGAACGCGTTCGATGAGATCGTCGTAGAAGCGAACCGCCTTCCGGTACGCCTGTGCGTCGAACTGCCGGTGCTGCTCCAGATTCACGTACTTCTGCTGCGGCAAATTGATCTGCATCGTCAACACGTCGGCTGATTCAAAACCGAAGTCGACGTGCAACAGTTGACGCAGACTCTTGACCATCAATCCGGCGCCAGCGAGCAACACCAGTGACAAGGCAATTTCCGCGACGATCATGGCCGCGCGAAGTCGCTGCCGTGAGCCACCATCCGACGCACCTCGCGATCCATCCTTGAGGCACTCTGCCAGATCGACTCGCGTACCGTGAAGCGCAGGCAACAGTCCCAGCGCAATACCGGTCGCCGTTGCCACGGCAAACGTAAAGACGAAGACGACGGGATGGACGCCGATGTCCTCGGCACGCGGAAGCACCTGACGGCTGATCAGATTGACCGCGTTCGCGCCCAGCCATGCCAGTGCCAGCCCCAGCACGCCGCCGAGAATCGAGAGCGACAGACTCTCGATCAGAAACTGGCGAATCAGCCGACGGCGCGTAGCGCCCATCGCAAGACGCACGGCAATCTCGCGCTGTCGGCTCACCGCGCGAGCGAGCAGCAGGTTCGTGAGATTGGCGCACGAGATCAACAACACGAAAGCGACCGCGCCGAGCAGAATCAGCACTGCTCGACGCACCGAGCCAACGAGCGCATCCTGCAACGGCTGCACGCTGATCGACGTCCCGTTGTACGTCGAAAATTCTGCGGCGATGGACGCGTGGATTCGGTTGAGATCTGCCGCCGCCTGCTCGTGACTCGTCCCGGTCTCGAGGCGACCGACCATGCGCAGAAAGTAGTTGTTCCGCGAGTTCATGTTGTCGCCGGGCTCGAAAGCCATCGGCGTGACCATCTGGATCTCGGGATTGAGAAAAGCAAACCCCGCGGGAAGGATTCCGATGACGTCGTGTGGCTGGCCATCGATCGGAATGGACTGGCCCGCAATGTTCCGCGAGCTGCCGAACCGGCGTCGCCACAAACCGTCACTCACGATGACCACACGATGGTGGCCCCACTGCTCGTGCTGCGCAATGAACCCTCGACCGCTCACCGGCTGAACGCCCAGGCACGCGAGGAATCCCGACGAAACGGTGAGCGCCAGTACGCGTTCCGGCTCCGGACCACCAGTGACATTCACATTGCGAAAATAAAACGCTTCGAGATGTTCGAGCGTCCGATGCTGCTCGCGATATCGATAGAAATCCGGCGGCGCAGCAAAGGCCGGCGTGCGGTTCGTCCCTGTGGCGGGTCGGACCATGACAAGAGCACTCGGGTCTGCATACGGGAGAGGGCGAAGCAGCAGTGTGTTGACCACGCTGAACATCACCGCGTTCGCTCCGATGCCGAGTGCGAGTGTCAGCAGAACGACCGCGGTGAAGCCCGGGGCTCGCCGCATCGATCGCGACGCGAACTGCAGGTCTTTGAGCAGTGTCTCGATCATCGGGATGCCACTCCGATCACGGATCTGTTCACGCGTCCGATCGAGACCGCCGAGCTTGAGGAGCGCGACACGGCGCGCTTCCACGGCGCTCATTCCTGCACGCTGATTGTCGTCAACGTGCATTTGCAGGTGGGACTCGAGCTCCTCGGAGAATTCACGCTCGCGGCGGTCGCGCGAGACGACATACAGCAGACGAATCCACCACGCCCGCAGCGACCGCATCATGACGACGCTCCCGCGAGAAATTTCGCCAGGATGGCGGAAGTGCGCTCCCAGTCGCGCATTTCCTGCTCGACGCGCTTGTGGCCGGCACGGGTGAGCTTGTAGAACTTGGCGCGACGATTATTGTCGGACAGGCCCCATTCCGCCTTTACGTAGCCCTCCTGCTCGAGCTTGAGCAGCGCGGGGTAGAGGGTCCCGTAGTTGATGGCTAGCTCGTCACCGCTGGTCTGCTCGATGCGGCGGGCGATCCCGTAGCCGTGGAGCGGACCCATCGACTCCAGCGTTCTCAGAATCATCAGGGTCAGCGTGCCCTGCAGAACGGCAGCTTGGTCGGTCATGCATTCTCCTATGGGAAAGCCATATGATGATGACACGGTCCCCTATTGGATTACAATAGAAGAAGAGGAAGTCGGCACACCAGAGGGGAGGGGACGGGCGGGATAATCGATGGTGATTGGCCCGCCGGCGCTACCGATCCATTTCGCGGCTCACCGGCTGCTCTTCATCCGACAGAGCGGATTGCCGTGGAACCGCCGTTGCCGCGATCCGTTCGCGCAGCGTGCGTATCTCGGCGGCGAGCTCCGTGAGCTCCTCGCGCATGCGGGTCGTCTCGGCACGCGACTGGCGGTTGAGCGTATGCATCACCGCGAGCAGCGCACGATCGATGGCGCGTTGCTGCACCCAGAAAACGCGGATGCAGCGCAGCACCAGACGCCGCAACGGCGTCATGAGACGCTGCATTGGCGAAGGGAGGTCGGGCCGCGGTGCTCCAAGAAGCGACTCCGCGGCGATCGCGTCGATCTCGAAGGCGTCTGGCGGTTCGACGGTCACCTCGATTGTTTGCGGCGCGGATGCAGGCACCGCCTCACTCGGGCGTCGCTGATCCTCGAGCAGGCGGCGCAGCAGCGGCCCACGCGCTCTCGGGCTGTGCAACGCCTGAATGTCTGCGCGCGCGCGTGCGCCGACGGCGGCCGCAGCGCCGGGATCGACGTACACCCGGACCATCTGCTGCGCCGCGGCGGCTACTTCAGGCTCGGCCCAGCGCGAGTCGCGCGGATACGGCGCCGCGTGATCCCCCACCTTGGTGAGCCGCGCCGGAACCAGGTAGCTGTTGGATTCGTTCGCGAACTCGAGCGTCGACGAATACGCCGTGCTGATCACCGGCTTCCCCATCGCCATCGCCTCGGCCACCGTCAATCCGAACCCTTCCGAACGATGCAGGGAAACGTAGCAGTCGCACGCGTCGAGCATCGAAAAGTAGTCATCGCTCGAGACATAGCCATCGCGAATGACGATGTTCGATCGGCCCGCCGCCGCGATACGCAACTCTTCGTCTTCCGCCGCGTGCCGTTCCGCATTGGTGGTCTTGATGTAGAGCACGACCTCAGGGCGATCGGCGAAGGCCTGCCGGAATGCGGCCACCACCGCCAGAGGGTTCTTGCGCCGGAACACGCTGTCGTAGTCGAAGCAGAAGAGAAAGAGAAAGCCTTCCGGCATGCCGAGCTCGGCGCGCGTTCGCCGGCGGATCTCCGGAGCTCCCACGGGGAGCGGGAACGCGCGCACGGGCTTCGAGAGGGAACGGGCCAAGGCCGCCGCCGTGAAGCTGCTGATGCCCCAGACCTCGTCGAAATAGCGTTCGCTTTGCGCCATCTCCGGCGGCAGATCCTCGACTTCCCACGCCCAGAGGCCGATGTTGCGCGCACCGGCCGGCAGTTGCGCGCGCATGCTCTCGAAGAAGAGCGGAACCTGGTCGGCGTTGA
>DASPNA010000004.1:0-23367 GCA_035626775.1 Thermoanaerobaculia bacterium
CAGGGCAACTGGGGCTCGCCGGACGATCCGAAATCGTTCGCGGCGATGCGTTACACGGAAGCGAAGCTCGCGAAGTTCGCGCAGTCGCTGCTGTCCGAGTTGGAACAGGGCACGGTCGAATGGCAGCAGAACTTCGACGGCACGATGCGCGAGCCGCGCCTCCTGCCGTCGCGATTGCCGCACGTGCTGCTCAACGGCGCGTCGGGAATCGCGGTGGGCATGGCCACCGACATTCCCTCACACAACGTGCGTGAGGTCGTGAACGCGTGCGTCGAACTGCTCGATAATCCCGAGGCGACGCTCGCGCACATCACGAAGCACGTCAAGGGGCCGGACTTCCCGACCGCCGCGGAGATCATCACGCCGCCCGCCGAGATCCGCGAGATGTACAAGACGGGCAACGGCGGTGTGCGACAGCGCGCGAAGTGGGAGGTCGAGGACGGCGAGATCGTCATCACCGCGCTGCCGTTTCAGGTATCGGGCAGCAAGATCCAGCAGCAGATCGCGCAGCAGATGCAGGCCAAGAAGCTGCCGATGGTCGAGGACGTACGCGATGAGTCCGATCAGGAAAGCCCGACGCGCATCGTGATCGTGCCGCGCTCGAACCGCGTCGACCTGGAAGAGTTGATGACGCATCTCTTCGCCACCACCGATCTCGAGCGCAGCTATCGCATCAACATGAACATGATCGGCCTCGACGGCCGGCCGCGCCTCTACAACCTGCGCGACCTGATCGCGGAATGGCTGGAGTTCCGCGTCGAGACGGTACGCCGGCGCCTGCAGCATCGCTACGATCACGTCAACTCGCGCCTGCATCTCCTCGACGGCTTGCTGGTCGCATATCTCAATGTCGATGAAGTGATCCGCATCATCCGCCGCGAAGACGAGCCGAAGCCGGTGCTGATGAAGCGCTTCTCGCTCAGCGACGTGCAGGCGGAGTACATCCTCGAGCTCAAGCTGCGGTTCCTCAACAAGCTGCAGGAGATGGAGATCCGCGGCGAGCAGAAGAAGCTGCAGGACGAGCGTTCGGCCCTCGAAAGGATCCTCGGCTCGAAGAAACTGCTGCGCAAGCAAGTGCGCGACGAACTGCTCGAGGACATGGAGGAGTTTGGCGACAAGCGCCGCTCGCCGATCGTCGAGCGCGAGGCCGCGAAGGCACTCGATCCGACCGCGCTGATTCCGTCGGAAGCGGTGACAGTCGTGCTTTCCGAACGCGGCTGGGTGCGCGCGGGGAAGGGACATGACCTCGATCCGACGACGCTGCAATACAAGTCGGGCGATTCGTTTCTGCACGCGGCGAAAGGACGCAGCAATCAGCTCGCGGTGTTCCTCGACTCGAGCGGGCGCAGTTACTCGCTGCCCGCGCACGAGCTGCCGTCGGCGAAGGGTCACGGCGAGCCGGTGACATCGTCGCTGACATTGCCGCCGGGCGCGTCGATGGTCGCGGTGATGATGGGCGACGCGGAAGACCTATGGCTCGTCTCGACCGACGACGGATACGGATTCGTCGTACGCCTCGAAGACATGATGACGCGACTCAAAGCGGGCAAGGCCATCGTGAATGTCGGGAAGGGCGCGAAGGTGTTGCGGCCGCAACGTGTCGGCAGTTACGAGACCGACCTCGTCGCCGCGGCATCGTCGGAAGGAAAGCTGCTCGTGTTCGAAGTCGCGGAGCTGCCACAGCTCCCGCGCGGCAAAGGTGTGCAAACCATCAAGCTGCATCGCACGCCGATCGCGCCGGAGAAAGTGGCCGGCATCGCGGTCATGCCGCAGGACGGGACGCTGATCGTCGAAGCGGGAAAACGCTTCACCAGTCTGAAGGGAAAAGACCTCGAGGAGTACGCGGGCAAGCGCGCGCAGCGCGGCCTGAAGCTGCCGCGCGGATTCCAGAGCGTGGCCGCAATCCGGGCCTGGAGCGACCGGGAAGGGCGCGCTCCTGAAATTTGAAAATTTGAAAAATCGGAAGTGGTTTCGCGAGGGCGGGGGTCCGATTTTTCAATTTTCAATTTTCAATTTTCAATTCCTCTCCAGTTACACTGTCCCCCAAAGGCTCCCATGCTCGAACGGTTCAAGAACGCAATGCGCGGGGAGGAGAAGCCGCCGCCGCGGAAGACGACCGAAGTGCGGGTCGACAACCTCGATCCCGATCCGGTCGAGCGTGCGCACACTCACGAGCCGGCGCTGGTGACGCTCGAAGGCGACCTGCCCGGGCAAGTGTTCCGGCTCAGACCGGGACGGCAGATCATCGGGCGTCGTCCCGAGTGCGACATCCGCGTGCGCGAGCGCGCGGTGAGCGGCATTCATGCGGAGATCATCCGCGTGCGCGACAACGTCACGATCAACGATCTGGCCAGCACGAATGGCACGATCGTCAACGGCGTGCGCATCCGCACGCCGGTGCCGCTGGTGCAGGGGACATTGGTCAAGCTCGGGAACTGCGTGTTCCGCTTCATCGACTCGTTGCTCGAGGTGGAGTTCACCGAGGCGCTGCACTCGCGCGGGACGACGGATCCGCTGACGGGTGCGTTCAACAAGTCGTACATCGTCGCGAAGCTCGGATTCGTCATCGACCTCGCCACAGAGACCAGTCCGGTCACGATCATCACGTTCGACTTCGACAACTTCAAGCAGGTGAACGATCAGTTCGGCCATGCCGCAGGCGATCACGTGCTGAAGGCGACGTGCGAGTTGATCACCGGCTCGTTCGTGCGTCCGGCGGATCTCTTCGCGCGCATCGGCGGCGAGGAGTTCGTGATCGTGCTGCCGGAGACGACGACCGAACAGGGCGTCGCCATCGCGGAACGCATCCGTCGCACGCTCGAGGAGACTGTATTCACGTACGAGGGCCTGCGGATCCGTCTCACCTCCTCGTTCGGTGTCACGTGCGCGATCAATCCGATGGAGCAGCCGGAGTCGGTGCTGCTGCGCGCCGACGAGCTGCTGTATCGCTCGAAGCGCGAAGGGCGCAACCGCGTCACCGCGTGACGTTCCGCCGCGCCGTGGCCGAGGATGTCCCGGCGCTGCTGGCGCTGCACGAGCGTTTCTATCGCGAGGAAGGATATCCGTACGACCCAATCTCGATGGCTCGCGCGCTGCGCGAGCTGATCGCGAACCCGGCGTTCGGCCGCGCGTTCGTCACGGGCGATCCGCCTGTCGGTTATCTGCTCGTGACGTTCGGGTTCAGCGTGGAGTTCGGCGGACGCGATGCGTTCGTCGACGAGCTTTACATCGCGGATGCGGCGCGCGGACAGGGACTCGGATCAGCGGCGTTGCAGGTCGCGGAGGAGGCTTGTCGCGAGGCGGGCATCCGCGCGTTGCATCTCGAGGTCGAACACGCGAACTCGCGCGCGCGTGCCTTGTACGAGCGCAGCGGATACGTCGCGCACGACCGCCACTTGATGACGAAGCGCTTCTCATCTGGAGCGACGGGCTCTTAGCCCGTCGGGTTCTTTCTTAATTTCGACGGGCTGAGAGCCCGTCGCTCCAGATGGTGGAACGCTAGGTAAAGCTCTTCGGCCTGTCGTCCAACCGGCTCGCCAGATCGAGAATCGCCGCCAGATAAATCGGCTCGCCGGCCGTGAATTCGAGCGGCCGCTTGAGCTCCGACGCGCGCACGGCGATGCGGCTCGCGTCAGCATCCGCAGTCAGGTGATCGATCTTCGGCACCTCTACTTCAGTGACCGCCTTGCCCGTGCCGAGAATCAGCCGCTTGTTCGTAATGTAGAGCGGCGTCGTCGCGGCTCCATCGCCGACGCGCACGTCTGCCGTGTACATGCAGTACTCATTGAGCCGCAGCGGCACCTGCGTTTCGCAGCGCGGCGCGTTCCGATGATCGATCCCGCGCAGGCGATTGAACTGCGCCTCGGACGCCGTATCGATCGGCACGTCTTCACCCTTGATGCGGAATCCTTCCTGAATCTGGCGGACGATCTTCGTTTGCTCCTGTCCGAGGCGATCGTCGGCGATGAAATGCCAGAGGATGGTGGAGTAGAGCGCGTGCTTCACGCCGCGGGCATCTTCTGCGATGAGTCCCGCCGCGTCGCTCGCGCGGTCCATGAGCTCCGCAACTTCCGCTGCGCGCTCGGGTCCAACCTTCGCGAGCGTCGAGAAGCCGACGTACAGCACGGTGCCGATCGCGGTGTCCGCCCACACGGCGTAGGGAAGATCGAGCTTTTCGTTTTCGCGTTGCACGTACAACAGGTTCGCGTCGCTCGGATCATCGCGGAGTTTCTCGAGCGATGTGGTGTACGCGGCGAGCAACTGGCGGTCGCGCTCATCGCGCTCCTGCCGTTCCTTGCGGATCTTCTCTTCCTGCAAGCGGATCGAACGGCGTTTCGCGCTGGTGAGGACGACCGGAATCGCGGCGAGGATGATGCCGAGGACGACCAGGAATCCGCCGCCGCCACGGTTGCCGTTGGCGATGTTCGCGAGTCCGAGCAGCAGCAGGAGCGCGCCGAACGCCATCAGTCCGACGAACGTCCAGCCGCGCGGAGTGCCGTCGATCATCGAGCCCCAGAACGGCGTCGAGGTCACCGTCCGCGGCGCCGGCACCTCCGGCACATGGATCTGCCGGATGTCGGCCGAGTAGAAAATCTCGGGCCGGTGCCGGATGAACTCCCCGGCCGGGCCGGTGCTCATTTCCTTATCGTCGTCGATCGACTTGAAGTCGCGCCGCCGCCCGACGGAGAACTGAAAGAACGAGTTACCGAGCGATTTCTGAATTCTGAAGCTCATGCCGCTCTCGGCGGTTTGCGGACTTCGTGCCTAATGGAGTGCCTCGGAGTTCCTTGGGTTCCTCGGAGTTCCTCGGGTTCCTCGGGGTTCCTCGGGGTTCCTCGGCGGTGGTCCCTCCGAGGAACCCGAGGAACCCGAGGAACTCCGAGGAACCAACAAGTAACAGCCCAGCTCGTCGCTTTTTCCGAACGTTGCCGGCAACCCCCGGTCTATTTCTGCGAAGGAGTCCGTCGATGCGAACGTTCTCGCGTGGGGCGCTGTGTACGTTCTTCTGTCGGTCACCTTCTCCGGCGCCGCGGACAGCGGTCTTCCAACGGCGACTTCCAGTTCTCACTCTCGGGCGCGAGCGGCACGTGAAGTTCACTGGCGCGATCGAGGTTTCCAACGAAGACGTCGACGGCGAAGGAACAATCAGGAAGCGGTGTCGAACGTGTCGCTTATCGTCGCTGCCGATTGTTTCCGCGTCGATGGCAACCGCGCCGCGATGAGCGGCATCGTTTCGTCGACCCAGCGTCTGCAGCACATCGCCGTCGTGGATTCCCATGACGACTGCGTCACCGCAGCGTCATCAGGAACGCGGTGATGTCCTGTGCGTCCGCGTCGGGCAGACCGATCGGCGGCATCGCGCTTTCCGGGTTCAGCGCTTGCGGCGTATTGATGAACACCTGCAGATTCGCCGTTGTGTTCGCGACGGTGTCCTCACTGATCCTCGCGCGTGACGCGACGCCGGCGAGACTCGGCCCGAGCGTGCCGCGGCCGTTCGTTCCGGGGATCACGTGACACGCGGTACACGCGTATTGCGCGGCGAGCTGGCGTCCGCGTTCCGCGTTCCCCGCGGCGGCGGGTTGCGGCGGCGCGGATGGCGGTGCGGGAGTCTCGCGAGCGCAGGCGGCGAGCAGCAGGAGCACGAGGACGCGTTTCATTCGCCGCTACTGTATCGCCGGGACGGCGACGAGTGACGCCGCCATCCCGGAGAATCGTCAACTCGTTTACGCGGCCGGCGGCGGCGGGAACATCAGGTCGAGCTTGATCAACACGTTGTCTTTGATCAGATCGTCCGCCGCGCCTTTGTACGAGATGCCCCAGTCGTGGCGGTTGATCGTGAACTCGCTTCTCGCGCGCACGCCTTCGGCCGTCTGCTGTGTGACGACCGGAATCGTGACGTCTTTCTTCACGCCGTGCAGGTCGAGCGTTCCTTTCAGCTCGTGTGTCGCGCCGTTGGGCGCACCGGCCGGCGCCGGCGTGAGTCCGGTGGAGACGAAGGACGCCTTCGGATACTTCGCGACGTCGAAGAAATCGGGACTCTTCAAATGTCCGGTGAGGCGTTCCGTGTCCGTCTCGACGGAGTTGAGGTCGATGTCGAACGAGATGCGCGAGGGCTGCGTGCCGGCGTATTCGATGGAGCCGTCGAAGTTCTTGAACTGGCCGGTGTGATCGCGCGTGACCTTCGCGCCGACGAACTCGATCTTGCTCTTCTCCTTGATCACGTTCGCCGTGTTTCCGCCGGCCGCGGGCTGCGTCGATGCCGTATCGGCCGCCGTCGTCGCGGCGACCGTCTCGGAAACTTCGGCCGCCGGCTTCTCATCGATCTCGCTCTTGCAGCCGGGCGCGAACGCGACGAGCGACAAGGCGAGGAACAGACTGCAGGACTTCATAAGCATGGTTCTCCTTCCGCTCGGAGTCGCACTCAACCGTAATGCCAACTGCGCCGGCTGCCGCGGTCGTATTGCACGTAACGGTAAACGTGCGCATGGTATTTGCAGCACACGAGAATCGCCGGCGAGCCACAGAAACCACCAGGTCATCACGCCATCGCGCCGGTGTTTTCCCCTGGTCCGGCCGCCCGGAACGTCGATCCGCGGTGGCCGGACGTTTTGTTTTCGGACAATCGCCGCGACGGGTCGGAGGAATCTCAACAAGCACAATAGGACGGTACCTCTATGGAGTGCGGTAACGACAGCTACCGCTTTCACAAGCGGCAACGCCAGTTGCCGCGGTCGCGTGCGGAAGCTGGCGCTTCCGCATCAGAAAGCGGCGGCTTTGCCGCCGCACCCAAAGGGC
Organism: Thermoanaerobaculia bacterium; assembly: GCA_035626775.1. Lineage (GTDB taxonomy): Bacteria > Acidobacteriota > Thermoanaerobaculia > Gp7-AA8 > Gp7-AA8 > QHVT01. The sequence continues at coordinate 6,796 of DASPNA010000004.1, forward strand.
GCTCAGGCGCGTTGTGCGATCGTCTCGCCCTTCGACGTGCGCGGCCGTTTCGTCTGCAGGTCGAAGCTGTAGCCCGCGGGAAGGATGTGCAGCAGCGAGTCGGTCAACGCGAGCACGTCGTCCTCGCCCGCTTCCGGCGCGTTGCTGTGCGTGACCGCGCCGTCGCAGACGAACACCGCGCCATCGCCGACCACGGTGAAGCAGCCGTCCGCATCGACTTCGATCGCGGTGTTCTCGTCGACTCCGATCGCGATCATCTCCGGATTCTGCGCGATCACCGCCAGCAAGCGGCTGATCCTGCCCCGCTGCGCGAAGTGCGTGTCGATGATGACGTCGCGAAAGTAGCCGAGGCCGGGGGCGAGGCGGATGTCGGCGCGGCGCACGGTGCCTTCATCGCGTCCGCTGATGACCATCGTGCTCGACATCGCCGCGGCGCCCGCGCTCGTGCCGCCGATCATGAGACCGTCGCTCCAGAGCCTGTCGCGCGCCAGGTCGCCAAACGCGGTTCCGGAGACAATGGAAGTGAGGCGGAGCTGATCGCCGCCGGTGAAGAAGAGGCCCGTCGCGCGTTGCAATGCGTCGAGCAGTTCTCCGTCCGCTGCATCCTCACGTTCCTTGATCCTCGCTTCGAACACGGACGCGGTGCCGATCTTCTCGAACAGCCGCTTGTACGTCCGCTCCTTCCTCCCCACCTCCTCGGAAGGCGACCCGCACACGACGATGCGCGCGCGCTTCCCGCCGCACAACTTCACGAAGTGCGGCAGGATCTTCATGTCCTTCTCATCCGGATCCTCCGCGCCTCCGATCGCGAACAGCCGTCCGAGGGAGCGTTGCGGAGAGTCGGTCATCCGCATTCTCATTGAATCGTCGCGAAGCGTTCCAGCCGCAGCTCCTCGGCAATCGCCGCCGACGACTCAGGCCGGTCGGCGAACAGCACGATCAGATCGCCGGAGCTCGCGTGGTCGATCGCCAGCCGCAACGCCTGGCCTTCATCCAGCTCGGTGACGACGTCGTGACCGCGCATGCCGTTCGCGATGAGCGCACCGCGCAGCAGCGCCGCCACCTCGCCCGGCTTGCGCCCGCGCGGATCCTCGTCCTCGCGCAGGATGACGCGATCGAACGTCTGCGCCACGATGCGCGCGCATTCACGGATGTCTTCATCGCGCCGATCGCCGGCGACGCCGATGACGGCGACCAGGTCTCCGCTGCCGCGGAGCTCTTCGACGAGCTCACACAGTGCGGCGATGCCGTGCGGGTTGTGCGCGTAATCGATCATGAGACGGAACTCCGCGAAGTCGATGATGTTGAGCCGGCCGGGAGTGGTGAACGCGGAAGGGAAGAAGGACTGGAGCCCCGCGGCGATGTCGCTCACCGCGATCTTCGTTCCGTATGTCGCCAGCACCGCCGCGAGTGCATTCGCGATGTTGAAGCGCGCTTTGCCGCCGAGCGTCACAGGGACATGCGCGATGTCGCACAGTTGAAAACGCAAGCCTCTGTCGTAGACCACGATGCAGCGATCCTCGATGGTCGCGCCGAGTCCGCGCGCGTCGACATGCTTGCGAAATACCTCGTTTGCCGGATCGAGCGAGAACAGCGCGAGCTTGCAGTCGACGTCTTCTTCGAGCACCGGCAGCATTCCGTCTTCGGCGTTCAGGATCGCGTAGCCATCGGACATGACGCGGCCGAGGGTCACGCCTTTGACGCGCGCGAGATCTTCGAGATTGTGAATGTCGCGCTGGCCGAGATGATCGGCGGCGATGTTGGTGACGATGCCGGCGTTCGACCAGTCGTACGCGACGCCGGCGCGCAGGATGCCGCCGCGGGCGGTCTCGAGCACGGCGAAATCGACCGCGGGATCGCGCAGTACGACCGCTGCCGATTGCGGTCCCGTCGTGTCGCCTTTCTGCACGAGCTGATTGCCGATGTAGATGCCGTCGCTCGTGGTGAGGCCCACTCTGCGGCCGGCCTGCCGCGCGATGTGCGCGCACAACCGCGCGGTCGTGGTCTTGCCGTTCGTGCCGGTGACGGTGATGATCGGAATGCGGCCGTTGGTGCCGGGCGGAAAGAGCATGTTCACCACCGCTTCGCCAACCGGGCGCGGTTTCCCTTCCGTCGGCGCGAGGTGCATACGGAATCCGGGCGCGGCATTCACTTCGATGATCGCGCCGCCGTTTTCGAGGAGCGGCGTGTCGATCGCGGGCGCGACGACGTCGATGCCGGCGATGTCGAGATCGACGAGACAGGAGATCCGCTCCGCCAGCTCGATGTTCGCGGGATGCACGCTCTCGGTGACGTCGATCGCGGTGCCGCCCGTCGAGAGATTCGCAGTCGTCTTCAGAAAGATGACTTCTCCAGGGTCGGGGACCGACGTGCGCGAGTATCCGCGAAGCGCCAGCAGTCGCTCGGAACGGGCATCGATGCGGATCTTCGTCAGCACGTTCTCGTGCGATTCACCGCGCCGCGGATCGGCGTTCACGATCTCCACGAGCTCTTCGATCGTGTTCATGCCGTCGCCGGTGACGGCCGCGGGCACGCGCCGCGCGGCAGCGACGAAGCGATGGTTGATGACCAGCAGGCGATAGTCATCGCCGGCGATGTGCTTCTCGACGAGCACGGTCTCGCGATGCTGTTTCGCATCCGCGAACGCTGCGCGGAGCTCGTGCTCGTTCGTGATGTTGGTCATGATGCCGCGGCCCTGCGACGCGTCGAGCGGCTTCACCGCGATGGGGAAGCCGAGGTCGTTGGCGATCTCCAATGCGCGCTCGACGCTGCGGCACCGGTCGCCGCGCGGCACCGGTACGCCGTGAAAGCCGAGGATGGCCTTGGTCTTGTTTTTGTCGCCGGCGATCTCGACGCCGAGGTGGGGAGTGCGCGAGCAGATCGTGGCCTGGATGCGCTGCGCGTTCGCACCGTAGCCGAGCTGCACCAGGTTCCACTCGTCGATGCGGATGTGCGGAATCCCGCGGCGCGCGGCGGCATCGACGATCGAGCGCGTCGACGGGCCGAGTGCCGAGTGTTCGTAGATCCTGCGGAGATCATGCAGGCGATCGGCGAGCGGATACGGAATGCCTGCGATGAGCGCGTCGATCATGTCCAGCGCCATCTCGCCGGCGCGGATGCCACTGTCGCGTTCCTCGCATTCGTAAACGACGGTGTACACGCCGTCGGGACCGGCGGAGCGCGTGCGGCCGAAGCCGACGTCGATGCCAGCGAGTGACTGCAGCTCGAGCGCGATGTGCTCCATCACGTGTCCCAGCCACGTTCCTTCTTCGAGCCGCGAGAAGAACCCTCCCGCCATGCCTTCCGAACATCGGTGCGTGACGAGGCTGGGCATCGTTGCCTGGAGCGCTGCGACGAGGCCGGGAAGCTCGTTCGACGGCTTCTGCTCCAGCACGCCGAGGTCGATCTTCCATTTGATGCAGGGAGTGTGTGCGTAGAGGTTCGGTCCCATGAGCGCGAGGCGCTCCAGGACGCGGATGGCTGCGTGTCCCATTCCGGTCATGAGTTTTTTCGTAGATAAGGTTCGGCGGGTGGAGGCGGAGTGTTGGCCTCGTTTCGTAGGGGCGGTGGCTCGGCGGGCGCGACCGGAGCCTCGAGCGGTTGCACCGCCGGTTGCTCGATCCGGATGCGGTCGCGAAGGTGCGGCGGCAGATCTTCGTTGCGCATATTGATGTTCGGTCCCAACCGGTCCTTGAGCAGAATTTGCGCCAGACGCAAAGTGCAGAAGGCTACGCGGCGGCGTCGAAAATCTCGCGGATCAACGCAACGACGGTGTCGTTATCGAATGGTTTCGAGATCACGCCGTGGACGACGTGCGGATCGAGCCGGCCCTCGTATTCGTCGGTGGCGGTCATCACCAGCACGACGCGCAACTGCTCAGGGCGGTGCGTCTTGAGGTAATCGATCACGGCATAACCGTCGCGGCGCGGCATCTTGAGATCGAGCAGGATCACGTCGAACGTGCGTGTTCCGAGAAGGACGATCGCCTCATCGCCATCGGACGCCGTCACGACGTCGTGCTCACCGGCGTGCGCGAGCAGCTTCTGCAACAGCGCGCGTAGCGGAGGGTCGTCGTCGATGATGAGGACCGCGCGGGTCATAGGACGCCGCGTCGTTGCACGTTCGATGCGCAGCATCACTCGTGCATGTCGCCGCCCGGCTTCGCATACACGCCTGATTTTCTCTCCGCGCAAAACGAGCGCGAGCTCCTCGGCGAGATCGAGACGTATCCGTTTCACGAAGTGGTCATGCGCGGACAGGCCGCGCGCCGCACCGTGATCCACTTCGGATGGGATTACGACTATGAAGGATGGAAAATCACGCCGGCCACTCCGCCATCGCCGCGATTGCGCGAGCTTGCCGATCGTTGCGCGGCCATTGCGGACATCGCTCCGGAATCACTGGAGCAGTTCCTCGTGGCGCGTTATCCGCCGGGCGCGACGATCGGCTGGCATCGCGATGCGCCGATGTTCGGCACTCCCGTCATCGGCATCTCCCTCGGCTCGCCGTGCACGATGAAGTTCCGGCGCAAAGTGGGTGATGGATACGAACAAGCAAAGCACGTCCTCGAGCCGCGCTCGCTCTACCTCCTCGGCGGCGAAGCGCGCACGCAATGGCAGCATTCGATTCCGCCGATCAAGGAATTGCGCTACTCGATTTCGATGCGTACGTTGCGCAAGCGGCGCGCGTGACGGTTTCGCGTCAGCAGGCGTTTTCGTTGCGGCGGAACGGGAGGACGTCCTTATCGCGCTGCTCCTGCTGATCGTCGACCGCCTTCGCGGCGGCCGCGACGAGATCGCCGAGGACGTCGATGTCGAAGGGCTTGCGCAGGATGGAGTGCACCATCGCGCCGTCGAGGTGACGAAGCATGCCGGAGTCGCCGGCGCTGACCACGATCACGGCTGGTTTGTTCCGTCCGCGGCGCTGCTTGAGATGGTCGAGAAAGGCGAAGCCGTCGATGTTCGGCATCATCAGGTCGAGCACGATGACCGCGTAGTCGTTGGAGTCGAGCTTCTCGATGGCCTCGACGCCGTCGCGGGCGGTATCGACAGAATGGCCGGCGCGCTCGATGATCTTGGCAACGAGCGCACGGATGGCAGGCTCGTCATCAACCACCAGCACACGAGAGGGCGGACGCATTCGCTGACAACGGCAAGCAAATTTCCTGCCGTGGGTTGGTTCCTCGGGTTCCTCGGAGTCCCTCGGGTTCCTCGGGGGACAGCGACGATCCTCAGCCACTCCGAGGAACTCCGAGGAACCCGAGGAACCGTCCCAGCGGCACCGCGTTCGCACTGGTCCGGGCGAGATGGGTCAGCGGTCCGAGCGCAGAGAAAACGTCATCCATGTCGTCGGCGATCAGTGGTTGCCGCGATGCCACAACGTGAAAGATCTCCTGGCGCGGCACCGCGTGCCGTACCGCTGGGTGGACACGGCCGAAGAGGACGACGAGGAGGATTTGCCGCATGCGGAGGCGACGTGTGTCGTCTTTCCCGACGGCTCGAAGCTCGTCGATCCGACGGACGAAGAGATCGCGCAGAAGCTCGGCTTCAGCACCTCGCCGGACGAGTCGTTCTACGACCTCGTGATCGTCGGTGGCGGTCCGGCCGGACTCGCGGCCGCGGTTTACGCGAGCTCGGAAGGACTGCGCACGGTGGTCATCGAGCGCGAGGTGCCGGGCGGGCAGGCGGGTTCGAGCGCGCTCATCGAGAACTACCTTGGATTTCCGGAAGGAGTATCGGGCGCGGAGCTGGCGTCGCGTGCCGTGACGCAGGCGCAGAAATTCGGCACGGAGATTCTGCTCACGCGATCGGCGAAGGAGTTGCGCGACGATCACGGCTATCGCGTGACGACGCTCGACGACGGCACGGAGGTCGTCAGTCACACGGTGTTGTTGTCGATGGGCGTCGCGTATCGAAAGCTCGAAGCGAAAGGGGCGGAGCGGCTCACCGGGTCGGGCGTCTATTACGGCGCCGCAGCCGCCGAGGCCGCACGCTTCCGCGGCTGCGACGTCTGTCTCCTCGGCAGCGGCAACTCCGCCGCGCAGGCAGCCTTGCTGCTCGCGCGTTACGTGCGCCGACTGACGATCATCACCATCGACGAGAGCCTGGAGACGACGATGTCGCAGTACCTCGTCGAGCGGATCGGCGCGCTGCCGAACGTGAAGCTGATGACGAAGACGAGCGTTGTCGAGGTGAAGGGCGAGGAGCGTGTCGAATCGCTCGTGACCGAAGACGTCGACACGAAGAAGCGGCACGAGTTGCAGACGGATGCGCTGTTCGTGTGGATCGGAGCGACGCCCCACACGGGTTGGCTGGCGGGATCGGTCGTGCGCGACAAGCAGGGCTTCGTCGTCGCGGGCCGCGACCTGCGGCGCTCGCATCTCGAAGGATGGGACGAAGATCGCTGGCCCGCGCCGCTCGAGAGCAGCATGCAGGGCGTGTTCGTCGCGGGCGACGTGCGGCACGGATCGGTGAAGCGGGTGGGATCAGCAGTAGGCGAGGGAGCGATGGCAGTGCAGTTGATTCACAACTATCTGCGCGAAAGGTGACGGAAAACAGTACCTCGGAGTGCCTCGGAGTGACTTTGATCCCCTCCGAGGAACTCCGAGGTACCCGAGGAACTCCGAGGTACTGGCTTCAGGCTGCGTAGACTCGGACGAGGAAGACCGTGTCTTCCTTCTTCACGGTGCCGATCGATTCGAGACCGCGTGCTGGTTGCGTGAAGCTCACCAGTTCGGCGTCGCGGTCGCGCACGTATTGGTGGATTGCCTCATCCGCGTCATTGGCCACTACGACCGTCCGGAGCGATTCAGCGTTATGCGGGCGGTTGGAGTGTGGTTTGCTGAGCTCGCGGGCTTCGATTGTGTATTGCAAAAGCCCTCCTCCTCATTTTGCATTAACCGCAAACTGAGGAATAGCAAACGGCAGGCCACGGATGTGACGCGAATCACGTGCTTCGCCGAGCGGCTACAATCCGCGCCTGATGAGTGCGGCGTGGGCTCTGTTGGCGTTCGCGATGACCCTCGCCGGGGGCGCGTTTGCGTTCCGCTATCAGCGTTATCTCCACGCGATCATGGCCTTTTCGGCGGGGCTGCTGATCGGTGTCGTGTTCCTCGATCTGATCCCCGAGATCATCGAGATCGCGCCCGAGGCGGCGATTCCGCCGCGGACGTTGATGGTCACGCTCATCGGCGGCTTCATGGCCATCTTCCTGCTCGAGAAGCTGACCATCATCCATGGCGAGAAGGGACATGACGCGCCCGGCCATCATCACAACGTCGGACTGGCAGGCGCGATCGGCCTGTCGTTTCACAGCTTCCTCGACGGCCTCGCGATCGGCGTCGGTTTTCAGGCGGGGAACGAAGTCGGATTCGTCGTGCTGCTCGCCGTGCTGGCGCACGATTTCGCGGATGGGTTGAACACGGTCACGTTCATGCTCGCGACGCGCAACAGCCGCTGGCGCACCATCGCGCTGCTCGTCGTCGACGCGCTCGCGCCGGTCGCGGGCGCGCTGCTCGCGCAGGTGTTGCGCATCGATCCGAGCGTGCTCGCGTTCCAGCTGGCCTTCTTCGCCGGCTTCCTCCTCTATCTCGGCGCCAGCGATCTCCTCCCGCACGTCCACGAACGCCCGCGCTTCGCGCTGATCATCTCCACGATCGCAGGGCTGCTCACCGCGGGAGCGGTGGTGTTTGCGTTAGAGCAGATGCATTAGAGGCGGTACCTCGGAGTACCTCGGGGGGATAAGAACGTCCTCCGCCTCATCCCCTCCGAGGAACTCCGAGGTACCCGAGGTACTCCGAGGTACTGCCTCACAGGCTCTTCACATTGTCCTTGGGATTGCGATCGATCAGCTTGTTGAACGCGTCGATGCCTGCCTTCGCCGGCTTCTCTCCGACCACGATCTCGAACGTTTCCGCCGGTCTGGTGATGCGGCGTTTTTCCGAGAACAGCACGCGATCCTTCTCGGCGAACACCACGATGTCGATCAGGTCGTTGATCGGCACCGGCTTCTCTTCGCCTTTCGCATCGCTGCGCAGTTTCGCGGAGCTCACGTTCAGCTTCACCACGTACTTGCCGTCGGCGCGTTTGGTGGCGGTCGCTTCCGTGGTCTTGTTGTCGTAGAGCGTGATGCGCTCGAAGAGGTCCGTGATCGTCTCCTGATGCTCCGGCGGCGCCTCGGCGCGGAAGTACTTCACCAGCTCAGGCGCGGTCGTGTACGGCGCGCTCTCGTACGCGTGATCGCGGAGGAACTTCGCGAGCGCGCGGTTCACGCGGTCCTCGCCGATGTAGTCGCGCAGCGCGTACATCACGAGTGAGCCTTTGCGGTAGTGGATGTAGCCCTGGTTCTCGACGTTCACCAGCGGCATCTCGGCGACCAGCTCGCTGCCGCGGTCGGCGAGGTAGCGATCGAGCTCGTAGCGCAGGAACTTCTGCATCTTGTCCCGGCCGTACTCCTTCTCCATCACCATCAGCGCGGAGTACTGCGCCATGGTCTCCACGATCATCGTCGAGCCCTGCACGCCGCCGCCGATGACCTGGTGCGCCCACCACTGATGTGCGATCTCGTGCGCAGTGACGTAGAAGACGTAGTCGATGCTCTCTTCCTTGTCGCGCAGATCGGCGATGAAGCCGATCGACTCGGAGAACGGAATCGTATTCGGGAACGACTGCGCGAACGTGCGGTAGCCCGGGAACTCCAGGATGCGCACCTGCTTGTGCTGGTACGGCGAGAAGTTTTTCGTGAAGTAGTCCAGCGATTTCTTGATCGAATCGATCATCCGGTCGACGTTGTACGGATGCTTCGCGTCGTAGTAGATCTCGATCGGGATGGCCACGCCTTCCGGCGACTTCCACGCATCGCGTTTCACCGTGTAGCGCGCGGAGAGGTAGGACCAGAAACCGAGGATGGGAGTAGTGGTTTTGTAGTGGAAGTGGCGGCGTCCGTTCGCGTTCCACTCGCGCTGCAGGTAGCCCGGCGCGATCGCGATCTGATCGGCGGACGTGCTGACGGTCGTATCGAGATTGATCCAGTCGCTCTCGGACGAGATGGCGTTGTTCATGCGCGCGCGCATGTCGGTGGCCGGCTTCGCTCGCTCGATCGGCTTGAGCCCGTACTTGCGCCGTTTGTTGCGGTCCTGCATCTCGAAGCTGTCGACGTAGCCGATGTGCGGGAACATCTCGCCATTGTTGAAGAACGTGCCGTTCTCCACGATGCGCACGTTCGACGCGCCGTTGACGAATCCGCGCGCGGCCCACGCGGTGTGAAACGTCACCGGCAGCAGCGCGCCCGGTGCCATCGGCGGCGAAAGCGTGTAGATGCGATAGCCGAGCTTCTTGTCGTCGCTCTTCAGCTTCGCGCCGGGGACGTTCACCTCGACGATATCGAGCTCGGGGTCGGCGAAGAGGTGCAGCTCCGGAATCGCTGCGCCGGTCTTGTTGACCAGCGTGTACCTGCCGCGGATGTCGACGGCGCGCCGCTCGGGATGAATGTCGACGTCGGCCTGCACGTCGGTGATGCGCGGCTGCGGCAGCGACTCGTAGCGCTTGTACTTTTTCTCGAACTCCGCCTGGGTCTGCTCGCCTTCCTCGGACGTCCGGTATTCGTTGAGGACGTTCATGTTGTAGTAGATGTAGCAGCCGGTCGACACGAACGCGACCAGGAACAACACGAGCGCCGTTGCGGCCGGCGCGGTGAAGCGGCGGCGGGCTTCGCGCAGGCGCTGGCGGAATCCGGAGTCGGTGCCACGCACCCACAAGAGGTGGCCGATGACGAGGAAGAAGAGGATGAACAGCGTCCAGTAGAGATTCAGCCACATCCGCGGCGCGAAGAAATGTCCCCAGCCGTTCATGTCGGAGTAACTGCCGGGCGGATAGTTCGCGTAGCGATAGAGGTTGTGCTCGAAGTCGAGCGCGGGAAGCGTGGCGTCGAGCACGAGATAGATCAGGATGCCGGCGAAGCCGACGTACTTGTGGTTCGTCAGGTTCTGCAGCAGAAACGACAGCGCGGCCACGAAGAAAACGATCGCGCCGTACTCCATCAGCGCGCCCATGCCGTACACCGAAAACTCGTAATCGTAGTAGCCGTTCGCGGTCTGGATGATCACCGTCGTGGCGATGCTGGCCAGCAGCGCGATCGAGCACACCAGCAGCAGCGCGATGAACTTCGAGGTCCACATCACCCACGTCGGCGTCGGCGTCGCGTCGTGGACTTCGTTGAGCTTGAGCGTGCGCTCGCGGAACACGAGCTCGCCCGCGAAGAACGCGCCGATGATCGCCGCGAAGATCGCGAACCCGCCGGCGATCGTCGAGACCATGAGGTGTGTCACCGGGTAGGTCGACGTGCCGAATCGCCGCTGCTGGGAGAGCGCGACGCCCCACGTGTTCATCACGCCGAGGAGCACGATGATGAGGAAGGGAATGCTCTTGACGACGGTCTTGCACTCCAGCCGCACCGTGGCCAGGAACTGCAGGAACGACGCGGTGCCGCCGAACTTCTGCTCCACGCGCGGCACCTGTAGCGCCGGCGCCGCCACTGGCGCGCCCTCTTCGACTTTCTTCTTCTTTCCTTTCCGCGCCGCCGCGGCGAAGTTGAACCGCCAGAACGCGATGCCGAGGATCGCGATGGCGATCGCAATCCAGAGGATGCGGTTCATGAGGAACGGACCATCGATCGGGAGGAGACGCGTGTTCTTCTCGAACACGGTCCAGTAGCGCGTCGCGAGCTCGAACGCGGCGCCGCCGAACGGATCGAGCAGCACGGCCACGGTCTCGTTCTCGAGATCCTCGAGCTGGCGGTTCGCGACGACCCAGCCGACCAGTAGCGCGATGTTGCTCGCATACGTCCACATCAGGCTGCGCGTCAGCGCCGCGACGGCGAAGAAAATGGCGCCGACCAGGAAGAGGTTCGGCGCCACCAGGACCAGCAGCGAGAACAGATTCGGCCACAAGTCGTGCGGGCCGAGGCGCTCCGGATCGAGCCACGGCATGAAACTGCCGATGTAGATCGTCAGCGCCACCCAGAAGAACATGAAGATCGCGATGAAGTACGAGCCGAGAAAGCGTCCGGCCAGGTACTGCGTCTTCCTGATCGGCGAGCTGAAGAAAAGCGGATCGATGCCGATGTCGAAGTCGCGGTGCACGGAGTTCGCGACGAACGCGGTCGTGGTCAGCACGCCGAAGATGCTGAGCACGAGCATGAACTGCATCGTGACGTATGGCGCGTTGCGGTTGACGTTGCCGACGCCGCCACCGGTCGTCACGCCTTCGCTCGTCACCAGCGCGAACGCCAGCAGCGCGAAGAGAAACGTCAGGATGTAGAAGAGCGGTTGTCGGAGGTGGTAACGGATCTCGAATCGCGCGATCGCACCGACCATCAGGCCGCCTCCGCCCGCGCGCCAGCGGCCGTATGCAGCGTGGAGAAGTACACGTCCGCCAGTCCGGCCTGCACCGGCTCGAATCCGGCCGGCTCTTCGTCGCTCAATACGTGCACGACCGTGCGACCGGCGACGAGGCGCGTGGAGATCACGGCGTGTTCGCTCTCGACCGCGGCAAGGTCGTTCTTGCCGATCGTCTTCCGCCAGATCTTCCCGCCGATCGATTCGATGGCCTGCGCGGGCTCGCCCTCGAGCAGCACCCGGCCGTGCGAGATGATGGCCATGCGGCTGCACAGATCGCTCACGTCCTCGACGATGTGCGTGGAAAGGATGACGATCACGTTCTCGCCGATCTCGGCGAGGAGGTTGTGGAATCGCACGCGCTCGCCGGGATCGAGTCCCGCGGTCGGCTCGTCGACGATGATCAGCTTCGGGTTGCCGAGCAGCGCCTGCGCGATGCCGAAGCGCTGGCGCATGCCGCCCGAGAACGTCCCGAGGTTTTGTTTGCGGACGTCGTGGAGATTGGTGCGCCGCAGCAGCGCCGCGACGATGTCTTTGCGCTCACCGCGGTTGTGAATCCCCTTCAGCACCGCGAAATGATCCAGCAACGCCTCGGCCGACACGCGCGGATAGACGCCGAACTCCTGCGGCAGGTATCCGAGGACGCGGCGGACCTGGTCTTTCTGACGAAGGACGTCGAGGTCGCCGAGGGTGATGGAGCCCGCGTCGGCTTCCTGCAGCGTGGCAATGGTGCGCATCAGCGTCGACTTGCCCGCGCCGTTCGGCCCGAGCAGTCCGAACATCCCGGTAGGGACGGTCAATGAGACGTCGTTGAGCGCCTGGACGCCGTTCGAGTAGGTCTTGGAGAGGCCGCTGATATGGAGTGCAAGTGACATGTCGCCTGATACGGTAACTCGGTGAATGAGGTTTCGGAGCGCGCTGCCCCTCACCCGGCCTTCGGCCACCCTCTCCCCGCTGTGCGGGGCGAGGGCTACCAACGCGCGCGTGGCGAGTAGCCTTCTCCCCTCCGCGAGGGGAGAAGGTGCGCGAAGCGCGGATGAGGGGAGTTACCCCGCGTCAGGGAACGGGTTCACGTTGTTTTCGATCGGCGGCAGGGTCTTCAGATAGTCGTAAATCGCGCCGAGGTCTTCGTCGGTCATGCCCGAGAAGGCGATCCAGGGCATGAGCGTGTTCTTGCCTTTCGGCGCGGCCGGCGCGTTCTCGGCGGTCATGTTCGCGAACGCACGGAAGCGCGCGATGAACTCCTCTTTCGTCGCGCGGCCGATGTAGGTGGACGGATGCGGCGTGATGTTCGCCGTCACGACCCGAAACGTCGGCGTATGCATTTCCCAGCCGCCGGAGAACTCGCGGCCGGGGATGCTGTTGCCTTTGTCGTCTTTCGGCGTGTGGCACTCGCTGCACATCGCGATCGTGGTCATGTACTTGCCATACGCGAGATGATCTTTCGGATCAGGCGCGGTCACCGGCGCGGCAAGCGGCTGCGGGATGAACTTCTCGATGAAGTTCAGCGGCACGTTCAGCGCCTTCTTCGGCTCTTCGTAGCGTAGCGGCTTGAGCGTGCGCAGATACGCGACGATCGACTGCGCATCTTCATCGCTCATGCTCTTCAGGTGGCCGTACGGCATGATCGGGAAGAGCGCGTTGCCCTCGCGATCAACGCCTTCGCGCATGGCGCGGATGATCTCGCCGTCGGTCCATTTGCCGAGCCCGGTATCGGGATCCGGCGTGAGATTCGCGGCGGCGAGCGTGCCGGGAAAGCCGATCTTCTGATCCCAGATGAAGCCGCCCACGCCTTCGCGTCCCGGCTTGAACGGCAAGCCGTACTGCATCGTGCGCTCGGAATGGCAATCGAAGCACATGCTGACGTGGTGCACGAGATACTTCCCGCGCGCGAGCCGCTGCGGGGTGACCTCGACTCTCCCGGTGCTGGCCGCACGCTGCGCCGGTTTGCGCAGCGCGAGCCACGACACGCCGATTGCGGCCAACGCGACGACGGTGAGCACAAGAATCCCCACGACCCGGAGCACAGTTTTCATATTGATTCCCTCGGACGATTTGCTGTGCCGCGTATTCTACGATACGCAAAATGACGATCGACACTCCGGTGGGTCCGCTGAGCATTTCCGTCGACGAAACAAGGCGCCTGCAATCGATTCATTTCGGCGCGTCTGAGACGTCGTCGAATGGCGACTGCGCGCACGTCATTGCGCAGCTCCAGGAGTACTTCGCCGGTAAGCGGAAGACGTTCGAGCTCGACCTGGCGCCGCGCGGAACGCCGTTTCAACTGGCAGTCTGGAACGAGCTGATGAAGATCGGCTACGGCGAGACCATCACGTACGCAGAGCTCGCGCAACGCATCGGCAAACCGAACGCCGTGCGCGCGGTCGGCGCGGCGAACGGCGCGAATCCGATCCCGCTCATCGTGCCGTGTCATCGCGTCATCGGCTCGAACGGCACGCTCACAGGCTACGGCGGCGGCATCGATCGCAAACAATGGCTCCTCGCGCACGAGGGAAGGAGACTGTTCTAGTGTTGCTCGCGTCACTCGTCCTGGCCGCGGCTGTCGAGCCGGTGCTCGCGCATTATGAAAAGCACGAGGCCAAGCATCTCGTGCCGATGCTCGTGGAAGTGCTGCGCTTTCCGACGCATCAATTCGATGCGGAGGCGCATGCGAATCAGAAAACGTGGCTGATGAAGGCCGCGGCCGATCTGAAGTTCGTCGCGCGCGATGCGGGGAAGATCACGGAGATCGAGCTTCCCGGCCCCGAGGGCGCGCCGGTGCTCGGCCTGGTCATCCATGGCGACGTGCAGCCGGCGGACGTGGAAGCGTGGTCGTTTCATCCATTCGAAGGCCGCGTTGACAACGGCTATGTCCTCGGCCGCGGCGCCGCGGATGACAAAGGTCCGTTGATTCAGGCGCTGCTGGCGATGAAGGCGCTCGCGGAGAGCGATCTGCCGCGCACGCACACGATCCGCCTGCTGGTCGGCAGCGAAGAAGAATCCGCGGCGGGGGAGATGGAGGAGTACCTCAAGACGCATCAGCCGCCCGACTACTCGCTCGTGCTCGATTCCGAGTTCCCGGTCGTCGTCGGTGAGAAGGCGTGGGACGGACTCGCGGTCGTGACGACGCTCGCATCGCGCGCCGCCGCGCCATTTGTTGTCGAGTCGATCGATGCGGGTCTCACTCCGAGCATCGTGCCCGATCGCGCCGAGGTGAAGTTGCGCTGGAAGGAAGGATCGACGGCGGACTGGTCGAAGCTCGAGGCGGAGCTGAAGGCGGTGAAGATGCCGGAAGGCACGCGTCTCGTCACGGCCGCCGAGGCCGACGCGATGCGCATCGTCGCGTACGGCAAGTCCGCACACGCGGGCGTGAATCTCACCGGCGGCAGGAACGCGCTGGTGGCGCTCGCGCGTGCGATGGAAGGGAAACTGCCCGCGAGTGGTGCCGATGATCTCTTCCGCTTCGTCCGTCTCGCCGGAAAAGATCTGCACGGCACCGGCCTCGGCATCAAAGACAACGATCCGATCTGGGGCCGCTACGCGATCAACATCGCCACCGTGAAACCGATGCAGGACGACCCGCAGAAGTTCGTGCTCTTCATCAGCCTGCGGCGCATTCCGCCGCGCACGGGCGCGCAGTCGAAAGCGCATCTCGAAGCCGAGGTGGCGTTGTTCAACCAGAACACCGGCGCCGCGCTGGCGGTGGCGCCGGAACTCTCGTACTTTCTCGACGAGCCGCTCGGCTTCGACGTGAACGCGAAGATCGTGAAGCGGCTCATGGACGTCTACGCGCGCGCGACCGGCAAAGGCGCGAAGCCGGCCATCTCCGGCGGCGGTACATACGCCAAGAGACTGCCGAACGCGATCGCCTTCGGCATGTGGTTTCCGGGCAAGCCCTATCCCGGCCACGACACGGACGAGAAGATCTCGGTCGACGACCTGCAACGCGGCGCGCGCGTGCTCATTCACGCGCTGGTGGACATCGCCACGGGACCGAAGATCGAGAACGCGTTCGCGCCATAAACTATGGAGTGCGGCAGCGCTGGCTGCCGCTTTCAGAAGCGGTGGCGGAGCCGCCGCTCCCAACGATGCTCACGGACTTCATCGCGCGCTCGAAACGCCTCATCGTCCTGACCGGCGCCGGATGCAGCACGGAGTCCGGCATCCCCGACTATCGCAGCCCGGGCGGCGCGTGGACGCGGCACAAGCCGATCTATTTCAGCGCGTTCGTACGCAGCGCCGAAGTGCGGAGGTTTTACTGGGCGCGGTCGTATCGAGGATGGCCGCGGTTCGACAACGCGCGGCCGAACGCAGCGCATCGGGCGCTTGCGGAACTCGAGGCGCAGAATCGCGTGCATCAACTCATCACGCAGAACGTCGACGATCTCCATCAGGAAGCGGGCAGCCGCGCGGTCGTGCAACTGCACGGGCGCAATCGCATCGTGGTCTGTCTCGATTGCGGCGGCGAGTTTCCGCGCGCGGACATGCAGGAGCGGCTCGCGGAACTGAACGCGCAGTGGCTCGCGGCCGCGCGCTGGGATGCGTTGCATGCGGACGAGGCGGACTTCGCGCCCGATGGCGATGCCGATGTCGCAAAGGATGTGATCGGCGGCTTTCGCGTCCCGGAATGCCATCGCTGCGGCGGCGTGCTCAAACCCGCCGTCGTGTTTTTCGGCGAATCCGTGCCGCGCGACAAAGTCACGTACGCGATGAGCCGCGTCGATGAAGCGGACGCAATGCTCGTCGTCGGCTCATCGCTCACGGTGTGGTCGGGATACCGTTTCGCCAAACGCGCCGCGGAGCGCGGGATCCCGCTGGCGATCGTGAACATCGGCCCGACGCGAGCGGACGACCTGGCGAGTGTGAAGATCGAAGCAAAGTGCGGGGAAGTGTTGCAGGCGATCGTTCAGGGCTCGTTGAACGCAGCTCGCGCGTGAAGCGTGCAGCAGCGCGGGTCGTTGCGAAAGGCGACCCTGCCTTCTCTCACCGACTGTTTCGGCACGAACAGGATCGTGAGCTCGGCATGCTCGATGACCTGGCCGTCGCGGAGCAACTCGACGTCGACGCGCGCCTGCTCGGCCGTCGCGTCGCCGACGTTGCGTACCCGGATGGGGATCCGGAAAGTGCCACCGCTCGCTTCGGATTCGCCGGTCTCGACGATGAGAGAAGGTCCCGCGTCG
>DASPNA010000005.1:0-43456 GCA_035626775.1 Thermoanaerobaculia bacterium
CTCGTGCGGAGTTAGCTCAGCGGTAGAGCATCTCGCTTACACCGAGGGGGTCAGGGGTTCGAATCCCTTACTCCGCACCATTCCTCCCCTGCGGTAGACTCGCCCGCGGATGATCCGGCTCCTCAAACCGAAAGCGCGCATCCTTTTGCTCGATGACGACACCTCGATGCAGAAGCTCGTGAGCACGCTGCTGCGGCGCGAGGGACATCGCGTCGACGTCGTCAGCTCGGGATCGCAGGCCATCGAGAAAATCAACCACGTGGAGTATCACGCGTTGCTGCTCGACGTGATGACGCCGACCGATGGCGGGTTCACCGTGATCAAGCATCTCAAGGAAGCGAATGGCGAATTGCTCAACCGCGTGGTGCTGCTCACCGGTTCGCCAGAGTCGGTCCTGCGCAGCGTGAAGCGCGACATCTTCGGCGTCGTGCACAAACCGTTCGAAGCTCAGGAACTGATCGACACCGTCACGCGCGTCGTTTCGCAGTAGGTTGGAGTGCGGCAGCAACGCTGCCGCTTTCAAAGCGGCGGCGCAGCCGCCGCACTCCATATCAGCCGAGGAGTTGATCGGGATTCGGGTCGCACGAAGTAACGTCGGCGCGCCCGCGCACGTTGCGGATGCAACTTCGCACCATCTCCACGAGCTGTTGCAGATGCACCGGCTTGCGAAGCACGATCTGCACGATCTCCACATCGAGCGATCGCGCCGCCTCGGGATTCGCGGCCAGGATCAACACCACCGGACGCGTGGCCGCCGGCATCGTGGCGACGCGCGCGATGACGCGTTCGACGTCTCCGAATGGCAGCGAGACATCGAGGACGACGACGGCGTATTTTTGCTCCTCGAGCTTCGCAATCGCGTCTGTGGTGGTCGTGACGCAGTCCGCAAAGACCTCGCCGCTCAGCAGCGCGCTGAACAATTGTTGCCGCAATCCCGAGTCGGGATCGGCGATCAAAACGCGCGGAAAGTCGACGCCCATCACAGACTTGCTTTTACAAGTCCGTTGCCAACGACAGACGTTTTTTTGACGCCCCTTAAACGGCCATAACTTGTGAGCTACGAATCCATTGCATCACACCCGCGACTGCTCGAAGGTCCGTTTTTCGCTGCAGGTACTCCCATACTCCGACCACTTCTTCACGCTCGCGTGCGCCACGCGGTGCGGCCTTCCGAATCTCTTCATCAGCGATCGCGAACCGTGCACGTGCGTACCACTTCGCCGCCTCTTCAGGATCGGCCGCGAGCGCGCGAACGGCCTGAACGATCGCGACCACTTCCTCGTCCGGCAGTCCGCTGACGTGACGCGGTACGCTGCGTCCGTTCATGCGCCGGCCGCTCTCATCGACGTGCAGCTCGCGCGCGGTACGCAACAGGTACGCGGCGTTCACCAGCCGCTCCACGTTCTCGGTCACGCGCAGACCGCTGATGTAGAACGAGCGGTCGTCGCGTTGCGTGATGCTCGTCCAGATCACACGGGCGCGCATGACAAAGGATTTCGCGGGATGTTGAATGGCGAAGCTCAGCCGCGCTTCGTCGCCGGGCCGCAACGCGGTGTCGTGGCGGATGCGCAGCCCCGAGCTCGACAGTTGCAGCATCACGAACTTCACATCGCGGAACGTCCCGCCGATCTGTTTTCGCGGCACATAACGAACACCCGCGCGCAGATCAGGACGCTCGCCCATCGCGATGTTGTCGTCGAGCGTGCGCGTGATGACGGGAGCGTCGGGATCGGGCTGTGATTCGATCTCGATCTCGATCTCGCGTTCGTCATTCGCTCGCGTCGCCGTACGCATCGCCTGGGCCTGATAAAGCCGCAGCAGCGAATCGCGGAAGAGCCGCTCCAGTTCCGTCGCTGCGATCGCGCCATCTCGACTTCGGAGCGCTCCCCCTGTGAACAGAGCGTCGACCACACTCGGACTCAGCTTCAGCATTTCGCTGAGCTCATCGCGCCGGAATGTCGCATCGGCCGGTAGGAGCATGCGGACGACGAATCCATGCAGCGTGCCACGTCAGCCGGGAACGATCGTCGTCTCCGTTTTCGCAACCGAAAAAGATTTCTTGTAGATGTCGAGGATCGACATCAGCAGGGAGAACACGAGCGGACCAACCACCAGGCCGACGAAGCCGAATGCCTGCATGCCGCCGAGCACGGCGAACAGCAGCGGGATCGCAGGGAGCTGCGCCTTTCCCTTCATCGCCCACGGCCGCACGATGTTGTCGACGAGCGAGACCGGAATCGCGCCCCACGCGATCATGAAGAAGGCCTGCCACCACGGCCGCGCGCCCATCGAGGCGGAGATGACGAGATAGATCGACGCCGGCACCCACACCGCCGCTGCACCTACCATCGGGATCAGCGACAGCAGCGCCGCGACCGCGCCCCAGAATCCGGCGCCCGGCACTCCCGCGATCGCGAGGCCGATGCCGGTCATCAGACCCTGCGCGATTCCAGTGAAGAGCTGCCCTCGGAACGTTGCGTCGATCACGTCTTTGAAGCGCTGGCGGAACTCGTCGTCGTACCGTTTCGGCAGCGGCGAAAGGACCGAGAGCTGCGCGAGAATCGACTCCCCTTCCACGTAGAAAAAGAACATCGACAGCAACACCATCGCGAAGCCGAGGAGCATCCCCGCCAGTCCGCCGATCAACGTGCCGCCGTGTCTCGCGACGAGACCGGGCAGGCGTTGAATGGCCGGGAGCACGATGCGCTGCGGACTGAGTGTGGCGGGATCGAAGTTCGGCGCGATGCGCTTCACCCAGGCGAGGTAGTGCGACACGTCGATGCGCTTGATCATCTGCTGCGCTTCGCCCGATTGCAGTTTCTCGACGACGACGTTCGCCTGTTGCGTCAGCAGAATGCCGAGGATGACCGCCGGGATGACGATCACGAACGTGGTGCCGAGGAGCATCACGATCGCGGCGCGAGTCGAGCTCCCTTTCGACGCCACACGCACGCGCCGGAAGAGATTGAACGTGAGGATCACCAGGATCATCCCCAGGAGGATCGCCGTCATGAACGGCCAGATGATCTTGAACGCCGCGTAAAGCAGGAGCAGCGCGATCAGCGCGAAACAGATCACGCCCGCCAATCGCCAGTGCGGCCGCTGCTCGAGTTCCATTCCCCGGTTTTCAGGCGTTTCGATCACTTCGGTCCTCCTTCGAATACTGCGCGGCGCGCCACGCTCGTGATGGCGCCCACGATCGGGTTCTTGATCTTGCGTTCCGCGCCGATGGCGTAAAAGCGTTCTTTCACTTCCGGCAAGCGTCCCACGACGCGCACGTTGTACTGCGTTTCGATTTCGTGTTCGATCACGGAAGGTGCCGGAAAGATGCCGACGCCCGCGCGGCCGAAGTCGGTCATGAGCGCAAGATCGTCGAACACGCCGACGCGGCGCGGCGCGAGACCGTTCGCGTCGAGCCACGACTCAAGTGCGCGCCGCAACTGCGTTCCTTCGCCTGGCAGCAGCAGCGGCGCATCGTCAAGCGACCGAGGAAAGTGCTTGCGCGCAGACGCGGCGAGCGCCGGCGCCGCGAAGAAGGTCGTGCCGCTCTCGCCGAGCAGGTGGTTGTACGCGCGCAACGGCGCCGCGGATGCGGGTGCATCGGTCAGTACGAGGTCGACTTCGTGCTGGCTGAGGAGGCGCAGCAGTTCCTGCGATGGAGCTTCGCGGCACACCATCTCGACCTCCGCGCCCTTCTCGAACGCGGCCCGCAGCACACGATACGCGATGAGCTTCGGAACCACGTCGGCGACGCCGATGGTCACGCGCACCGGTTTGCCCGTCGGACGATCGCGCAAGGTGTCGCGGAGCTCGCGTCCGAGGGCGAAGATTTCGTCGGCGTACCGCAACGCCATCCTGCCCGCCTGCGTGAGCACCAGGCCGCGTCCGGATTTCTCGAAGAGCTTCTCACCGAGCGAGTCGTCGAGCTGGCGCAGTTGCGCGCTGATGGTCGGCTGCGTGAGATGCAGCTTGCGCGTCGCCGCGGCGATGCTCCCCTCGTGCGCCACCACCCAGAAGTAATAGAGGTGGTGGTAGTTGAGCCAGCTCATCGTCCATCGATTAAATCAATGATTCATCCAAAGAACAATCCATCTGTTCTATGAATGGATCGCGGCCTCGGCCGGTTTCGCACCGTCGATGCACAACCAGACTGGCCACGGCATGAACTTCGCGAGACAGGCCGCGTAATGCAATCGATCGCATCGCCGCAGCTCTGGATCATCTTCAGCGTCTTCGTCCTGGGCATGCTCGCCCTCGACCTCGGCGTCTTCAACCGCAAGGCGCACGAGGTGCGGGTCAAGGAAGCGCTGCTCTGGAGCATCGTATGGGTCACGCTCTCGCTGATCTTCAACTGGTGGATCTACCACGAGTTCGGAACGCAGAAAGCGCTCGAGTTCCTGACCGGGTACCTCATCGAGAAGGCGCTGTCGGTCGACAACATCTTCGTGTTCGTCATTCTCTTCGCGTCGTTCGCGGTCCCAAAGATGTATCAGCACCGCGTTCTCTTCTGGGGCGTCCTCGGCGCGATCATCATGCGCGCGATTTTCATCGGCCTCGGCGCCGCACTCGTGTCGCGCTTCGACTGGATCATGTATCTGTTCGGCGCGATCCTGATCTACACCGGCATCAAGCTGATGAAGGAAGGCGAAGCGGAGCCGCATCCGGAGAAGAATCCGATCTACAAGCTCGGGCGGCGATTGATGCCGGCGGTGCCCGAGTATCACGGCAAGCACTTCGTCATCATGAAGGATGGACGTCGTTACGCGACACCGCTGCTGCTCGTGCTGATCGCGATCGAGGCGACGGACGTGGTTTTCGCGGTCGATTCCATTCCGGCGATCTTTGCCATCTCGCGCGACCCGTTCATCGTCTACACGTCGAACATCTTCGCGATCCTTGGCTTGCGCGCGATGTACTTCCTGCTCGCCGGTGTGATCGACAAGTTCCATTTCCTCAAATACGGGCTGGCCGTGGTGCTGCTGTTCGTCGGGACCAAGATGGTGATCGCCGAGTGGTACCACGTGCCGATCGGGATCTCGCTTGGCGTCATCGCGAGTGTGCTGACGCTATCGATTCTTGCGTCGGTGATCTGGCCGCGGCACGTAGAGCTGGAGGTATCGGCCGACGCGCTGGAGGACATACGAAAGAACCCGGAGGGAGACCCTGACTAACTTACCCTCCTTGTTTGTCCTTTTTCGTCCTTCTGGTACCCTGCTCGGGTGCGAGGAGGGCGGGAAAGAAAAACAGGGAGGCAGTCCATGGATCTGGTACTCAAACTTCGTGAAGCGCGGCGCATGCGTGGTCTCAGCCAGAAAGAGGCCGCGCGCCTTTCCGGTGTCGGGCAGAAAACCATCAGCTCGTTCGAGACCGGTGATCGGGTCAAATCCCTCAAAATCTCGCAGCTCGAACGCCTCCTTTCCGCGTATGGCCTGACGGAGGCGGAGTTCTTCGGCGGGTCGCTCGAGAAGGCGATCGCGCCGTGGGAGCTGGACGAGAATCAGATCGCAACCACGCAGTTGATCGAGACGCTTCAGACATTGCCGAAACGGATGCGCCGCGATCTCCTGGCGAAGTTCCAGCTCATGGCCGAGACCATCATGGATGTGTACCGCCGTGGGTACGACATGGATGGCGCGGAGCTCTCCCGGCCACGCGACGCGGCATGACGTATCATCCGACGCCTTTGAAGATCTCCGAAACAGCCCTGCAGGGCGTCCTGATCATCGAGCCGCGAGTATTTCCCGACCCGCGCGGCTGGTTCATGGAGACGTTCAACGCGGAGGTGTTCCGCACGCACGGATTACCCGAGGAGTTCGTGCAGGACAACCACTCGTACTCGACGCGCGGCGTCGTGCGCGGACTCCACTATCAGTTGCACGAGCCGCAGGGGAAGCTGGTCCGCTGCACGCGCGGCGCAATCTTCGATGTGGCGGTCGACATCCGCCGCGGCTCGCCCACCTTCGGCCGCTGGATCGGCGCGGAACTGACAGCCGACAATCGGCGGATGCTCTGGGTTCCGCCGCGCTTCGCGCACGGCTTCGCGGTGCTGTCTGAGGATGCGGAGGTGCTCTATAAATGCACGACGTCGTGGCACGCGCCGAGCGACCGCAGCCTGCTGTGGAACGACTCCGAAATCGGCATCGAGTGGGGCATCGCCGAAGCGTCGGTCTCACCGAAAGACGCTGCCGGCAAGCTGTTGCGCGAAGCGGAGGTCTTCGAGTACGATGCGCCGCCTTCTGGGGAATGGGGTTTCGCCCCCGAGGGTTAGCAAGAATTCCTACGACGCGGGGTCGTAGTTCAGTTGGTTAGAACGCCGGCCTGTCACGCCGGAGGTCGCGGGTTCGAGCCCCGTCGGCCCCGCCAAATTAAAGCTCTCACCAGCCGCCACTTGGCGGCTTTCGTGTTTTCAGGGGGTCGGGCGTAGAAGGTGTATCGCGACTGCCGCGCGCCGCCACCGCCTGAAATAGTCAGAACCATTGACCGCCGTCGTCGTAAGAGAGTCAAGAATCCCTGCATGCTTCGACCGAGGCTCTTCCTCTCCGCGATTGCTCTGGTTTGTTTGTCCGCGACTCTCGCCGCCGACGAGCCGTCGCACGTCAAAGTCTCGCTGATCCCGGAAGTCCGGACCATCGCCTCCGGCACGCCGTTCTCGGTGGCCGTCCTCCTCAAAATGGACCCGCGGTGGCATACGTACTGGATCAACCCCGGCGACTCCGGCGCGCCCACGGAAATCAAATGGAACCTTCCGCCCGGTTTTGAGGCCGGACCGATTCAGTGGCCCCACCCTGAGCGCATTGAACTCCCGCCGCTGGTCAGTTTCGGGTATGAGGGCGAGGCCGCGCTGCTCGTCCGGATCACTCCCCCGCGCGACCTGAAGATCGGGGATCGCGTCACGCTCGCCGCGCACGTGACTTGGCTGGAGTGCGAGGAGCTGTGCGTCCCCGGAGAAGCAACGGTCAGCGCCGTCGTCCAGACGGGACCGAACGTCGAAAACGACCCTACCCGCGCCAAATTCTTCTCCGACGCCCGCGCCCGGCTTCCGCTCGATTCGGCCGACTGGAGTTTTGCGGCCGGGTTGGGCGACGGGTTCGTACGGCTGACCGCGACGCCGCCCGTCTGGCTGAAGGAACCCGTCGCCGAGGCGCAGTTTTTTTCGGAAATGCGCGGCCAGTTTTCGAATGGACGCGCGTCCTGGGATCGCGGGGACGGCGCCTACGTCATGGATCTTCCACTGTCGCACGAGTCGACGGCGACGCTGCGGCGGCTGACCGGCGTCCTCGTGTCGAAATCGGGATGGCGCGGTCCAGGATCCGAGCGCGCCATCCGTGTGGACGTCGAGATCGCCGGGTCCGCCGCGAGCGCTTCCGGCCCTGGCCTGCTGGGCGCCATCGGTCTCGCCTTCATCGGGGGACTGATCCTCAATCTGATGCCCTGCGTGCTTCCGGTCCTTTCCATCAAGGTGCTCTCGCTCGTTGGACAGGCCGAGGCGCCGATGGGTGCCCGCATGAGAAACGCGGGCGCCTATAGCCTCGGCGTGTTGGTCGCTTTCTGGGCCCTGGCCGGCCTCCTCATTGCGTTGCGCGCAGGAGGCGAACAGCTCGGATGGGGTTTCCAGCTCCAATCGCCGCCGGTAATCGCCGCGCTGGCGTCGCTGTTCTTCCTGATCGCCCTGAATCTTTTCGGCGTATTCGAAGTCGGTGTGTCGCTCACGCGCCTCGGTGGGAGGGGCGGCGAAGGTGCCGGCGCCTCCTTCTCGAGCGGTCTGCTGGCCACCATCGTCGCCACTCCGTGCACCGCCCCTTTCATGGGATCTGCGCTCGGGTTCGCGCTCACGCAACCCGCTCCCGCCGCGCTGGCAATCTTCACGTCTCTGGGAGCCGGCATGGCGGCGCCCTTCGTCGCACTGGCTGCCTCCCCACGGCTGCTCCGGTTTCTGCCCCGCCCCGGCGCCTGGATGGAAACGATGAAGCAGGCGCTCGGGTTTCTTCTGGCCGCCACGGTGGTGTGGCTGGCGTGGGTGCTCGGCCAACAGACCGGTTCCGACGGCGTCGCGATGCTTCTGGCGGCGCTCGTCGTACAGGCCGTCGGCGCGTGGGTGCTGGGCAAGTGGGCGGTCGTGACGCGCAGCGCGGCTGTTCGAAAGGCGGCCGCAATCGTGGCCGTCGTTCTCATTCTCGGCAGCGCCGCCGCGGCGGTGAAGCTGGCCGGGGCCGGCGAGCCTCCGGCCCAGGCGGTCGCCACGGAGAGTTGGGAACCCTACAGCGAGGCCCGCGTGAACGAGCTGCGCGCGGCGGGCCGGCCGGTGTTTGTGGACTTCGGCGCCGCCTGGTGTCTGACCTGCCAGGTCAATGAGCGTGTCGCATTAGCGGCCGCGCCGGTCCTGGCGAAGTTCCGGGAGAAGAATGTGGCGATGCTCAAGGCGGACTGGACGTCGCGCGACCCGGCCATCACCGAAGCGTTAACCAAATTGGGACGCAGCGGCGTGCCCACCTACGTTTTATATTCGAAAGACCCATCGGCCCCTCCCCGGCTTCTCCCGGAGGTCCTCACGCCGACGCTCGTCATCGACGCTTTGGACAAATTCTGATCACACAGCAGGAAAGGACCTGACATGAAGAAAGCCGTGATTCTCGCTGTCATTCTTTGCGCCGGCCTGGCCATCTGGGCCATCGCCGCCAAGGTGTCCGAAGCCGACAAGACCGAAAAATTCGCCAATGCGTTGGCGGAACCATCCGTCGGAAGTCCCGCCCCGGCGTTCACGCTGATCGACACGAGGGGGAAGCAGCACAACCTCGCCGACTTCAAGGGCAAATACGTGGTGCTGGAGTGGGTCAACTTCGGGTGCCCGTTCGTGAAGAAACACTACGGTAGCGGGAACATGCAGGCGACACAGAAGAAGGCCGTCGATCGGGGCGTCGTCTGGCTGTCGGTGTGCAGCTCGGCTGACGGCAAGCAGGGCCACATGGCGGCGGCCGAGTGGAACAACGAGATCGCTTCTCGGAAGATGGCCTCCACCGCGGTGCTGATCGATGAGAGCGGCCAGGTCGGGAAGACTTACGGCGCGAAGACGACGCCTCACATGTACATCGTCAATCCCGATGGCGTCCTGATCTACAAGGGCGCGATCGACGACAAGCCGACCACCGACCAGGACGACATCCCCGGCGCCAGGAACCACGTTCTTGCCGCTCTCGACGAGTCCATGGCCGGCAAACCCGTCTCCACGGCCAGCACAACGCCGTACGGTTGCTCGGTGAAATATTAAGTAAGCGGATTCACAGCAAAAGCCCCTCTTCGGCTGCAGTCGGAGAGGAGCTTTTTACGTGCCGGCTTCCGCAAATCCGAACGGCACTCGGCGATTGAAGGGGATTTCGCTCGACGTGGCGCCGGCAAGTCGACGCTATACGCATCCTGGCCACGCTGCAGGAGCCGGATGAGGGGACGATCCATCTGGGAGAGCTCGACATGATCCGGCAGAAGGAGCGCGTGCGCGAGACGCTCGGCTACCTCCCCCAGTCGTTCGGCTTGCATCCGCCTGTGCGCGCGGAGCGGTTCTGGATCACTTTGCCGTGCTGAAAGGCCTCGTTCATGAGGCATCGCGCGCGACGTCGTCGAGGCGCTGCTGCGGCGAACGAACCTATGGGATGTGCGCGTCGGCGTCGCCATCGCCTTGCTGGGCAATCCGAAACTGATCATCGTCGACGAGCCGACCACCGGGTAAATTGGGGACGCGAGTGCGTTCATTCTGTCGACGCACATCATCGCAGACGTCGAGGAGCTGTGCAGCCCGGCGCTGGAACAGGCGCGTTCGGTGATCTCGACGAAGCTGCTGGCCGGACAGACGATCGCGCACGTGTATGCCGAGGAGTCGCCGGGGTCTGGCTGCGAGCCGTCGAGTGCGACCTGAAGGACGTCTACTTCGCGGTCATGGCGGTCAGCGCCGTCGTGCTGTACACGTTGCGCGAGTACATCGGCGCGGAGGCAGTCAATGGCGCACTGCGCCGCTTTCTCGAGAAGTACCGTCGAACCGAACCTCCATATCCGACGTCACTGGACTTACACTGTGGGACGGTGAAGACGCAGATCGCCGCCGCACGCCGGCTCGCAAGGGAAAGTACGAGGTAAGGCTCGAGGTGATGGCGCAGAAGCTGAGGGCCGACGGCATCGGCGTCGAAACCGCGACACCGATGAACGACTTCGGCGACGTCTGCGTCTTCGCGCCGGAAAAGCCCACCCGCTGTACCTGACGCGACACCGCATCCGTACCGGCAAGCAAACCATTCGCATCATCGTGTCGCAGGAGCGCGAGCGGGGCGACAACGTGGTGGACGTGGAGAGCGGAGATTGAGCGCTTTACAGCGCGGTCGCGTGCATACGCTGCCAACCGAGTACACACCGCCGCGAAGGACACCTCACGGCTTACAACACCGGCCGGGCGCATAACCAGCGTCGATCGCTTCATCACGTGAACCGAACTTCGCTTTACAGTTCGCGCAATCCGCATATCGACACGACGCGCGGTGAAATTTGTGCGTGTTCGTGTTCCCCACGTAAGCGGCAGTGACGACCTGGTTGTTTTCGCGTGGCGCACCGCCTGGATCGCAAATCCGACAAGGACGATACCCATTTTCGACCGCCTCGCGCGCGGACGAGAACTGCGCAGTGCAATTCGCGCACGTGTAGTAACGGCAAGAGGACTGGTGGAACACGCGACTTCGCGTGTTCCCGCGGAGTGGCTCGGCGCCACCGGCACCGATGCAGAGCAGCCACAGGATGCCAACCGCTGCAGCGATTGACCTGCCGCGCCTCACTCCGAGGGTACCGCTACGTCGTAGGAGCCGGCGTTTCTTTTTGTTTCTCCGTCGATGCCGACGATGCGCAGTTGATAGGTGTCGCCCGGCCGAAGGAAGTCGTGCGGGATGACGATCTGGAAGGCATCGCGTTCGTTGGCTACGGCAGGCCGGCTGGTCCAGACCGTGCCTTTGGCGTCATGCAACTCGATGATGTAGTGCGGATAGCGAACCTGGTTGATCACATGCGGCTCGAGCAGGTACGCCTCGCCGTCCTTGCGCAGGAAGGTCGGTGCTGCAGAGCCGCGATTGGCGTCCGGATCGAGCAGCTGCGGCGCGCCGAGGACGCGCGGAAGCTGGCCCCGCGCATGGTTGCGTGCGCGGCTTTCCGCCTGCACGAAGAGACCGAAGAACAGCAGCGCGAGAGCTGCCGCGATCGTCGTCGGAAGATAGCGCCGCACCGGCGCGCGCAGTGGCACGGGCGTGCGGCCAAGACGGCGGTGCACGTCGTCCAATCCCGCCGCAGTCTGGTCATCCGTGACACCCGGTTCCGCCTCCTCGGCAAACGGGGCGCTGTACATCCGCGCCAGTTCCGGATACGCGACCAGCAGATCGCGAATGCGCTCTTCTTCACGTTCATCCAGTTCGCCGCGGCAATAAGCCAGCATTTCCTCGGCTGTCGGCGGATCGCCGAGCTTTTCCCGCTGCTCCGCCATGAGGCGGCGGTTCGCTTCCTGCCATTCCGATTTGTTCGTCATGAATTACTCCTCCGGGAGTCCGCTTTCGTCTCCCAGCTTTTCGCGCAGCGCCCGCTTTGCATCGCGGATGCGCGATTTCACCGCCACGACCGAGATCCGCAGCGCCCGCGCAATCTCTTCATGGCTGAAGTCCTCGAGTCGTTGCTGCATACACTGGCGCTGCCCGCTGGGGAGCTCCGCGATGGCCTCTCGCATTCGCCGTAGCCGCTCGGTCTCGATCATCGTGTCGATAGGATGCCTCTGTTCGAGGTCCGCCGGATCATGGCGTTCTTCGCGGTCATCGAGCGACTCCGTCCGGATTCTGCCGCGCTTGACCGTGCTGATGGAGCGCACGCGGTTGTAGCCGACATTCCGTGCGATCGTCTCCAGCAGCGCCCATTCCGCTTCACCGCGGTATTCATCCATCGCCCGATAGAAGCGCAGGAACGAGTCCTGGGTCAGCTCCTGTGCATCGGCCTCGGACAGATGGAACACCTGGCGGAAGTACCGCAGCATGCGCGTGCGGTACCGCTTGTACAGCAGATCGAAAAGATCGTCGCGGTCTTCGCCGTCGTTTCGCGTCGTCATCGCTCCCACCTATTGTCGCGAACCGCGTATCGTATGGAGCACGTGAAGAAACCGGTCTGCATCGTCGTTTTCCTCTGCAGTGCCGCAACGGCCTGCAATAGAGAAGACCCGGTTCGCAATCATTGGAGGGACACGCGACTCATTCGGGCACGCCTGACCGGCGCGGAATGGAAACCACCTCGCAGTGCCACGCTGAAGACCTCCTGCGACGAGGCGGTGGATAACCGTGACAAAGCGTTGAATCTCCTGGTCGTCGCGAGTGGCGAATGCCTCGACAAAGCGGTAGGCGCAGTGGCCCGGCATGCAAAAGAAGACCTCGCCGCGGCCTATCTGGTTCGTTTCGAGCGCAATCACGACCCGGTCGACCTGCTCCGTGCGCTGGATATCGCCGACGGCTTCAATCGCGCGCTCGCGCAGGAGTGGCTCGAGCTGAACCGCGAGGCTATCCATTCCTGGGATATCGTGGCGAGGGAGGACTCCGATTGGGCGAAAGAAGCGGCCGAACATCGCAGGCGGCTGCAACGAGCGCCCGATCCTCTCCGCGAGTGGGATCCGGATGCCCTTCAGACCGCGTTGGAGCGTCGCGACGCAGCGGCGCTGGCGAAAATCGCGCGAGCATTTCCTGCCGATGCCGCGCGAGCCTTCGAGAAATCCGATCTGCGCGATCGCGAGCGTGCGCGCTTGTTCGCGACTGCTCTCGCCGAGACGGGCGAGCATTATCCGATGGCGGTCGTGGACGCGATGGAGCGGACCAGCGACGCCAGCGCATTGGAGCAGGGACTCGCTGCACTGAAGAAAAAGGAGTACGCACGCGCGGCCACACTGCTCGAGCGCGCGGGTAATCCGCTGCACCTCACGGCGCAGTATTACGTAACGGTGCCGTGGGGACCGATCTCAGCGCTCGACACGACTCTCCCTCATCTGAAGTCGGAGTATCGGGAGCTGGCGTCGCGCATTTACATGTGGCGCGCCAACCTTCTCGAGTTCGAACATCGATACCTCGACGCGCACGCAGACTACGATCGCGCATTGGCGTTTGCGAATCGGGAGGCGACTGCAACCGCGAGGGTGCTGGGTAGTCGAAGCGTGAATTACGTCTTCATCGGCGACGTTGAAGCAGCGTTTCGTACCGCCCACGGCGCCGTCAGCGTCCTGAAGCACGTCGCGGATACGAATACACGCAATACGGCGTATGGCGCCGCGGCGATCGCTGCCACACAACTCGGACATCCGCTCACGGCACTTCATTATCAGAATGCAGCGGTCGAAGACGTCCAGTGGTCAGTCATCGCGGCTCCCGCGAACGCACTGGCCGGTGCAAAACTGGAGCTCATCGGGGCATTGCGCGCGCGCGCCGAGATCCAGGTCGAGCTGGGACGACATGCCGCCGCGGAGGGTGATCTGGCCCAAGCCGCCGATCTCGCCGAGGCTGTAGAAAACGGTGAACACCGCGATCTGTTTCGAATGCGCATCCGCGAAGTACGAGGGCAGTCGTTGTTGAAAACAAGTCCCGCCGCGGCCGTGGCGGCATTCGATGAAGCGATCGAGCTCGCAAAAGCGCAGGATTCGACTTATCGCGCGATGCTTCATTTCAAGCGTGCGACGGCGCGTCGCAACGCCGGCGATCGACGAGCGGATGCGGACATTGCCCAGGCGATGCAGATCCTGCGCGACGAGGTGCGGGCCGCTCTCGCCACGAATCCGAAGCTGGCCTCCCAGCCACTGTGGGATCCCTACTTTTCGCGCTTCCGCGAGATGCATCACGAGCTCGTCGAAAATCGCGTCGACGCGAACGACACCGACGGCGCATTCGTCCATGACGAACTGGCGCGCTCGTTCGAGCCGATGCAGATCCTTCTGGGTTTCCGGCCCATTGAGACCGTCGCCGATCTGCGGCGCGCCCATGCCGAGCTACCAGAAGACACGGTCGTCCTTCAATATCTGGTGTTGCCGAAGCGGACGTTGACGTGGGTCCTGACGCGCGAACGGGTTCGTCTCGTTTCACAACGCGCCCCACGACCGCAGGTCGAAAGATTGCGCGCCGACGCGCTCGAAGCCGTGGCCGGTGGGCAAGAGCAAGTGTTCACCAGAGCGATGCGCGGAGCGTACACCGAGCTTTTCCGCGCGCCTTTGAAGGAAGCTGGTCCATCGAAAACGCGCATCGTCATCGTGCCGGACGAACCGATGCAGGGCTTCCCGTTCAATGGCCTGGTCGGAACCGCCGATGAGGGATATCTCATCGAGCGCGCCAGCATCGCCACGGCTGGCAGCACGTCGCTTTATCTGGACGCACTCTCACGAAACGGACGGTTCGCCAAAGACAGCAATCCGCCTGTTCTGCTCATCGGCGATCCCGCGTTCAATGCGCCGAAGTTTAAGCGGCTTCCTTTCGCCAGAGAGGAAGTGCACGAGCTCGCGCGCGACTACTACAGCGATGCCCAGGTGCTCACGGATACCGCGGCGACTGTGGAGAATTTTCTGGCGAAAGCCAGGAACGCGCGAATCATCCATTTCGCCGGACACGGCGTGGCCAATCCGCAAATGCCGTGGCAGTCGCGCCTTCTGCTTGCGCCACGCGGAGAGGAGTCCGGCGAATTGAGCGCCGAAACGCTGATGAAAAGACTACCGGCGCTCGATCGCACGCGCCTCGTGGTTCTCGGCGCATGCAGTTCCGCCGGCGGAGGTCCCGTCGGTCCTCAGGGTCTCGCTCCTCTGGTTCGGCCGCTCATCGGCGCAAAAGTTCCGGCCGTCGTCGGCGCATTGTGGAATGTCGGCGACGCCTCCACGAAGCAACTGCTGGTGTCACTCCATTGTCACTATCGGCACGGAGACGACGTGGCAGTTGCGCTGCGCAAGGCGCAACTCGAGAGGCTCCGGAAACAAGAACCAGGAATGACCGCGATGCTATGGGCAGCGTTTCAGGTCGTCGGCTACGCCGCGTCCCCCTACTCGCGCCCCCTCGCAATGGAGAACCCAAGCAGTGACCACGTTTGTACTCAGAATTCTCTTCACCGGGCTGATGGCATTCATCCCCAATGAAAACGGGACCGAAGTCACGGTCCTGCTTCTCAACTCCGACCACTATCACACCTCTGACAGCGCGGCCATGCCGGCGCACAAATCGTTCGTGCTCGCGCGTGCAGGCAATTGCAGCGGCACCTGCGTGGACGACGATACAAACATCGCTTACGACATGTTCCGCGACCTTTCGCCGTCCGCTCGCCTCGACTCCCTCGCCTATGCGCTCGGCAACGGCAGCGCCTGGGTGATCTCCGGCTCCGACATCGCCGTGCAGAAGTCGAGCGGCGCGGCAAACCTCCCGGCGCTGCAGATCCGCAACGACGTGCGCGGCACCATCAATGGCCAGCCGGAGATCATCCCGACCACGTCGGCCTCACGCCAGGACTACTCGTGGATTCCGGCGTTGAAAGAGCTCTGCGGCAGCGGCTGCACGTTCGACTCCGATCTTTTCGACACCGTTCCGCCGGGCATTGTGGCGGCGCGCTTCAAGATCGACAGCGGCGATCTCTATACCTACAGCATCGCCCGGCTCGGCAGCGACGTCACGCCGGTGCAGTTCAAGCGGCTCGACGGCACCGGCAACACGTCTTCGTACGTCCAGGCGATCACGAGCTGGATCGGCCTCGACATCGAAGTAACAGGCACCAGCATCGACTTCGTGGAGACGAAGCACGACGGCAGCACCGGCCGCGCCATGACGCTGTCGCCCGATGCGAGCGGCAACGTCGAAGTCGCGGTGCTGAACCTGCCGCCGTTCGTTCCTCCCGCCTCGTCGAACAACGAGGCGCCGCAGGTCGGCAAGCACTTCGAGATCTATTACGATCTGCTCGAAACACCGCCCGCGCGCGAGACCCGTCTCGTACCGCGCGCCGGCGCGCCGAGCGGCACGACCGTGCCACAGGTCACCTGGTCTTCCATCCATCCCTCCAGCGCCGTCAGCTCGGAGCTGCTCAGCCGGTTGAGGATGGAACCCGGCCGCTCGTTGTACGACCGCGTTCTCTGCCCGCCGGTCAAGCCCGACCCCGTGCCCTGACACTCCCCCGCTTCGACGGTTCGCCATCACACGATGGCGAACCGTCTTCTTCGAGAGGAGATCCCCATGCATCTGTTCATGACATCGGCCCTCGTGCTGGCGCTCATCGCCTGCGATGCGCAGCCGGTGAGTCGAGAGGAAACCGCTGCGGCCGCGCTCACGCAAGCGCACCGCGAGCACAAGCTTCAGGCGACCGCCGCCGGAAGAGACTGCGGCGTCCTTCTGATCGCGATCGAAACGCAATTCGACGATGACCTCGTCGAATCGATTCATTACGGCACCGGCGATTATGGGGCGCTCGGCGGCGTGGAGGAGTTCGCACGCAATCGCGGATTCCGCGCCGTGGTCTATCGCGATCCGAGCGGAGGACTCTGGACGTACGGCGCGACCACGCGTGACGAAGCACGGTCGCTGCCGCGCTGCCGCTGAGGATGCCTATGCGATTCGCGACACTCGCATTCATCGCGTTGATCGCCTGCTCCGCAACCGCGCAGCCGGCCCGGCGCGCGCTGCTGATCGGCATCGACGATTACACCGCTTCGACGCTGCCTATCGCAGGTCCTCAGCAACACCGCGGCTGGCCTGATCTTCAGGGCGCGGCAAACGATGTCCGCATCCTCAGCGAGATGCTCGTGCTGCGGTACGGCTTCGATCGGAAAGACATCGTCACGCTCACGAATCAACAGGCCACACGCGCGGCGATCCTTCACTCGATCGAGCAGCATCTCGTTCGCCCTGCGCAGAAAGGCGACGTCGTCTTCTATTACTTTGCCGGACACGGCGCGCAGGTGCCGAACACCGCATCCGATGAGCCCGACCTGCTCGACGAATCGATCGTTCCCGCCGATTCGCGCCGCGGGGCCGCCGATATCCGCGACAAGGAATTGCGGCCGTTCTTCAACCAAGTGCTCGATCGCGGCGCGCACCTGACGCTTCTTCTCGATCACTGCCATAGCGGCGGCGCATTCCGCGGTCTGCCGAACGGCACACGTCCGCGCGGCATCGCGCACGCGCCGCCGATTGACGATCGGAGAGACTACGGGCAGCGCCCCGACGAACGTGGCGCGTTGATTCTCGTCTCGACACAGGACCTCGACTCGGCATGGGAAACGCGCGGCGATGATGGGAGGATGCACGGTGCGTTCACGTGGGCGTGGATTCAGGCCATGCGCGATGCAGTAGCCGGCGAGCCCGCGCAGGAGACGTTCCTCCGCGCGCAGGCGCGGCTGCGCGGCGAGACACCGTATCAATCACCAGCGATGCTCGGCCGCTCCGACGCTCGACTGCGGCCGTTTCTCGGCTTGCGCCCGCGTTCTCGCGATGAGCGCATGGTCGTTGCCGTCGAAAGAGTCGAGCCGAACGGCGATGTGATCCTCCAGGGCGGGTGGGCGCATGGTCTCGCAGTCGGCAGTGAGTTGAGTCCAGTCGGAAATCGTCGATCCCGCTTGCGCATCACACGACTCCTCGGCCTCGGCCGCGGCGTCGCGCGCATGAGCGCTCCTTTCTCCACGAACATCCGTTCCGGGACATTGCTCGAAGTCGTCAGTGGCACCACTCCACAGGGACGACCGCTTCGCGTCTGGCTAGGGCGCGACGCGCCCGTCGCGGGCGTTGATGGAATCACCTTCGTCGGCGATCCACGAGACGCCGATTACCGTCTGGAGCGCAACAGCGGCGAGTATTCATGGGTGCGCGCCGGCAGCGAACCGCGCGGTCTCCCTCGGCGAACGGCCTGGACGGATGATCCGATGCAACTCCGCCGCGACCTCGTGACACTGCGGCGCATCCACAGTTGGCTATCCCTCGCCTCGCCAGCTGCCATGGCCGCGCCGTATCACCTCGCCGTTCGCGACGAGAAGACACACCAACTCGTGCGCGACACCGAGATCATCGGCGATCGCATTTACAGCATCGTGCTTCGCGCTTCCGAGCCACCGGGCGCGGAGCTCATGCGCCGCCACTATTACGTCTTCGTCGTCGACAGCCACGGCAACAGCCGTCTCGTCTTTCCGCGGACCGGCTCCATCGAAAATCGCTTTCCGATCGGAGCTTCAGCTCCCGCCGAAATCGCACTCGGCGCACCGAGCGCGTTTCGCATCACGCGCCCTTACGGCATCGACACGTACTTTCTTCTCTCGACCGAGGAGCCGCTGCCGAACCCGTCGATCCTCGAATGGGACGGCGTGCGCGCGCGGCGCGCGCTCACCGACACACGCTGGTCGATCGAGCGAATCACACTCGAGTCGATCGCACCAGCACGCCGTCGAGTGCCAGCCGCCCGCAGCGCGCCTCGGCGTCGATGACGATGCTCAACCGCGACGCGACGCCGCTCGTCGTTGCCTGGATACCGACCCGCCGTGCGGCGGCGTCGATCAGTTCCGCGCGCGGCGTCGAAAACTCGCTGCGCAGCACGAGTTGCAACGCCTCGGCGAGCTCGGCATCCGAGATCAGCTCGACGCGGCCCGGTGGATCGCCATTGCGCCGCCGTACGATCACCGGCGCATTCGGTATGCGGAGAAACTCGCCTTCGCGCGCAATGACCTGCTGCCGCACCGCCATCTGCACGCCGCGGTCGATTGCCTCGCGGATGCGATTGCCCGCGCGCTGCAGCCCCCAGATCGTGCGGATGCGGCGGACCACTTCATCGACGTGCACCGGCCCTTCGACGCGCACGACGTCTTCGACTGCCACAGCGAGGAGCTCCGGCGCGACGAGATGGAGCTCCTCGTGCGTCGGAATGCGCAGTTCGCGACAAATCTCGTACCCGGCAACCGGCTCGGTGCCCAGCACGATCTCGGTTTCAAACTGGAGAGACGGGGTCTCATCCCGCCCAGCACTCGACGGACTGAGAGCCCGCCGCTCCAGAGCCGCTTCAATGGCCTGCAGCAACCGCGCGATGGTCTCGTCGCGGTCGCGATACCAGTCGATCGACCAAACACGGTGAATCGACCACCCGAGTTGCTCGAGCATCTGCTGCCGCAGCCGGTCGCGATCCCGCGCGACGCGTGCGCCGTAATACTTCGGCCCATCGCATTCGATGCCGATGACGTAGCGGCCCGGCTCTTCCGGATCGACGACCGCGAGATCCAGACGGAAGCCCGCACAGCCGACGCGCCGCCGCACGACGTAACCTCGCTGCTCCAGCACGCGCGCAACGGCATCTTCGAATGCCGACGTTTCTTCGTCATCGATCGCGTGCTCGATCGTCAGGCGACGCGTCTCCGCAAACTCGAGGAATGCCTTCAGCGCAAACACGCCCCGCGCGTTCGTCCCATCCAGGACGAGGTCCTGCGCGGTGAAGTTCGCGAAGACGACGCATTTCTCGCGGGCGCGCGAGATCAGCACGTTGAGCCGCCGCTCGCCGCCCTCTTTGTTGATCGGCCCGAAGTTCAGCGAGAGCTTGCCGCTCGAGTCGCGGCCGTAGCCGAGCGAGATCAGGATCGTGTCGCGCTCGTCACCCTGGATCGTTTCCAGGTTCTTGACGAACAGCGGCTCGCGCGAGCGCGCGATGACCGCCTCCATTTCGGGATGCGCGCGCAAGTGCAGTTCGAGCTCTTCCCGGATGGCTTGTTGCTGCGGGAGGTTGAACGTGCCGATGCCGAGGGTCTTGCCGGGCCAGCGGCGGAAATGTTCGAGCGCAGCGGCAGCGACGAGCTGTGCCTCCACCCGGTTCGTCCGTGTCTTGCCGATGTCGTACGAAGAGCGAGGAACATGCACGAAGTGCAGGCCGATGTCGTCGGATCGATCGATCGGCGATGGATAGATGCGCAGCTTGTTCTCGTAGAAGTGGAGATTCGAGATGGCGATCAGCGACTCGTGGCGGCTGCGGTAATGCCATTGCAGTGTCTTGCTCGGAAAGCTCCGGGCGCACTGATGGAGGATGCTCTCGACGTCGGTCATCGCGGCGGCGTCGTCTTCCTCCTGCGCTTCATCGCCGGCGGAAAGATGATCGAAGAAGCTCGTCGGCGGAAGTTGTTTCGTATCACCCATGACCACGAGCTGCGATCCGCGCAGCAACGCACCGAGCGCATCCTCCGGCCGCACCTGGCTGGCCTCATCGAACACGATCAGATCGAAGCGCGCCGTGCGCGGATCGAGAAACTGGGCGATCGACAAAGGGCTCATCAGGAAGCACGGTTTGATCCGTTGAATGAGCGAGCCGGCTTTCGCCACCAGCTTGCGGATCGGCATGTGGCCGCGCTTGCGGTGGATCTCGCCGAGGAGAATGCCCGCCTCGGAATTCGGCGACGCACCGCCGCTGAGCTGCGGACGCGCGGCATGGAGCCGCCGCGAGAGACGCGCGCGCTGAATGGCCGCGAGGGCGCCATCGAGCTCGCGAAACCGGCCGATCTTCTTCTCATGCAGCTCGCCGAGGAAGTGGCCGAGAGACGGCCGCTCCGCGAAGGCGACGCGCAGCAGCGACTCGGCGAGCGCGAGACGGAAGAACCCGACGAGATGGTTCGCGTCGATCGAGTCGTCGATGACGTATGGCTCGAGCGCCGCAGCAGCGGTGCCGCGCAGCGTTGCCCGAGCCGCGTTGAACTGCGTCCAGCGGAACAGCGACGGCATTTGCTGCTGCCACTGCTCGACCTGCACGGCCACCGCCGTGAACGGCGCCATCTCGGGTAGCTCCTCCACACACAGCTCTGCCGCGAGTGTGCGGAGCGCCTCGCGGCAATTGAGGGATGCGGCCTCCAATGCCTCGATGCGCGCACGAATCGCATTCGCATCGATGCCCGCGGACGCAATCTCCACGGCTCTCCGCGTGAGCGCACTCGCCAGCAACTCGCGGCGAAAAACGACGATCCATTCCGCGAAGCGTCGCAACGCGGCGCAGTCACTTCGATCGGCAAGCCATCGCGCGCCGAAGAATGTACGGCCCCGTGGATCGCCGCGAAGCGCGCCGCGCTCGCTCTGATGCTCGGAGAGCCGGCTGAGGTCCGCAATCATTTGCTGCGGCTTCGGTACTTCGCTCGCGTAAAGCGACGCGAGCTGCCGCCGCAACGTGCGATAGCGGCCGTTGAAGATGCGGAAGAAGCGGGTGGCGAGAAGACCGAATTCGTCGAGCTCGGCGCCGATGCTAGGTTCGAGGGCCTCTTCGCGAAACGTTCGCGCCAGCGCAGCTCGCTCGCGCTGCACCGTCTCGGCGCGCGCAATCAATTCCTCCGCGGCGGGATTGGCGGCGTTCCATGCATTGCTGAGCAGCAGTACCGCCTCGGTCGGCATCCCGCCCTCCGCGACCACTTCAGCAGCACGCGCCGCGCGCGCAACATCAGCGAGGCTCGATGGTTCCTGCACGCCGCTTTCGCGGGCGAGTGCGGCGGCCTCCTCGATCAGCGTACGCGTCGTCTCCGATGCGCGTGCGAGACACCTCCGGATTTCCTGATCGTCGCCGGGAACCATCGCGGGACGCGTGCTTGCCCGCCACGGATGCGCCGCCACCGGATGCACCGACGGGAGGATGTACGCCAGCTCGCGCAATGCATTCTCCGCCGCGGCGACGTCGGTATCTCTGAGTGCCGCGACATCCGCGATCGATGGAGGTGTGGCTCCCAGCGTGGCCTCTCGGATTCCGAGAAGCTGGAACGGCGTCCGGCCCCACGCACCGACCGGCGTGGCGAACTCGCGCGCACATCGATTCAGATCGTCCCTGAGCAGTTCGTGCTCGTCGGGCTCCGGCAATGCGATCAGTGGCTTCGATCCGAGCGACCGCTCCAGCTCCGCGAGCACTGCCTTCTTGTTCGACTTGCGACTGTGCAGCTCCAGACAGAACGGACCGAGGCCGGCGGCATCGAGACGCGACTTCACGACCTCGAGTGCGGCCATCTTCTCGCTCACGAACAGCACCGTGCGTCCCGCGGCCAGCGTTTCGGCGATCAGATTCGTGATGGTCTGCGACTTCCCTGTTCCGGGCGGGCCCTGTACCACCAGATTGCGGCCGGCCTTCGCGTCCTCGATGACGGCGATCTGAGACGGATCGGCATCCATGACATGCCACAGATCGCGTGCGTGCAGCGTCGTGTCGATCTCATTCGCGTCGAAGCCACTGTCATCCGGCTCGCCCTCTGGGAGGAAGAGAGTCTGCAGCAGCGGATGATCATGCGGCTTCCGCTCATCCGGCCACGTCGCCGGATCGAGATCCTTGAACATGACGAACTTCGTGAAGCTGAAGAAATCGAGGACGAGATCCGACAGTACGCGCCAGCGCGGCTTGCGGACGATGGTCTGGACGACGCGCTGCAGCCACGCGTCGATGCCGCTTTTCTCCTCGGGCGGCTCGAACGGCGGCATCGCCACGCCGTGCTCGACGAGCTTCGCCGCGAGCGAGATGTTGGCGAACACATCCTCGCCGGTCCACCGCACTTTCGAAAAGTCGCCCGCGCCGACGCGCTCGAGCTCTGCCGGCACGAGGATCAGCGGCGCGCGCCGCGGCTGATCGCTCCCGTCGCTCTCGAACCACTCCAGAAAGCCGATGGCGAGATGCGCAACGGTGTAACCCTGCTCTTCCACCGCGCTGCGGCCCTCATGAAAGACCCGAAAGAGCTTCTTCGAGAGCGAGTCGTGGTCGTAGGGCGTCTGCAGAAAACGGTCGGTGTGATGCGACTGGAGCGCGGTCTGTGCGTCCCACGTGTCATCGTGCGCTGCGGAGAGATTCCTGGCCGCGCGAAACTCCATGGCCTTCTCGCGCAATACCAGGGCGTCGTAAATTTCCGCCGGCAATTCGCTGGTGACGCGGATACTGCGCAGCGCACTGGGACGGTAGTTGAGCAGGCGATTGCGGAGAGTGAGGTCGAGCAAGCGCTGTCGCGCACTTTCGAGCTCGCGCGCGATCGCCGTCATGGCCGCGCCTCGACCCAGCCGTCGTCCTCCTCGTCCGCCGCAGCACTGGGTGGTGCCAAACTGAGCAGCAGCTTCGCGTCGGCTTCCGGCAGCTCGCCGACGTCGCGCAATTTCCGGCTCACGACCCGCGTGCGCGTGGCCAGCGCGTCCATCTGATTGCGCGCGGTCTCGAGATTGCGATTGACCTTCTCGATCACGCCGCCGAACTTCGTGAACTCGGTCTTCACCGCTTCGAGCAGACGCCACACCTCGCTCGAGCGCTTCTCGATGGCGAGCGTGCGGAATCCCATTTGCAGGCTGCTGAGGATCGCGGTGAGCGTCGTCGGGCCCGCGATGAGGACGCCGCATTCGCGCTGGATCTGCTCCGCCAATCCCGGGCGCCGCAATACCTCCGCATACAACCCCTCCGTCGGTAGAAACATGATTGCGAAGTCGGTCGTCACCGGCGGGTTGATGTATTTCTCGCGAATGGTCTTCGCGGCAGTTCGCACGGCGCTGTCGAGCCGGCGGCCGGCGGCCTCCACTGCTTCGGCGTCGCCGCGGTCATGTGCGTCGAGCAAGTGCTGGTAGTCCTCGACAGGAAACTTCGCATCGAGTGGCAGGAGCAGCGGAACGTCACCTTTCCCGGGAAACTTCACCGCGAACTCGACCGATTCGCGGCTCATCTCTTTGGTGGCGACGTTGCGCTCGAACTGTTCGGGCGAGAGCATCTGTTCGAGCAGCGTCTCGAGTTGCACCTCGCCCCAACCACCGCGCGCTTTGACGTTGGAGAGGACTTTCTTGAGATCGCCGACGCCGTTGGCGAGCGCCTGCATTTCGCCCAGCCCTTTGTGCACCTGCTCGAGCCGCTCCGTGACCAGCGGGAACGACTCGCCGAGGCGTTGCGTCAGCGTGCCCTGAAGCTTTTCGTCAACCGTGACGCGCATCTCCTGCAGCTCGCGCGCGTTCGTCGCCTGAATCTCGCGCAGGCGCTCGTCGACGGTGCGGCGCACCGAGTCGATGCGTCCTTCGTTCGACTCGGTCAGTTTCTCTACCTGCGCGCGGATGGCCGCGAGATCCTGCCGCTGCGTCGTTCCATGTGCGGCGACCGCGGCGGAAACTTCCTGGCGCAGGGTGGCCGCGGCCGAATGTGTTTCCTGGCGCCCTCGTGCCACGTCCACGTCGAGCCGGCGAAGAGAAATCCACAACAAGACAGCAAGCGTGGAGATCGTTGCCGCCACGGCGACGAGAACCAGTGTGTTCATGAAGACAAAGACCCGATTCGGCGTCATGGGAGGCGTGGCCTCTTTCCCGCGGTGATCGGGTCGAGAAGCGCATGAGCGAACTGCTCATACTAAACTGGTCAATGACTGGTTGATTTGATCGGAGACGCAATGGCCAAAGTGAGTGCGTTCGAGGCAAAAACACGGTTTGGAGAGTTACTGGCCCGCGTGGCCGAAGGCGAGGAGGTCGTCATCACCCGTCATGACAAGCCCGTGGCGCGACTGGTGCCCGAGGGGGCTCAACGAGCGGACGATGTTCGCCGCGCCGTGGCAGGACTTCGTGAACTGCAGCAACAGATCCGTCGGAGATCGAAAGCGAAGCTCTCGAGCCGGGAGATCCGGTCCGCCATCGACGAGGGCAGGCTGTGATCCAGGCTTTTGTCGCCGATGCCTCGGTCGCCGTTGGCTGGGTGCGTCCCGCGCAGGCGACGCCCGAGACCGCCGCCATGCTGGATGCCGTCGCCGCAGGGGCCATCCTCGAAGTGCCTGCGTTGTGGCCATTGGAGGTGGCCAACGCTCTCACGGTGCTCGTTCGCCGGCGCAAGCTGACCGAGAATGAGCGCCAAACCGCGCTCGGATGGCTGCGGGTACTCCCGCTGCGCATCGACCATGAGATGTCTTCCCTGGCCTTTTCGCGATTGTCCGAGCTCGCCACGGCGCATCATCTGTCCGTTCATGACGCGGCGTACCTCGACCTTGCAGAACGCCGCAAGCTCGTAATGGGCTGCAACAATGGACCTCTTCGAAG
Organism: Thermoanaerobaculia bacterium; assembly: GCA_035626775.1. Taxonomy (GTDB): domain Bacteria; phylum Acidobacteriota; class Thermoanaerobaculia; order Gp7-AA8; family Gp7-AA8; genus QHVT01. The sequence goes on from DASPNA010000005.1 coordinate 25,020, forward strand.
AGCGGCGGCGAGCCGCGGTGTGCGCATCTGGAAAAGCGTAGCGCTCACGACGTGACGCTTCCGAGGTAACGGACGGCGGCTACAAATCCTTCACCCACGCCGGAACGCGAAACCTGAAAAACTTCGTGCAGTCCGTTCGGCGTGCGAAACGTGAGCTCGTCGTACAGGCAGATCGGCACTTGCCGGTTGTCACGGAAACGGCGGTCCGGACCGCCACTCTTGTTCACATATCGCCACGTGTGATCGACCACGGTCGCATCGGCCGGCACGCCGCCCTCTTCGATGAAACGCCGTCTGGTCGCGGAGATCTCGAGTGTGCGATACGAGATCGCGCCAATCCCGGCTGCGTCGTAGACCAGCAAGCGATCGGGCAGGAAGTAAAGCGTTTGCCGTCCCGCGCCGATGCTCAACACCGGAACGTTCGTCTCGACGAATGGCAGTTCGACCGCGCGCACCGTCGTCACGTTGCGCTGCACCAGGCTGCTTGCGCCCGCGTGATACCTGCGGTCGTGCACCCATCCGGATGCCGCGATGTGCCACGTCCGGCCGGCACCGGCAAACGCCTGAGCCCATTCGGTGAAGCGGCGGAACGCCTGCTCCACCTGCGGCTCGAAGTCGTAGTGGATGACCACCGTTTTCGCGATGCGGTCGCGACGGCCGGCGGCGAGAACCAACAGCGGACCGGCAATGGCGGCGAACACGATCGTCCATCCCGATCCGGAAAGCAGCGTCACGATGAGCAACACGATCGTGCAGGTGACCGCAAGTGGCCTCAAGGTGAGCTTGCGACGCTTGCCCCGAATCTCGTCGAGCAACGCCTCGGATGACGAGTCGACAATCGCAGCAGCATCGACGGAATCGATCTCCTGCGGTGCCGCGTGCGGAGGCACCTCCGAGCGAAAGGTGTGGCGATAGTAGACGCCGCCGCGCCCGAGGTGCACGTAGTTGCCGCGCGGTCCCGAGCCAACACGGAATCCACGAACGCCGGCCGACACGCCCACACCCGATCCCGAGAGATTGAAGCGGAACGGTCCGACTGAAACGCTCTTACGCAGATAGAAGCCCATGGCTTTTCCTCAGACCAGCGTTGCGTATTTTTTCAAGAGGCCGTCGAGCACGTTGAGGTCGAGCGGCGTGAGCGATGCGGACGTTCGCAGCGACCGCAACTCGCTCGTCACGTCGCCTCCGGTCGCCAACCGCGGAACGAGCGCCGCGTCGAGCCGTTCGCGGTGCGCCGCACTCTCCGGCGCGGCGAGCAACTGCGCGGCCGCCAGGTAGGAGTCGCCGAGGAGGACATCGCTCACCACGACGCCGAGTGCGCGCGCGAGGAGGAGTTGCTCGTACGCGGAGCGCACCGCAGCCCCAACCACCAGTTCGGCCGGTAGCAGATCGGCAACCTGCGCGTGTTCGGGATGCGCTGCCGCCTCGTATTGCGCCCGGTAGTAATCGATCTGGCCGAGGATGTAACCCGGATAGTGCAGAACGCGCGTGACGACGTGCACGGATAGCGCGTCGGGCGCCGGCTTCACGTGCGCTTCCGGAAACCGCTGCTGCAACTGCCCGGTCCACCTCGCATCAGTCGTCTCCAGCCACAACGTGCAATCGCGCTGTGTCGAGCGCTGCGCCTGCAGATCATCGTCCCGCAACTCGATCAGCGGCGCGCTGACGTCCGCGACCCGCTTGAGCCGCTGCGCGAGCTTCGCCTCGTCCGAGAGCGCAGAAGCCGCGGTGGCCAGCGTGAGCTTGCGGAAAGCGACGAATGCCGTCGAGGCGTACGACGCGACCCGTTGCCGTATTTCTTCGATCGTTAGACGGCGCGACTCGGAGCGGCGGATTGGAAACTCTCGCGCGAATGGCCTGCGATCATCGATCGTGCGCGCGTACCAGGCATCGATCTCCTCGTCGTCCACTACGCTCAGCGACAGACGTGCGCTGGAGATCGATGGCGGAGTGAATGACGCCGCGAGCGCACCGAGCATTTCGCGCTGCGCGCGCAACGCATCCCGCATTTCCTTCACCGCATCGTGCGTCCCGCGCAACACACGGAGCGCCGTGCGCCGATGCGTCAGGTCGTATTCGAACTGCAGCTCGTCGTTGTGCGCGACGTTCTTCGCTTCGTCCGCGGTCTCGATCTGCGATCGCAGCCGCGTCAGTCGTTCACGCGCGGCACGCACCAGTGGCACGATGCGCGTGATGTATCGAATCCCCGTGACGATCGCGAACAGCGCCAGCGCGGGCGGGATCACCCACGTCAGTTGCGCGGAAGATACGAATCCGATCGCGTAAATCGCGGCCACGCCGGCGATGGCGATGAACAACTGTTGCCAGAGCCAACTCCGCCTCGCCTCCAGCGCCTCGCGCAACATCTGCTCCGCCCGCGGAAGCTGGACGAACAACTCGCGCAACTGCTGCTCGCGTGCTTCGGTCTCGGCAGCGAGGCGCTCCGATTCCGCTTCCCGCGCCGCCGTGCGCGCCGCGCTGTTGTCACGCTCCTCCGCGAAGATCAGCTCCGGCACCTGTTGCAGCAGCGAAGTTTTCTCGCGCTCGAGCGATTCCAGTTGTTTCGCGGCATCGGCGGGCCCGTGCGTCTCGGCAACGAGCTGCTGGTCCTCGATCAACGCTTTCAGCTCGCGCACGCGCGATCGCGCGGCTTCGCTCGAAGCTGTATTCGCAGTGAAGCGCAACCGTGTATCGAGCGCCGCGGTGGCAGCGCGGATCTCGGTCACAAGGTTGCGCGGGGCGAGCTCCGCGTCGGGACGCAGCTCCGGCAGCGGGTCGAGCAAAGCCTCGAGCAGCGCGATCGCCGCGTCATAGCTCGTGCGGTCGAGCGTCTCGTCGATCGCATGGATCAGCTGCGCCGCGTGATCGCGTGCGGTCTGTTCTCCCTGTTTCGCGAGAGTTTCGAGATTCCTGAGATGCGTCGAGTCGCGGAACGCCTGCAGCTCACTGCGGACCGCGGCGATGACCTCCTCCGCGCTGCGCGTCCGTTCATTCACGCGCGTCTTCGGCTGGAAGCGGCGGAACAGCGATTGCCCGCCGTCGACACCGATGCGCGACAGCGGCAGCGCGAACTCCTCGGCAGCGACGAACTGCCTGGCTGCGAGTTGCGCATGCAGCGCCGGGCCGCCGCCCAGGAGCTTCTCCTGCATCAGCTCCGCGGCGAAGCGGGTCTCGACGCGTTGCAACGCCACCTCGCGCGGAAACACCAGCGATGCGTAACCGAAGGAGCTGAAGGTCGGATGCATGCCGCGCGGATGAATGCCCGGCAGTGCGCCGCTCATCTCCGGCTCATACATCAGCACGCCCGCGACCGCATCCGCGTACACGTCGAGGGTGTCGCTTGCCGCGTCAACCGCTCCGAACCGCACCCGCTTTCCGTTGGTGGCATCGAGCAGCCACACCTCGTTGAACGGCTTCTGGTCTTCCGCGCTGAGCGCCTTGAGCAGCGCGTATGTGGCGGCATAGTCTTCCGGCGCCGCTGCTCCGGCCGCCTCCGGCAGCAGGCAGAGAATCTCGAGCGATACGAACGACGCGAAACGGCGTGTCTCGTAGATCGTGCGGATGCGCCGGGCGACCTGCAGAAGCGACTGCCGCGCTGGGCCTGCCGCGGCCAGCATCACCAGCACGACCTCGCGCGTGCTGACGTCGTCGCGCAGACGCAATGGCGTGTCGGGACGCTGCCGCTGCGCGTGCATCGACTGAATGTCCGGTTCCGGATCGGGGCCGGCCACGACGCGCGTCTGCACGAGATCGCCGACGCCGTGATGCGTGGTGACACGCTGCTGCACGGCATGCGCGAGCGGCGCCACGCAGTCGTCGAGAGCGAGGATGCTGACCGGCTTGAGCATGGATCCTTCGTCCCGCTCAGGAGAGCGTCTCCATCCGCCGCACGTAGTCCTCGATGGCAACGATCTCGTTCTCCACCTGGTCCTTGACCTGAGGCTCGACGGCATTGGCCATCTGCTTGGACAGCAATTCGGTGTAGTCGCGGAGAATCTGCGCGGCGCGCACCGCACCTTCACGCGTCACAATCGCGTCGATCGCCTCTTCCACCTCCTGCACGAGCTGCCGATTCTTCTCGAATGCGGCGTACGCGGGCACGCGTCCCTGTGCCAGGCGCACCATGTTGTTGTCCACTCGCCGGCCATTTTTCGATTTGATCGAGTACCACGCGCCCTCGCGGCGGATGATCGCGAACGGCTCAGGCGCCTGAGCCAGCGCGAACCAGCGCAGCGCCTCCCCGTCGCCGCTGCGCGGAATGAGGTTCGGGAGATCCTGCCAGCGCCGGTCGACGTGGTTCGAGATCATCTTGTTCGGATCGGTGTAGGAGCGCTCCATGTCTTCCATCTCCGCCAAAGCGAAGAGCGGGAGTCCCGTTTTGACCTTGAACAAAAGGATGCGCTTCGCGTCGCGCGTCGAGACCATGGACGGCTTGGCCATTCCCTTGGGCAACCCGGTCTCGTAGCGCGACTCCTTCAACACCGTTGTGTCGGCATCGGCCACTCCGTAGTGATAGAACTCGTTGACGAGCGTCTGATTGACGACAGGGATGCGGCCGAGGTCGTACCGCCAGAGTGGGACGGCGAGATTGTCGAGACGCTTGAGCTGTTGCGACACCACATCGGGCGACGAGCGGCGCAGGATGTCGTCCATGGTCAGAGACGTCAGCGGCTCGTAACATCTCTCCACGAACTGCTGGATGTCGGCGTGAACCTCCGCGGCGCGCAGCCCGGCCCATTGCGAGAGCGACGCGCGATGGTGATCGGCATACCACTTCACGAAATCGTCGCCGGTGACGCGCGGGCGATGCGCTCCGGGATCGAAGCCGACGGTCTGCTCGAACAGACGTGACGCGCCGCGCGGATTGATGGCGTCGAGATACTGCTGCTCGAAGTGCTTTCGCGCGGCATTGAGGTTCTCGCGGATCCGATAGCAGCTATCGAGGATCGCCTGCGTGTGCGCATGCAGTACCGAGTAGAGCTCGGCCGCCTTTTCCAGCCGCGCCGCGCGAATGGTCAGCTCGGTCTCGCGATCGACGAGACCGCCGTACACCTCGCAGGCGGTCTTGAGGCGCGCCTCGCGGCGCAGAAACGCGCCGGCCGCTTCCCCGATCTGGTCTTCGGCGGGCTTGAAGCTGATGGCCTTGAGACGCGTGCGCTCGTCCTTCGCCTCACCGTCCATCATGTTGCGATACCACTCCAGCTTCGCTTGCAGCTTCTCAAAGAACCGCTCGGCGCGGGTGAAGCCGTTGCTGCGGTTGACCATCGACTCCCACACCGTGTTGATCGCCGCCACAACCTGATCGCGCAGCGTGTCGAAGTTGACGCCGACGACCTGCGCGATCTGCCGTTCCGCTTTCGAGCGATGAGCCGTATGCAAGCTCCTGATCGACGCGAGCACCTTCGCGTCGATCACGAGTTGCGTGAGCGGCATGGCGATGCGCAGTTGTCCGCCGCCTTCGCGCTGGCTCAGGAACTCGACGACCTGATCCGCCTCGTCCTCACGAAGACGGTTCGCGTCGATGAAACGGTGGACATCGTCTTCGATCTCGGAGTCGGCGACCGCGCCGTTCAGCAGGTCGTCGTTGACCAGGCGCCTGGCGTCCTCGCACAGCAGCGCGTCGAAGCTGGGCATGCTCAGCGACGCCACGCCGAAGCTGCAGTATTGAGGTGAACGGCCTTTCACACGCGGATGGGTGGCGATCTGCGTCTTGATGTTGTCCACCGCGTTCGCCGCGTCGGTGCCGAGCTGCGACCCGATCTGCACATACATGCCGTCGGCGATCAGCGTGTGCAGATCGCTCTGCTCGGTGACCACGCGCCCCTGCTCGTTGACGCTGTCGATGAGATAGACCACGTCGAACGGCGGCCTGGTCACTTCGACCCGACGGAAACCATAGTCGATGGTGAACGTGGCTCGCGACGTCGAAAGATGCTCGATCTCCTTGAGCGCGCCGTATCCGTTCGACTTCACCAGTGCCACGCCATTCATGCGCGTGAAGATCCCCGGGAGCAGCAACACGGCGGTGAAGTTCGACTGCTCGTCGCCGCCGATGACGTCGCGGGCCATGAAGGCGACATCCAGGAACGTCCCGCTGCCGGTGCCGCCGGCCAGGCTGCCGACGATCTGAACCTCGACGCCGGAGCGCTCGGAGACCTGAAACTCATCCGCGTACATCTGCTTCTGGTTGCGGATGTTTCGAACGTCGTCGACGGCGCGCCGGATCCGTCCGTAAACCTCCGCCGCTTTCGCAAACAACGCCAGCCGTCCACGCGCGCGCACCTGTCCGGCTCCGGCGATGATGGCCTGCGTCGGAATCTCCGGCGGCCACCATTCGTCGATGTGAGGGTTGGTGCCATTGACGAGGTTCGCCGGATTGCCGACCTGCAGGACGTAAGTCTCGTTGTGATCGAGCCGTTCGCCGGGCGCGGTCCTTTCGCCGCCTTCCGCGTTCTCGGTCGTGTCGATCGAGAGGAAACGGATGATCGGCGGGACGGAGCCGTATGCATCGATGAAGCGTTTCTTCAGTTTGAGCAGCGTGTTGTAGCCGGTGCCGCCGAGCCCGAGGACTACGGTGGGACGAAACACGACGTTGTTCTTCACAGGTCAGCCTCCCGGGTCGATTCCAATGGACGTTCGTCGCCGACGCGGTTGAAGCGGAGTCGCGCGTCGCCGATCTCGATGGTGTCGGCGTCATACAGCTCGCTCATCGGCGTCTCGACGTCGTTGATGCGCAGCGATCCGCTTCGTGCGGCGATCCAGACTCGTTTGCGGCCTTCCCGGCGACGGACGAAGAGGCGGGCATCGCTCCCGGCCAGCGCGCCGGCCGGCAGGATGGAGCTGAGCGCGATTTCGTTCGCCCGAAGGCTCGGCAGGCCGACGAACGCTGCGTCGGGCCGGAGGATCTCCAACTCACCCTCGAGGCGATTCTTCTTGCGGTTCTGCTGAACGACGATGAATGCGACCACGACGAGAAGAGCGAACGTCATCGCCACCTTGAACCACGCTGAAGACGGCGGCGGCTCGGGAACTTGCGTCGGCTGCGGTTGCATGGCAGGTCGTGGTGGTGGTGGCGGTGGAGGCGTCGGGAGCTTTGCGCGGATTTCGCGCGCGATGTTGCGGATCGCCTCCGGTGTCGGCGCCTTGAGGACCGTGGCCTGTTCCGTCGTCGCGGCAAAGTCGTCGAGCTGCCGTTCATGCTCACCCATCGAGACGAAGAAAACGAAGGTCTTGCCGACACGATCGATGTTTGCCCCGATCTGCACCGGGTTTTCGATGTCTTGGACATCTTCCTTGCCGTCGGTGAAGAGGACTACGACCTGGCGGCGTACCGCGTCGCTGTTTCCGCGTCGCAGGGACTCGGCGCGCAGGAGACCTTGCGCGATCGCCGCGCCGAGGTGCGTGCGCTTCCCTTCGGCGGGGAGCGTGAGAATGGCGCGGTACAAATCGCTGCGCGAGGCGGCGTCGATCTCGCGTACATCGCGATCGAATGCGTACATCGTTACCGTATCGCCCTCGCCCGCTTCGCGTACGAACGAGTCGAGGCTCACCTTCACGTCCGTCCAGATGTCCTTCGTGCCGCCGATGCCGCGCATCGACTTCGAGGTGTCGACGAGAAAAATCCAGTCGACCGGCCCGCGCGTCTGCGCATGCACGGCACCGGTGAGGACGAGCAAAACCGCCGCGAATGTAGGTGGTCTCATCGGGTCTCCTTGGGGCTCAATGGAGGAGAGACCCCGATCGGTGTCGCGGGTGGCGTTTTGTGGCGAAATACGCCACTCTTTTCACTGAACCGGGTTTCCCTTCATCGTGAACACCTCGAAAGCGCTCGCTGCGGCAGGCCTGCTGGTTCTTTCCGCCACGGCCGGAATGTGCTGGCCGAACCAGCCGCCGGCTCGGTCCGTGACTCCGGTCCAGCTCGCGGGAACGCTCGCGCCGCCGAAGTTCTCGCGAGAGGCATCGAGAGGCTTGTTCGTAGGCGTACGGGACTTTCCCCACGATGAACGGCTGACTGTTCCGTACGCGGTCGACGACGCGGTCGATCTCGCGCATCGCTTCGCGCTCGATCAGCGTGTCGGCCTAATTCCGCCGCGAAACGTGGTGCTCGTGCTCTCCGGCACGCCACAGAAAGACGCGTCGAAGCAGCGGTTGACCCAGTTGAAAGAAGCCGGCGCTCGGATCGTGAAAGATGCCACGAGTGGCGACATCCTTCATCTGCTGAAGGACCAGGCCGCGAGCGCCGGCGACGAGGGTCTCCTGGTTTTGTCCATCGCCTCGCACGGCTTTCAGCACAACGGTGACACCTACATCCTCGGCTCGACATCCGCTCTCGGCTCGGCCGAGACGTCGCTGCGCGCGGCGACGATCGTCGACATCGCGGCGCAGGCTCCTCGATCGGTGATTTTCATCGACGCATGCCGGGATCGCATGGGCCAGGACTCCCGGGGCAGCATGGGCGGCGCCGACACGGCCGCGCCGCACATCCGCCGCATGCGTGGCGTACGAGGGCAAGTGATCTTCTACGCTGCCGCGCCGGGACAGTACGCGTTCGACGATGACGTGCACCAGAACGGCGTCTTCACCAAGGCCGTGCTCGACGGATTGAATTGCGAGGCATCGGCGCCGCGCGGCACAGTCCTGGTAGAGACGCTGCACAACTTCGTCGATCGCGAGGTGCGGCACTGGATCCGTGACAACAAGAAGCGGTCCGTCAATCCCGCAACGCAGGTGAGCATGGAAGGCCAGACGCGGAACATGCCGCTCTCCGAATGCTGGCGCGCGCCTGGGCCGCGTTTGCGGGTCTCCGTGGATCGCTCCACCGTCACCGCTTACGGCGAGGACACCCGCCCGTTGTGGCGGAAAGACTTCGGCGAGCCGATCGTCCATGCCGAAACGGCCGACCTCGACGCGGACGCGTTTTTCGAAGTTCTCATCGGCGTGCGGTCGCACGTCATCGCTCTCGACCGCGATGGACAGGAGCTCTGGCGCAGGAGCGGTGAACCGATGACGCTCGCGACATTCACCACCGGCGATCTCTACGAAAAGCACACGAACCAGATCGTCGCACTCTGGAACGACACCGGTACCTCGACCTCGCGCCTGACCATCCTCGCCAGCGAAGGTCACGAACGTGCCCATGTCGACTACGCGAGCATCTTTCGACACGTTGCCATCGGCCGGCCCACGAACATGCACGCGCCGCGAATCGCGGTGGCTTCCGACAATAGAGTGCTCATGTTCCATGCGAAGAAGCTCAAGCCATATTGGCAGAAACGTTTTCGCTCTGGCGGCGAAACAATTCGCGAGCTCCGCATCCTCGACGGCGACCACGACTCCCGCCGCGACCTCGCGGTGGAAAGCAGCGGTGGCACTACCTGGTTCACCTTCGACGGCAAGATCCTGAGACAAAGCACGAGGGCAGCATGGCAGAACGCGTCCGTGCGGCGATAGTCGCGTAAGCAGCGTGTTTATCGCGCCGACAGCTCGCCCGTGCGCTTCCTTTTGTCCCCAACAGGACGTCACTCGACCCCCCACCTGTCGTTAACTAACCCGAGTCCGGAAACGACGAGAGGGGACTGCGATGGCGACTCAACGGTCGGCGACGATCAATATCACCAACAACACCGATGGCAATGCCTGGATCCTTCTTTTCCACAACAACTCCAGTAACGGGACGCAGAGCGGCAGCTGGAATGCGTCGCCGGGGCAGACGGTCGGGTCGATGACGGTCTATTTCGAGACCGGCATCGGGTCCGAGACGATTCAGGATTACTGGTCTGTGCTGATGCACGTTCAGGATGGATCGACACCCGGCTTCTATGTGAGCAGCGGCACGGATCTCGATCCTTACTGGAAGGAGTGCCAACTCCAGCACGAGGATGCGGACCAGACCATCACCTTGTCGGTCAGCACGACGACGTTCGACGTGGCGCTCGATTCGGGCGGATGCCCGGGCGGCATGACCAAACTCGCCCCGGCGTCGCCGATCACGAACGTGTTCGTCGTGATGCTGGAGAACCATTCGTTCGACAACATCTTCGCGATGTCGGGAATCCAAGGCATCACCGCGGCCACGACCAGCGACTCCAATTCGTACAACGGCACGCCGTACAACGTTTCCTCCGGCGCACCGCTCAGCATGCCCACCGATCCGGGCCACGAGTTCCCCGACGTCGTCGAGCAACTCGCCGGCGAGGGCGCGAGCTATCCGTCCGGCGGGCCGTATCCGGCCATCAACAACTCAGGATTCGCGGCCAATTACGCGACGTCGACGACCGAGGGGCCGGCGCCGCCGGCGGAGGACATCGGCGACATCATGGCGTGCTTCGCCACGCCTTCGCAATTGCCGACGATCATGCAGGCGGCCACTGAATTCGCGATCTGCGATCAATGGTTTTCTTCATTGCCGGGGCCGACGTGGCCCAATCGCTTCTTCCTGCACGGCGCGTCGTCGTCGGGACTCGACACCAGCCCGTCCACTACCCAGATGGGTATCTGGGAGACTCCCGGCGAAGGCTTCCAGTATCCGAACGGCTCGATCTTCCAGGCATTGTCCAATGCCGGGATCCCCTATCGCCTCTACAATGACTCCACCGGTTTCCCGACAGAGCTGAGTCTGTATAGCGACGATCCGCAAAATGGCTCGCCGGTCGGCGCGGTCCCGCAGGTTTCCTCCCTACAAGGAGTCACACTGCTCGACATCTGGTCCCTGCAGCACTTCGCGTCCGATCTGCAGGGTCCGTATCCCTATCCCTATACCTTCATCGAGCCGCATTACGGCGACGTCACGAGCGGCACTTACGCTGGAGGCTCATCGCAGCATCCGATGGACGACGTCTATGGCGGCCAGAATCTCCTCGCCAGCGTCTATGCAGCGATCCGAAATTCACCTTACTGGAACACCAGCCTGCTGGTCGTCTGCTATGACGAGCACGGCGGCTTCTACGACTCCGTTGCGCCCGGTACCGCTACGGAGCCCGGCGACAATCCTGATTATGGCTACAACACTTATGGCTTCACGTTCGATCAGTACGGCGTGCGCACTCCGGCCGTCATCATCTCCCCGCTGATTCCGGCCGGGACGGTGGACCATACGCTCTACGATCACACTTCCGTGCTGGCGACGCTGGAGCAACTCTTCGGTCTGAACGCGCTGACACAACGCGATGCGAACGCGAACAGTCTCGTCGATCTGCTTTCGCTCGCGACGCCGCGAACCGATTGCCCGACGTCACTCGCGAGCCCGTCTCCCCTGATCATGGCGGCCAGACCGCGCATGAGCACAACGGAACGTGCCGAGATCGACATGCAGCCGGTCCCGCAAAGCGGCAACCTCGCTGGTGCGCTGGCGATTCTGAAAAAGACCGAGCTCGAGATGTCTGCCGGAACGCCGCCGGAGATCGCCGCCATCAACGCGCGTTTTCAGGAAGCCCTCAAGACGCGCGGCCAGGCCCGTGCCTATGTCGCATCGGTCATGGAGAAGGTGGGCATCGCGAAAGAACAGAGGAAGATTGCGTCGCGGCGGCGCACATGATGAAGCGGCAGTCGCATCAGGACCGAAGCCGCTTCCTGAGCCGGTACACGATCTTCAGCGGTCCGGCGAGAATGCGGGAGTTGACGATCGCGCGGCGCAGCCGCATCACTGTCCGCGGTGTGCCCAATTGCTGGTAAATGCGAGGCGCAACGGATGCGAGCGTTCGCGCGACGTCCTCCAATTGTTCGGCTGGTGGAACGACGTCGCGCACGGCGCACAGCTCTTCGGACAACGCGATGTACTGCTCGGCCAGGAGATCGACCCCGGCCAACGCTCGAACGCGATCGGAGACAGCCGTGGCGTCGGCCGCGTCGTATCGATCGATCGCCTCGCCGATCGTCTCGGTGGTGATGTCCCGCCGCAGCAGTCGTGCGCCGAAGTTGAGCTGACGCATCGCGTCGAAGGACTCCGTCGTGACCATGCCTGCGAGGCCCGCCGCGTCACACACGACGACGGCCGCACCAACCGCGGCTGCTTCGAGCGCGCAACGCGCCTTTGCGAAAACGAGGTCGTACTGCGGAAGAATGGTTTCGGGAGCATTCGTCGGTCGCCCACTCGACTCGCCTGCCAGATCGAGCGTAATGCCGCGACGCTCGCACGCCGTGCGGATCGGCGCCGCAAATCCCGCCTCGGATGCCGCGTTGCTGAACACGAGCGCGCGACGCGGTTTCTGAGGCAGTGGGCCGCGGCGTGCGAAGCGCTCCAGGTCGATCGCGTTGGTTAACACGTGGATCGCATCTTCCGGGATGCCATGCTCGATCATCATGCGGTCGCGGCAGTTGCGGTCGACCGCAACCCACGTCCGGATCCTGCGCGAGCGCGGCGGGATCGAGTGCCACGTGAGAGAGTCATGGCAGACGAACAGCGCCGGAACATCGGGAAACTTCGCCAGCGCGGCAAGAGTCTCGAGGACGTGATGACCGTGAATCACATCGGGCCGCACGCCGATCGCATTGATATCGCTGACGACGGGAATCGTCGCGCGGCGAAGCTGCTCAGCCGCCCCGATGAGCTGCGGCGCATAGATGATTGGCAACCATCCGCGGCGAAGCAACGCTAGCGCGAGATCCCGCATGAACAGGTCGCTGCCAACGGCGATCAGAACGCGCCGCGGTTCCGGAGGCGTCATGAGCTCCACACGTGTAGCGCCGAGGATTGGGTTACGACTCCGACCTCGGCGATCAACTTCTGCGCGAACGGCAGGAAGTGTTCCTCGTAGCGGAGGACGGTCTCGTAACGTCCGGACGCGACGCGTTGCTCGCCATACGTCTCGTACAAAGCCTTCGTCGCCGGCCGCGGCACATCGATGCCATTGGCGAGCGGCCGCAGCACCTCGCGCCGAATCCCGGCGATGCCGATGTTCGCGAGGAGCTCGTCGACTTCAGGCTTGAGCTCCTCGATCGCGTACGCGGCGGCGAGCTTCCGTTCGGCCGCGGCATCGTCGAGCTCCAGCACGTGACCGTCCGCAGGTGGCGCGTCGATCACAGCGTAATCATAGCGGGCGATCGGCCGGCCGATGAGATCGGAGGCGTGCGCGGTGGCGATGTTGGCGATGACGGCGCAGAGATCGTGCGTCGGGTTATAGAACTCGAACTTGTCGGCCACGACGAGCGTCACGCCGTGCTCGGCGAGCTCTCGCGCGATCTGGAGCGTCACCTCCGCGATTCGAGTGACGTCGCAGTGCAGCATCGCGCGATAGATTTCCTGGTCGGTGAAAACGCCCATCAACGAGCTGGCCGTCGAAGCAGTAGCCGAGAGAATGCGCGTGGTCGCCGCGATGCGCGATCGGCCGGAACCGGAACCATCCGTGAGCACGAAAACGAGCGGTCGCGTAGTTTCGAGCCAGTGGAACAACCGCAGCTCGTGTCCGGGATGTCCTACAACGAGGGCCGCAGAAACGCGACGTTCAGGAAAAAGCATCAAGTTTTCTGGTAGCCGGACGATTCCGGAAATCAGACCTCGTATGATAAACGCCGAGTCCGCTGGCTGCAATGACTGGTGCGCCTTCAACGCCCGGCGTGCAGGAGTCGCTGCGCTACAATCCGCGCCCGCGCATGCCCAAGCTCTACCTCACCACGGCCATCCACTACGTCAACGACGATCCCCACATCGGGCACATGTACGAGAACATCGTCGCGGACGTCATCGCGCGTCACCGGCGGCGGATGGGCGACGAAGTGCGGTTCCTCACCGGCGCCGACGAACACGGGCAGAAGATCGAGCGGGCGGCGGCTCGCGAAGGGATCCCGCCGATCGAGCTGGCTGACCGCGTCGTGAACACGCATCACGAGTTGTGGAAGAAGCTGAACATCAGCCACGACGACTTCATCCGCACGACCGAGGCGCGGCACCGCATTGGCGTGCTCGAGCTCATCCGGCGCATCCAGGAGCGTTCGCCAGAGGACATCTATCTCGGCGAACATTCCGGCTGGTACTGCCAGAGCGAAGAGACGTTCATCCCGGAAAACCAGGTCAAGGGCGGGCCGCCCGGTAAAGGCGCAACCGCCGTCGATCAGGAAGGCCACAACGTCGAGTGGACGACGGAGAGCAACTACTTCTTCGCGCTGTCGCGGTACGCGAATCGCCTGCTCGCCCACTACGAACAGCATCCCGAGTTCGTCTGGCCGCACACGCGACTCAATGAAGTGAAATCGTTCGTCGCGCAGGGACTGAAGGACCTCTCGATCTCGCGCAGCACTGTGAAATGGGGCATCCCGTTTCCCGGCAATCCGGATCACGTCATCTACGTGTGGATGGATGCGCTGACGAACTACATCTCGTCCCTCGGCTTCGGCAGCGCGGACAGCGCGAACGTCGACCGCTACTGGCCCGCCGACATTCACCTGATCGGCAAGGACATCATTCGCTTCCACGCCGTCTACTGGCCCGCGTTCCTCATGGCGGCCGGCATCGAATTACCGAAACGGGTCGTCGGACACGGCTTCTGGCTGCGCGACCAGGTCAAGATCTCGAAGTCGCTCGGGAACGTCGTGCGCCCGTACAACATCATCGAAGACTTCGGCGCGGATGCGTTGCGCTATTACCTGACGCGCGAGATGGTCTTCGGCCAGGACCAGGACTATTCGGACCAGTCGCTCGTCACGCGTTACAACGCCGACCTCGCCAACGACCTCGGCAACACGTTATCGCGTGCGATCAAGATGTCCGACACCTACTTCGGCGGCAAGACCCCCCCGGAACGGTGCATGGTCAACGACCTCCGCGACAAAGCGGAGGAGGTCGTACCGCAATACCTGCGGCACATGGACGACCTGGCGTTCCAGCGCGCAATCGAAAGCGCGTGGGAGCTGCTCACCGAGATCAACAGCTACATCGTGACGCGCGAGCCGTGGAAGCGCTTCAAGGAATCGGGCGCGGACAGCGCGCTGTCGCGCATCATCTGGGACACGCTCGAGGCGCTGCGCATCGTGTGGGTGATGATGGCGCCGTTCATGCCGGCGTCTGCGACGATCGCGCTCACGCGCCTCGGCGCGGATCCAAAGCGAATCGGCATCGGAGATCTGAACTGGGGCGGCCTCGCTGCGCGCGCGAAGGTGATCGTCGCGGATCCGATCTTTCCGCGCATCGACGTCGCTCAATACATCGGAGAGAAGAAGACCATGGAAGAGACCAAACCAGCCGCGGCTGAGCCGGCTGCCGCTCCGCCGGTCGAGACGACCCAGGCTGCGCCGCCGGGAATCGCGAAGATCTCGATCGACCAGTTCATGGAGGTCGACCTGCGCGTCGCGGAAGTGCGAAGCGCGGAACGCGTGCCGAAGTCGAAGAAGCTGATTCAACTATCGGTCTTCACCGGCGAAGACGAGCGGACGATCGTTGCGGGCATCGGCACGAAGTACACGCCGGAAGAGCTCGTCGGCCGCAGGATCGTGATCGTCGCGAACCTGCAGCCGGCGAAGCTGATGGGCATCGAGTCGAACGGCATGGTGCTCGCGGCATCGATCGATGGCGAGCCCAGCCTCCTCAGCGTCGATGCGGGAGTGCCCGCGGGAACGCGAGTCCGCTGAGCTTTCCAAAAACCTAGAGACCTGACGCCGATCGCGACGTAGGTTGTGAACGTCGCTGATCATGAGAAACAGCCAGCGACCCAGCCGCCGCGCTCGTGCGCGATGCCCCGCTTCCCCTGGCCAGGGAAGCGGGTTTTCTTTTTCAGAGCTGCGAACGGACACGCGCGGTCGTGTAGGGCACCGGCCGATAGCGATCGCAGCCGTACAGCCGATCGAACTCCGCCCACGAAACATTCTCACGTTGCGACACGAGCACCTGGCGCATCGGGTGGGAAGTGAGGCGATATTCGCGCAGCCTTTTCGCGACCGCCGAATACTCGTAGAGGTTCTGCTCGCGGGCCACGACGATCATTCTGCCGACCAGCGGCTGCACCATGACGTGGCACCGCTCATAGTCGGCGCGCTTCGCTGTTTCACGTTTCATGAACGGGACGAACGAATTGCGATGGGGCTTCCCGCTGAGCAACTCCGCGATGGTCGGAAGGAGGTCGCTTTGTGCGTAGCTGACGTCGCCGATTCGCCGGCCGAGCGCGAATTCTTCTGCCCGGCGCGCGGGAGGAAGATAGAGAAAAGGCGTCAGGTAGTTATCGATCGTCGCGCCATGACTGGGCAGCGACCCGCCGTAGAGTCCGAGAGGAAAGCCGTGATCCGTCACGAAGAACGCGTGCGCGTTTCCTCCCGTGAATTGCTGAAGGCGGCTGTAAAACGTCAGCAATGACTCGTCCTGAATGCGCGCCGATTCCAGGTACCGGCGAATCTGCGTGGCGCGATCCGCTTGAAACCATTGCAGATCGCTCAGGCGTTCGCGCGTGAAAAATGCGTGATGGGTCGAGATGGCCAGATAGACGAACAGCTTCTCGTCGCCACGGTACTGTGACTCGAGGTAATCGAAAGCGCGCGTAAAAAACGTCTTCTCATCGAACCCCCAGACAGATGCCGGGTCGTTCGGTTTCATGAAATCCGCGAAATGCAGGTCGCGAAACCCGATGCGTCTCATGAAGTGATTGGTCTTGGAAAAATCGCCGTCCCAGTAATTCGAAAGAAATACGGTCTTATAGCCGCCTTTTTGAAAGAGCTCGGGCAGACACGCGGTCGTGCGCGGGACGACGGTGTCGAAGTACATGGGATTGAGATTCCGCACGGCGCCGCAGAGAATCGACTGTTGCGCGCGATGCGTAAACACGTCGTGGCTCCAGAAGTACGGAATCGAGATTCCCTTCGCAGCGAGGCGGCGCATCCCCGGCAGAAAGTCGCCGGTCACCGGCTTGCCGTCGATGACATAGTCCCCATTCAATACCAGGCCATTGAGCGACTCCATCTGCACGATGAATACGTTCTCGCCGCTGGTAAACGCGTAATGCGGAGTCGGGTCAACGGCCGGAAGGACGTCGCCTGTCCCGAGAAGTTCTTTCGGATAGGTCGACAGTCGCGAATGCGGCGTCCCGACAAACGCGAGAGACGCAGCCGACACCACTGCGATCAGCAGGAGACGCCAGGACGGTCCGACGCGTGCGAATTCACGGCTGATCGTCGCGAGCGGCGCACCGAAGGCCAATCCCGCCAGCAGCGCCACGGCGATCGCCGCGGCCAGGGCTGCCGGACCGCCCATCTCGAGGAACGTCCTCGCAGAGTCGCCCGGTGCAGCGAGCACGAACTCGACGTCGCCCCACTCGAAAAGGGGCGATTGACACACCACGGCGAGGATGACGCACACCGCGCAATAGAGACCGAGGAGCAGCGATAACGGTTGTGAGAGCGCGGCACGGCCGGCGCGGATCGCGGCCGCTAGAATGGCGATCGACGACGTCAAGAGAAGGAGCCAGCTCGCCGTGCCGCCGGTGATCGCGCCATTGCCATACAGATCGGCGGTCACGACGGTCAGCGTCGCGCCCGCGAGGATCCCGATGCCGATGAGACGGGCGATGCGCGCGCGCAACGGCAGCGTCGTCTTCATGTGGTCAGCCACGTTCGTCCCTGCTCCTGTCATGCCTCTTTTCGGATGATGGCGCCGAACCGAAAGGCGTTCAGGACGTGATTCGGCATAAAGCCGTCGAAGATCTCGACCGTCAGTCCGCGTGCAGCCGCCTGCTGCTCGAACCAGCTCCGCTCGTAATGAGTGTGCGCGAGTCCGGAGTACTTTTTGTCGTACTCCTCTTGCGTCAACCCGGCCGCGCGAGTGGCCTCCGATTCCTGCATCGTCCGCGCGTCAGGGACCTCCAGCACGGCCACGGTCAGCCGCGCTTTGGCGAGCATCCTGTCCAGCACGCGCTCCGCGTGATCCAGGTTGAAGTAGTGGAACACGCCGTGCGCGATGACGTGGTCATACGCCGGCGCGACCGGGAGTGCAGCCGCTTCCGCCAGCACGAAGTCCCCGTCTGGCATCATCCGCCGCGCAGTCTCGATGAGAGTCTGCGCATAGTCGAGGCCTCCGACGCGAAGCGAGTGACATTCTCTCAAGGCGTACAGAAACGCGCCCGCACCACAACCGACCTCATAGACGCTGGCACCGTCGGCCAGCCCCAGCTTTCGGCCGAGCGCCGCGCTGAAAATCCGCCAGTCGTCCGCCTCGATCCGGCCCACGCCGCTGTCGAAGCCGTCCAATCGGATCAGAGCAGCGAGGTCGAGAGGGCCATCCGGGGCGGATCGACCGTTCCAGATTTTCTGCCAGGCATTCGTCGTCATGCGTGCGTCATTCGATGATGCCACAAAGCGCGCATGGTCCGGACGCGAATCCCCCAAAAAGCGAAAGGCCCTCAGAGGATGTCTCTGAGGGCCAATCAAAATACTCCCGGCGGCGTCCTACTTTCCCACGCAGTCACCCGCGCAGTATCATCGGCGATGCAGAGCTTAACTGCCGTGTTCGGAATGGGAACGGGTGT
>DASPNA010000006.1:0-24745 GCA_035626775.1 Thermoanaerobaculia bacterium
CCGCCGCCACCACCAGCGTAGCCGCCACCACCGCCGCCATACCCGCCGCGGCCGCCACCGCCGCCGCCACCAGTGCGCGGACGGTCCTCCGCGGCGTTGACGCGCAGAGCGCGGCCGCCGAGCTGGTAGCCGTTGAAGCGCTCGATGGCTGCCGCCGCGTCAGCGTCATTCGCATACTCGACGAACGCGAAGCCGCGCGGACGGCCGCTCTCGCGGTCCATCGGCAGGAACACGTCGCGGATCTCGCCGACCTGCGCGAACAGGTCCTGGACTTCATTGCGCGTCGTGTTGAAATCGAGGTTCCCTACAAATACTTTCGAAGGCATCAATCCGTCACTTTCTACCCATACGTTCCCGACAGTCTGACAGGGCGAGCAGAGGATTCGCAAGCTTTGCGCCGTGATCGTGACGGAAACGACCGGGGGCCTCCGGCCCCGGCCGCCGGAGGCGCCCCGGTCGCTTACGCCTTGCGCACCAGCACGAACTCCTGCGTGTCGTACTCGACGGCCGCGACGGCGAGCGTCTCGCGGCGCAGGAGCTGCTGCTTCAGATACGTGTGGATCACGACCTTCTTGCGAAGCTCGCTCAGTTGCGTAGGGGTCGCGGGCGTGTCGCTGTCGAAGACGGAGTGCGATGCGATCTCCGCTTCCAGTCTCGACGTCTGCCGGCGCAGCCAGTCCGTGTAGCTCATGACGTTGTGCATATTCGGTTCGCGCCGCGAGAAGTTGCGTGAGCAGGCTCACGCGTTTGCGGATTCGTGACGCCGGCATGGGGCAACGGCATAATGCACCCGTCCAATGTCGCTCGACCCCGGCACGAAGCTCGGACCGTACGAGATCATCGCGCGCATCGGTGCGGGCGGGATGAGCGAGGTCTATCGCGCGCACGACTCGCGCATCCGCCGCGACGTCGCCATCAAGGTCTTGCCGCCGACCTTTGCGAAGTTCGCGGACCGCCAGCATCGCTTCGAGCAGGAGGCGCGCGCGGTCGGCGCACTCAATCATCCCAACCTCCTCACGATCTTCGACGCCGGCACGTCCAACGGCCGCCCGTACATGGTCACCGAGCTCCTCGAAGGCCACACCTTGCGCAGCGATCTGCGCGAGGCGGGCGTGCCGGTGAAGCTGCCGATTCGCAAAGCCATCGACTACTCCATCCAGATTGCGAACGGTCTCGCGGCGGCGCATGAGCGCGGCATCGTGCATCGCGACCTGAAACCCGAGAACATCTTCGTCACCAGAGACGGCCGCGTGAAGATTCTCGACTTCGGCGTCGCGAAGCTGCGCAGTGCCGATGACTTCGCGCTCTCCGATGACGACACGATGGAGCAGGACACCTCGCCCGGCACCGTCATCGGCACCGTCGGATACATGTCGCCGGAACAAGTGCGCGGCCAACCCGTCGATCACCGCAGCGATCTCTTCTCCCTCGGCACACTCATGTACGAGATGGTGGCCGCGGAGCATCCCTTCCGCAGCGATTCGCCGGCCGACACGATGTCGTCGATCCTGCGCGAGGACCCGCCCGATCCGGGCACGCTCAATCCCAACGTGACGCCCGGGCTCGAGCGCGTGATCCGCCATTGCCTGGAGAAGAATCCGGCGCAGCGATTTCAGTCCGCGCGCGATCTCGCGTTCCAGCTCGAGAGTCTGTCCAGCGTATCCGGGACCATCCCGACGGTAGAGATGCCGATTCTCTCGCGCTCGCGGGCGTTGGCCATCGCTGCCGCGATCGGTGCGGTGCTCCTCGGCGGACTGGCAGGCTGGTCCTTGCGCGGCCGCATCGACGAGGCGCGGAAGGCGCTGCCTGCGTATCTGCAACTGACATACGACGAGGCGCTGGAGATCAACCCGTCGATCGCGCCGGATGGCGAGACCTTCGTCTTCACCGGATCGAGCGCATCCGGCCTCGACATCTACCTGCAGCGTGTGCAGGGGCGCAACGCGATCAATCTCACGAAGCGTTGCGCGTCGACCGACGGCCACGCCGCGTTCTCGCCGGATGGAACGCTCATCGCGTATCGCTCCGAATGCGATGGCGGCGGCATCTTCGTGATGGGTGCGACCGGCGAATCGGTGCGGCGCTTGACCGATGCCTGCTTCAATCCGTCGTGGTCGCCGGATGCGAGACGCATCGTGTGCGGCACCGAAAGCGTCAGCTTCACCCCCACCTCGCGCGGCACGATGAGCAGCCTCTGGGTGGTCGACGCGCAGAACGGACAGCGGCGGGTGCTGCTCGACCGCGACGGCGTCCAGCCGAACTGGTCGCCGAACGGACATCGCATCGCGTACTGGGGCATCGTCGGCGAATCGGCGCAGCGCGATCTCTGGACCATCGATCCGAGCGCAGATGATCCGAAGAAGACGATCGTGCGCGTGACGAGCGACGCCGCGGTGGACTGGAATCCGGTGTGGTCGCCGGATGGTCAATATCTTTACTTTGGCAGCGATCGCAGTGGCGCGATGAACCTGTGGCGCGTGCGCATCGATGAAAAGAGCGGCAAGACGCGCGGCGAGCCGGAGCCGGTCACGGCACCGGCGCATTTCAGCGGCCACTATTCGATCGCGCGCGACGGCAAGCGCCTGCTCTTCGCGTCGATCGATCAGTCGGAAGCGATGCGCTCGGTCGCGTTCGATCCTGCCGCGGGTGCGACGGTGGGGGAGACGCGGCCGATCGTCGCCGGCTCGTTCCTGGTCTTCAGTTCGCAGGTTTCGCCGGATGGGCGCTTCGTGGCCGTCACCAATCGCACCGGGCAGGAAGATCTGTTCGTCGCCGAGCTCGCAACGGGCGAGATTCGCCAGCTCACCAATGATGTGGCGCGCGATCGCGGCGTCACCTGGTCGCCGGACGGAACGAAGATCTATTTCTATTCGCAACGTGACACGGATCGCTACGAGATCTGGAGCATTCACGCCGACGGCAGCAATCTCTCGCGTGTGACGACGACCAAGGGCCGCAGCGTCTGGTATCCCGCCGCGTCGCACGACGGAAAGCGCGTCTCGTTTTACAACGACGAGAACACTTACGTGCAGACTGACGGCAGGATCGAGCCGCTGCCTCCCGCGCCGGAAGGTTTGCATCCCGCCATGACCGCGTGGTCCCCCGACGACAGCATGCTCGCGGGTGAACTGCGCAACGCGCCCGGCATTGCGGTCTACTCATTCACCAAGCGCCAGTACCGCCGCCTCACGCCGAGCGGCGCACATCCCGTATGGCTGCCCGGCGGCCGCGAGATCCTCTACAGCGATGGCGGCCGCCTGCGCATCGTGAATGTCGACACTTCCGCCATTCGCAACGTCATCACCACGTTGCCGATCGCATCGATGAGTCTTTCCGCCGACGGCCGCACGATGGTCTTTTCTGACCGGAAGACGTCGGCCGACGTGTGGATGATGGAGACCAGAGAGTAGGAGGGGCCATGGCCGAGAACGACTTCACCACGCGAGTCTGGTACTCGCAGGGCATGACCTATCCGTGGCCCGAGCAGTTCGCGGGCGTAAAGCCGAACGTCGGCATCGGCTTTTCGGGCGGAGGCACGCGCGCGATGTCCGCGGCCATGGGCCAGCTCCGCGCGCTCATCTCGCTGAAGCTCCTCGATCACGTCGATTACATCTCCTGCATCTCCGGCGGGTCGTGGGCTTCGACCGCGTTCGTCTATTACTCGCAGGGCGCCAATTCCGACGAGGAGTTCCTCGGCGTCATCACCGATCCGAAAGACATCACGCTCGACGGACTCGAGAAGCTCGATCCCTCCTGCCTCGGCTGGGGCGCCACGCAGGACCTCGGCGCTGCGATCGACGAGGCGTACAACGCCGGCGTGCCCAACGATCTGCTGTGGGCCGCTGCGATCGGCAAGATCTTCTTCGCGCGTTACGGCTTGTACGACCCGAAGAACCCGAGCTACTTCTCGCTCGACGACGACACCGTCGCGAAGATTCGCAGCGCGAACAAGCAGCTCGAGCACGCGCGCTTCAACGTCGTGCGCCAGCCGCGCGATTACAAAATGCCGTACCTGCTCATCAACGCGACCATCGACGGACCAACCGCGCACGCGCCGTACAACCCGGATCAACTGCTGATGTGCACGTACTCGCCGCTGTACTCCGGCATCCCGTATCAGCAAACGATGAAATATCCGATCGCAAAATCGTGGGCAGCCGATCATGCGAGCATCACTGCAGTCGTCGGCGGTGGCTTCATCGAATCGTTCGCGTGGGGTTGCGACGCGCCGGTCGCGCCCGCGGTCGAAGGTTCCGTGCAGGTCGCGCCGCCGAACACTCCATTCACGCTCGCGCACGCGAGCGGGCAAAGCAGCTCCGCGTTCGCCGCGATCTTCGAGAAGATCAAACAACTCGACGGCTTGCTGCCGGAGCAGAACTACTGGCCGCCGATGGCCACTCCGCCGCAGACACCGGCGCAGATGTTCGACTTCGGCGACGGAGGCAATCTCGAGAACTACGGCTTGATCCCGCTGATCATGCGCGGCGTGAAGAAGATCATCCTCTTCATGAACACCGAGCAGCCGCTGAGCCTCACGTACGATCCGGAGAGTAAGACGTACGACAGCGATCTCTCGTCCGACCTGCCGCCGCTTTTCGGGGTCACCGTCTACAGCCACGATCTTTTTTCCTCGCCTGCCCCTGACTACAACCACGTCTTTCCGCAGAGCGATTACGCACCGCTCGTTCGCGCCTTGCAGGATCTCAAGCGGCAAGGCAAGCCGATGGTCTACCAGACCTCGCACGTCATTGAGGCGAATCCGTTCTGGGGCGTGCCTGCGGGCGGCACGGTCGACGTGTTGTACGTGTATCTCGACGCGGTGGAAGAGTGGAAGAAACAGCTCGCCGACCTCGCCGTCCGCGCCGAGCTCGACCTCGGCGACCTCGGCATGTTCCCGCACTTTCCGAACTACAAAACGATCGACGAGAACCTGCTCCCGGTCTGGGGCTTGACAGAGCTGACGGCGAGGCAGGTGAACCTGCTCGCCGATCTCACGTGCTGGGTGGTGCGGGAGAGCGCCGATACGTTCACGAAGTTCGTGTCCGGCGAGTCCGTAACCGATGCCGAACCTTTCAGCGGTTAGGTAAGCAAAATTCGGCTTTTTTTCGCCCGGCAGCTGCGCAGGGCGTTCCGCCGTCGCCCTCATCGATCTCACGCCAAGCGATGTTGAACGTACACCTGAGCTCTTTGACGGCGGCGTTCCCGACGGCGCCTTGTCCGGGTGGTAAAGTCCCTACTTATCCAAGGCCAGTGTGTGATGCACCGCTCCTTCCTTACACAGCAAACCGGAGAGAATCAATGGCTACTGCCTTCCGTATCATGATTTTGCTTGCGTTCGCGTTTGCAGGTCGGGCGCAGTCCGATCAAGTCTCGATCCGTCGCGCCTCTTCTCCGACCGAATATGTCCAGTGCAGGCAAGTGCAAGAGTTCAATGCTGCGGTAAGGCGGGAACTGTTCGATCGCGTGAAAGCGTGCGAAGAACGAGAGATGTCTCGTTGGGATCCGAACTATTCGATCTGCTCCGTGTCAGGCGTACAAGTTGGCACCACCAGAGGTTGTGCTGGATCACTCTTGGATTGGTGCCGAGTGTCGAACGCTACAGACGAAGCGGACCGCGAGTGCCGCGAAGACGTCCGTCGAGCAAAAGAGATGCAAAAGCTGGTCACGGCTGCCGATGAGAAGGAGATTCAAAGTGACGAAATGCGCGCTTTGCTCCACGATTTGGCAAGCGGCGCCGCCAAGCTAACGGAGCTGATGAAACCGGGCGTAGCAGCCAAGCTGGCGCGATCGCAAATCACGAGGATGGGTACGATCGGCGACAACACGATTGTGCAACTAGAGGAAGCATTGCGCGCACTAAATGGATTCGACGGCGCGCCTGATCGAACGCTGCGAGACGATCTGTACCGCTCCAGCAGCCATCCAGTGGTGAGGCTGAGCGCGATTGTGGCTCAAGGCGGCTCCGCTGCCGCGGAAGATTTGAAAATTGTCGAGATTGTAAAGCGGTATGCGTTGTCGGGCGACGGCATTTCCGCCGACCTCATAGGCGACGCCATCAATCGCGGCATAGTCAGCCGAAACGCGTCAAACCCGCTCGCATGGCATGCCTTGGCTGTTGGTCTCGGCAACGCCTCCGCCGCTACCGACATCGGCACGCACTCGTTGCGTGAAGGCGATGTCTCCAGTAGCGAGGCATGGTATCGCGTCGCTTCCGATATGGGCAGTCCCGCAGGGATGGCCTCGCTCGCCAACCTGCTGTGGGACAAAGGACAAAAAGGCGAGGCGATGCTGCTCGCTGCGCGGCTCGAGAAGCTTGGCAACCCAAGAGTGCAAAAGCTCAAATTCCGAGGAGAAATGACCGCTTCTCTCCCGCCTCCTCCCAGCATCATTCGCATGGCTCCGCGGTCTGCTCCGACGCCTCGGCCCGTGTCACCTCCAGAAGCTCTGCATCAGGAGAACATGCCTGACTCCTGTGGGCTTGCGGGTGTGATCACGTATGAGTGTGTGTGGGGCGAGAAGAAAGGCGACATCATCCAGTGGAAAACAACGCCCGAAGTCCTGGTGCTCACGAACGGGAACATTCCTCCACTGCCACCACACGGGGATCGTAACTATCAAGCCTACATGATCGGACCTGGTGACCCGCCTCTTCGACTTCGATGCGGTACTCAAAGCCGAACGTGGGTTCTGGATAGCTACTATCGACTCCGTCGAACCGAGATCTGGACCGTAACAGCCGACTCGGTGACGATGGAACAGGACGCGACCTCCGAGGGCGAACTCAACCGGTTACGATGTAATCGGAAGCGCTGAGCACCGGATCGCGGGAATCGGGCGGCTGTCCCATCGGCGGCCACTTGAAGCGCACTGCGCGTCCGAGGGTCTCGGGATGAGCATGGCGCACTGGCCGATTCCATTGAGGGACGCGCTCCTCCGACCGGATTCGGTTGCCGGTGCCGCGTACCGCCGTCGACCAACGCACTGCTGCTAACCTCGCGGAGGAGACGACAGAATGGCCAGACGCGGGTCGGACATCGCGGCGGAGATCGACGCCCTCTTCAAACTTCCCATCGCCGAGTTTACCGGGGCTCGCAATGCACTCGCGAAGCAGTTGAAAAGCGACGCGCGGACGCTCGACGCTGAGCGCGTGAAAGCGCTCGCGAAACCGTCCGCGCCGGCGTGGACGGTGAATCAGCTCTACTGGCAGGATCCGAAGGTGATCGAGCGGCTGCTCACACTCGGCGAGCGCGTTCGCAAGGCACAGACCGGACAACTCAAAAACGCCGATCTGCGCGCGCTCATCGAGGAGAAGAAGCAGATGACGATGGCCCTGCTGACGAAAGCTACCGCCATTCTCGAGGAGGCAGGACACGCGGCATCGCTCGATTTGATGCGTCGGGTGTCGACGACACTGGAATCGCTGGCGGCGTGGGGCGACATGGAAGGCGTCCCGCGAGCTGGCCGCCTCACGACCGAGGTCGAACCGCCCGGATTCGACACGCTTGCCGTACTGATGGGCGACAAGAAACTCCAGGCGGAGAAGGTGCTCCTGTTCCGTACTCCGAAACCAACCGAAGATCCGGCTGCGGCGCGCGCCCGCCTGCAGGAAGCCGTGCAGACGGCGGAAAAAGCACTGCGCGAAGCGCATCGCGATGCGGAACGCGCGGAGTCGTCGCTCACGAAAGCGAACGCGCGCGTGGCGGCGGTCGAAAAACAGAAGCAGGAGATCGAGGCGCGCTACGCCGAAGCCAAAGAAGCAGCGCGGCTGGCCTCGAGCGAAGCGAAGAAGACCGCGCAAGCGGTCGTGCACGCCGAACGCTCGCTCGCGAAAGCGCAGGAAATGCTCGAGACGTAAGCGTCACCTGGCTTCATCGCGCGTCAACCCATGCCACCGCCCGCCGTCACCGGCGAGCTTTGCGATTCAGAACGATCGATTCTCCTTCGACCGTCCGACCTCGGATGACGATGACCTTTGCTGCGGCGGCAGTGTTGAAAGCGCAGCTTGCTGCCGCACTCCATAGGTTTTACCCTTCTGCCGCGGCCTTCTTCGCCTTCTTGCGCTCGACGTCCCTCTGCGAGTGGTCGAGCAACTGCTTGCGGATGCGGATCGACTCCGGCGTCACCTCCACGAGCTCGTCGTCCTCGATCCACTCCAGGCACTGCTCGAGCGTGAGGATGCGCGGCGGCGTCAGCTTGACCGCCATGTCCGAGCCGGACGCGCGCATGTTCGTGAGGTGCTTCGCGCGGCAGACCTGCACGACCATGTCGACGTCGCGCGAGTTTTCTCCGACGACCTGGCCGCCATAAACCTTGGAGCCGGGACCGAGGAAGAGCGTGGAGCGTTCCTGCAGCGGCTCGATCGCGTACGCGGTAGTGTCGCCCGCTTCTTTCGCGATCAGCGCGCCTCGATTGCGTCCGGCCAGCTCACCGCGATACGGGCCGTACTCGAGGAACGTGTGGTACAGCAATCCCGTACCGCGCGTCTCGGAGAGGAACTCCGTGCGGATGCCGAACAGGCCGCGCGTCGGGATCTTGAACTCGATGCGCACGCGGCCGGTGCCGGGATTGACCATGTCCGTCATCTCGCCGCGGCGCTGCTGCAGCTTCTCCATGATCGGGCCGGTGTGCCCTTCCTCGATGTCGACGACGAGCGCTTCGTACGGCTCCATGGTCTGGCCGTTGATGTTTTTGAGGATGACCTGCGGCCGCGACAGCGCGAACTCGTAGCCTTCGCGGCGCATGTTCTCCGCAAGGATCGAGAGATGCAGCTCGCCGCGTCCCGCCACTTCGAACCGGTCAGCCTGACCCGTTTCGCGCACGCGCAACGCGACGTCTTTGCGCAGCTCGCGATCGAGCCGTTCCTTGATGTTGCGCGAGGTGACGTATTTGCCTTCCGTCCCCGCGAACGGCGAGTCGTTGACCATCCACGTCATCGACACGGTCGGCTCGTCGATCGCGATCGGCTCGAGTGCCTCAGGCGCATCGGCTGCGGTGAAAGTCTCTCCGATCTCGACGTCGGCGAAACCAGCCACCGCTACGATCTCGCCGGCCGAGGCTTCTTCGATTTCCGCACGCTTCAGGCCTTCGAACGCCCACAACTTGGTGACGCGGCCTTTCTTGTGCGTGCCGTCGCGCAGGATCAGGATCACGTCGGTGTTCTGGCGAATCTTGCCGCGCTGCACGCGGCCGACGCCGGTGCGGCCGAGGTATTCGTTGTAATCGATCGCGCTGACAAGGAGCTGCAGCGGCGCGTCGGCATAGCCGGGCGGCGGCGGGATGCGCTTGAGGATTGCGTCGAACAACGGACGGCAATCTTCAGTCGTGTCCGTCAGCTCGTGACGCACGATGCCTTTGCGGCCGATGGCGTAGAGGATCGGGAAGTCGATCTGCTCATCAGACGCGCCGAGCTCGATCATCAGGTCGAAGACTTCGTTGACCACTTCCGTCGGGCGCGCATCGCTGCGATCGATCTTGTTGATCACGACGATCGGCAGCAGTCCGAGGGCGAGCGCTTTGCGCAGCACGAAGCGCGTCTGCGGCATCGGTCCTTCCGCGGCGTCGACGAGGAGGATCACTCCTTCCACCATCGAGAGCACGCGCTCGACTTCACCACCGAAGTCCGCGTGTCCCGGCGTATCGACGATGTTGATCTTCACCTCGGACGGATGGATGAACTCCGCGGGCAGATCATGCCCGCTGGCGGTGTGCGTCGGCTCATGGTGCACGGGATGGCCGAGGGCGTCGGGCTGGTCGACGAGATAGCGGATGGAGGTGTTCTTCGCCAGGATCGTGATCCCGCGTTCCTTCTCGAGATCGTTCGAGTCCATGACCCGGTCGTCGATCTGCTGGTTGGCGCGGACGGCGCCCGACTGTTTGAGGAGCGCATCGACGAGCGTGGTCTTGCCGTGGTCGACGTGGGCGATGATGGCAACGTTGCGGATGTCGTATCGAAACTGCTGCATGCGCGCGGGTTAAGCATGTGGCGCACCGATTCATTCCTCGGTCCGGCGAGGCGAGGTGAACGTCAATGCGCACATCCACCCGTATAATGCGGGCGGGTTTCCCGAATCAGCATGTCCAATGCTTTCTCCGAGGTCGACGAGCGCCGCCAGTATGGCCGCGTTACGCCCGTGCAGCGCATCCGCGGCACGGTCGGCGAGGTCGTGGTGTTCGTGCTCGACGTGTCGCTGGCCGGCGCGCGCGTCGCGCATCAGGACCCGCTGCCGCCGATCGGCGGCATTTCGGTACTGAAGTTCGAATGGGAGGCGCGGAAGTTCTCGGCGCCGTGCGAGGTGCGACGCACACGCACGGAGAAGACGGCGCGCTCGCAGTTCGAGAAGCCGCTGTATCACACGGGACTCTTTCTCTCTCCGAACAGCGATAACGAGCATGTCCTGCGCGACATCGTCGCCGCGTCGGTCGCACGCGCACTCGACGAGCAGAAGGCGAACGCCAACGGCATCCCCGCCGTCGCCGCGCAGTCGTTCCAGACCGGCAAGGGCGACGACTTCATCCGCTATGAGCTGCGCGGTGGCTCGTGGTCCAAGACCGCAACGCGCGATCCACGCCAGCCGCACGGCGAGGGTTTCACGATCTCCGCATCGGAGACGCCGACGAAGGCGTCGATGCTCTGCCGCGCGTACGAGAGCGGCGATGCCGAAGGTCGCAAGCTGATTCGCACGTTCGCGTCGCTGAGCATCAGCAAGGTCGAAGGCGTGCCGACGCGGCGCTATACGCCGTGACGACGGGAGCCTCCCGTCATCACCGCACGTCCAGGCGCACGCGCTGCGCGGCTGACCCGGCCTGCGAGAACCACGTAATGTTGCTGGCCACGCAGTCGAACTCGATGTCGTATTCGCCAGCCGCGAGCGCGGGTACGAATCCGGTGACGGTCATGGTCTCATTCGGAGCAACGCCGGCGTCGCCGAGCTTCACCCATGGCAGGAATTCGAATTCGACGACCGTACCTCCCTGAAGGAGATGTGCGCCCAACGCTACTCCTCCGACCTCTTCGGCCGAAGGGAGCCAGACCTGCTTGCCCGTGTTCGTGATCGATGCGGTGAACGGCGTTGGGATGTTGGCGCGCGGTGGTGCGAGCAACTCGACGCGCAGCGTGGCGGAGAGTCCCGAGATCGAGCGGCTGTCCAGCCGTTCCGTGCCGTGTTTGCGCAGCGTGAACGTGCGCACGTCCGCGGTGAAGCTGCGCATCTCGAGCGCGGCCGTCTGCAGCGCCTTGCCGCCCGCCAGCAGCTCTTCGAAATCCGCGAGCGTCATGAACGCGGGCGTTCCGTTGAATGCCGCAAGACGAAGATCGGTGAAGCCGGCCGCTCGCGCTGACTTCCAGATCGCGTGTACATCGACATCGGCCTCGATCACGGCGTACGTGCGCATCTCGAACTGGGATTGCGGCGATCGCGAATGATGCGGACCGGGCTCGGAGAACGCCGCGAGACCTCCCGGCTTGAGCACGCGCGCAAATTCCGTCAGCACTTCGTCGGCGTTCGGAACGTGATGGAAGGCATCGAAGCAGACGATGCGATCCACTTCTTCGTTCGCGAGTGGGATGTCGTGGCCATCGAACACGATCGTGCGAAAGGTGCCGACGTGCCGGCCGATCGGCGGATGCGTTTCCATGAATTCGCGTGCGATCTTCAGCGCGGTGGGAGCGACGTCGCAGAGGATCACGTTGCAACCGAGTTGCACGAGGTAGCGTGAGAGCCAGCCGGTGCCGCCGCCGAAGTCGAGCACGGTCATGCCGGGGACGAGCTGCGCGCCCTGCAACAGCACGCCGAGGCTGGTGAGCATGGCGGGGGAATCGGGGATGCTGCCGAACGGCTTGGCCAGTTGCTGGCTCCAATCCGACGTCGACGCAAAATACGCCTCGGCACGCGCGTTCAGTTCTTCGATCGAAAGGGACTCCAGCAACGTGCGCGGGTCGAGATAATCCGATGGCTCGGGGGAGCTCAGCGGCGTGTCGACGGTCTCCGGGACTACGATCGGCTCGCTCGTTGGCGGATGGCCCTTGCGCGCGAGGATATGAGCTGTCGTCAACTCATTCTCGGTTTCGACATCGACACGGATGAGTGCACAGCCGCTTTGATGCAAAAGATCGAGAACCTCGTCGAGCGAATAGACCTGCGGCGGGAAAACAGGCGCATCCGGCGGGCGACGCTTGACGCGATTGACGATGCGGTTGGCGAGTGGCAGCGCGCTGCGCAGGGAAAGCAGCGCCTGCGATGCGCGCGAGCGCCTGCTGCGAAACGGAACGTTCAGATGGAGCACGCCGCCCATGTTGAGCCGCCGCGTCAGATCGCCAAGCAGTTCGACGCCTTCAGCCGGCGGGATGTGCTGGAGCACGCGTGAAATATTGATGATGTCGTACGTGCGATCGCGCTGCTGCTGAAACGTGCGCGCGTCGAGGAGCTCGAGCGGCTCCTCAACGTTCTTGCGCGCGAGCTCCAGCATGGACGGCGAAAGGTCGACGCCGGTGACGCGAAAGCCTCGCTGCGCGAAAGCCGGCAGGAGACGGCCTGGCCCACAGCCGAGCTCCAGCACGTCGTGGATCTCGAGATATGGATGGAACCTGCGGATCGCCGCGAAAAGCGCTTCGACTTCTCGCTCGCCGGACTCGAAGAAAGCCGCGCGCGATTTCGCGATACCGGCGTACGGCTCGGTCTTCGCGGCGAGCTCCCAGCGCTCCAATGATCCCTTTCGCCGTCCGCGGCCCATGACGGCGGCGGAGCGTACCACCTCAAAGTGGGACGGACCACTTCGGCAACTTCTCTCCCGTTTTCTGCTCCCACGGCGCAACGGCCTGGTTGTACAGCCGAAACATTTCGCGCGGATTGCACGACGCCTGAATCAGCGCGTCACGTCCGTACGTCTGCTCGATGACCACGGCCATCTTCCAGCCGACGGTGTACCAGGGGCCCACCATCCCGAAAAACTCGAACCCGCGTTTCCGCTGCTCCTCCTCGGATAACTTGCCGCTGGCGACGTCCACGAGAAACGCATCGACCTTGCGAAAGTTCTCCTCGAGTTGCGCCATCTGCTTCGTCCACTCGGCCATGACCTCCGGTTTGCGTTGCGGGATGCCCGATGGTCCTCCGGCGGCGGCGAGTGTGGCGATCCCTTCACCGAATGCGCTGAACCATTGGGGCGAGTCGTTAACCGGACAGTTGTTCGAGTAGCCGACGTGATGCAGCTCGTGCGCGACGGTGGCCTCGAATACTTCGCGCGCCAGCGGCTCGACGTACATGAAGATCGCGGGATCGCCGCCGAGGTCGAACACGAAACTGTTCGTGGCCGGTTTGATGACCGGATAAATCTTCGCTTTGAGCGTGGAGCCCTTCGGCAGATAGGCGAGGGCGAGCTGCGCGGCCTGCGTGATGTCGGCGCGCAGCCAGCTCGCGACAGTCGCAGAAAGCTCGGCGCGGCGCGCGAGCAGCTCATCGCTCATGACGAACGCGCGGAACGTGTCGTCCTCGAACTTCCGCTGCATGGAATGCTCGCGCGCCTTCAGCCGCACGTAGCCTTCGGTGGCGAAGAGACGCGACCAGTCCGCGTCGGTGATCGCCTCACGCGCGTGACGCTTGTCGAGGATGGAGAGGACGGCCTGAGCTTCGTCGGGAACCATGCGTACGGATTCGGTGGGACGAGTCGTCGAGCAGGCGAGCGTGAAGAGAGCGAATGTCAAAACGGCGGCGCGCATGTGCGGTTGGACGGTGTGTCGTGCTCGCGGTTAGCCCCTCACCCGGCCTTCGGCCACCCTCTCCCCGCAAGCGGGGCGAGGGCTACATGGGTAGCCTTCGAGGGGTGCATCGTAACCAATGCGTAAGCCCGGTCGTAAATCGGATATGCACCTACTGCTCGTGCTTGCTCTGGCATTTCCGCCGGCTGAATCCGCGACGTTGCAATGTGCGCATGAAGTGGCCGCCGCAGTCGGTGACGAGGTGTGGCCCGGCTGGTCGGCTGCTCCGTTCTCGACGCTGCTGGTGGCCGGCGAAACGGAGTACCTGGTGACGAAGGCGTCGAACGCGAAGGGTTTCGAAACGGGCGATGCGGCGCCGGTCGCGGGCTACAAGCTGTTTCATCGCAAGCGCACGTTCAGTCCGAACTTCCTGGCGACGTTCCCGATCTCATCGCCGGAGCCGGTGATCGTGGTCGGTACGCCCGCGAAGACCGGCAAAAGCGAAGCGGCGTGGCTGGTGACGCTGCTGCACGAGCACTTCCACCAACTGCAGTATTCGCAACCCTGGTACTACGAGAGAACTGCCGCACTGAATTTGTCGAAGGGCGACACCACCGGCATGTGGATGTTGAACTACGCCTTCCCGTACGCCGATCCGGCCGTGCAGCAACGCTTCGAGCGTTTCTCGCACGCGCTTGCGAAAGCCGTGCGCGCACGCGGCACGGTTGCGTTCACGCCCGCGTTGCGCGAGGTGAAATCGACGTGGCGTGAGCTGCGCGACAACCTCACCGCCGACGACTACGCGTATCTCCGCCTGCAACTGTGGCAGGAAGGGATCCCGCGTTACGCGGAGCTGATGCTCGCATCGAAAGCATCGACGGTCGCTTGCGTCGCGAAGGTTCAGCCTTCGATGTCCGTCGTTGCCGAGGAGACGTTGGCGGGCATCCTGCGGTCGCTCGACAATCCGAAGCTCGGCGAGCGCCAACGCGAAGTGGTCTACGCGACCGGCGCCGCCATCGCCCTGTTGCTCGATGAGACGAGCCCATCATGGAAGGTGGACTACTTCGCGAAGCCGTTCGCGCTCGAGTCGTACTTCGCTCCGTGATCTAACGAAACGCGCGCGACGCCGTCTAATCCAGCGAGGAGTGACACGATGCGCATGTGGACCTTGCTGCTCTTCGTTGCTTTCAGCTCGGCGGCACAGACCGTCGTACCCGTCGGGCATTTTGAATCGGTCGCGTTGCATAGCGGCGGACACGTCGTCGTCCGTCAGGGAGCGACCCAGCGCGTCACGCTCATCAGCGGCGATCTGCGCGCTGCACGCATCGGCGTTCGCGAAGGACGGCTGGTCATTCACAACGCCGGCCGGAAGCATGGTCGCCACGAGCGTCTGAGGGTCGAGGTGGTGACGCCGGACCTCACCGCCGTGTCCGTTTCGAACGGCGGGACGCTCGAGATCGCCGATGCGTTTTCAGCGCAGGCGACGATCGCTGCCAGCGTCGAGCAAGGAGGGACCATCGACATCCGCCCGGTCGCAGCGGATTCCGTCGTCGCTTCCGTCTACTCCGGCGGCAAGATCTTCACCCATCCTCGACGGACCCTCACGGCCAGCGTTCGATCCGGAGGAAACGTCACGTACTGGGGAAACCCGCTGGTCACGCGATCGATTCGTGATGGCGGCGTCATAGTGAAGGGGAAGCCAGCCCACGCCGGCAAGCCGCTGTCCGCGCTCGACCTCGGCCCGAACGCCATTCAGCCGATCAAACCGATCGCGCCGATTCACTGAACATCACTTGCGGTTCCGTTTCGCGCGCGTGCTGCCGAGGGCTTCGTGGAGATCGTCGAAGATGACGAGTGCGCGTTCGATGCGCTGGTCGTCATTCTCGGTGCGCGCCATCAACCCGTCCAGCATCATGCGCACGCCTGCGGCTTCGGCGCGTCCGTACTTGCCGTCCTTCAGGTCGAGGTCGTGCACGATCTCTGCGATCGCGCGTACGCCTTTATCCGGCAACCCGACGCGGCCGACGAGCGTCTCGAACGTGCAGCGGTCCTCTTCGTGCGTGAAGTCGCCGCCGACCATGTCGAAGTGCAGCTCGCCATCTTTCTTTGCCGCGGCCGGCTCGGCAAATCGAAAACGCGCTTTCGGATCGACGAAGCGGCGGATGAACCACGCCGACGCCATGCGATCGATCTTCACGCCGGGACGGGTGACCCATGTTCTTCCGCGCAACTCCGGTTTCGCCTTCAGCATTCGCGTCTCCTCCTTGCGGTCTTTCTGCAGTCGCGTTTCGATCGCGGCGAGCGCTTCTTCGGCCGCCGCGCGCCGCTCGGCCTCGAAGAAATCAATCCTGCGGATCTCCTCGAGCCGGCGCAGCAGGCGTGCATGTGCGGTCGCGAGCTCGGCCACGGCCGCCGCGCTTCGCGCTGCTTTCATCGCCGCGTGCGCATCCGCGGCGAGCGCGTCGTAGTCGGCGTCGCGCGCTTCGCGGAACTGCACCACGGCCGCGTCGTTGGCGACGCCATCGACGAAGTCACCGGCGAACAGATGCGCATCGCCACCGCCGGCCACGATCTCCTGCGCGATCCACTGCAGGTCTTCCAGGGCATCAGCGCCGTGCGGCAGCAGGTACACGGAGTTTTTCACCGCCACGGCGCCGACGCCGGCCAGCCGCTGACGCATCTTCGCGCGGAGGTACAGCGGACGGGGAGGGATGCGATGGACGAGGATCAGCCAGCGCGGCATGCAGCCATACTAACAGTTGCCTGTCTAATCTAGCAACTGCTAGAGTAAGTCGATGCAGGAAATCCTCTTTCTTTGTCAGCACGGCGGCGCGAAGAGTGTGATCGCGGCGTCACACTTCAACCGACTGGCCGCCGAACGCGGGCTGCCGTTCATCGCGACTGCTGCCGCCGCGGAAGATCCGTACGACGCCGTACCGGCACCCGTCGCCGACTACCTCGAGGGCGAAGGGTTCGCCGTTCGCGAGGTCGAGCCGCATCACGTCGCGCCGGGCGAGCTCGAATCCGCCGCGAGGATCGTCACCATCGGTTGTGACCTCGCAGGCGCCGCCATCGAGCGATGGGATGACGTACCCGCGGCGAGCGAAGACCTCGAGGGCTCCGTCGCCGCCATCCGCAGACACGTGGAAGCGCTGGCCGAGGAGTTGCGTGGCTGAGCAGCCGTCGCTGGCGGCGTTTGTCGCGTACTTTCTGCGATTGGGTACGTTCGGATTCGGCGGACCGATCGCGCTTGCCGGATACATGCAGCGCGATCTCGTCGAGGCGCGCGGTTGGGTGACGAAAGACGAATACGTGAAGGGGCTCGCGCTCGCGCAACTCGCCCCCGGCCCGCTCGCTGCCCAACTCGCCATCTACCTCGGATGGGCGAAAGGCGGCGTTTTCGGCGCGACCCTCGTCGCGATCGCGTTCGTATTGCCGTCCTTCGTGATGGTCATGGCAATCTCCATGGCTTACGTCCGCTTCGGCGGCCTGGCGTGGATGCAGGCCGCGTTCTATGGCATCGGCGCCGCCGTGATCGCGATCATCCTGCGCAGCGCGTACAAGCTCGTGCGCATGACTCTCGGCGGGGATTGGTTCCTTTGGATCATTTTCGCCGCGAATGCGATCGCGACCGCGGTGCTGGAGGCGGAGGTCGTCTCGCTCATTTTCGGCTGTGGATGCGCGGCGCTGCTGCCGCAGATCGGCCGCTCGCGCGTCACGACACCGCTGGCGATCGTGCCGCCGTTTGCGCTGTTCTGGTTCTTCACGAAAGCCGGCGCGTTCGTCTTCGGCAGCGGCCTGGCCATCGTGCCCTTTCTCTACGGCGGCGTGGTGCGTGAAAACCAGTGGCTCACCGATCAGCAGTTTCTCGACGCCGTTGCGGTCGCGATGATCACGCCCGGGCCGGTGGTCATCACCGTCGCGTTCATCGGCTATCTCGTGAACGGTTTCGGCGGCGCGGCGCTCGCGGCGCTTGGCGTCTTCCTGCCGTGCTACCTGTTCGTCGTGATCCCCGCGCCGTTCTACTCGCGGTTCGCGGACAACCCGCGGCTCAAAGCATTCGTCGACGGCGTGACGGCCGCCGCGACAGGCGCGATTGGCGGCGCGGTGTACGTCCTCGCGCGCCGCGCGATCATCGACGTTCCGACGATCCTCATTTTCGCGGCGACGCTCGCATCCCTGGTCTGGCTGAAACGCATACCGGAGCCGGTGGTCATTGCCGTAGTCGGCATCGCATGCATCGTGATGAGCGCGTGAAGACCTATGGAGTGCGGCAGCTCTTGCCGTCGCACTCCATAGGTAGGGAAATTCGCTGCCGCGCCTCTCCTCATGCTGATGATCGTCGATCTCAATGAAGTCGGCGCGCACGTCGCTGGCCGCACCGTCCGCTTCGGCGTCTACCTCCCGCACATCACCTTCCACAAGGGCTATCGCCTGCAGGTGCGCATCATTCACGAGCGCGATCAATTCGTGCGCGGCGTCGAGCCGAAGTTGTTCGATCTCTCATGGCGCAATGGATCGACGCTCGATCTGTGGGAAACGACGGTCGATCTCACCGCGCATGCCGACGGAAACTTCGGCAGCGAGGGCAGGTATCTCTATCGCTTCCAACTGCTGCGCAACGACCGGATCGTCACGTTCTGGTTCGCCGACCCGTTCGCGCGCGCGAATGGCACCGGCACGCTGTCTTCGTTCGACGTACGCGACGCGGCGGCGCCGTTCCAGTGGACCGACGATGCGTATCGCGTCCCGGGCGTCGACGAGATGGTGGTCTATGAGCTTCACGTCGGCGAGTTCAACGAGACCTTCGACGGCGTCATCGCCCAGCTCCCGTATCTCCGCGACCTCGGCGTCAACGTGCTCGAGCTGATGCCGGTCTCCAACGTAAAAGAAGACGTCGAGTGGGGCTACACGCCTCTTGGCTACTTTGCGCCCGATGAGCGTTACGGCGGTGCGGATGGATTCAAGCGCCTCGTGCGCGCATGCCACGAGCAGGGCATCGCTGTCATCGTCGATGCCGTCTATGCGCATGCGCATCCCGAGTTCGCCTACAACCTCGTTTACGAAACGTCGGGCGAAGTCAATCCGATGATGGGCTTCTTCGAAGGAGAGTTCTTTCAGCGTCCCGGCGTCGACTACAAGAAGGAATTCGCGCGGGATTACTTCTTCGCTGTCAATCAATACTGGCTCGCCGAGTACCACATCGACGGCTTCCGCTACGACTACGTCCCGGGCATGCTGGATGGTCCGATGGGCGACGGTTATGCCGCGCTCGTATACCGCACGTACCAGCATTCGCGCGGCATCGGCCGCTTCGCGACGGCGCAGGGATACAGCGCGATCATTCAGTGCGCCGAGCATCTCCCTGACGCGCGAGGCATTCTCCGGACGACGTACACGAACACGTGCTGGCAGAACGGCCTGCTCGATGAGGCCAGCCGTCAGGCCGTGGCCGGCGGAGCGCGCATGTCGTTCGCGCATCAGCTCGACCCGGAGCTCACCGGCTATCCGCGCGAGTTCAGCAACGAGGGTGACGTTTTTCCGGTCGCTCCGTTCCAGTACTTCGAGTCGCACGATCACAGCCGGTTCATTACCCGCTTCGGCATCGAGGGCCTCGTCGATCTCCTCGATCAGCCTTATGGCGACCGCTCGCGCTTCTACAAAACGCAGCCGTATGTCATCGCGCTCTACACCGCCAAGGGTATCCCGATGCTTTGGCATGGGCAGGAGTTCGCGGAGAACTGGAGCGTACCCGGCTGGGGTCTCGGCCGGAACCTCTTCGGCCGCAATCTGCATTGGGAGTACTTCTACGATGAGCGCGGAAAAGCGCTGGTTCGTCTCTATCGCATCATGGGCTCACTGCGGCGCCGCCACCGCGCGCTGCATGCACGCGGATCGTTCTTCTACTACGACGATGAGTCTCATCGCCGCGACGGCATCATCGCGTACCGCCGCGGCGAGCCGGGCGACGAGATGATGGTCATCCTCAACTTCTCCGATCGCGATGCCGAGGCGTGGATCGAGTGGCCGTCGAGCGGAGAGTGGCGCGAGTTGATCGAGGACCGCGACCGTGTGCAGGTCGCGCAGAGCGGTGAGTGGAAGCCGGTGCGCGTCGCGTCAAACTACGGCGCGGTCTACCGCCGCAACTAACGCAAACGCATTATTGAGACGCAGCGCACTGTACCTTCTTCACCAACTGATACTCGTGCGTCTCGTTCTCGTGTTCGGTGAGATGCAGCTTGCCGTTCTCGATCCGATACGGCCACGTCGTCTCGCTGCCGCTCGAGCGCGACATCACCAGGCGATCGCCCTCTGCGCGAAACTCGCCGTCTTCCGTGATGCGGGCGATGGCCGCCGCAACACGCATCGTGTAGCTGCAGTCGCAGTTGAGCGTCAGCGTCATCTTCGCGGAGC
Organism: Thermoanaerobaculia bacterium; assembly: GCA_035626775.1. Lineage (GTDB taxonomy): Bacteria > Acidobacteriota > Thermoanaerobaculia > Gp7-AA8 > Gp7-AA8 > QHVT01. The sequence goes on from DASPNA010000006.1 coordinate 20,105, forward strand.
CCAACTGGCTCGGCCGTGAGCTCGTCCATTGTCCGAGCATTTCCGGACTGACGCTGCACGCGCCGCGAGCGGCGTGAAAGCGCGACTGCGTGTGGGATGAGACACAACCAATGAAGGCAAATGCGATCAGGACAATGGCGATCGTCTTCATGTGCGCAACCCCTGCTCGCAGCATACGCCTGCGAGCATGGTTTAATCTCACAACCAATCCAATCCATCCGGAAACGAAGGGCCCTACGATGCACAGATCGCGCGTTCCACTCGTTTGCCTGCTCGTCCTGCTGTGGGGATGCGAGCAACGCTCCAATGCCATTTCGACCGATCAGACCGCGGCGACACAGACGGCGTCGACAGCGGCCGCGGCGTCCGCGGAGGCCGCGTCGACATCCACTCAGCCGGCAGCATCACTCGATCCGGCTCGCGGGAGAGAGATCGGCCTCGTCGTCGAGGCGTTCCTGAGCCCGCATCAGGAGTCGAACGAGGAAGAGAACACGCCGTCTTCCGTCCCGAAGCAGTTCCGTTCGACCACGCCGTCGATGACGCGCGATCAGCGCGAGGCAGCGGGCCATCGCGGTCACGGGCAGATCCGCTTCAGCAAAGACCTGAGCCGTGCGTGGGTCGACGTGAAAGTGGAAGGCGTTGATGTCGCCAAGGTGACCATGTTCCACATCCACTGCGGGGAACCGGGCATCCTCGGACCGATCATCGTCGACTTCGCGCTGGCTACAGACATCAAGCAAAACCTTGCCGACGGGCTCTTCACTGTCGAACTGAAGAACGACCACATCGCGCGGACCGTTGCACAGGGCGAAGGTCACGGTGCGGTCGAAGGCTTTACGCGAGGATGCATCATCGGCAGCCCGTCCCTGGAATCGATCAAGCCCGCGAAGGTCATGACCATCGGCGGATTGGCGGATCTCGCGCTGGAGCGGCAGCTCTACTTCAATCTCCACACGTCCGGTCAGACGTATTACGGAGACATCCGCGGGCAGCTCTATCCGGTCGGTAACGCGCAGTGACGTTAGAAGGGACCGTCTTGCCCATCGCCTGGGCAAGACGGTCCCTCACGCCGGCGCCCGCGGCGATCAGCGACTGTTGAAGCTCAGCGGGTGCGATGTTCCAGTTCATGACGGGAACGAGAATCGATAAGAGAGTGCCGCCGTGATCACGCCTCTCCATTATGTCGAAGCCGATGGCAACCTGTGTAAGAACCTCCGGCGAGCGAATGGCCTCGCAGGCAGCTCCGTATTCAATGGGCGGCCGTACCCGGTCATAAACGCGCCAGTCTCGCGGCATCAGGCTGTAAATCGCCTGAGGGTGGCCAACTGCGCAGGCGACCAGTCCTGCCTTGACGGCCCAACATACTCGTCCAGATAAAGAATGCCGTCGGGCAAATCCCGAGCATGGCGAGTCATGCATAGCGAGCTACGGTTTCGTCGCGGGCGGGGGAGGAACCCGTTGTCGATATACGGTTGTCAGAAGTTCCCAAAGACAACGTCACTTTACTTTACGCCCGTCACCTATGCGCTACTTATTGACGTCAACAAATCGCACGGCTATTCTCCGCGCAACCGAATAGACACTGGAACCGTCAAGAGCGTGCAATGCACAGGATAAGGAGAGTGAAATGAAGGTCAGGATCATGCTCGTGCTTCTAGCCGTAATGTGTGGCGCTGTCACGGCGCAAGCCGGTATCGGCATCGAACCGGTAAACAAGGAGACGTACGACTCCGGATGTGTCCTGGATATGAGCACCGCTGCTTGTTTCGGGTACAACAGCCCTACCGGGACGGCCTACAGTGGGCCGCGGGCGAGTACATGTGCGGCGCGGCCATCCGATAAGTCGAGATGCCGCGAGTGTGCGGAGGCGTATTTCAACGACGGCACGCCGAGAGGGTACAAGATCTGCGCATACATCGCCATGTGGGGGTATTGCGGATGCGACTACGCATTGACGGCCAACTGCCGAGGATATGGCACTTGTCACTATTACACGTCCTGATTCAATCCAGATATCACTGATCGCTTGAGAAATACGATGGAACGGCGAAGACGACGGTATGCACGGGCTGGTGCGCTGATGGATTGGATGTTATTGACTGCCGTCTTGACTCTAGGTGCCGGCGATGTCGCCGCGCTGACGATCACCGTGACGGTCGCGGGAGCAAAGCAAGTCCCGGACGTAGTAAGAGCAACCGTACGCCGTATCGACGAAGACAATCCCGCACGGGTCGTCGAGTTGCCGGTCGGTAAAGCCACCACCGTGGATTTACCGGGCGGCGGCACGTGGGAGATCACGGCCGCGTCGACCACCTTATGGTCTTTGCCGGTGTACACCTCAGGATGGGACGCGGTGAACCTTCAGCTATGGCCGCTCGGCTCCATCAGCGGCAAACTGAGCGGCCGTCCGCCGGCGTCCGGGGATCTGGTCGTGAATTTCACGGCGTCCGGCGACGAGGCCGGACCAGCAGGAATCGTGGTGTGTCCGTTCATGGGGACCGACTGGCGTTGCGCCCTGCCGGCCGGTCAACTCGACATGCGATTCAACCTGACTGGGTTCGCCACAGAATTCCGTTGGGGTGTGAAGGTCGGTGACACGGTGGATATCGGCACCATCGAATTGACGCCGGGGTCATCGCTTGCCGGAAAGATTCAAACAGGCCGGGCATCGACACCGGAACTGCTGAAATCGATCGAAGTGACTCTTACGCCCGTGAATGTCGATCCCAATCGCGGCGGGCTACGGCGGCACACGGCCAGGCCGGACACAAAAGGCTTTTTTCAGGTGCGCGGACTGGCTCCGGGACGATACAGTCTCCGTGCTCAGGCCAAAGATCTCGTGAGCGACACGCGGACCATCGACATCATTCAGCAGACCAATGCATTGCTGAAGGAGCCGCTCGTGGTTGCGAAACCGGCCCGGCTGTCTGTCAGGATCACGCCGGCTCTGGATATTCATGAGAGCCGCCGGTGGCAGGTCATGCTGCTCAGGAAGCATGATCTTGCCGCCAGCGCCGAGGTGGTCGATCAATCACTTGCTTCGGCGAAGGGTGAGTGGACGCTGAATCGCGTTTTTCCTGGCGAATATGCGCTGCGGATTCAGCAGCAGGACGGATCGGAGTGGAAACGCGAAGAGTTCACGGTTCACGCGGATGACGGCGACCGTTTGATCGACGTTGTGGTCAGCGGCCACCGCGTCAGCGGGAAAGTGACGCTCGGCCGGCGGCCCCTCGCAGCAAAGGTGCGCTTCGGCGGCGAGCACGGTCCGGGCCTGACCGCCGATGAGAACGGCCTCTTTGAAGGAGTGTTTCCACCGTTCACAAATGAAGAGGCGACGCTGCTGGTGACGTCGGATATCCCAGACGTCAAGCGCACTCTGGTCGTGAAGGGGGAGCGTGCTCCGGATGGCGACGTTTACTTCGACATAACCCTGCCCGGTACCACGATCATCGGCCGAACAATCAACGAGGATGGCTCGCCGGAACCGTCCGCCATCGTGACGCTGCAATCCAAAGCTGACGATCGGCTCTTCGAGCAGATGTTCTCGGAACAGGATGGCACTTTTCAGTTCGAGGGTTTCGAGGCCGGCGTATACGCTCTGCAGGCAGACGCGTTCGAGAAGCGGAGCGCTGTCGTGGAGGTCGAAGCCGGTGCGGATGGACCGTCGTCCATTGATGTCATATTGCGCCCGGTGCAACAGGTGCGCGGCACTATCTGGATGAAAGGCGTGCCCGTCGCCGGTGCGGAGGTTTACGCCTTGCCGCGGGACACGACGACCTCGTTCCTGCCGCACGCCACCTCCGACGCTACGGGCCGATTCGTCGTAACGCTGCCGCCGGGAACGAAGACATACGATGCGATCGTCTTCCCTCGGGGGTTCTACGCCACGGCAGCAAGAATGACGATGAATCCCGAGAAACCCGACATGCGCGTGGAGGTCGGCCAGGATGGAGGGTCGTTAACAGTGGACGCTCCCGCCGATCAAGCGCCATTGCTGCTCGTCCATGCCGGCGGCGAGTATCACCTCTCCTGGGTTGCACAACAATCCGGAGGTACAGTGACGCAGGCCGAGGGACGCCAACGCATTACCGTCCCAAACCTTCAGCCCGGCTCTTACGCAGTGTGCAGGAAGCAGGTGTGTGAATCGGTGCACGTGCCGCGGTTTGCAGCGGCGTCGTTGAAACTCACCGACTAGGTCGGGTCACGTTCAACCGCGCCCCCGTGCACAAGAACGAATTTTCGGTTCTTTTTCATGGGCACTGTGGCGACGGCCGACGGTTCCACTGGGTCTGCTCCATGGTCCACGCGATCAGGCTGCGGCAGCGGCGAGGCAGTCAGCGTGAAGTTGAGCGGCCACTCCGGGAGCGATGTTCGCTAGACTCATGCGCTGGAGATCAACTTCGAGAAGCGTCTTTGCGGCGCATCGGAAGATCGTCGGCGGTGAAAACGATCTGGCCAAAGCCGCTGAACGACGACTCGAATTCTGGCGAGGTGCTGTAGCTAATTCTGCTTTGTCACTTTCGGAAAAGCCGTAAGCCGTTTAGAATGAGCGGCGAAGATGTTCCGCAGCCCGCCACACGAACCGTAAGAGGAGTAGATTTTATGAGCGCTGGTCGCCACACGGCGTGGTCAAGCGCTTTG
>DASPNA010000007.1:0-48755 GCA_035626775.1 Thermoanaerobaculia bacterium
CGCCCGTCGCGCGGGCTGAGTGCGACCTTGCCCATGATACGAATGCCGGCGCGCTGAAACGTTTCGTTCGTGACGGCGGCAAAGTAGTGCACCGGATTCTCGACCGTCACGAACACTTCCCTTGCGCCGGAGCGCGCGGGAACGCCGCCGCGCACGATGACCGTGTTCGAGCCGCGATGGCGGGTGATGAACGGCAGTCCGCGGCCGGTGCGGCAGGTGTTCTGGATGTTCACGTAGCTGGTCGGCGGCTCGAGTTGCACGACACACGGCTGGCCGACGCGGCTCGGCAGCACGCGCACTTCGACGCAGCCTTCCTGCATCGAGAACGCGGAGATCGGCGCCTCGTACCAGTTCACGAGCTGATCGGCGGGCCACGTCGGATGGATGTACTCCGTGTCCATGTAGCCGTACTCGAGGATCAGATCCCCGGTGATGTTCTTCACGCCCGCGCGCTTGAGATCGGACGCCCACTCCTGCAGCACCGCCGTCGCGGCGCCGTCGTGAAAGCGTCCGCCGATGGTGGGATCGCCGCGGCCGACGATCTTCACGTCTCCGTTCAGCGTTCCGCTCGCGTCGATGTCGCCGCGCACGTAGACCCCGGTCTCGACTTCGAACGACGGTTCGAGCAGATCGATCGCCGCAGCCGTCGTGAACAACTTCATGTTCGACGCGGGCGAGAGCGGCAGGTGCGGATTGCGCTCGGCGACGGCGCGTCCGCTCTCGACCTCCACGATCTGAATGCTGGCGTCCGAGCTGCGCGCGACGGATCCGTTCACGAGCGACGCGAGGCGCTCCTCGAACGTGCGGCCGACAGGGAGCGCGGGTGCGGGCGGCGCGGCCTTCTTCTTCGCCGGCGCCTTCCGCGTGACCGCGGTTTTCTTCTTCGGCGTCGACTTCTTTTTCTTTTTCGATTGCCCCTCGATGGACACATCGAGGAGGGTGATCAGCAGGACGGCGAGGATCGCTACCGGGCGCGCACCGGGAAATGTCATCGGACCGAAGGATACCTTTCCACGTGCGGCCACCGTGCAAAGATGGTGCTACTGATTCTCTGGAGCGGCCCGTCGCTCCAGATATCACAACCGTTGCCACTGTTCCGGAAGCGCGAGGCGCACTCGCTCTCGCAATGAAGCAGGCAACCTGGAACGCACACCGCGCCGGATGTCTTCCGGCGAATACCTGCGCGAAAAGTGCGTGAGCACGATCAGCTCATTCTCGAAACGTTCCGCAAACTCCGCGATGTCGTCGATGTGCAGGTGCCTGTATTTCGCGGCCCGGTCCTGGTGGCCGTCGGCGACAAACGAGCACTCGATCAGCAACACCTCCGCGCGATAGAGCGCGTCGCACGTCTCGAGCAGGCCGCGATCGGTGTCGCCCGTGTAGAAGAGCAGCGACCGGCGGTACTCCTCTTCGATGGTCGCACCCTCGCGCCGCAGTTGGGCGATGGTCTCGCCCGGCGCGCCCGCGAGCTCTTCGCGCAGATGATGGCGGCGCTCCATCAACTCGTACGCGCGCGCAGCCACGCGATGCGCTGCGGCGTATCCGCGCACGAGCAGCCGCCGGCCGACACGCACTTCTTCGCCCGCGGCGATGCCGACGATGTCGATGCCCATCGGCGCGCCGGTCAGACGCTCCTGCACGACGAGCAGCTCGCGCACGTCGGCCGCTGCTTCGGCCGGAACGTAGATCGTGCCGCCGTCGAGCTGCTGCAGGTGCCGCTGGCCCGCGTAAAAGGGAATGCCCGCCGCGTGATCGAGATGCGCGTGCGTGATGAACACATGCGGCATCGACACGAGCATGTCCGGGCAGCGGCCGATGTCGAAGCCGACGCCGAGGTCGCGGATGCGAAAGTACGTTTCATGTCCGGCGCGGGAGCGACCTTCCAGCGTGAAGTGCGTCGTGTGCAGGATGAAGTCATCCTTCATCGGTCATCCTCTCGATGACGCGAACGAGCTCGGCGAGTGACGTCACGCGCGCGTGCGGGACGATCTCCAGTCCATGATCGACGTGCGGGGCGACCGCGGTACCCCGCACCGGCGGATCGAAATGCACCGCGCGCATGCCGCAGCTTTGCGCGCCGTGCACGTCGACGTAGAGATTGTCGCCGACGAACACCATCTCGTCGTAACGGACGCCGAGGCCGCGGCGCAGCTGTTCGAAGATCGACGGTCGCGGTTTGCACTCGCCATGCTCGTTCGAGAAGACCATCACGTCGATCGAATTCGCGAGTCCGAGCTCGCTCAGGATGGACCGCAGCACCGACCCCGGTGTGCGGCCGGTGTTGCTGATCAAACCTACGCCGAATCCGCGAGCTTTCAACGCCGCGAGCGTTTCCGCCGCACCTTCGACCGGATCGGGCAGCACTTCGAGCGCTGCATGCGCGTACGCATGCTCGAGCTCCGCGAGCGTCGCTTCATCGAACGTGTGCGGATCGAGGTCGAGCTCCTCGAGAAAATGTTCGATCTGCCTGCGGCATGGCACGTCGCGATCCGCGGACCAATACAAGTCCTGGCAGCGATGCCACAGCGCGCGATACGCATGCTCGATGCGCTCGGCCACCGCGCCGTAGCCACGATCGCGCAGGATCTCCTCCATGCGCGAAGTGCGCAGCCGCTCCTGCGCGCGCGAGTTCGCCGGCGTGTCGGTGATGAGCGTTTCCCAGAGGTCGAAGGCGACGGCGCGGAGCATCGGGTTCTTTCTCGTGTTTGGCGGCGGCGGGGCGGGGGAAGTCTCAGAGTCGCAGAGTCTCAGAGAGGTCTTAGGCCACGGCGCGTGACCGGCGCCTTCAACCCTCTGAGACTCTGAGACTCTGAGACTCGTCCCGACGCGAACGGCGCCTAATTCAACTTCACCCGCCCGGTGAACCCTTCCTCATATCCATGAAAGTATTCGAGCGCGGGCTCGGGGTGCTGCCAGCAGTAGTAGCCGGCGCCGCTGTCGAAATCGATCAGCCAGAGGCCTTTCACTTCGATGCCCTTCTCCAGCACCGCCTCGGCCCACTCCTCCACGACGGTTTCGTATTCGGACGGATCGTCCGAGGTCATCTCCTCGACGCGTTGCGCGGCTTCGGCGGTGAGACGTTGCACTTCGGGCAGCATGGCGACTGCCTCTTCGTAGGTGAAGATTCGTTTGGGCACGCGACGCGAATATATCCGAGTTGGCGCTTCAGCCGTCTCAACTGGCAACCGTTTACGCGCTTGTGCTAAAACGCGCCTTGCATTCGTGCGGAACACACGAGGGAGGAATACCGATGTCGGTAGAGGATAGGGTCAAATCCATCATCGTCGAGCAGCTCGGCGTGGATGTCGAAGAGGTCAATCCGGACGCGTCGTTCGTCGAGGACCTGGGCGCCGATTCGCTGGACACCGTCGAGCTCATCATGGCGTTCGAAGAAGAGTTCGGCGTCGAGATCTCCGATGACGATGCGGAGAAGATCCGGAAAGTCCGCGACGCCGTCGAGTACATCGACAAGCGCGCCAAAGCTCAGTAAACACGCGATCCCACCGCGCACCTCCGCGCGGCGTTCTTTTTGCTGAGTGCTGCGTACTGTGCCGAGTCCGAAGCGGGCCGGCAGCGGTGCTCAGCACTCAGCACTTTTTCAGGAGACCTCTTGCAGAAACGTCGAGTCGTCGTCACCGGAATCGGCATGATCTCCCCGCTGGGCGTCGGGAACGACGCCACCTGGCAGGGACTGATCTCCGGCCGCTCCGGCATCGGCTACATCACGAAGTTCGACGCGAGCGCGTATCCCTGCCGCATCGCCGGCGAGATCCGCGATTTCAACGCCGAGGACTACATCGAGAAGAAAGAGGTCAAGAAGTCGGATACGTTCATCCACTACGCCGTCGCCGCCACGCAGATCGCGTTCGACGACGCGAAGATGGACATGTCGCAGGAAGACGCCGATCGCGTCGGCGTGATCATCGGCTCCGGCATCGGCGGCCTCCCGCTGATCGAGGAGATGCACAAGAAGCTCCTCGAGCGCGGGCCGTCGCGCATCTCGCCGTTCTTCATTCCCGGCCTCATCGTGAATCTCGCGGCGGGCCAGGTATCGATTCGTTTCGGCGCGAAAGGTCCGAGCTCCGCGCCCGCGACTGCGTGTGCGACCGGCGCACACGCCATTGGCGACGCCGCGAAAGTGATTCGCCACGATGAAGCAGACGTCATGATCGCGGGCGGCAGCGAGGCCGTGGTCTCCGCGCTCGCCGTCGGCGGCTTCTCCGCGATGCGCGCGCTGTCGACACGCAACGACGAGCCGCAGCGCGCGTCGCGTCCGTGGGACCTCGAGCGCGACGGCTTCGTCATGGGCGAAGGCGCCGGCATCGTCATCCTGGAAGAGCGCGAGCACGCCATCTCCCGCGGCGCGCAGATCTACTGCGAGCTGACCGGCTACGGCATGACCAGCGACGCGTACCACATCACCTCGCCCTCCGAAGACGGCGACGGCATGGCCCGCGTGATGGGCCGCGCGCTGAAAGACGCAGGGCTGCAGCCGTCGGACATCGACTACATCAACGCGCACGGCACGTCGACTCCGGTCGGCGACAAGACCGAGACAGTCGCCATCAAGCGTTTGTTCGGCGAGCAAGCCTACAAGGTCGCCATCAGCTCCACCAAATCCATGACCGGCCACCTCCTCGGCGCCGCGGGCGGCATCGAGTCCGCGATCGCGGCGATGGTCGTGCGCACCGGCACAATGCCGCCCACGATCAACTACGAGAACCCCGATCCCGAGTGCGATCTCGACTACGTGCCGAACCAGGCGCGCCAAGCCGACATCAAACACGTGCTCTCGAACTCGTTCGGCTTCGGCGGCACGAACGCGACGCTGATCTTCTCGAAACACAAGTAGCAGTTCCTCGGGTTCCTCGGGTTCCTCGGGTTCCTCGGAGTTCCTCGGGGGGGAGCCGAGGCTCCGAACCCTCCGAGGAACCCGAGGAACCCGAGGAACCCGAGGAACCATTCTGCGTACACTCACCCAATGCCTCTTCAACTCGATCGCGGCGAGTTCTTCGGCCGTGTCATCAGCACCGCTCGCTGGGATGCTTTCCGCGTTTCCGAAACGCGCTACGCGCGCGGTGCGTTGCTGCCGTGGCATCGGCACGAGGAGAGTTACCTGACGTTCGTGCTCTCCGGCGGATATCGCGAGCGTTCTGCTGCGCGCGCAATCACCTGCGGCGCGCCGTCGATCGTGCTGCACCCGGCCGGCGACACACATGAGGATGATTTCGCGGAGCGTCCGACGCGCTGTCTCAACGTCGTCCTCGATCGTTCATTCGTCGCGCGCCTCGGCACCGCGGCGGATGCGCTGCATCGCGGCGACGTCGTGGAGCGTCCCGAAGTGGCGAGCATCGGCGCGAAGCTCGCGATCGAGTTGCGCCGCGGCGATGCGGTCGCGCCGCTCATGGTCGAAGGGTTGCTGCTGGAGTTGTTCGCGACGCTCGCGCGCCAGTCCGAAGATCGGCGAGTCCCATCGTGGCTGGCCGAAGCGCAGGCGATTCTGGCGCGGCGGTTCATGGAGAAGGTGACGCTCGGCGCGCTGGCGTCCGAGGTGGGTGTGCATCCGACGCATTTTGCGCGCGCGTTCCGCAGATACACGGGCGCGTCGGTCGGCGAGTGCGTGCGCGCGTTGCGCATCGAGTGGTCGCGGATGCAGCTCGCGAGCGCGGAACCACTGGCGTCGATCGCAGCGCAGGCGGGTTTCTCAGACCAGAGCCATTTCACGAAAGCGTTCACGCGCGTGCATGGCATCGGTCCGGCCGAATATCGGCGCCGCTTGCGCTAGCGCGATACCAGGACGCTCCGCGGCGACAAGATCCTTCGCGGCGCGGCTGCGTATCGTCACTTCATGCGATTCGTGCTCGTCCTCACGCTGCTCCTCACCTCGGCCTGCAAAGGTTCGCCGAGTGAGGCCGCCAGGCTGTTCAAAGAAGAACGCGACCCGGTGAAGCTCGCCAACATCGAGTGGCGACTGTTCGGTAAGCTCGACGCGGCGGCGGCGCGCCTGCGCGGAATCGCGTCGCATGATGCGCGCATCGAAGCGGCACGCGTTGCGCTCGAGCGCGGAGATCACGCGGGCGCACGCGCGGAGGCGCGGAAGGCGCTGGAGCTGGCGGCGAAACCGCGCGAGCGGCAACGCGCGCACCTCGTGATGGCCAGGATCGTCGACCGCGATCCGCGTGCATCCGCCGAAGAGTTACGCGGCACGATCGAGTCGATGCGTGCGGTCATCGCGGAGTTCGGACCGTTACTCACGGCATCGCGTCTGCTGACTCGCGCGGCGTTGCGCGCGGGCGATGGCGCGGCCGCGTTGGAAGGGATCAACTCGTATTACCGGATCTCCGCGTTCGCCGGTCCGCCGAAGACGATCGCCGCGGCGCACGCCGACGTCACGCGCATCCTCTCGTCTCCTGCATGGCGGGATCAGAGCGCGGCGCTCGCGAACGCGCTCGCGGGCATCCGCTTCATCGATGAGGTCCTGCTCGTCACGACTGAAGGCGACGTCGCGAATTACGCGCGAGCGTTGAAGCGGCTCGAAAAGTCGACAAACGAGTATTACCGGCAGATCGCGAACGGCAACGAGGACGATGACGTCCTCCGCGACGCGGTCAAGCGTGAGGTTCCGAACGAGGACGAGGTCGCGAAACGCTACGGCGCGTCGATCAACGTCGGCAAGACCAGCGGCCACGTCGATCTCCACTTCGGCCACGTCGTCGACGCGCGCGACATGCGCGTCGAGCAATACGGCCACACCGCCACGCTGCGCTTCGTCGCGCTCGACAGCATGGTCTCGAACGGCTACGCGGAATGGTTCCACGACGGCCGCAGCGGCGACGGCGGCTGGGGCACGGACAAGGAGATCGTGCAGGTGCGCCCGCGTTACGCGGACGGTGCGCTGCACGAGTGGCGGCTGGTGAATGAGCCGGCCAAGCCCGATGACGACCTTGCGGCACGCCTGAAGCGGCAGTACCTCGAGTCGGTTCTGGCCGATCTGCGCGCGAAAGGATCGTCGGGAACGGAGCTGCGCGAGGCGTTCATCGCGCGCGTGACGGAAGAGGAGTTCACGTCCTCGATCGTCTTGCACGAGGGGCGGCATGCAATCGACCAGAAGGAAAAGCGCAAGGGCAAGGTGTGGGAGATGGAGTACCGCGCGAAGCTGGCCTCGATCGCGCTCGCGCCCTCACCGCGCGAGGCGCTCTCCAGCATCTTCGATTTCGAGATCGGCGGCGACAATCCGCATGGCAAAGCGAACGAAAAGCTCGCGAACGAGCTCACCGCCTGGATGGAGACGCATCGCGCTTCGATCGCAGCACTCGACGACAAACGACCATTGCTGCAGCAGCTCGACAAACTTACCGACGAGCAGATGAGGGCGGCGGCGCGCTCGATCGACCCCCTAGCGAAGTGAACGGCCATCTGGAGCGCCGGGCTCCAGATCCGCTTTACTGGCGAGTGCTTTGCACATTAAAGTGCTAGCCATGAACCAACCACTCGACGTCGTGGTCATCGGAGCCGGACTGGCAGGATTGCGTTGCGCGCGCCTGCTCGCCACACGCGGTCTGCGGGTGGCCATCCTCGATCGCAAAGCGTCGCTCGCCGCGCCGGTCCACACCACCGGCATCTTCGTGCGCAAGACGTGGGAAGACTTTCCGCTGCCGGAGGAACAGCTCGGGCCGCCGATCCGCGATGTCGTCCTCTACTCGCCTTCGCGCAGGACCTTCGCGCTGCGCGCGCAACGCGACGAGTTCCGCGTCGGACGGATGGCGTGGCTCTATCTGCAACTGCTCGAGCAATGCGCAAGCGCGGGCGTGCGCTGGATTCCCTCCGCGCGCGTCGTGCGCTGCGATGGGGCCGGAGTGACGTTCGTGCGCCGTCGCGCGGAAGAACGTCTGCGCGCGCGGTACGTGATCGGTGCCGATGGCGCGCGGTCCGTCATCGCCGGGCAGCTCGGCCTCGATCGCAATCGCGAGCTGCTGGTCGGCGTCGAAGAGATCGTCCCGCCCATCTCGCGCGAGCCGGCGCTGCACTGCTTCGTCGATCCTCGGCTCGCGCCGGGCTACATCGCCTGGGTTGCGAACGACGGGCACGAGGCGCACATCGGCGTCGCAGGCCGTCTCGATGCGAAGCACTGGAACGCGGCCGGTGCGTTGCGCGCGTTTCGCGAGTCACTGCCGTTCCGCACCGGACGCGTGATCGAGCGGCGCGGCGGCCTGATTCCCGTCGGCGGCATGCTGCAGCGCATCGCGAACGCGCGCGGGATGCTCATCGGCGACGCGGCCGGCGCAGTCTCGCCGCTGACCGCGGGAGGCCTCGACGGTGCGATGCGCTTGTCGACATTCGCCGCCGACGTCGCGGCGGAGTATCTCGAGCGCAACGATGCAGCCGTGCTGCGGCAATACTCGGATGACCGCTTCCGCGCCCGCTTCCTGACGCGGCGCTGGATGCGGCACGCGATCAATGCGATGTCGACGCCGCTGGTGACCGAGGCGGCGTTCGCGATGTTGCGGTTGCCGATGTTTCGCGCTGTGGCCGAGCACATCTTCTTCGCGCGCGGCTCGTTTCCGGACATCGCGCCGAGGGCTAACCTTTCGAGGGAACCCACGTACCACCACTGAGTGCTGCGCTACTCACCCACCCGCTTCCCAGCCACCGTCGTGCGGACGCAGACCATCGGCGACTTCGCGATGACCGAGACGCGATATGGCGCCGGCGCCGCGCTGGCGACGCACGCGCACGAATACGCGTGCCTGGTGGTCGTGCTCGACGGTCACTTTCACGAGCGGGCCGATCGCCGCGAGCGCACCGGCGCGCCAGGCATGGTGATCGTGCGTGCCGAAGGCGAGCCGCACTCGAATCAGTTCAACGGCGCGGGCGGACGATGTCTGAACGTCGAGCTCGCGCCGCGATGGATGGCGCACGTGCGCGAACACTCGCGCGCGTTGACGACCTCCGGCGCATTCACCACCGGCGCGTTCGCGCTTCTCGGGCGCCGCCTGCACGATGAGCTCGCGCACGGCGACGACCTCTCGCCGCTCGCCGTCGAATCGATCGTCCTCGGCATCCTCGCCGACGCCGCGCGCGAGCAGCGACGCGCATCGGGCACGCCACCTCCATGGCTCCTCCGTGCGAAGGCGCGGCTCGACGATGACTTCGTATCGCGCGTGACCTTTCGCGACGTTGCCGGCGCGGCCGGCGTTCATCCGGTGCATCTCGCCGCGACGTTCCGGCGCCACTTCGGCCAAACCATGGCGTCGTACGTGCGGCAGTTGCGCATCGAGGCCGCATGCCGCGCGCTCGTCGCATCGGAACAGCCGCTGGCGGACATCGCGCTCGCGGCAGGCTTCTCCGATCAGAGCCATTTCGGCCGCACGTTCAAGCGGATCATGCGCGTGACGCCGGCCGAATATCGCGCGCGATGCGCAAGCCGATGAGACCCTCACCCGGCCTTCGGCCACCCTCTCCCCGCTCGGCGGGGCGAGGGCTACATAGGGACACGCTGTTCAGGGGGCGCGCGGCGCTTAACTGAAGACCAGCGACCTTCATCGCGTTCTATCGCCGAGGTTCGCGCGCGCTTACCTTGAGGAGCATGAAATGGACTCTGCTCCTGATCGCGCTCACGTGTGCTTCGCGGACATACGCCGCCGGCCTCTTCCACCAACCCGCTGTTAGCAAGAACCACGTCGCGTTCATTTACAACGGTGAGTTATGGGTCGCGCCGCGCCGTGGAGGTGCGGCGACACGCTTGACGGACTCCGCGTCGAAGAAATTCGATCCGCGGTTCAGCCCCGATGGAAAAACGCTGGCGTTCAGCAACATCGACAGCTCGCAGAGCGTGAACATCTACACGATGCCGGTCACCGGCGGAACACCGTCGCGCGTGACGTGGCTGCCATCGCACCAGAACCTGTGCCAGTGGACCGATGACGGGCGCCTGCTGTTCTTCACGAATGCGCAGTCATTCATCCGCCTGGAGATGCAACTCTTCACCGTCTCGCCGCGCGGCGAGCTGCCGGTGAAGCTGCCGCTCGCATTCGGCTCCGATGGCGCGATCGACTCGACCGGCGAATGGCTCGCGTACACGCCGCAGTGGCCGAGCAACCTCACTGCATTCTGGAAACGGTATCGCGGCGGCGCGGCGTTCGACATCCATCTCGTCCACCTGCCGACGCGGCAATCGCAGAAGATCACCGACTGGCCGGGTGCCGATGTGCGTCCGATGTGGCACGGCCGCACCATCTACTATGTCTCCGACGCCGGCGACGGACAGCGCCTCAACATCTGGGCGTACGACACGACCACGCGGGCGCGGCGACAGGTGACGCACTTCACCGAACACGACGTGCTCAGTCCCTCGATCGGCAGCGGCGCGATCGTCTTCCAGCTCGGCGCCGATCTGCACCTGCTCGATTTGAAAACCGGCAAGTCATCCGTGGTTTCGATCGACATCCCGGTAGCGCTGCGACCTTCGGCGACGCGCGAGATCGACGCGGCGAAGTTCATCGCGGCACGACAACTCGCGGCCGGCGGACAGGAGTTGCTGCTCGAGGCACGCGGGGATCTCTGGGTCGCGACCGCAAGCAGCGCGCGCAATCTCACGGAAACCAGCGGCGCGTTCGAGCGCGAAGCATCCGTGAGTCCCGATGCGAAATCGGTCGCGTATTTTTCGGACGCGACCGGCGAATACGAGCTCTACGTGCGCGACCTGACGTCCTCAGCACCGGCGCGGCAGCTCACGCGGGCCGGCGCGGGCTTTCGCTATCGCCCTGTCTGGGCGCCCGACGCGAAGCGGCTCGCGTTCGCCGACCACAACGGCCGGGTCTTCATCGCCGACGTGGCCGATCTGGAGATCACAGAGATCGATCACGATCCATGGGGCGAATTGGTGGAGCTGGCGTGGTCCGCCGACTCGCACTCGCTCGTTTACTCGCGCACCGCAAAGAACCGCCTCGGCGTGTTGTGGCTTTACGACCTCACCACGCGTGAAAAGCGCCAGCTCACCTCCGAAATGTTCTATGCGAGCATGCCCGCGTTCGATCGCGGCGGACGGTATCTCTTCTTCGTCAGCTATCGGCACTTCGGCACGCCGGCGGTGGACTTTCTGTCGCAGCGCATCGCGCATCGCGCGCTGAACGTCGTCCTCGCCGTGCCGATGAGCGCGATCGCGGCCGCGAAGTCCGTCGATGACGTCGAGCGCGCCGCCATCCGGCTCGGCACCGCCACCGGCGCGATCACCTCGCTCGCCGCGACGCACAACGGCAACGCGGTCTACGGCTTCACCGACGGCAACGCCGCGCAATCCGTGCGTTTGTACGACGTGGACGCGAAGAAGGAACAGGTGCTCGTCGAAGGGACCAGCGGCTTCGACCTCGCCGCCGGACGTCATCTGCTCATCGCGAAAGATGGCGCGTATACGGTGCGCGATCTCGACGCGCCGGCTTCGACGGATACGGCCATTGCGACGAGTGGGATGAAAGCGACCATCGATCTCGCAGCGGAACGCCGCGAGATCTTCGAGGACGCGTGGCGACGGTTTCGCGATTTTTTCTTCGCGCCGAAAGTCGCCGGCACGTTCGACTGGAACGACGTCCGCCGCCGTTACGCGCCGCTCGTGCAGCGCGCGGGAACACGTGATGACCTCAACTGGATCCTCTCGCACATGATCGGTGAAGTCAGCGTCGGCCATGCGTATGTCGGCAATCGCGGGGATGTCGGGCCGCCTTCGCCCGGCGACACGGTGGGCATGCTCGGCGCCGATTACGCGCTCGAGAACGGCGCGTATCGCATCGTGCGCATCCATCAGCCCGCGGCATCGGATGAACGCGTGCGCTCGCCGCTCACGGGCGTGCGCGAAGGCGAATATCTGCTGGCGGTCGACGGTAAGCCGCTCGATGTCCGCAAAGATCCGCGTACGGCATTTGTGGGACTGGTCGGGAAGCCGGTGACGATTCGCGTCGGACCGAATCCCGTCAGCGATGCAAATACGCGTGAAGTCGTCGTGACGCCAATCGCAAACGAAGGTGACCTGCGCGGGCGCGCCTGGGTGGAGCGCAACCGCGCATACGTCGAGCGCGCAAGCGGCGGACGCATCGGCTACGTGCGCATCCCCGACTTCACGACCTCGGGCTTCAACGAATTCGTGCGCAACCTTTCCGGACAGACCGCAAAGGACGCGCTGATCTTCGATCCCCGCTGGGCGCAGGGTGGCTGGATCGGCGGACTGGCCGCCGAAGCGCTGGCGCGCAGACCGCTGAACTACGCCGCCGCGCGCGGCAGCGAAGAGGTCTGGCCAACTCCGCGCTGGGGCGCACATTTCGGGCCGAAGAGCGTGCTGCTCAATCACCTGGTCGTGTCTGCCGGCGAGAACTTCGCGCACTACTTCCGCAAGATGGAGCTCGGGCCGCTGATCGGATCGCGCACGTGGGGCGGGTTGACGGGACTCAACGGCGCACCGCTGCTGCTCGACGGCGGCGAGGTGAACGTTCCGAACGCGCCGTTCTTCGACGAGAGCGGATGGCTGATCGAAGGTCACGGCATCGATCCCGACGTCATCGTCGAGGACGATCCGGCGCGCCGCACCGAATTCGATCCCGATCCGCAACTCGTCACTGCGGTGCAGGCGATGCTCGAGGCGCTGAAAACGAACGCGGCACCCCTCATCCGGCATCCGGCCACCTTCTCCCCGCTCCGGCGGGGAGAAGGCTACTCAAGGACTCCGCCTATGTAGCCGGATGAGGGCAACCCGCTACAAGCCTTCGATCCACTCCGCGAACTCGGGATGACCGTGGCTGCGCGCGACATCCGCGGGCGTCTCGCCGTTGCTTCCTTTCGGCGTGCGCTCCGCGCCGTGCGCGAGCAACAGCTTCGCCATCTCGACATCGCCACGGCTTGCCGCGCCGTGCAGCGGCGTGAAATCGAGTTGCTGATGCGCGTTCGGATCGGCGCCGCGCTCGAGGAGGAGGCGCATCGTCTCGCGATCGCACGCGGCGGCGGCAGCATGCACGGGCGCAACGCGGTTCGTGTTTTCGGCGGCCGCGTGCACATCGGCGCCGCGCTCGATGAGCAGCCGCGCGAGGTCGGGATGCTGAAAGAAGATCGCCAGGCCGAGGGGCGGATAGCCGTCGGGGCTGCGGCGATCGAGCAGGGATGGATCTTGGTCGAGCATCTGCTGGACGCGATCGGCATCGCCGAGTGCGCTCGCCTCGGCGAACGAGACCGGCGCGCCGCGCTCGACGAGCATGCGCGCGATGTCGCGCTTGCCGTGATAGATCGCGAGCAGGACCGGCGTCATCGGCTCGTCGGTCGTTTGCAGCAACGCCGGATTCTGGTCGAGGACTTCGGCCACGCGCGCGGCGTCGCCCTGCTTGATCGCATCCGTCAGTTCACTCATGCGCGCATCGTAGCGCCGCGCGCGGTCACGCGGTTTCTTCGATCCTGCGAAAACGCGCCGGCGACATTCCTACGTTGCGCGTGAAGAGCGTCGTGAACGAGCCGAGGCTGGAGAAGCCGCACGCGAAGGCGACGTCGGCGACGGTGCGCGTGCCCGAGCGCAATAACGCGCGAGCGCGGGTGAGGCGCAGTTGCGTGAGATAGCGATGTGGCGTGACGCCGTGGAAGCTCGCGAACAGACGGTGGAAGTGAAACGGCGAGAGGCACGCTTCGCGCGCTGCTTCCGCGACCGTCACCGCGCGATCGAGATTCGCGTGCAGGAACGACGTGCCGATGGCCACGCGCCGCGCGAGCTCTCCCCGTGTCGCCGCGCGCAACGCCGGCAGTCTTTCGGCGCGCGCATCGAGATCGCATCGCGCGCGCACGAGCTGCATCGCCGTCGCGTAGAACGACGCTTCGAGCGGGTGCCCTTCACCCAAATGCGCGTGCGCGCGTCGCAGCTCCGCGACGAGCGGCGTGTCGAACTGCAGGCGCTCCGCAAACGTGATGCGAGGCGGCGCGACCTGCGTATCGAGCAGTTGCTCGCTGCAGGTAGTGGCTGCGCGGAACGCGTCCTCGACGAAGCCGTCCGCGAAGAAGAAACAGAACGTCTCTACCGGTCGCAGAGCATCGACGGTGACCGTGTACTCCTCGTCTTCGTGAATCACGAGCGCGGCACCAGGCATCAGCTCGTAGCGTCCGGCGGCGGTCTCCCACGTCGCGCTCCCCGAGACCACCGCCTTCACCGAGAGCGGACCCGAAAAACGGCTTTCGTAGCGCGAACCGCGTCCATGCAGCACCGCGTTGTCCGTGCCGAACAGTGCCGCTGGAGGATTGATCAGCACGCGGTGATTCTACCTCCGCTAGCAAAACGTCGAGACCGGTGGAGGTCGGATTACAGTCCTACCTGGAGCGACGGACTCTCAGCCCGTCGTTTGGTGCGATCGACGGACCGAGAGCCCGTTGCTCGAGATTCTGAGGAACCAATTATCGGCACTCATTTTGAGTATCAATAATCACAGCGGAGGCCAACGATGAAGCGATGCGAACATTGCGGTCACTCCCGGGCGGCGCACGTGGACGGCATGCGCTGCGCTCTCTGCGGATGCCTGCCTCAGCGGCAGACGTTCGTGCAGACCTCGCTTGCGTTCAAGACAGCGCTCCCGACGCGGGTGGTCACGAATTCGCGGAAACGGTGATTCTGTGAACTTTCTGGATGATTTCGGCGCCGGGCGGCGTTGGAATCATCATGCAAGTGCAGCACAAGAAGAAACCCGCGAAGCTCATCTCCGTCTCCGAACGCAACCTGCAGACCGCCGCCACACGCCTTCTCCCCAAGAACAACAGGCTCGTTTCCTCCGAGGTCGAGTACCTCCGGCGCGTGCTCGGGGAGCGTGCGACGCAGGAGTCGATCGACGAGAAGGTGCAGCTCGTGCGACGTCTCCCCTGGAGCGAGATCGTCGGCGAGGCGTAATGCTCCGCACGCGCTCCGCGTGAAGTACGACGTCGTCATCATCGGCGCCGGTGCGGCAGGGCTGGCCGCGGCACGCGCTCTGTCGGGCGCGGGCAAGCACATCTGCATCCTCGACGCACGCGACCGCATCGGCGGGCGCATTTCCTCGCTATACCTCCCCGATCTCCCGCTCCCCATCGAGCTCGGCGCCGAGTTCATTCATGGCCAGAGCGCCACGACGTTCGCCATCGTCGAAGCGTCCGCACTGACCGCGATCGAGTTGCCGGACACGCATTGCTGGCTGCGCGATGGCAAGTCCGAACAGATCGACGACTTCTGGGAGCAGATCGACAAAGTCCGGGCAAAGATCAAAGCGCGCAAGCGCGACATCTCCTTCGCCGAGTTCCTCCGCACGCGCCGCGACCTGACGCCGCGCTTCCGCGAGCTCGCGCACAACTTCGTCGAGGGCTATCACGCCGCCCACTCCGACCGCATCAGCACGCTCGTGCTGCGCAGCGTGGACGGCGAGCAGGAAGACGATTCCGGCAATCGCCAGTTCCGTCTCGCCGGTGGAGAGGACGCGCTCATCGAATGGCTCCGCTCCGGCCTCGACCCCAACTGCACCGATCTCCTCCTCGGCACCATGGCCACGCGCGTGGAGTGGTCGCACCGCTCCGTGCTCGTCGAGTGCCGTTCCCGGGAGACGCAGGCATCGCAGCGCATTCGCGCATCGACGCTCGTGATCACCATTCCGATCGGCGTCTGGAAAGCGCCGCGCGATCAGGAAGGCGCCATCACCTTCGATCCGCCACTGCGCGAGAAGGAACGCGCGCTCGAGAAAATCGAAGCGGCCCATGTCGTCAAGATCGCGTTCCGCTTCCGCGAGCGTTTCTGGGACGGCAGCGCGAACTTCGTGCACACCGACGACCGCTACATGCCGACGTGGTGGACCTCCGCGCCCGTGCACTCGTCGATCCTCACCGGATGGGCCGGCGGTCACGCCGCCGATCGGCTGCTTGCCGAAGGAGAGGATGCGATGAAAGATCGCGCGCTCGATTCCCTGTCGCGCGCGTTCGACGTACCGCGCCGCCGCATCGATGCGTTGCTCGCCGGCGCGTTTCATCACGACTGGCAGCGCGATCCGTTCAGCCGTTGCGCGTACTCATACGCCGCCGTCGGCGGCTCGAACGCGCATGCGCAGCTCGGCAAGCCGCTGCGCGGAACGCTCTTTTTCGCGGGCGAAGCGACGAGCGGCGACGAGACCGGAACCGTGGCCGGAGCCATCGAAAGTGGCAAACGAGCGGCCCGGGAGCTGCTTGGACGCAAATAACCATTGCGTTTTACGGCATATCCGATACGGTTTGAGCACGGCAGCCGTATCACAGCCTCGGAGGTCCCCCATGAAACGTCGCCTCATCTTTTTCGCCATCGCGATGGCGGTCCTCACGACTCCGCTGTTCGCGCGCGTCCTGTCGTATGCGCCGTACAGCAACCGCACTTCGCTGGCCGGCTTTCACGACCGCAACAGCCGTCACTTCGTGTTGATCGAGTCGGTCGAGGATGCGAGCTGGTGGGACACGCACCAGGTCGTGCTCTACGACGCGAAAGGCATCGAGGAACCGCGCGTCGTCTATCCCCTTTTCGGTGGCAGCGCGGTCATTACCGCTGTTGCGCTTTATGAGCCGAAAGATACGGACGACACGGCGAAGACGCCGATGCTGCTGGTCACAGGGTATGTCGACAACCATCACGTCACGCTCTTCAGCAGCGACGGCGGCGTGAACTGGGACGAGGTCGCAGGCGCCCGCGACAAATATCTGACCAACACGTGGGACAGCGACTTCGGCGGACCGTCCGTTCAGGGCCTCACCAATCCGGTCCGCAACGGCAGCGATCGATGGCCGTTCATCGTCAGCTACTATCAAGGTGTCTACGCCATCAGCCGCTCCGGGTTGCTCGAGCCGATCGATCCGTCGCCGTGGACGAAAGTCATCGGGCAGGACCGCAGCGGGATGCATCTGCTGCTCAACACGGGGATCGCAATCCAAACGCTCGACCTCGACGCGCCGGGCGGAAATCGAAAAACCATCACCGCGCTCTGGCCGACTCTGCAGTGCTCCGGCTGGATCACCGACGACGGTTCCGTGTTCCTCCAGGTGTCGGGGTCGACGGGCCGTTTCCTCTTTTTCGCGCCAAACGGCCAGGCGCCGCAATTCATCTCCGGACCGTACGGGAAGACGCCGCAACCGCTCGAAACGCAGTGGACCAACCCGCCGGGTGCTTCCACTTTCTTCGCAGTGCCGACGGCCAACTTCGAAGGCGCGTGGCTGCTGCAACGCGAGAACGCGAAGCCAACGACTCTCTCTCGCTACACGCGCGGAGTCGGCGTGCAGCAGATGTGGAGCGATGTTTCCGGCCCCGAGGTCGAGGCGCTCATCGCCGGCGAGTCGGGCAACACGCTGCTCATCCAGGTGCATCGCGACCGTTCAGTCGTACTGCAGCGGCCGTTCATCGATCCCGCGCTCGCGGTGTGGCGCGTCGGTGATCCGATGCCGCGTCATTACGACGAGCTGTATCTCAACGAGGAGTGGAACAAGGGATTCATCCACGTCGACGTCGACCGGATGAAGGATGGTGAACCGTTCGTCTTCAACTCCGGCGCGACCCTCGATGACGGCGGCGTCATCACCTCGCCCAGTACCGGCGGCGGTGGCGACGTGATTCAGGAATGGGGCGTCGTGCGCGCGTCGCTGCGACAGCACCTCGTGCTGCCCGGCGTTGCGCGTCTGTACGGCGCCTTCGACTCGCGCTGGCTCACCGACGTGACGATCTTCAATCCGCTCGATACGCCGCAGGCCGTCGACGTCCGCTACATCGCCCTCGGCGAAGACATCCACGCTTCGGCACTCCGGCAAAAGACGATCACGCTTCAGGCACGCGAGATCCGTTTCGTCCCTGACGTGCTCGAGTCACTGTTCGGAATCGAAGGTGGCGGCGGCGCGCTGCACTTCATCCCCGTGGCGGAGGTCAACGTCTTTGGCCGCACATACAGCGTCAAGGCCGATGGCGGCACGTTCGGCTTCGGCATGCAGGCCATCGATTTCTACAACGCCGCGAGTCCGCGCTTTCCGGTCACGTTCGCCGGCGCGTTCCCCGGCCTCAACTTCCGCACGAACGTCCTGCTCACCGACACCTCCGGCCGCGGTACGCAGGCAGCGATCGGCGCATTCGGTGTGTCGGGTACGATCGGCGCATCGGCAAAAACCATCGATGCGCCCCCGGGCGGCGTGCTGCAGTTCAATAACCTCGGCAATACGCTCAACCTCTTCTCGCGCGACGCGGGCGGGCTCACGATCCAGCCGACGCGCGGCAGCGCCATCGCAACGGTCGTAGCGATCGACAACCGCACGAACGATCCGACGTACTTCCCACCCGACGTTCCGGCATCCAACTTCGTGCGCGCGATCCCGGTCATCGGACATGTCGATGGTGCGAACAACTCGCACTTCCGCAGCGACATCTATCTGTTCAATCCAACGGACCAGGCCAGCACCGTCACGCTCGAAGCGCGCAAGTGGGATGGCAGCGCGGAGAAACGCGTGTCGTTCACGCTGCTGCCCCGTGAGGCGCGTGTGGTGAACGACGCGCTACCGACGCTCTTCGACGTGACAGGCCTGGCGAGGCTGCGTTACTGGTCGGACACGTTCGGCGACGGCGTGCGCGTGACGTCGCGCACGTACACGCTCGAAGACAGCGGCGCGACGTATGGGTCGCTGATCCCGCCGCTCAACAATTTCCAGATCGCCGCACCCGGCGATCAGCTCGAGATCCTCGGCATCACCGGTCAGAACGGCTTCCGCACGAACATTGGACTGGTCGACCTCGGCGCCTCGAACCAGACGACGTGGGGCGAGACGAACGTGCGCATCCTCGTGCTCGACGAGCGCATGAGGGAAATCGACTCGTTCTCGGTGAAGGTGCCGCACGCGGGCGGCATGCAGGTCAACGACATCTTCGGCTCGCGCGGCGTGACGCCACCCGAAGCGGCGATGGTGGTGGTGCAGGTGCTGAACGGCGGCTTGATCGGCGCATACGCGACGCTCGTCGACAACCGCACCAACGACACCACGTACCTCGCTGCGCATCTGGGGGCGAAGGAGAATTAGTACCTTGATCAGTACCTCGGAGTACCTCGGGTACCTCGGAGTTCCTCGGAGGGGATGAACCCTCGCGATTTCGACCTCCCCTCCGAGGAACTCCGAGGTACTCCGAGGTACCCGAGGTACTGATTCATGACGTACTGCCAGATCGCTCCCGGCCACCCGTTTCACGGTCCATATCACGATCGCGAGTACGGATTTCCCATTCGCGACGACGACCGGCTCTTCGAGAGGCTGGTGCTGGAGATCAACCAGGCCGGCCTTTCGTGGCTCACGATCCTGAAAAAGCGTGAAGCGTTCGTCGACGCGTTCGCAGGCTTTTCGCTCGCGAAGGTGGCGCGGTTCGATGACAAGCGCCGCGCGCGATTGCTCGAGAACGCCGGCATCATCCGCAATCGTCTGAAGGTCGACGCCGCGATCGAGAACGCGAAGCGGATCCTCGCCATCCGCAAAACGCATGGCTCATTCGCGGAGTGGCTCGACGCACATCACCCGCGCGAGAAAGCGGAGTGGGTTGCATTGTTCAAGAAGACGTTCGTCTTCACGGGCGGCGAGATCACGGGCGAGTTTCTGATGTCCACCGGATACTTGCCCGGCGCGCATGTGCAGACGTGTCCGGTCTACGCGCGCGTCGTGGAAGCGGGCGCGCCGTGGTCGCGCATCAACTCTTCATACAAGCAGTGAAAGTGATGCACGCCATTCTCGCGCTGCGGCGAGAAGCGGCCGCGATCGTACGTCGATGAGCGCAGCCCGCGCTGCACGGTTTCGCAGATGTCGATGTCTTCGAATTGGATCTCATCGCTGAACGCGACAGTCTCGTCGATCTGCGGTTTCGCGGCCTCCGGATCTTTGAAGTACCAGTCGAAGATCGTCATGGTGCGATTGGCGCCGAGCGGCAGGATCAGATTCGTCGAGAAGTTGTCCGGGTAGACGTTCAGCATGAGGTTCGGGAACACCCAGAAGTAGCGAACCTGATCGTCTTCCTCGGACGTGCGGATTCGCGCAGCGTTCGCGCGCGTCGGCGCGAACTGGATCGAGTAGCTGCGCTTCGTCTCGGTTCGATAGCTCGCGTAATCGAGCTCGCGGAAGAGACCCGGATGCACGATGGGGATGTGATACCCCTCGAGGTAGTTGTCGACGTACACCTTCCAGTTGCACTCGAGCTCCCACACCTTGTGTTGTGCGAGCTGGAAGCCGGTGTAGTCGTGCCGCGGCATGTCGGAGACGAGCTCGCCGAGAAAGTCGGCGAGCGATTCGGCGGCGGGATCGAGGTTCACGAACACGAGCTCATTCCAGACGCCGACCTGATACTGCGGCAGCGTGCATGACGCGCGATCGAAGTCGGCCACGCCTTCAAATTCGGGCGTGTTCTTCAGGCGGCCGTCGAGCCAGTACGTCCAGCCGTGATAGCCGCATTGCAGGACGGGACGGCGTCCCTCACCTCGCGCGATCGGACCGGCGCGGTGGCGGCAGACGTTGGTCATCGCGCGCAGTACGCCGTCGCTGCCGCGCACGACCAGCACCGGCTCCACGCCGATCGTGGTCGTGAAGTACTGCCCCGACTCGCGCACCTGCTCGGCGCGTCCGGCGAGCTGCCACGTGCGGCCGAATACGCGACGGTTCTCGAGCGACAACACCTCGGGATCGATGTAGTGGGCCGAGGAGAGCGTGCTGGCGTATTCGAGTCGCGGGTCGATCATACGCGTCGGGTGAGTCTGCGGATGAAGAGATACACCGGAAAGCTCAGCACGAGCAACCCGATCGCGTAGACGCTGTTGCGCGGATCGCTGGCCACCGCGCCCACGAGGAACACGAGCGACGCGACGAGCGCGAGGCCGGTCGTGAACGGATGGCCCCACGCGCGATACGGCCGCTCGGCGTCGGGCTGCGTGCGGCGGAGGACGAACAGCGCCATGAAGGACAACGTGTAGTTCGCGACGAAGAAGAACGACACGATGGCGATGACGGTTTCGAACGTGCCGGTGATGATGAACAGCGCGGCGAGCAGGCTGCTGAACAGCAAGGCGATGTCCGGCGTGCCGCCGCGGTTGACCTCGCGGGCGCCGCGCCAAAACAGACCGTCGCTGGCCATGGCGAAGAGCACGCGCGGCGCCATCAACACGTTCGAGCTCACCGCGCTCAGCAGCACCAGGATCACCAGACCGCGCAGGATGTTCGCGCCCGACGTGCCGAAGAGCCGCTCGACGACCACGCCGGCAGCGAAGTTGTTGCCGGCGATCGTCGGCAGCGAAACCACCGCCAGAAACGCGAGATTGATGAGTATGTACAGCACGCCGATGATCACGACCGACGACAACATCGCGCGCGGGATGTTCTTGCGATAGCCCTGGACCTCGCCGGAGAAGTAGATGACGGCCGACCAGCCGTCGTACGTGTAGATCACCGATTGCAACGCCAGGATGAACGGGACGAACAGCGAACCTTCGATGTCGGTCGTGACCGCGGTCGGCGACCACGGCGTGCGCGTGCCGAGCCAGAAGCAGACGATGATGAACGCGCCGAGCGCGCCCCCTTTGATCAGGCTGGTGAAGTTCTGCACGGCGCCGCCGGCGCGCACTCCGATCCACTGCACGACCGTGAACACCGCCACCACCGTCAGCGCCACCACATGCTGCGTGCGCGCCTCGGGGAAAAGGCCGACGCTGTATTCGCCCACGACGATCGCGACGACCGCCGTCGTGCCGCACGTCGAGATCCAGTCGCTCCAGCCGACGATGAAGCCCGCGTAGTCGCCGAGCGCCTCGCGCACAAAGACGTATTGGCCGCCGCTGCGCGGAACGAGCGTGCCGAGCTCCGCGAGCGCGTTGGCGCCGAGGAGCGCATAGAGCGCGCCGACGACCCAGACGGCGAGAAAGGGCCAGAACGTCTGCAGGTGCTCGGCGATGACGCCCGGAGTGCGGAGGATGCCGGCGCCGACGGCGTTCCCGATGGTGACCGCGAGACCGAATCCAACGCCGAGCACCACGAGCAGTTGCCCGCGCGAGACTGCCGCGTCGGAATTGGTGCGGATCATCCGAAGCCGCACAGTGTAACAAGGCGGTTCCTCGGGTCCCTCGGGTTCCTCGGAGTTCCTCGGTAAAAAACCCTCTCCGAGGAACCCGAGGAACTCCGAGGAACCCGAGGGACCGTTTACTCGTTCTCCCGGATCGTGACCGGTCCGTTCACGGTCGATACGCGCACATCGGTGCGGCCGTTGCCCAGCTCGACGCGGCGGTGATTGTCGTCGTCATCATCATCGAACGAGCGGCAGCCTTCGGCGCGGCAGGAGAACGGACTGCGTCCGCTCGACTCGACCACTACGCCGGAGTTGTAGCCGCGCGGGAGCCGCACGCTGAGTGGCCCGTTCTTCGTGGACGCCTCGAGCGAGCCGTTGAGCCATGAATTGCCGTCGAGATCGATCGACAGCGGACCATTCGACGCCCGCGCCTTCACGTTGCCCGAGCCGCCGCTGATGCTGAGCGGACCGTTCGTGGTCGTGGCCTCGACGTCGCCGGAGACGTTGTCCAGTGACAGCGGTCCGTTCGACGAGCGCGCGACGATCGTGCCGTCGACGTCGCGCAGCGCGAGCGGTCCATTCTTCGTCGTGACCTCGACTTCGGCGTTGCGCGGAACGTGAATGCGATAGGAGACGTGCCAGCGACGGTCTTCCGGACCGGTGGCGCGAAGCTCGTCGCCGTCGAGCGTCACGCGAATCGCGTCGAGATCCGCCTGCGTCGTGGCGGCCTTGCAGGCTTCGATGGAGTAGCCGGCGTTGCTGTTGCCGATGACGGTGAGCGGAGCGTGCCGGACGCTCGCCTTGATCGAGCGAAGGCCGCGGCCGTCGATCGTCTCGCGCGCTACGACCGTCTCACGGTTGCCCCAGTGGAAGTTGCGCGAGGTGCAATCGTCGCCGCTGACGGTGAAGTTTTCGTGGCCGAGCGCGGTGGCCGCCGTGATGACCAGCGCCAGTGCCAGGGTGAGTCGTCGCATGAGAGGTTCCCCTTTCCTTTGCGTGATAGACGACACAGCCGGAGGAAGGTTAGACCGCTTTACAATGACCGCATGATCCGAAGCCTTCTCGCCGCCATCATCGTGTTCGCAGCATCGGTCGCGTCTGCCGCGACGTGGTACGAGCAGTATGAAAAGGGCGTGCGCCTCATCGAGCAGGGCCGCGCCGACGAAGCGCGCCAGGCGCTGACCGCGGCGCTGGCCGCGCGCCCGCAGGAAGGGCTGCAGGTGCCGACCGCGCCGCAGCAGTACATCGATTACCTCCCGCACCTCTATCTCGCCATCGCCAATCAGATGGTGGG
Source organism: Thermoanaerobaculia bacterium (assembly GCA_035626775.1). Classification (GTDB taxonomy): domain Bacteria; phylum Acidobacteriota; class Thermoanaerobaculia; order Gp7-AA8; family Gp7-AA8; genus QHVT01. Next base: position 23,349 of record DASPNA010000007.1, read on the forward strand.
CGATGTCGATACGGCGCGGAAGGAGCTCGCGCTTGCGGAGACGTCGGGCATGGCGTCGAAGAGTGCGGTCGGACGTCCGCTGCTCATAGCGTACGAGCTGCTCCTGCGCGGCGACGCGAGCGGCAAATATCCCCGCTACGCCGTCTATGAGAAGAAAGCACCGACGCTGAGCGAGGCGGAGTTCACGCTGCTGCGCAACGACGTGCTCACGAAGTGTGACCTGCCGCTCGATACGAAGCTCGGCTCCGCGCCGTGGTACGCGAATTACGAGCTGGGCCTGCAGCTCGAGCGCAAGGGCGACTATTCACGCGCGCTCACGCACTTCATCGACGCGGTCGCGCAACGTCCCGACCCGCAGAAGCAGGCGCGCATGTACGGGATGTGGATGATCGACTACTACCCGTACTTTCACATTGCCCGCTCGCACGTGCGCCTCGAGAACTGGCAGTGCGCGAAAAACGCGCTGGAGATCTCGCAGCGCCTCGCCGAGATCCCGGGGACCGCGCCGGAACTGAACGAGTTGCTGTCGTTGCAGAGAGAGACGGAACGGAGACTGGCGGAGACGAAGTAGGCTCTGGCCGCACAATCCTGGAGATGGGACGAAGGAAAGCGGCGCCTTACCCGCCCAGGTACGCTTTCTTGATCCGGTCGCTCGCCAGCAGCTTTTTCGTGTCGTCGTGCAGGGTGATGCGCCCGGTCTCCATCACGTAACCGCGGTGCGCGGTCACCAGCGCCATGTGCGCGTTCTGCTCGACCAGCAGGATGGTCGTCCCTTCCGCGTTGATCTCGCGGATCACGCGGAAGATGGTCTGCACCATCTGCGGCGCTAGGCCGAGCGACGGCTCATCGAGCAGCAGCACGGCGGGCTTCGACATCAATGCGCGCGAGATGGCCAGCATCTGCTGCTCGCCGCCCGACAGCGTTCCGGCGTTCTGCTTGAAGCGGTCTTTGAGCACGGGGAAGAGCGCAAAGACCCGGTCGTATTCGCTCTGCGCGATCTTGTCCTTGCGCAGGTAGCCACCCAGTTCGAGGTTGTCCTGCACCGTGAGGTTCGAGAAGATGCCGCGTCCTTCCGGCACGTGCGAGATGCCGCGCGCGGTGATCACGTGCGGCTTCACGCCGTTGATGCTCTGGCCGTTGAACGTGATCTCGCCTTTGCGCGGCCGCAAAAGTCCGGAGATCGTGCGCAGCGTCGTGGTCTTGCCCGCACCGTTCGCGCCGATGAGCGTGACGATCTCGCCCTTCTCGACGTCGAGATCGATGCCGTGCAGCGCGGGGATCGTGCCATAGCCGACTTCGAGGCCGCGGATCGAGAGCACCGGACTCATTGTTCGAGCGCCTCCGCCGGCTCGCCGAGGTAGGCCTCGATGACCGCATCGTTCGCGCGGATCTCGTCGGGAGTGCCGGTGGCGATGGTCTTGCCGAAGTTCAGCACCACGATGCGCTCGCAGATGCCCATGACCAGTTCCATGTTGTGCTCGATGAGCAGGATGGCGATGTCGAAGCGGTCGCGGATGTCGTGGATCGTCTGCATCAGCGAGCGCGTTTCGCTGTCGTTGAGACCGGCCGCCGGCTCATCGAGCAGCAACAGCTTCGGCCGCGCCGCGAGCGCACGCGCGATTTCGAGCCTGCGCTGATCGCCGTACGGAAGGTTCTTCGCGTAATGCTCCGCGCGGCTGCGCAGACCGAAGATGTCGAGCAGCTTCTCGGCCTGCACTTCGGCCTCGTCTTCGGCGTCGCGGAACCGATTGGTGTGCAGGACCGCGGACGCGCCGGAGTATTTGTAGTGGATATGGCCGCCGATCTTCACGTTGTCGAGGACCGAAAGCTCCTTGAAGAGGCGGATGTTCTGGAACGTGCGCGCAACGCCGAGGCTGGTGATCTGGTACGGCTTCATGTCGTGCGTCGACACGCCCGCGATCGTGATGTTCCCTTCGGTCGGTTTGTACACGCCCGTGAGCATGTTGAAGAGCGTGGTCTTACCCGCGCCGTTCGGTCCGATCAGACCGAGAAGCTCACCCGCGCGGATGTCGATGTTGAAGTCGGAGACCGCGGTCAGACCCCCGAATCGGATCGTGACGTGCTTCGCCTCCAGCAGAGTTTCGTTCGTCGCCATCAGGTCACCGGCGGTCCGGCATCGCGATCGAGCTTGTTGTCGGCATCGCCTTCATCGCGAGACTCGGTCGGGATTCTGTCTTTGCGCTTCGGGAGGAACTCCCACAGCTCGCGGCGGCCGAAGAGGCCCTGCGGCCGGGTGAGCATGAGCACGATCAGCATGATCGAGTAGATGACCATGCGCGGATCGCGTCCACCCGGCATGAAGTCTTTCACCACCCGCAACCCCTCGGGCAGCACCGTCAGCACGATGGCCGCGATGATCGAGCCCGAGATCGAGCCGAGGCCGCCGAGGACGACCATGGCCACGACCTCGAACGACTTCACGAACGTGAACATGCCCGGGTTCAGATACATCATCAGCGAGCCATACAACGCGCCCGCGACACCGGCCAATGCGGAGCCGACCACGAACGCCTGCACTTTGTAGCGCGTCGTATTGACGCCCATCGACTCGGCGGCGATCTCGTCTTCGCGTACGGCCAGGAAGGCGCGGCCGACGGAGGATTCGACGAGGCGATGCGAGATCAGGATGGTGATGCCGGCGAAGAAGAAGACCCAGAAGAAACTGCTCCAGCCCGGAATCCCGGTCAGGCCGCGCGCCGCCCCGATCTCCTCGATGTTGAGGATGACCACGCGGATGATCTCGCCGAATCCGAGCGTGACGATGGCCAGGTAATCACCGCGCAACCGCAGTGACGGCAATCCGACCAGATAGCCGGCAATCGCCGATGCGATCGCGCCCGCGCCGATCGACACGAGCAGCAACGCGTTCTGCCAGAGGATCTGCTGGCTGCTGCCTTCCGGCAGCTTGTTCACGAACGGCGCGAAGTATTTGACGGTGAGAAACGCCGCCGTGTAAGCACCGACCGCCATGAATCCCGCGTGACCGAGCGAAAACTGGCCCGCGTGTCCGTTGATGATGTTCAGCGAAACGGCCAGCGTGATGTTGATCCCGATCAGGACGATGATCCGGTTGTAATACCGCATCGCCGGCCAATACAGCGTGGCGTATTCGAGCGCGATCCAGACGCCATAGACGACGCCGATGAAGACGGCCAGCCAGACCAGGTCGCGGAGGTACCACCGTTTGAGCATTTAGGCGGCTCCTCGTTGGCCGAGGAAATTGACAATTGAAAATTGAAAATTGAAAAACCGGAGCGCGATGGCATGCTCATATTTTTCAATTTTCAATTTTCCATTTTCAATTTCGCTTCTCATCACACCTTCTCCGGCTGGTATTTGCCAAACAGCCCGGAGGGCCGGAAAAGCAGGATCACGATGAGAATTACGAACGCGATGGCGTCGCGGTAGTTCGAGAAGGCAGAGCCGCCGACGAACGATTCGACGATGCCGATCACTAGGCCGCCGACCACCGCGCCGGGCACGTTGCCGATGCCGCCGAGGACCGCGGCGACGAAGGCTTTGAGGCCGGGCATGATGCCCATCAGCGGATCGATCTTCGGATACGACAGGCCGTAGAGGATGCCGGCGACCGCGGCGAGCATGGAGCCGAGGACGAAGGTCGTGGTGATGATGCGATCGGTGGGGATGCCCATCAGCGACGCGGTCTCGAAGTTGAACGACACCGCGCGCATCGCGCGGCCAAACTTCGTGCCGTACACGATGTACTGCAGGAGGCCCATGAACACGATCGCGACGCCGAGCACGATCAACTGATAGTTCGTCGTCACGACGCCGCCGATGTTGATCACATGCTTCTCGATCAGCGTCGGGAAGAACTTCGGATCGGGACCGAACACGAACTGGCCGCCGTACTCGAGCAGGAACGACACGCCGATGGCCGTGATCAGCGACGCGATTCGCGGCGCGTTGCGCAACGGACGGTACGCGATGCGCTCATTCAGATAGCCGATCACGCCGCAGATGAGCATCGACACGATCATCACGATGGCCGCGTTGACCGGCGAGGCGTTGCCGCCGCTCATCTTGGTCAGATAGTTGCCGACGTAAAAGCCGACGAACGAGCCGATCATGAAGATGTCGCCGTGGGCGAAGTTGATCAGCTTCAGGATGCCGTACACCATCGTGTAGCCGAGCGCGATGAGCGCGTAGATGGATCCGGCCGCAATCCCGTTGAGCAGGTTCTGAAGAAGAGTCTGCATTCGATCGTCGTGAGGCGGCGAAAAAAAGGTCCGGCGAAAACTACTCGCCGGACCCGATGTTGTAAAGCCTTTTGTGCTCGGTCGTTACTGCGTGCGCGTGGTGGCCGTGCTCGGCGCCGTTCCGGTGGTGCTGCTGTCCGTCGTGGCGGTCGTGCCGGCGTTGGTCGCGGTGGTGTCGGTGGCGGCGCCGGTGCCCGCCATCGGGTCGACCACGCCGTTCAGCGCGAGCTGGCCGTTCTTGATCTCGAGGACCGCCAGCTTCTTGCCGATCGGGTTGCGATCGGGGCCGAGGCTGATGATGCCGGTGACGCCGACGAAGTTCTTGGTGGCGGCGATGGCATCGCGGAGTTTCGGACCGTCGGTCGTGCCGGCGCGCTTCATCGCATCGGCCAGGACGCGCGTCGAGTCATACCCGAGCGCGGCCAGCGAGTCCGGCGTCGCGCCGAAGCGATCGCGGTATTTCTGCACGAACTCGCGCACGGCCGGCGCCGGATCGTCGACGTGGTAGTGGTTCGAGTAGAAGGAGCCTTCGAGCGCCTTGCCGCCGATCTCGATCAGCTTGGGCGATTCCCAACCGTCGCCGCCGGCCAGCGGCTGCTTCATACCGAGGTCGCGCGCCTGGATGGCGATCTGCCCGATGTCGTTGTAATAGCCGGGCACGAAGATGACCTCGGGATTCGCGCCTTTGATGGAGGTCAGCTGGGAGCGGAAATCGCTGTCCCCCTTCGCGTAGCTCTGCTCGACCACGATCTGCCCGCCATTGGCGATGAACGTACGCTTGAAGTACTCGGCGAGGCCAGTCGAGTAATCGCTCTTGTTGTCGATCAGGAGCGCGGCGCGCTTCATGCCCTTCTGCTTGGACAGGTAGTTCGCCATGGCTTCACCCTGATACGGGTCGACGAAGCACATGCGGAAGATGTAGTCGCCGACCTCGGTGACCTTGGTGTTGGTCGAGGACGGCGTGATCATAGGGACCTTGTTGGCCTGGCAGATCGGCGCCGCGGCGAGTGAGTTCGACGAAGCGACTTCGCCGAGGACGGCCACAACGTTGTTCTGGTTGATCAGCTTCGTGACGGCGTTCGCCGCTTCCTCCGCCTTCGACTGATCGTCTTCCGTGATCACGCGCAGCTTGCGGCCGTCCACGCCGCCCGCGGCGTTGATCTCATCGATCGCGAGCATGATGCCGTTGTGCGTCGAAACGCCGAACGTCGCTTCCGCACCGGTGAGCGAGCCGTATTCGCCGATCACAATCTCGCCGGTTGTGCCGGCGCCGGTGCCTGTGGCGGTTTCGCTCGTCTTCGGCGGACAGCCGAAAAGGACGAGCGACAGGGTCGCCGTTGTGAGAACCATCCATGTCTTCTTCATGGGTTTTCCATCCATTTCAATTCGTTCCTGTTCTTTCTCTCGAGGGGGAAAGTCGCCGGATTCTACCAACTAGACGCGAGCGGAAACGTTCCCGTACCAGAACTGTTTGCGACTTACCATTGCCACAGCACACCTTCGACCATGCGGATCCTGGCCCTTCTCCCCCTCTTTCTCTCTCTGACCTTCTCCGCGCGTGCGACGCTCGTGCCGGGTAGCGAAAAGCCGGTCACGGCGCCTGTTCGCGACGTCGCCCCGTTCGACCAGGCCGCCGGAAAGCTCGCCTCGGACGGCAACTCGTTCCTGGCCGTCTGGGTCGATCACACGCTTTTTGGGCAAGGCGACATTCACGCCGCGCGCATTACGCCGGAAGGGAAACGCGCGGACGACGATCCGCTGATCGTCGCCGCGACCGGCGAGGAGGAGAACCGCGTCGACCTCGCATTCGGCGCCGGGCGGCATCTCGTGGTGTGGTCGACGCCGGCAGCTTTGCGGGCGCGGTTCGTCGACGAGAACGCCTCGATGTCCGGCGTCATCGAGATCGCGTCGCTGACGAACTTTGCACAACCGCGTGTCGCATTCAATGACGATCGCTTTCTGGTGGTCTGGCAGTCGGACGCGATGTTCCGCGGCGCATTGATCGACACCAGCGGCGCGCTCGTGAAGACGTTCGACGTCGGCAGCTCCCAGCAGGCCGGGAGCGACACGGCGCTCGTCGCGGCGAACGGCCTGTTTCATTTCGCCACCTCCGTCGTCGATTTCGGTGGCCTGCCGAACGGGAACGGTTATCCGTCCAACGTTGGCCTCCAGGCCATCGACGAGCACGGAACGGTCACACCGCGCCTCGTGATCGCGCCGGCCACGACTCCGGTATTCGACCTCCGCTCCGTCACCAACGGCGACGACTTCGTGGTCGGCTGGTCGACCGCGATCGCGATCTCAGGCGGCACCGTACGCACGGTGAAGGTCGCCGAGTCGGGCGCGGTTACGGCCGAGACGATTCCGGCCGAGGACATGTGGCTGCATGACGTGGGCGTCGATGCGTCGGGATTCTTCGCGATCTACGGCGCCCGCACCACGAAGTTCCTCCGCCGCCTCGGCGCAAGCGACGCCGCCGTGCTCGCGACTCCGGACACGGAAACGGCGGTGCTCGATGTCGCGCGCAACGGTACGCGCGCGTTGGCACTCGTGCGCGGAGATCATCGCGTCGGCTTCCAGTTCGGACCGGCGGGCGGCGATCTGTACGTCACGCGAATCGACACCGGCCAGATCGAGCCGCTGGTCGTGGCGCCGCGTCATCAGGCTTCGCCGGACATCGCGGCGGCGGGCGATCTTCGCCTCGCCGCCTGGTGTGAATACATCGGCGCCGACCGCCGCCTCGGCATCGTCGCCTCGCGCGTGGATGCGAGCGGCAACACGATCGACGTCGACGGAATCGACCTGCACGCGGACGTGTATCACCCTGCCGCGCCGCGCGTCGCGTCGAACGGCACGGACTGGCTGGTGACGTGGGCCGACGGCGACGGCAACCTCTTCGGCTCGCGTGTGAGACGCGATGGCACCGTGCTCGACGCCACGCCTTTCCTGATCGCGTCGAACCTGTACTGGGAGGCCGACATCGCGGTGAGCTGGGACGGCACGCAGTACGTCGCCGTCTACTTCCGCGGCGCGATGCTGCGCGGTCTCCGCACCACCGTGTACGCCACTCGCGTGACTGCGCAAGGCACGATCGCCACGCCGGAGCTGACGCTTTCGACGCAGGCGGCAAACGAACTGCCGTCGATCGCGAGCGGCACCGACGGATCGCTGGTCGTGTGGCGCCACGAGGCGGGGTTGCTCGGGGCGCTCGTGTCGCGCAGCGGCACCGTCACGAACATCGCGCTTCCCGGAGCGGTTCCGTATCGACTGCGGCCGGGCGTTGCATGGAATGGCAACACGTACCTCGTGGCGTCGCCCTTCTTCGGTTCGTTCGGACAGGAGATCCAGTGGCTGCGCGTGACTGCGACCGGCGTCGTCACGACGTCGCTGTCGACATTCATCGACAGCACGTTCGTATCGATGGTGGAGATCGAGGCACACGGCGGAGGATTCCTGCTGTACTGGGACGACGCCGAAAGCATGATCACGCGTGACGCGAGCGTGTTCGTGGCACGCGTGTCCGACCAGGGTGTGCTTGCGGAGGGACCGCGGTTCGTCGCGCCCGTGCACAACGATTTCATGGACCGTATCGGTGCGGCGGGCAATACCGTCGTGTACTCGCGCACGATCGGACATCCGACGCGTGAGCTCGCGCGCGTGTTCAGTCGTACGATCCACGTCGTGCAAGGGAATCCGCGACGGCGCGCCGCCACTCACTGATGAAAGATCGCGGTCTCACGAGCATCGTGGCGGTGGCATTGCTCGCGGGACTGTTCTACACGGCCGTCACGCCGCCCGATCGCGTGCCGGACGAGATGGGCCATTTCCTGCGCGCGGTGGCGATGGCCGAGGGGAACTTCTTCCCGCCGATCGGATACGTGTCGCCGGGACATGGCTTCGCGGGCGGCATCTGGATGTTCCGCCATCGCATGGAGAAACTCGACACGGCGGCGAAGTTCACGCTCGCCGACGTGCGCGCAGCGTACGCGTTGCCTCTCGATTTCGACAAACGTGCGGGCATCGAGTTCCCGGCGTGGTACTCGCCGGTGCCGTACGCCGTGCCCGCGGCGGTGGCGTTCGTCGGGATGCAGACCGGGTGGAAGCCGTTCTGGATTTTCTACATCGGCCGCGTCGCGAATCTGCTCGCGTGTCTCGCGATCGCGTTCGTGGCGATGCGCGCGATTCGCAATCGGGCCGCCGTCGCCGCCGCGGTGTTGCTGTTGCCGATGACGCTCTACGAGCTCGCATCGTGGTCGGCAGATGCCATGACGATCTCGGTCGCACTGCTGCTCACGTGTTTGCTGTTGCGCAACATGGAGGCCGACGACGTCGTGACGACGCGCGAGCTCGCGTGGATCGCGGCAGTTGCACTCGTGATGGGACTCTGTAAGCCCGCGTACTTTTTGCTGGTCGTGCCGGTGCTGGTGATCCCGACAACGCGCTTCGGCGACAAACGGCGCCGCGCGATCGCGACGACCGCCATCGTCGCAGCGATGATGATCGGAACGCTGCTGGCCGTGGCCGCGGCGCGTAAAGGCCAATACAACCCGCGGCCGCAGCTTCCCGTCGATCCCGGCCAGCAAGTGCGTTGCGTCATCGACGATCCCGTGCGCTTCGCGGGCGTGTTCCTGCGCGACATGCGCGACAACGGCCGCTTCTACCTCGAAGAAACCATCGGCCGCCTCGGCCTCATGAATGTGAAGCTGCCGAAGCCGCTCGTCATCGCGGAGTGGATCGTGCTGCTGTGGGCGGCGCTCCTGTGCGGAGTGCGCTGGACGAAAACCGCACGCGCGTCGACGATCGCCGCGTGCATCGCCATGATCGGCGGCATCAGCCTCGCGCAGTACCTGGTCTGGAGCATCATCTGCGGCGAGGCCATCGAGGGGATCCAGGGACGCTACTTCCTTCCTCTTCTTCCTCTTTTGCTCTTCTCTCTCGCGCTGAAGCCGCGCGAGCGCGGTCCGTCGCTGATCCCGATCGCGGTCGCGGCGATCATCGCGAACGGCATCGCAATCGCCGTGGTGTTCCAGTTCTACTGGAGCTGAACGCGGCGCGCGGCCCCTCATTGAACGCGATAGACATCGAGGGAGCCGCCGATGGTCGTAACGTATCGCGCGGCGGATGCGCGCAGGTACGTGTCGTAATCCATCGGCGATCGCGCGGGCAGGAAACTGAGCCGGTAGAAGTGCCGGCTCACCGCAAACCAGCCGCGCGGCAAGGGCTCGCGCCGCGGGGCAGGCCAACGCACGCCGCGCGCGCCGAGCTCGCGCTCGACGCTGCCCGCGCCGAAATAGTGCACGCGCAATTGCTCGACATCATTCAAGCGTGCCCAGGTCGCCAGGCGGCGGAGGTCCTGGCCCCAGTCGAGGTTCGAATCGATCAGCACGCGGTCGGCATTGCGATGGCTGCCGATGAGCGGATTGAAGTAGCTGATGTACGACGGGTACGCGATCACCGCGCTAAGCGCGTGCGCGACCACGAGCACGCCCGCTGTGATCTGTAGTTTTCGCGATGCAACGGCCAGCGAGATCGCACACGCCGCGTACAGGAACGGATAGATCGGCAGGATGTGGCGGATGCCGAGATTGAGGCTCGAGAACGCGGAGACCGCCATGAACAGCACGGCGAAGAGCACGCACAGCACCGCCTCGAACTTCCGCGTTCTGCTCAACCCGATCGCGAGCAACATCAGCGCGGGCAACGGCGTCTTCACCGCCATGGCCACAAGGTAGTAGTGCGGCCAGCCTTCCTGCGAAAACTCGCCGAGGAGAAACTGCGGCAACGGGTTGCCGGTGTAAAAGCTGCGCACCGCGCGGACTTGATCGAGATACATCTCGGGATGCCCGAGATAGATCGCGGCGAAGACAACGATGCACGTGATGATGGCGACCAGGAGCGCCGGCGTCCTCGCCGGCTGATGTCGCTGCCTTCCGCGCCGCCACCACATCACAACCACAATCACGAAAAACGGCACGAACAACGCGCCCGACACCTTCGCCGCCAACGTGCACGCGACGGCGACGCCGAAGAGGATCGCCAGGGGAACAGACGGCGCGCGCAACAACCGCAACAACAACCACGTCGCCACGAACCCGAACAAAGTCACGCCCATGTCCACCGTCGCGAGCCTACCGTGCGCGAGCAACGTCGGACAAAACCCCGTCAACACGAACCCGCCAATCGCCGCAACATCGTTCCCCGTCGCGTCCCGCACAAACGCCCACACCGCAAAGCACAACGCGATCAGCATCGCGATCACCGGCAATCGCGCCATGCGCAGGATCCGCTGCGAGTCGTATCCGGCGCGATGCAGCACCAGCTCGCCGGCCACCCACGGCCGGTTTCCGTACCGCTCCCAAACCTCGGGCACGCGATACCCGTTCATCGCCAGCGGAGTGGCGATCAACATTTCGATGAGAGGTGTCTGCGTCGAGTAAACATCGATGCGTCCTTCGCGCACCTTGAGCAGCCCGGCGGCGATGTGCGCCGCCTCGTCCGCGGTCGCGCTGTCCTCGCGCATGCTGCCCACGGCCAGCACAGCGACCGCTATCGTTGCTACGAACAGCGCGAGCGCGAGCAGCGCTACAGGTTTACCCATACAGACTTCGTCTGCGTGTATTTCTCCAGTGCGTCGCGACCCTGATCGCGGCCGAAGCCGGACTCCTTGAAACCACCGAACGGCAGCGCCGGATCGTAGAGGTTGTACGTATTCACCCAGACGGTCCCCGCCTTCATCGCGCGTGCGACGCGGTGCGCCTTGCTGATGTCGCGCGTCCATACCGCGGCCGCGAGCCCGTACACGGTCGCATTGGCTTTCTTCACTGCGTCGTCGCCGTCCTTGAACTTGATCGTGGCGAGCACCGGTCCGAAGATCTCCTCGCGCGCGATGCGATGTTCGGGCGTCACGTCATCGAAGATGGTCGGCTTGATGAAGTAGCCCTTGCCGGTGCCGATGTCCGCGCGCTCGCCGCCCGCCACGAGCTTCGCGCCGTCGCTCTTTCCCGCCTCGATGTATGACAGTACGCTGTCCATCTGCTCTTTCGAGACGATGGCGCCGAGTCGCGTCTTCGGATGCAGCGGATCGCCGGCGGTCATCTTGTTGGCGCGCTCGATGACTTTCGCCATGAGCTCTTCGTGCGCACCTTCCTCGACGAGCAACCGCGAGCCGGCCGCGCACACTTCGCCTTTGCCGTAGAAGATCGCGTTGAGCGCGCCACGCGCGGCCGCGTCGAGATCGGCATCGGCGAAGACGACGTTCGGTGATTTGCCTCCCAGCTCGAGCGACACTTTCTTCAGCGTCTTCGCCGCGCGGGCCATGAGCTGCTTGCCGACTTCGGTCGAGCCGGTGAAGGCGATGGCGTCGATGCCAGGATGATCGACGATGGCGTTGCCGACCACGCTTCCGCGGCCGGGAACGACGTTGAGCACGCCCGCGGGGAGTCCTGCCTCCTTCGCGTATTCAGCGAACTTCAGGAGCGACAGCGCGGTGTTCGATGCGGGCTTGCAGATGATGGTGTTGCCGCACGCGAGCGCCGGTGCGATCTTCCACACGGCCATCATGAGCGGGAAGTTCCACGGCGTGATCGCGCCGACGACGCCGACCGGCTCGCGTAGCGTGTAGGTGAACGCGCTGTCGGCCACCGGAATCGTTTCACCGGTCACTTTTCCCGACCAGCCCGCGAAGTAGTAGAGGCATTCCGCCGCGGCGGGTGTGTCGACGAACTGCGATTCGAAGATCGGCTTGCCGTTGTCGATGGTCTCGATGCGGCCGATTTCTTCGGCGCGCGAGCTGAGAATGTCCGCGAGGCGCCACATCACCTTGGCGCGGTCGCGCGGCTTCATCTTCTGCCACTCCGATCCCGCCTCCATCTGCGCGCGTGCGGCCTGCACGGCCGCGTCGACGTCCTCCGCACCCGCGGACGCCACGTTCGTGATGGTCTCCTCGGTCGCGGGATTGACGGTCGCGAAGGTCTCGCCCGAGCGGGCGTCGACGAATTCGCCGTTGATGAAGAGGCGGTTCTGGATGGTGTCAGTCATGGACGCGGATGCTATCGCACGGGAACGCCGGCGTCTCGCCGGCTGAACAGGGAGCGTCTCGCTCCCGTCCTCCGGATGTGGCGGCGGGACGCCGCGTGCTCAGCCGGCGAGGACGCCGGCGTTCCGCTCCACGTACGGCTCGACGTCGAAGCCGCGTTCGTAGAGCTCGTGAACCTGCTCCATCTCCGCGTCGCTCAGCGGCTCGTGTTCCGAGGCGCCGGCGAACTCGTCGAGTTGCGCCTCGTTGTAGATGTTGGGCAGCGCCGACAACATCGACGGATGCGCATACAGCCACAGCAGCGCGAGCTGGCCCATGGTCACGCCGCGCGACTCGCGCAGCGGCTGCAGGCGCTCCACTTTCTGCACGCCTTCGACCAGCCACGCACGAGGGCGATGCGAGCGGTGATCGTTCTCGTCGAACTTCGTGTCGAGCGTGTAGTGGCCTTCGAGCATGCCCGACGAATGCGTCACGCGGATTAGGAACTGCGGACCCGGTTTGACTTTCCACGCGCGGAAGGAAGGTTCAAACGCCGCCGTCGGCTCGCACACTTTCTTCCCGGTCTCCCCGCGCATCGCCTCGGCCGCACCCGCATACGACGGACCGCGCTCGGCGGCGAGGATGAACTCGCGTCCGGGGTCCTGCTCGAGCACGTTGTAGATCATCTGCGTCACCGGCGCCTGTCGCACCGCGTTGCTATAGATCCCCTCGTCGCGCCAGCCGATTGCCGGACCGAGCGACGGACCGAACGACGAGATCTTCCCTTCATCGCGCAGCCGCTCGAGCGTTTCCCAATGTTCGTCCTGCATCAGCGTGACGACGCGCGGATTGTGCGGCTGGTAGATGGCGATGTGATCGACGCCGAGACGCTTCAGTGATTGCTCGCAGGCGAAGCGGATGAAATCCGGCGACATGTCCTGCGGCAGCTCGCGCTGGCCGCGCGGACGCTCGGGGTTGTTGTAGAAGTCGTAACCGAACTTCGTGCCGACCACGAGGTCGGGATGATCGCGCAGGACCGGAGCGAGAAACGTCTCGCCCCGGCCGTTGCCGTATGCGTCGGCGGTGTCGATGTAGTTGATGCCGCGCGCGATCGCCGCCCGCACGATCGCCTCCGCCTCGGCATCCGAGTACGTGCCCCACCATCCCGTGGTGAGGGTCCAGGTACCGAGGCCCAGTTCGGAGACTTTGAAGTTCGTGTCGTGGAGTTGGCGATAGCGCATCGATCTATTTGCCCGCGAACGTCGCCTTGCGCTTCTGGTTGTACGCGCCGAGTCCTTCCTTCGCGTCTTCGCTCTGGAAGAGCTGCTGCTGCAGTTCGCGCTCGAGCGCCAGCGCGCTCTCGAACGGGATCTCCCATCCGGACTGCACCGAACGCTTGATGCGGCCCACTGCCTTCGCCGCTTTGTTCGGCGGGCAGAAGCTCGTGGCGTACTCCATCACGCGATCCCACCACTTCTGCCCGTTCTCTTCGGCGGGCCAGACGTAGTTCACGATGCCGAGGCGGAGCGCTTCTTCGAACGAGAACAGGCCGCCTTCGATCATCAGCTCGATCGACTTCGACTTGCCGACGATGCGCGACAGGCGCTGCGTGCCGCCCGTGCCCGGCAGCACGCCGAGGGAGACTTCGGGGAGACCCACTTTGCCGGCGTCTTTGAGCGCGATGCGCATGTCGGCCGCCATGGCGATCTCGAGACCGCCGCCGACGGTGTGGCCATTCAGCGCGGCAATGACGAGCTTCGGCGTCTGCTCGAGACGGTTCAGCGTCTCGTTCGCGTGCAGGCAGAAGTAATACTTGAAGCCCGGCGTGACCTCCGAGAGCATCTTGATGTTCGCGCCGGCGGAGAAGAACTTCTCACCCGCGCCGCGCAGCACGATCACGTGCACTTCATCGTCCATGCGAGCGCGGAGGATGCACTCGTCGAGCTCGCGGTTCATTTCGTAGGTGTAAGTGTTCGCCGGCGGATCGTTCAGCTCGAAGATCGCGACGCCGCGCTCCACTCGGTAATCAATGAGGTTTCCAGCCATTCCGTTCGTCTCCTTTGCGCATTCTAGTTCCTCGGGGTTCCTCGGGTTCCTCGGGGTTCCTCGGAGTGGCCGATAGTAGAGCCGAGGCACGGAGGAACCCCGAGGAACCCGAGGAACCGCTTTTTCATCGCCCGTCGCCGAAAGAGATGCCGAGGCTGCGGGCGGTCTGGACCATCTGTCCGTCGGGGTCGACATACTTGGGGCGCGAGACCGCGTCGGAGATCGGCACCGACACGATCTCGTCGCCGCGCACCGCGACCATCTTGCCGAAATCTTTCGTGGCCACGAGATCGCCCGCTGCCTTCCCGAAACGGCTGGCGAGGATGCGATCGAACGCGAGCGGCGAGCCGCCGCGCTGAACGTGGCCCAGCACGGTCACGCGGATCTCGAGGTCGACGTGATACTGGATGTCGGCGGCGACCTGATATGCGATGCCGCCGAGACGCTTGCTCGCGCGATCGACGTAAGCCTCTTCGCCGCCCATGCGCTTGGCGCCTTCGGCGACGACGATGATGTCGAACTTAGCGCCTTCCTTCTGCCGCCCGCGAATCGTGGACACGATCTCTTGAGGGCGATAGGGCATCTCAGGTAACAGGATGATGTCCGCGCCGCCTGCGATTCCGGCGTAGAGCGCGATCCAGCCGGCGTTGCGGCCCATCACCTCGAGGATCATCACGCGATCGTGGCTTTCCGCTGTCGAGTGCAATCGATCGACGGCATCGGTGGCGATGGCAACCGCGGTGTGAAAGCCGAACGTGTAATCGGTCGCGGCGAGATCGTTGTCGATCGTCTTCGGCACCGCCGCCATCGGGATGCCCATCTCGCACAAGCGCTGCGCGATGCGAAGCGTGCCGTCGCCGCCGATGGCGATGATGCCGTCGATGCCGAGTTCGTGGATGTTGTCGATGACTTCCTGCGAGCGGTCTTCGGTGCCGCCGCCAGGCAGCGGATACTCGAACGGATTGCCGCGATTGGTCGTGCGCAGCAGCGTGCCGCCCTTCGGCAGGATGCCGCGGATCGATTCGAGCGTGAGCGGAACGATCGAGCGCGTGAGCAGTCCTTCGAACCCGAGCTGGATGCCGACGACTTCGAGGCCGTGGTCGCGGATCAGGGTGCGCACCGCAGCGCGGATGACGGCGTTCAGGCCGGGGCAATCACCGCCGCCGGTGAGGATGCCGATGCGTTTCATGGCGCGGGTTTATATCAAACTGAGGCAGGCTGAGCGCAGGGGCAGTTCCTCGGAGTTCCTCGGAGCCTCGGAGTACCTCGGAGGGGGTCGGACTTCCTCCGCCTCAAGCCCCTCCGAGGAACTCCGAGGTACTCCGAGGAACTCCGAGGTACGGACCAATGTCCCCAACCGGACCCGTCTCTGGCACTCGTTATGCTCAACAGTACCGCGTCGCGACCACAGTGGCCGCACACAACTTGGAGGAAAAATGAACATCATCGGATGGATTCTGTTCGGTCTCGTCATTGGCGCGATCGCGAAGTTCTTGATGCCGGGGCGCGACCCGGGTGGCTGGATCGTAACCATTCTGCTCGGCATCGCCGGCTCGTTCGTCGGCGGCTTCCTGGCCTCGACGCTGTTGGGCCGCGATCAACAGGCGGCGGGATGGATCGGGTCAATCATCGGTGCGATGGTCCTGCTCTTCATCTATCGGCTGATCGTCGGCCGGCGCGCAGTCGTCTGACGCAACTCTGGTCTCTGGTGCCCCGGCCTCGCGATGAGCGAGGCCTTTTTTCGTTTGACGAAACGTAACGCTTTCTGCCGGAACATTCCGCGCGGCGCCGCGTCTCAGAAGTTCAGCGGGAATGAGGCCTGCCGCGCTGGCACTTGTGGTGCACGTGAGGGCCAACCATCGGCCCGTTTCCGACACCCCAGGAGGAATCACAAGTTTTATGAACGCATCCACCAAACGCATTCTCTCGACGATTGCGATCGTCATCGCGTCGGTGGCCTTCGGGATCCTCATCAGCGCCGACCTCGGCCTGATGCGGACGTCGAAAGCTCAGACGAGCTCGATCCAGACCGCGCAGGGCGTCGTCCCTGCCGTGACGATCCCATCCTTCGCCGACGTTGCCGCTCGCGTCATGCCCACCGTCGTCTCGGTGCGCTCGACCGAGATCGTGAAGTTGAGCGAACAGCGGCGCCGCGGCTTCGGCCTCGACCCGTTCGAGTTCTTCTTCCCCGATCCGAGCGATCCGCGCCGCCGCGGCGCGCAGCGCGACGACGAAGATGACGAACGGCGCCAGGAAAGCGGCGGCTCCGGCTTCATCATCTCGCCCGACGGCTTCATCCTGACGAACAACCACGTCATCGAAAGCGCCAGCAAAGTGGAAGTGCACTTCGGCGCCGATGAGAACGGCAACGGCGGCCGCACGCTGGCCGCGACGATCGTCGGACGCGACCCCGCCACCGACCTCGCTCTGCTCAAGATCGACGTGAAGGAAGAGCTCCCGTACATCCGCCTCGGCGACTCCGACCGCATCCGCAAAGGCGACTGGGCGGTGGCCATCGGCAATCCGTTCGCGTTCGCGAATACGCTCACCGTCGGCGTCATCTCCGCGAAGGGCCGCTCGATCGGCATCAGCGCCGAGACGTCATCGTTCGAGAACTTCATCCAAACCGATGCCGCGATCAACTTCGGCAACTCCGGCGGCCCGCTCCTGAACATCGCCGGCGAAGTGGTCGGCATCAACACCGCGATCCGCGGCGGCGGCGCGCAGGGCATCGGCTTCGCGACCCCGATCAACACCGCGAAGACTCTCCTGCCGCAGCTCAAGAAGGGCAAAGTCACGCGCGGTTACCTCGGCATGAACATCGCCGACGTCACCGAGGAGCATCGTGAGGCGTTCAACCTGCCGGAAGCGCGCGGCGCGCTGGTGCAGGCGGTGACCGAGGGCAAGCCCGCCGACAAGGCCGGCATCCGCCACGGCGACGTGGTCATCGAAGTCAACGGCAAGCCGATCCGCAACAACCGCGAGCTGATCGACACGATCTCCTACCTGCCGGTCGGTTCCGAAGTGAAGATCACTCTCATCCGCGACGGAAAGCGCCAAGTGGTGACGGCGCGTACGGAAGAGCGTCCGCCGGATGGTGAGGGCGACGAAGAGGCTTCGTCCTCGACGGGCGAGCCGGTGCGCGACAAGCTCGGCCTCTCGGTCGAGGAACTGTCGAGCGAGCTGCGCCGCCAGTACAGCATCCCGGCGGATGTCGTGGGCGTCGTGGTCACGCACGTTAAGAACGTTTCGCCGGCGGGCGAGGCGAACATCAACGAAGGCGACGTGATCAGCGAAGTGCAGGGCCAGCGCATCACGAGCGTGAGCGATTTCCGCGCCGCCGTCGATCGCATCCGCAGCGGCCAGCGCGTGCGCTTCTACGTCACCACGCCGACGCGCGGCGGGGCGCCGTTCTCGACGTACCGGATCCTGACCGCTCCGTAATCGGAAAGAGAATCACTGTTTCAGAAGGCCGCCTTCGGGCGGCCTTTTTTGTTGCTGCATACAATGCGCACGGATGAACGACGAGCACTTCATGCGTCAGGCGCTCGCGCTTGCGGAGCGGGGACGCTACACCGTCAGTCCCAATCCGATGGTCGGATGTGTGCTCGTGCGCGATGGCGTCGTGATCGCCGAGGGATTTCATCGGCGGGCGGGGGAAGCGCATGCGGAGCTCGACGCGTTGCGGCAGTGCGACGATCCGCGCGGCGCGACGATGTACGTGACGCTCGAGCCGTGCTCGCATCACGGTCGTACGGCGCCATGCGCGGACGCCGTGATCGCGGCGGCTGTCTCGCGCGTGGTCGTGGCCATCGAAGATCCGCACGAGGTCGTAAACGGTCACGGCATCGCGGCCTTGCGCGCGGCGAACATCGACGTGACCGTCGGCGTGCTGGAGTCCGAGGCGCGACGGCTGAATGAGAAGTTCCTCTGGTCAGTGACGCAGGAGTTGCCGTTCGTGCTGGTGAAAGCAGGCATGACGCTCGACGGAAAGCTGGCCACGGTCGCGCGCGAGTCGCAATGGATCACGTCCGAGGAAGCGCGCGAAGCGAGCCTGCGCTTGCGCGAGGAGTACGACGCGGTGATCGTCGGAAGCGGCACCGTCAAGACCGACAATCCGCGCCTCACCCGCCGCCTCGGCGTCGGCGACCCGGACGCGTGGACGCGCGTCGTGCTCGATGGGGATGGCGAAGTGCCGCCGCACGCGCAACTCTTCAATGACGGCGGCCGGACGATTCTCTTCACGAGCTCCGCGCAGAGTTACGCGCCGAACGTCGAGGTCGTGCGCGTTGACGGCCGCATCGATTTGCAGAACGTGCTGCGCGAGCTGCACGCGCGCGGGATTCGTTCCGTGATCGTCGAAGGCGGCGCGGTCGTGCACTCGGAAGTAATCCGCCGCGGCCTGTCGCAGAAGATGATTCTCTTCATCGCGCCGATGATCGTCGGCGGTGCGGACGCGCCCGCGCTTTTCAGCGGCGAAGGCGTGCCGCGGTTGACAGACGCGTACCGCTTTCGGTTTGATCGCGTGGAGAGGTTGGGGACCGATCTACTCGTCATCGCCTACCCCGCCTAGCTCTCCATGTTCACCGGGATCATCCTGCACAGCGGAACCATCGAGGCGTTCGAACGCCGTGCGAACGGCGCGCAGTTGCGCATTCGCACGACCGATCCGGAGCCATTCACGCGCGGTGAAAGCCTCGCGGTCAACGGCGTGTGTCTGACCGTGCTGCCGGAAAGCGACGGTTCGCTGATCGCCGATCTCTCCGACGAAACGCTGTCACGCACGACGCTCGGTTCCGTCGGTACGGGCATCCGCGTGAATGTCGAGCGCGCGCTCGCACTCGGCGATCGCATGGGTGGTCACCTCGTGCAGGGACACGTCGACACCGTCGGCACCCTGATGTCGATCACGACGGAGGGCGACTTCGCGGTCTATCGCTGGAGCCTGCCCGAGGAGTACGCGAGCCTGGTCGTGGCGAAAGGCTCGATCACGGTGGACGGCGTTTCGCTGACCGTCGTCGAGCCCGACGCAAGGAGCTTGGGCGCCGCCCTCATCCCCGAAACGCTCCGCCGCACCAACCTCGGCACCGCGCGCATCGGCGAAAAGGTGAACCTCGAGTTCGACATGATCGCGAAGTACGTGCAACGCCTCGTGTCGCCGTATCTGCCGCAGCAGTGATCCTCTACCGCAAAGCCGCGCCACTCCGCGTGCGGCGCTCGGCCGCGCCGGCGGCGCCGTTCTGGAGCGCGACGGCGATCGCGCCGTACGCGGCGAAGCGCGCTACGCCGGTGGCGATCGATTACCTTACTTTGCGAGCAACGGGCGCCGCGGACAAGCTGGAAGTGGGCGTGTGCGATGACGTGCGCGACGAGCTGGAACGGATACGCACCATCGCGGCGCCGGTGTTGATCGATGCGGCGGAAGGTGCGGAGATCGTGTTCCGCCGGGGCGAAGACGCGCTCGCGTACTGCGAAGAACAGGGACTCGCGGCGCTGTACCTCGGATCGACGCGTGGAACATTGCCGGCGCACGCAAACGACGATGCAACGATCGTCATCGCGGCATGGCCGCTCGAGTTGACGCGGCTGGAAGAACTGTTCGCGACGGCGAAAGAACGTGGATTGCGATGGGGCGTGGCAGTACCGGTGCTGTTTCCCGTCACGACTGAGCTCGCACCGCTCGTGGCGCTCGCGGACGCGGCCTACACGCATGGCGGGTCGTTTTTCGCGGCGATGGACGTGGAAGTGGAGGCGACGGCAAAGCAGGCGCTCGCGCAATCGCTGCACCTCGATGCGGACGACGATCGCTACGCGACGCTCTTTCACGCCGCGGTCGAGCCGGTGCAGCTCGCGACGGAGCGGCACATTGCGGCTCTCGCACACGAGCGCGGCATGGCCGACTTCATCCTGCCGCCGCTCTGGGAGGAACACTCGAACTGGAACGCGGCCGTGCTGCTGACGCGCACCGCGTCGCGCATGATCGCGATGGAGCTGGATCTCGATCTTGCCGGCCGCATCGCACGATCCGCGCGCGCGATCGCGGAGCTCGACAAGCCGCTGATGCGCATCGCGGAGTCGGCGAGTCTCTCGATCATCGGCGGACTCGATGAGACGAGCGCTGAAGCGCTGACGTCGTGGATCGCGGGTGAGCCTGCGTCGTTCTGCAACTTCGTCGACGAGCAGTGGCGGGTGAAGCGGGAGTAGGATGGACGGCGGAGGTCGCCGTGATTCGCACCCGCCTGCGCCGCCACCCGATCCCGATCCGCAGCCACTTCGACTTCGCGCTGGTGCTGACGTACGCGCTGCCCGCGAACGTGCTCGAGCCGCTGCTCTTGCCGGGACTGGAGCTCGACCGATTCGGCGATGACGGCTTCGTGGCAGTGGCGTTGGTGCAAACGCGCGATCTGCGGCCCGCGGTTCTGCCCGCGTTCATCGGGCTCGATTTCTTTCTCGCCGGCTACCGCATCTTCACGCGCTACGATGCCGGCGAGCGCAAACTGCGCGGGCTGCAGATCCTGCGCAGCCGCACCGACAGCCGGATCATGACGTTCTTCGGAAACCTGCTCACGCATTACAACTATTCGCGTGCTCGCGTCGACGTGAAGCGCAACGATGGCCAGCTCGCGATCGCGATGGGCGACGAGCTCGACGTCGTCGCCGATCTCACGCGCGAAGCGACGCTGCCGGCGGCGTCGCCGTTCGCCAACTGGAAAACGGCACGCCGTTACGCGGGGCCGCTGCCGTTCACGTTCGATCACGAACGGGAGACGAACTCGATCGTGCGCATCGAAGGTGTGCGGCAGGAGTGGAAGCCGCGGCCGGTCCATGTCGACGTGCGGCGCATCGAGTTCTTCAATCAGCCGGCGTTCGCGAATACGACACCGGTGCTCGCCAGCGCGTTTTACTTCGAAGACATCCCGTATCTCTGGCGGCGCGGCGTGGCCGCACCACTCGACGCAGATGCCTAGGCTGCACGGCGTAGCCAACATCCTACGCTTCAACTGGCCGCAGTACGCGGCGGCTGCGTTCGTGATCGTCGCGTCCGCGATTCTTTTCGCGCGTCTCGACGGAACCGAGGCCATGCTGGCGGCCGCGGCATTCGTGATCGCGCTCTACTTCGTCGCGGCCTCGCTGCTCGCATCGTGGACCGTCTACGATCACTCGCCGATCTACGACTGGACGTGGCTACGTGCACACGCCGGCGATGCGCATACGATCATCAACGTTCACGCCGGTTTCGATGAGACTACTGATGGCGTCGGGCGCGCGCTGCAGCGAAACGTGCATCCGTTCGCGTTCTACGATCCGGCGTCGAACACCGAAGCATCGATCGCGCGTGCGCAGAACGGCACCGCGGCGACGCGATTTCGCACAGGCCAACTACCGCTGCGCACGGCGAGCTGCGACGCAATCCTGCTGCTCTTCGCCGCGCACGAGATCCGGCAGCCCGCGGAACGCGAACGCTGCTTCGCCGACGTCGCGGCTACGCTCAGCGCAGGCGGTCGCGCGATCGTCGTCGAGCACCTGCGCGACGCCCGCAACTTCGCCGTATTCGGTCCGGGTGCGCTGCACTTCTATTCGCGGCGCGAGTGGCTCCGCATCGCGCGCAGCGCGCGACTGGACGTGGCGCACGAATTCGACATGACGCCGTTCGTGCACGTGTTCGTGCTCACTGCTTCCGGTGCTCGACCTTGATCTTCGTACTGATGCCGCCACGCACGTAGAAGTCGCCCTCGACGTAGAGATAGCGCGGATCGAGGACACCGATCAGGTCGTCGGCAATGCGGTTCGTCACCGCCTCGTGAAACGCTCCTTCATCGCGATACGACCAGAGATAGAGCTTGAGCGATTTCAGCTCGACACACTTCTGGTCCGGAACGTAGCGAATGCGAATGGTGGCAAAGTCGGGCTGCCCGGTCATCGGACAGAGGCAGGTGAACTCCGGAGCCTCGAACTGGATCTCGTAGTCACGCTCGGGATGCGGGTTAGCGAAGGTTTCGAGCGATTTCGAAGGCTTGGTCGTCATCGGTTGTCGGTTATCTGTGAATTGTCGAGAGCAGCTCACCGCGATTGGCCGGCTTGGTTGGTGCAGGTGTCGAGTAACGCCTTTGCGGCTTCGATACCGCGCTCCGACGGTTCGTCGGGCTTGCCATCGACCGTGGTCGCGACCGTCGCCCGCAACCGGTCGCGAACCGGATCCGCGTCATCACGCGTGACTCACGAGGCCAGACAACCGACAACCCCGCAAAGCGGGAACCGACAACGGCGTTCATCTCTTAATGGCCGGATTTGGGCCCGACATCAACTTCTGATTGAGCTCCTTGATGCGCTCCTGCAACTGGGCGATCTTCGCCTGCGCGTCCGCGCGGAGGCGTTCCGCCTCACTGCGCAAGCGCGCGATCTCCTCGTCCTTCTGCTTGTCCGCGCCACCCGACTGCGTGACCTGCGTTCGCAGAAAGTCGACGTCGTGGCGCAGGTTCTCGAGCTCCTCGTCCTTGTCGACCATGCGCTGCCGCCACTGCACTTCCTGTTCTTCGTAGAGCCGCTTGATGTCCATCAGCTCCGTGATTTGCGAAAAATCGGAGTAACTCGGGGCCATGTCTCCTCCCTGGCGGACGCGGTCTTCGATCTGCGGGAAGATCTTGCGCAGCTTGAGCGACAGATCGTCCGAGTCGCTCGAAAGCGCCATGGCGTCCTGGTACGTGATCTTCTGGTGCGCGAGCAGCGCGATGAGCGACTGATTCATCGACTGCATCCGGTAGAGGCCGACCGATCCCTCGATCTCCTCCATGATGTCCTTGGTCTGTCCGTCCTCGATCAGCTTCGCGATGCGCGGCGAGTTCTTGAGGATCTCCACCGCCGCGGTCATCTTCCCTTCGATCGTCTTCACGAGCTTCAGCGAGACGATGCCGCGCAGCACCAGCGAAAGCTGCGCGCGGATCTGCTTGTGCTGATCGTGCGGGAACGCGTCGATGATGCGGTCGAGCGTCTGCGCGGCGTTGTTCGTATGCAGCGTCGAGAAAACGAGGTGGCCCGTCTCCGCCGCCGTGAGCACGGTCTGGATCGTCTCCACGTCGCGCATCTCGCCGACCATGATCACGTCCGGATCCTGGCGCATGGCATTGCGCAGCGCTTCCTTGAACGTCGGCGTGTCGGTGCCCACTTCGCGCTGCGAGATCGCTGCGATCTTGTCCTGGAAGAGGAACTCGATCGGATCTTCGATCGTGACGATGTGCAGCGGCTCGGTCTCCGCGATCTCCAGGATCATCGCCGCCAGCGTCGTCGATTTGCCGGAGCCGGTCGGGCCGGTGACGAGGACGAGCCCGTCGGGGATGTGCGTCATGTCGCGCACCGCGATCGGCAGTTCCAGCGTATCGATGTGCTGTACCTGGATGGGGATGCGGCGGAAGACCGCGCCAACCGTGCCGCGCTGCATGTACATGTTCGCGCGAAAGCGCGCCACGCCGGGCACGCCGTAGCCGAAGTCGACCGACTGCAGCGCGTCGAACTTCTCCCGCTGCGCGCGATTGAGGATCGGCAGCAGCATCTTCTCGAGGTCCGCCGGCTTGAGCGGATCGGTCTTGATCGGAATCAGTTTTCCCTGCACGCGCACGAGCGGCGGCCGCATCGGCTTCAGATGAAGGTCCGAAGCCTGCTGCTTGGACATGTAGATCAGCAGGTCGTTCAGGGAGAACGTCGGAGCCTGTTGCTCGGGTGGCGTCGCTGCGGTCACGCGCGGATTATAGAAGGAGGAAGGATGAGGGATGAAGGATGATCGGCAACATCACCGCCGCATGATGCTGTCCAGGATCATCAGAAATGCTTCCTGCTGTTTCGCCTCGGTCTTGTTGATTACGGCAATGGTCTCGCCGATGCGGAAGCGCTGGTGCAGTTCATCCGCCGAGTGCGACGACGTCACCACGATGCGGCGGGGCGAGAGTCCTTTCGCACGGGCGTAGTCGACGAACTTCTTCCCGTCCATGCCGGGCATCTCCAGGTCGACGATGAGCAGGTCGATCGTGTCGTCGATCTTCGGCAGCGCGTCGTATGGGTGGCTGTAGGTCTCGACCGTGGCGATGTCGGCGTAACGCTCGCCCAGGAAGTTCGACCAGAGGTCGCAGTACGACGCGGAATCGTCGACGATCACCACGCGCTTCATCTTCTCGTCGCTCATTTCTTCGCCGCCTTCCTCTGGAGCGACGGGCTCTCAGCCCGTCGTTGCGCGGTCGACGCGCCCTCAGCCCGTCGACGCCCGTCGTGCTTCACGACGCCGCCCACGATCGTCGCTACCGCGCGGCCCTGCAGCGTCTGGCCGATGAACGGCGAGTTCGCCGCCTTCGACAGGAACTCGCGCGTGACCTGATACTTCGCGCCGAGGTCGAGCAGCGTGACGTCGCCGATGCTCCCTTTGCGCAGCGTGCCGCCGGGCAGACCGAAGATGCGCGCGGGGCCGCACGAGAGCAGGTCGATGAGGCGTGCGAGATCGATGACCTTCTCGCGCACGAGCCGGTCGTAGCAAACGGAGAATGCGGTCTCCAGGCCGGTCACGCCGAACGGCGCGAGGTCGAACTCGACGTTCTTTTCATCGAAATGATGCGGCGCGTGATCGGTGGCGATGGCGTCGATGGTGCCGTCGGCAATTCCTTCGATGATGGCCTGCCGGTGCTCTTCGCTGCGCAGCGGCGGATTCATCTTCAGGTTCGTGGAAAACGACTGCACGGCGTCATCGCCGAGAGCGATGTGGTGCGGCGTGACTTCACAGGTGACTTTCACTCCTTCGGCGCGCGCCCGGCGCACCGCCTCGACCGCGCCTGCGGTCGAGAGATGCGCGATGTGCACATGCGCATTCGTCAGACGCGCGAGGATCACGTCTCGCACGACCAGTGTTTCTTCGGAGGCGGCGGGGATGCCGCGCATGCCGAGGAGCGTCGAGTAGTAGCCCTCGTGCATGACGCCGCCTTCGACGAGGTTCGCGTCTTCCTCGTGCGCGATGAGCGGCATGCCCAGCATCGAGCAGTATTCCAGCGCGCGGCGCATGAGCTGCGCGTTCCAGATCGGCTTGCCGTCGTCGCTGACGCCGACGCAGCCGGCGGCGTGAAGATCGGC
>DASPNA010000008.1:0-62353 GCA_035626775.1 Thermoanaerobaculia bacterium
AGTCCCAATCCTTCTTTGAAGGTTGGCTTCATCTCCTCGGCATCGATGTCGAGGAACGCGGGCAGCTCGGAAGCCGGACGGAGTGAACGATCCGCACCGTCCAGGTGCGCATCAGCAACCGTGTAAAACCGGCCGTGTCCGAGGAGCGTCACGAAGAGGTGCGAGAGCGGACAGAGGTCGCCGCTCGCGCCGACCGAGCCGCGCAGCGGGACGAGCGGAATCACGCCGCGATTGAGCATCGCCTGCACGACGTCGACGAGCTTCGTGCGCACGCCGGAGTGGCCGCGCAGGAACGCGTTCAGCCGCGTGGCGAGCGCCCCGCGTACGACCTCGGCGGGGAAGTAATTCGAGAGATCGTCGGGGTCGGAGTTGTCGCCGACGCCGACGGAGTGCGACAGCAGCAGATTGCGCTGCAACTGTTCGAGATCGGCCGGCGCGATCGGCTTGTCCTTGAACTCGCCGAAGCCGGTGGTCACTCCGTACTCGTTCGGCACCGCGCTTCTCGCTTCCCACGCGCGGCGATAGTTCGCCACGATCTCCGCGATGAGCGCTTCGCTCTTCGCGACCGCGGCATCGGTCGATGGATCGCGCTCGACGCGTGCGCCGTCGCGCGCGATCTGCGCGAGCTGTTCGATGGTGAGCGACGAGCCGTCGAGGACGATCGTCATTCAATCTCCGCCAGCATCCTGCGGATCGAGCCCACCAGCTCCGCGCGCGGGACGGTGACCTGCCCGGCGCGTTGGCCAAGGTACTCCTTGCGGTCGGCGGTGGCCTGCGCGCGCTCGCGCCCTGCGACGAGATCTTTGACGGTGACGATGCCCTGCTCCTTTTCATTGGAGCCGTAGAGGATCGCCAGCGGGATGTCGTACTGGTCGGCGTACTTGAGCTGCTTGCCCGGACCTTTCGCGGTGCCGAGGTAAAGCTCGGTCGGGATGCCGGCGCGGCGGAGCTCCCAGGTCATGGCCAGATAGTCCGTGTGCAGCGCCGCATCCATCATCGTGATGAGCACGCGTGCGGTCGCGCGTTTGGTGCCGATGCGGCCGAGGTGGGTGAGCGCGGCGAGGAGACGATCGACGCCGATCGAGGCTCCGACCGCGGGCAGCGACTGGCCGGTGAAGCGCTTCACGAGGCCGTCGTAGCGTCCGCCGCCGAAGACGGAGCCGAACTGCGGCGCGTCGGGCAGGATCGCTTCGAACACGGGGCCGTCGTAATACGCGAGGCCGCGCGCGATCGAGAGATCGAGCGAGACCTGCGAATCGCTGTAGCCGATCGCGTAGAGATGATTGGAGATGCGTTCGACGACATCGATCTGCGCTGTGGCGTTTTCGACGGAGCCGAACAGGGTGCGCAACTGCGCGATCACTTCTTTGCGTGAATCGGATTTGATGGCCAGGAACTGTTCGATGCGCTGGACTTGGTCAGCGGAAAGGCCGACGCCGCGGATGATGTCGCCCGACTCGTCTTTGTAGCCGTTCATCAACTCGCGCTTTACTTTGTCGAGGCCGACCTTGTCGAGCTTGTCGAGCACGCGGAAGACATCGACGCCCTGCTCCGCGCCGATACCCGCGTACGCGAGCAGCAGGTTGAGGATCGCGCGGCTGGAAAAGCGCACGAGGTAGCTCGGCACGCCGAGCGCCGCGAGCGTGTCGCACATGCCCGCGAGAATTTCGGTATCGGCGATCTCACTCTCCACGCCGACGGAGTCGAGGTCGAACTGGGTGAACTCGCGATAGCGTCCCTTGTCCGGCTTGTCCGCGCGCCACACCGGCGCGACCTGGTACCGGCGGAAGGGCCGCGGCAGCTCGTTGTATTGCGCGATCACGCGCGCCAGCGGTACCGTGAGATCGAACCGCAGTCCGAGCTCTTCCTCCTCTTTCGGATTGATGACGCGAAAGATCGACTGCTGCGCTTCCTGCCCGCCGCTGCCGGAGAGCACGTCGAGGAACTCGATGGCCGGAGTGCTGAGCGGCACGAAGCCATACAGCTCGTACACGCCGCGGATGGTGTCGACCATCTGCTGCCGCGCGAGCATCTGATCGGGCAGGAGATCGCGGAGGCCGCGGCTCAGGCGCGGGAGGACGGTGTCTGACATTTGGGCTGTCTTTCGGCCCGCGGCTGAAATTGAAAATTGAAAATTGAAAATTGAAAAATCGGACCGCGGTTGGCGACTCCCCCGGTTTTTTCAATTTTCAAATTTCAATTTCACCGCGCAAGCGGCGAGGAATGGTACCGAGGGGCGGGTTCGAACCGCCGACCCCTGGATCCACAATCCAGTGCTCTAACCAGCTGAGCTACCCCGGCACGGGAGGCGAATGATACTCATGGCCGCGGCTCTTGCAAAGTGGAGGGGAATGCCGCGGCCGGTCGGGAGAACACGTCGTGCGCGCGTTGCATTCTCCGGCAGACGGACCCGCGCGCAAGGGCGTACGCGCGGGTCCGGGCTTCGGTGGGAGGGCGCTGCTTTTCCGAAGCGTTCTGTGAAGTGAAGCCTGCGAACACGACCTTACGCGATCGGCTCGCGCGCCGCCGTCTACTAAGGAACAAAAGCGTCAATCGTGCGCGAGGAACGCCCGCATCCGCTGGCGATTCACGCTGATCGACCGGCCGTGCGTTTCGATCAGCCCGAGCGACCGGAAGCGCTGCATGAACGCGGTGATGCGTGGCCGCGTCGTGCCGACCATCTGCGACAGCTCTTCGTGCGAGATGCGCTGGTCGAGGCGCAGGAACGCACCTTCGGCGACGCCGAGCTTTTCGGAGATCGACAGCAGCACTTTCGCCAGCCGCTGCTCGGAGTCTTTCGTCACCAGATCGAACACCGCAACCTGCCGCTCCTCGGTGCGCAGCGCGAGGTGCCGCAGCAGCGCGTCGATGGCCGAGGCGCGTCCGGTTTCGGCGAGGAAATCGCGACGCGAGGCGCGGCGCAGGAGCGTGAACTGCATTGCGGTCGCGTTCTCGAGGCGCCGGTTTTCGCCGGTGAAACACGATTCGCCGAAGACCTCGCCGATCCCATGGATCGCGAGCAGACAATCCTTTCCTTCCGCCGACGACATGATGATCTTCACCTGCCCCGCATCGACCGTGTAGAGCGCGTCGTCGGCGTCTCCGGTGGCATAGATCGATCGCTGCGCTTCGTAACGAAGGCGCGTCGTCGCCAGGGTGTGGCGGTCAAAGACGTCCCGAAGAGACGGTCCTTGCGAGGTCGCCGGAGGTTTTATGGAATACATGTGGAAGAGCAGCGATCGTAGGCAGCAGCGAACACTCCGTCTGTTCACAATTGGACACGCACGGAGGCGTCACTTGAGGAGTGACTACGCGCCGCAGAAATGGGCGCAGCGTCGTGCGCAGCAGGGGTGCGCAATGGAGTGTCCGCGCTCATTGCTGCGGACGGATCGCGGTGCTCGATGGTGCACCGGCGGATGGTCCGCTACGCTGCGAATCAAGAGGCGCGTACGTATCCTGCGCACGCGCGAGAGGTGGGAAAGCGGAGGTCCTTCTACGGAAAGTGGATCGCGAAAATCAAAATTTTTTCTATTGCGCGAGCATCAACACATTTGCGAACCACGCGCGCGAATCGCGCCATGTTTTTTCGATCGCGAAGCCGGATGCTTCCGCGAGCGACGCGAGCGACGCGTCATCGTGTTTGTAGGAGCTTTCGGTGTGGATCGTTTCGCCTTCGTCGAACGCGACTTCGAGGTCCAGCGCTTCGATGCGCACACGCTGTGAGAACTTGCTGGCCAGGTGCATCTCGATGCGGCCGTGCGTCTGGTCATAGAACGCGCGATGCCGAAACGCGCCGACCGCGAACGTGCCGCCGAGCTCGCGGTTGATGCGTGCGAGCAAATTGAGGTTGAACGCCGCGGTGACGCCGAGCGCATCGTCGTACGCCGGCTCGAGCACGTCGCGACTCTTGCGCAGGTCTGCGCCGAGGAAAAGCGCGTCGCCGGCGGTGAGTCCGTTGCGGAGATCGCGCAGCATGGCCACCGCCGCCGCGGGATCGAGATTGCCGATCGTCGAGCCGAGGAACAGCACCACCGTCCTGGAGCGGCTGTTTTGGAGTGCGCCGGCTTTCGCCGGCGCTTTGAAAGCGGCAGCTTTCGCTGCCGCGCTCCATAGTTTCGGCCGCGTGAAATCGGCGCGGACCGCGAGCACGCACAGGTTCGCGTAGTCGTGGAGCAGTTCGCGTCCGCTCCGCTCGAGCATCTGCGCGTCCACGTCGACCGGGACGTACTCGACTTCGGATTGCCGTTCGGTCAGTCGATCGAGCAGCAATCGCGTCTTTCGCGCCGCACCGCTGCCGAGCTCCACGATCCGCACGTTCGCGCCGAAGGCGTCGACGATCTCGTCGCCATGCGCGGCGAGCACCTCCGCTTCCGCGCGCATGACGTAGTACTCGGGCAGAAAACAGATCGCATCGAACAAAGCGGAGCCGAGAGCGTCATAGAACCAGCGAGGCGGAAGCCACTTCTGCGCCGCGGTCAGCCCTTCGCGCACGTCGCGGGCGAAATCGTCGGCGCGCGATTCGGTTTGCACGAGGTGAAAACGCGGCCCGAGAACGCTCGTGGCGATGGCAACAGTCATGTGAACAGCGATTGTAGGCGGTCCAAGCGAACCTTCGACCGCTACAATCGTCTGACAGTCCAAACCCGATGAAACGGATTCTCTTCTGTGCCGTGACCGCAACAGCCCTGGCGGGTTGCTTCTCCGGCTACTCCGAAACGCCCGCTGCCGGCGAACTGCGGGCGCGGCGCGGATCGTTCACGAGCGACCTCACGCTCTCCGGCGAGATCGAAGCGGCACGCGGCGAGACGCTGAATGTGCCGCCGCTTCCTTCGTGGCAGACCGCCATCAAGTGGATCGCCGAAGACGGCGCGACCGTGAAGGCCGGCGAGCCGGCGGTGGAGCTCGATAACAGCGCGCTCACCGCGGATCTCGAGTCGAAGCGTCAGGCGCTCACGCAGGTCCTGCAGGAGCTGCAGCAGCAGGAAGCGCAATGGGCGGCGGATCTCGAACAGAAGCTGCTCGAAGCGGACAAGGCGAAGTCCGCGCTCGACAAGGCCAAGCTCGACACCATCGTACCGCGCGACCTCGTATCGACGAAGGTGTACGAGGATTCGCAGTCTGCGCTGCGCCGCACAACGGTCGCGCATGAGAAAGCGGTGGACCTGCTGGCGTCGCGCCGCACCGCGGTCGCGGCCGAGCGGCGCAACATTGAATTGCGCATCGAGAAGGCGCGGCGCGACATCGCCATCGCCGAGCGCGGCATCGAAGCACTCGTGTTGCGCGCTCCGCGCGACGGCATCGTCGTGATCCGCGACATCCCTTGGGAAGGCCGGAAGATGCAGGCGGGCGATACGGTCTTCGTCGGCATGCCGATCGCGATGCTGCCCGATCTCAGCACTCTGCGCGTGAAAGCTGGCCTGGCGGACGTCGACGACGGCAAGATCGCCGTCGGCATGCCGGTCACCGTGACGCTCGACGCGTTCCCGAACGCGCCATTCATCGGCACGATCTCGGCGATCTCGGCGGTCGCGCAGGAAAGCCGGCGTCAATCGCTGCGGCGCCAGTTCGAAGTGCTCGTCGCAATCGACAAGCTCGATCTCGCGCGGATGCGTCCCGGACTCTCCGCGCGCGTGCACATCCGTCGCGGCACGAATCAGCGGGCACTGCTCGCACCGCGCGCCGCGCTCGATTTCGCGGACGGAAAATCGCGCGCGCATCTCGCCAGCGGCGGCACGAAAGAGGTGAAGCTCGGCCCGTGCAACGCGCAGGACTGCGTAGTCGTCGACGGGCTTACGGAAAGCGAGAAGCTCGCGCGGGTGGTGGCGGTGGGCAATGGGTAATCTGGAGAGATGGGCTCTCAGCCCGTCGCCTGACCTCGACGGGCTGAGAGCCCGTCGCTCCAGAGTCAGGGCGGAGGTGCCTCATCCGTAAACACGCACGAATCACGATCCCGGCCGCCATCGTGGCGCTCTTTCTCTTCGGTGGCTGGACGCTGCGCAACAAGCTCGCGGCCGACCGCCAGGGCGAGTGGGTGCGCGCCGCGCGCGGCGATCTCGTGACCGGCTTCGAAGTCACCGGCACGCTCGCCTCGAGCGCCTCGGAAAGCCTCGGCCCACCGCAGGTCGAAGACCTCTGGAATTTCAAGATCTCGCGCATGGCGCGCGAAGGCAGCGAGGTGAAGAAGGGGCAGCCGGTGCTGTCGTTCGACACGACCGAGCTGCAACGCGAGCTCGAGGAATCGACCGCGCGCGCCGACGAGTCGCGCAAGCAGATCGAGAAGGAACGCAACGATCTCGCGCTGCAGAGCAAAGACGACCGGCTCGCGCTCGCCGAGGCCGAGGCGACGATGAAGAAGACGGGCCTGAAGCTCGATGCGCCGCCCGATCTGGGCGGTATCGCGGAACGGAAGAAGGCCGAGATCGAGCATGCCATCGCCAAACGTGAGGCAGCCGCGGTGCGCACGCGGCTCGCCGCCCGTGAACGCGGCGCGCGCGCTCGCATCGCGCTGCTGCAGAGCCGCCTGAGCGACGCCGAAGCGACCGTCGCGCGCACTCAGGACGCAATCACGCGGATGAACGTCGTGGCCACGCGCGACGGCACCATCGTCTACACGACCAGCCGCAACGGAGAGAAGAGAAAAGAAGGAGACACGGTCTGGAAGGCGGACCGCGTCATCGAGATCCCCGATCTCAATCGGATGAAAGCCGAAGGCGAGGTCGACGAAGTCGACGCCGGACGAGTGGCGGTCGGGCAGCGCGTCACGTTGCGACTCGACGCGCATCCGGACGAAGAGTTCCACGGCACAGTCACCAGCACCGGACGCACCGTGCAGCTCAAACGCGGCACGCAGGATCCGCTGAAGGTGCTGCGCGTCGAGATCAAGCTCGATCGCACCGATCCCGCAAAGATGCGTCCCGGCATGCGCTTCCAGGGGACGATCGAGCTCGGACGGATCAAGAACGCCGTGATGATTCCGCGCGACGCCGTCTTCCTCGGCACCGCCGGGCCGTTCGTGCATCGCCGCGACGCGCTCAAAGTGGAGCAGCAGCCGGTAAAGCTCGGGCGCGAGAACGATCGGTTCGTCGAAGTGCTGAATGGACTGGAGCCGGGCGATCGCGTGCTGGTCTCGAAGCAGGAAGACGAGGAGCAACAATCATGAGCCCCCTCATCCGCCCTTCGGCGACTCAGGGGACTTGCCTCGTAGCCTTCTCCCCTCGGCGAGGGGAGAAGGTGGCCAAAGGCCGGATGAGGGGCCTCTCGGCCGCGCTCGCGGCGATCCTTTGCTTCAATTGCTCCGGTCCCGAAAACGAAGTCGCTACGTTCAAAGTCGAACCGATCACGTTCGCGCGGCGCGTTACCGCCGAAGGCACGATGAAAGCCGTCAAGGCCACGCCCATCTCGGTGCCGCAGAGTGCGAGCGCGCCCATGAAGGTGTCGTGGCTGGCCGACGACGGCACGCTGCTGCGCAAAGACCAGATCATCGTGCGCTTCGACGAGACCGCGTTCGAGGATCTGTTGCTGAGCGGCCGCGAGGATCGCTCCACCGCGACGAACAAGCTGCAGAAGACGGACGCGGAAACGTCCGCGACTGCGAAGAATCTGCGGCGCGACGCGCGGCTCGCGCAGAGCGAGCTCGAAGCAGCACGGCGGTTCAAGTTCGACGACGCGGAGATCTTCTCGCGCTACGCGCGCATCGAAGCGGAAGTCGATCAGAACCTCGCCGGCAGCCGCAAGCGCCACGCCGAAGAAGTGCTCGGCGTCCGCGACACGCTCGCGCGCGTCGAGCGCGACCTGATCTCGATCGAAGACCGCCGGGCCGGCATCAAGATCAAACAGGCCGAGGATGGATTGCGGTCGCTGCAGGTGCTGGCGCCGCACGATGGGATTCTCGTGCTGCAGCGCAACTGGCGCGGCGACATGCCCCGCGTGGGCGACACGATGTGGCGCGGCCAACCGATCGGAGAGATCCCGGAGCTCAGCGCGATGCAGGCGGAAGTATTCGTGCTCGAGGCCGACGCCGCTGGGCTGGCCGTCGATCAAAAAGCGACGCTCTTTCTCGAAGCCGACACGCGCGTGCAGTTCAAAGGCAAAGTGAAGTCGGTCGACAAAATGGCGCGCCCGCGCATCCCGCGCCAGCCGGTGCAGTACTTCGGCGTGACCGTGGAGCTCGAGCGCACCGACACTCGCCTGATGAAGCCGGGCGCGCGCGTGCGAGCGACGCTCGAGGTCGAGAACCAGAGCAACGCGTTCGCGATCCCGCGGCAGGCGCTGTTCGAAAAGGAAGGGAAGAAGCTCGTCTATCGGAAGAAAGACGACGTTTTCGAGCCGGTCGAAGTGACCATCGGCTCGTCGAGCGCAGGCCGTGTGGTCGTGACGAAAGGCCTCGCGAAGGGTGACGAGATCGCGCTCGAAGATCCGATGAAGGACGAAGGGAAGTCGTAGAGTCGTATGAGGAGAAGCGTGGCGCTCCCGCCTCTAAGACTCTAAGACTCTAAGACTCTAAGACTCTAAGACTCTAAGACTCTAAGACTACAAAACAGATGATCGATCGCGAGACCCTCTTCACCGCCGTCGGCAACCTCGGCCGCCACAAACTGAGAACGTCGCTGACGATGCTCGGTATGGTCTTCGGCGTCGGCGCGGTCATTGCGATGCTCTCGATCGGTGCGGGCGCGGAGAAGAAAGCACTCGAAGCCATCGGCCGTCTCGGCCTGCGCAACGTGATCGTCCGCGCGAAGCAGGTGAAGCCGGAGGATCGGCAGGAGCTGCGTAAGAAATCGCTCGGCGTTTCGCTGCGCGATGGCGAGGCAATTCTCGAAGCGGTGCCGAACATCGAGCGTGTGCTTCCGCGAGTGGAGGTGAAGCCGTACAAGATCATCGCCTCCGGTGCGAAAACGAAAGGGAAAGTATTCGGCGTCTCCTCGCGCTATCGCGACGTTGCCGATGTCGGACTCGCGGAAGGACGCTTCTTCGACGCGCGCGACGAATACGAGCATGCGCAGGTCGCGGTGATCGGCCCCGAGATCCGCCGCAATCTGTTCGGCTACGGTCCAGTCCTCGGCAAGCAGCTCAAGGTGAACGACGTATGGCTGGAGATCGTCGGCGTACTGCGCGCGGATGCCGAGGGATCGGCGCCGCAGTCGGCGGGTGAATCGGCGGGATCGCATTCGACGGCGAAGGAGATCTGGATTCCGGTCAGCACCGCGATGCGCAAGTTCGATCGCGATCCGCTCGATGCGCCGGTCGACGAGTTGCTGGTCACGGTGAAGGAAGGCGTTTCCACGCGGCGCACGGGGCAGGTGATCGAGCCGCTGCTGCAGCGGTTGCACGGCGGCGCGGATGATTACGAGGTGGTGATCCCCGAGGCGCTGCTCGAGCAGAGCCGGCAGACGCAACGGATCTTCAACATCGTCATGGGCTCGATCGCGGGCATCTCGCTGCTCGTCGGCGGCATCGGCATCATGAACATCATGCTGGCCAGCGTGCTGGAGCGCACGCGCGAGATCGGTGTGCGCCGCGCGATCGGCGCGACGCGCAAAGACATCCGCGCGCAGTTCGTCATCGAATCATTCGCGATCTCGTTTCTCGGCGGTGTCACCGGCATCGTCATCGGCATCGTGCTCGCGCGCATCGTCGCCGCGTATGCGGGATGGCCGACCGTGATCACTCTGTCATCGTTGATCCTGTCGACCGGCGTGTCGATCACGGTCGGCCTCGTCTCAGGGATCTACCCCGCGACGCGTGCGGCGGAGCTGAACCCGGTCGAAGCATTGCGGTATGAGTAACTCCCGCTAACTTTTCGTTCCGGCCGGCGTCCATCCATGCATGCGCCGCCTTGCTCTCGTCTTCGCTCTTCTCACCTCCGCTTCCGCTTTCGCCGAGATCACGAACATCATGGTGCGTGATGGGGACAGCTCTTACATCAACGGGAGCTCGCGTATGCGGCAGCACCTGTCGGGATACGGAAAACGCTTCGCGTACTTTGAGCAGAACGGCGCCGGGTATGTGATCACCGACGCGGCTGCGCTCGACCGCATCGATGCGGTCCTCGAGCCGCAGCGCGTCATCGGGCAACGTCAAGCCGCGCTTGGTCAGGATCAGGCCGCCCTGGGACAGGAACAGGCACTACTCGGACAAGAGCAAGCGAAACTCGGTCTGCAGCAGGCGGCGCTGGCAACCCGGCAGATCGGCGCGCGCGATGACCAGGCTCGAGCGCTCAGCGCGCGGCAGCGCGAGCTCAGTGAGAAACAACGCGAGCTCGGCAACGAGCAACGTGTGCTCGGCGATCGCCAGCGCCTGCTGGGCGATCGGCAGCGCGTTCTGGGCGAGCAACAGCGCGAAGCGTCCCGCAAAGTCGAGGTCAAGCTGGAAGAGATTTTCGACGCGGCGATACGCAACAAGATCGCGGTTCGACATCGCGATTAGGTTTTGTTCGCCTCGCGAAGGAGACCACCGTTCCGGCCCGGCCCATCAACGAGATCGTGAAAGGCGAGCGCTCGATCAGCGCCGATACCGCGCTTCGGGACCTGGGAACTTTTCTGGCTGAACCTGCAGGCCCGATACGACCTGGAAATGCAGAGGACCGGCTTGGGAAGCGGGCGGGTCGATGCTGAGGTTCATGCGTTTCGGCTGCCAAGGGCGTAAGGTCCGCGTTCCTTTTTGCAAACTTGACTCTTTGCTTCGATCCGAGTTGGGGCATCATCCGCCTCATGCGATTCACGAAACGAGTTCTTCCGCTGTTGCTGCTTGCGATCTCCGCGAGCGCCGCGACGACGATCCCGCCGATCCAGTACAAGCATCGCGTGCTGCCGAACGGGCTCGAGGTCTACACGATCCAGGACCGCACCACGCCCACGGTCGCGGTGCATGTCTGGTATCGCGTCGGATCGAAACATGATCCCGAGGGGCGGAGCGGGTTCGCGCATCTCTTCGAGCACATCATGTTCAAGAGCACGAAGAACATGCCCTCGGAGATGATGGACCGTTTGACGGAAGACGTGGGCGGGTTCAACA
Organism: Thermoanaerobaculia bacterium; assembly: GCA_035626775.1. Lineage (GTDB taxonomy): Bacteria > Acidobacteriota > Thermoanaerobaculia > Gp7-AA8 > Gp7-AA8 > QHVT01. The sequence continues at coordinate 11,014 of DASPNA010000008.1, forward strand.
ACGCGAGCACGTTCGACGACTCGACCGCGTACTACGAGGTCATCCCGTCGAACTACCTGCAGACGCTCTTGTGGGCAGAGGCGGAGCGGCTCGGATCGCTCACCGTCGACGACACGAACTTCAAATCCGAGCGCGACGTGGTGAAGGAAGAGTTCCGCTTCCGCATCCTCGCGCCGCCGTACGGGCGCCTGTTCTACGCGCTCGAGAAAAACTCGTTCGCGAAGCATCCCTACCGGCGTCCGGGCATCGGCAGCATCGAAGAGCTCGACGCCGCGACGATCGACGACGTGCGCGCGTTCCATCGCACGTTCTATCGTCCCGACAACGCGGTGCTGATCGTGGCCGGCGATTTCGAACAGCAGCAAGCCGACGCGTGGATCGACCAGTACTTCACGGTGATCGCAAAACCGGAGAGCACGATCCCGCGGGTGACGACCGAAGAACCGGCGCGCGCCGAGGAGCGGCGTCTCGATGAATATGCGTCCAACGTTCCTTTGCCAGCACTCGGACTGACGTGGCTCATTCCGTCCGCATCACATGCCGATGCGATTCCGCTGTTCGTCGCGGCCACGATCCTCTCGGAAGGCGAGTCCTCGCGACTGCAGGAACGCCTCGTGCGCGGCGAGATCTCCCAGGAAGTCTTCGCCGACGCCGACCTCCGCGAAGACCTCGGCCTCTTCGGCATCATCTCGATCATGGGCAGCGAGCACAAACCAGCCGAGGCGGAGAAAGCGATTCGCGCGGAATTGTCGGCAATCGTCGAGAAAGGCATCACCGCGGCGGAGCTCGAGAAGGCGAAGAACCTCATCGTCACCAGCGCGCTGCGTCAGCGCGAGACGAACAACGGCAAGGCATTCACGCTCGGCGAAGCGCTGATCCTCCAGCACGACCCGACGGTCGTGAACACCGGCCTCGGAAAAGTGCAGGCCACGACCGCGGCGGACATTCAACGCGTGGTCAAGAAGTATCTGATCGAAGGAAAGCCGCTGGTGCTCAATTACATGGATGAATCCCAGCGCGGAGGTGCGAAATGAAACGCGTCTTGATCGCGCTGCTCCTCACGGTCCCGCTTCTCGCGCAACAAGTCACGCCTCCGCCGCCGGCGGCTCCGCGCGATCCGAAACTGCCGCAGCCGGTCGAGCGGGTGCTCGAGAATGGCTTGCGCGTGATCGTCGTACCCAAGCACGACATCCCGCTGGTCGCGGCGCGGCTGATGATCAAAGCCGGCGGCGTCGACGATCACGGCAAAGCGGGTCTGGCCGAGCTCACGGCAACGGTGCTCACGAAAGGGACGAAGACCAAGTCCGCCGAACAGATCGCGCGCGGCGTGGAAGCTCTCGGCGCGACGCTCAACGCGGGCGCGCGTTGGGACTCGAGTGTCGTCGACCTCAGCGTGATGTCGTCGAATCTGCCGAAGGCGATGGAAACCGTCGCCGACGTCGCGCGCAACGCGACCTTCGCGAAGGAAGAGTTCGAGCGCGAGCGCGACCAGCACATCGATGCGGTGCAGGTCGATCTGCGCCAGCCGCGCACGCTCGCGTCGGCGGCGACGGCGCGGCTCATCTTCGGTGAGTCTCCGTACGGAAGCCGCCTGAGCGGCACGCCGGCCACGATCGAGAAGATCAAGCGGGAAGACCTCGTGCAGTTCCATCGCACGTTCTATGTGCCGCAGAACTCCGTGCTCGTGCTCGCGGGCGACATCAAGGCCGACGCGGCGTTCGCGCTCGCGCAGAACGCGTTCGGATCGTGGAAGCGGGGGAGTGTCGAAGTCGCGCGCGCCGCGCATGCGCGGCCGAAGACGCCGCCGCGCGTGGTCGTCATCGACATGCCGGATGCCGGTCAGGCCTCGGTGTACGTCGGCCGCGCGGGAATCCGCCGCGGCGATCCCGGCTACATGCAAGCCCTCGTCACCAACTCCGTCCTCGGCGGCGGCTACTCCTCGCGGCTCAATCAGGAGATCCGCATCAAGCGCGGCCTCAGCTACGGCGCGGGGAGCTCGTTCGATCCACGCGTCGAAGTCGGACCGTTCACCGCACGCACCGACACGAAGAACGAGTCGGCCGCGGAAGTGGCGAACATCCTGGTCGCGGAGATCGGCCGCCTGTCGACTGACGACGTGCCGGACACCGAGCTCACGCCGCGCAAAGCGGCGCTGATCGGGAACTTCGCGCAATCATTGGAAACGACCAGTGGCATCGTGGAACAGATCTCGGAGCTGGCGCTGTATGGCATGCCTCTGAGCGCGATCAATCGCTACATCAGCGGCGTGCAGTCGGTGACGTCGGAACAGTTGCGCAAGTTCGCGTCGACGAATCTCGCGCGCGACGCGAACGTGGTGATCGTCGGTGACGCGAAGCAGTTCATCGAGCCGCTGCGGAAGCAGTTCGGCGAGGTGGAGGTGATCAAGGTCGACGAGCTCGACCTGAACTCGCCGACGCTGCGGGTGCGGAAGGCGAAGACGTAGCGCCGCGCTGCGAACGCCGCGCGGAACATCGCGCGGCGTAAATGCGTCTAAGCACGCATGCCCATCCTTTCGACTCCTTCGCGCACGATCGCTCGGGTCGTTCGGGTTGCTCCGCTGCTCCTGGTCCTCGCTGCGTCGCCCCTATGGGCGGACGCTCCCAAAGATGTGGCGCAACGCTTCCTCACTCTCGCCTACGAGGAACGGTTCGCTGACTTGCCGAAGACGCAGTCCGCGGACACGGCCGAGTTCGAACGGCGGCTCCGCAACACCTTCCGTGTCCGGTGCGTTTCCATCGAGGAAATGAGTCTCACGCCGCGCGACGGCGGTGAGACCGAGTCGGTTTTCGACGCGCGGCTGCATCTCTGGAAGACGGATCGCGACGATCCCAACGTGGCAGGCATCGACGACACGATCGTGTTGCGCCTTCACCTCGTGCGGCAAGAGAGTTCCTGGCTGATCTCGCGCGTGGTGAATGTCGACGAGGAGTTTGCCGCGAGACTTCTGAGCGTGCCGGCGGCGGACCGGGGCCGGCTGATCGAGGACCATCCTGCGTCGCCCACGAAAGGGCTTGCCCGGGCGTTGTACGCCGGCGGCCTTCGTCTTCTCAATGAGGGCAAATTCAACGAAGCCGGCCCCGTCTTCGTGCTCGCGCGTGAGATCGCGGCGCGTGTCGGAGATCGAGGCGGCGAAGCCATGGCCGTGGCTGCGTCGATCTACACGCCGAAACGCGCAGGGCCGGTCGAAGCAGTGATCGCGCAGAGTTTCATTCTGGCCGAGGACCTCCGCGATCCGGACGTGCTGGCGCGCCTCTGGTACGACCGCGGGCGCGCCAAATTCGCGAAATACTGGGCAGCGCGCGAGGACCGTGAGATCGCCGAACGGCTGGAATGGTTTCAGACCGCAAGCGTCTACGCCGAGCGCGCCGAAGATCGCACCATCCTCGTGCGTGTGCTGTACAGCATGGCCAACCTGACGGCGAACAATCACGCCGACTACATCACCGCACGCCGGTACATCGATCGCTCTCTCGCCGTAGCGCGCGAAATCGGCGATCGCACCGGCGAGATGGGCGCCGAGACCATCCTGACCACGATTTACGGCCAGCAGGGCGATGCCGACCGCACCATTTTTCATCACACTCGCGCACTGGAGTTGGCGCGGGAGTTGGGCGCCTTTGCATATCCGACGTTGCTCCTGCGTTCCGGGGTCGAGCTCACGGCAGCGGGGCGTTTCAAAGAAGCGCGCGCGGCGTTCGACAGCATTCTCGTCCGGCGGGGCAACACCTTTACGACGAAGTCAGGACGCGCGTACCGGCCGGCACTCGGAGAGGCTTTGCGCTCCGTGGCTGCGGTGGAGGCGGCGGAAGGTAATCTCGCGGAAGCCGCGTGCCTCATTCGCGAGGCAGCCACCTACTACGACTCGGCTCCCGAAGCGTATCTTTACGAGCTCGCCCCGCGTTACATGGAGCGCGGCGATCCGGCAACAGCCCTCGCGTTCTCTCTCGCCAGTCTTTCGGAACAGCGGCTATTCTCGACGCAGAAGGTCGAAGCTCTCCTTGCCGCGGGACGAGCATACGGCGCCCTCGGCATGCCGGATCGCGGACTGGCCTCCGCAGTGGAGGCGATCGCGCTCCGAGAGGAGATCGACGGGCGCGTTGCGGGTGACGAAAGGCAGCGCGCGAAAGCGTCTCGTCCGCTCGCCGATTCGTATGAGCTGGCAGCCCAGCTCTTGATCGATCGCGGACGGATCTCGGAAGCGTTCGCGTTTCTGGAGAACGGCAGGGCGCGAGTGCTCACGGAAGTCATCGAGCATGGTGGACCGTCGTCGTTGGCGGAAGTCGACTTCGATCTCGATCGCGAGCAGGCGCGCCTCGAGCGCGAACTGGTTGCCATCAGTGCCGATCTGGATCGCGCGCGTGCACGCGGTCGCGCTGTGGCGGTGCCGGCGCTGCAGAAGCGCCTCGAACAAGCGCGCGCGGCACACGCATCGTTCGTCGACGGGCGGCTGGCGCGCGCGGCCCGACGCAACAGCACGCACCGCCGCGTGGACGCCGAAACCATCGGCCAGTTGGCCGCCAGATTGCCGCGGGGAGTGGTGGCAGTGGAGTTCCTGCTGCTTCCGCGGCAACTGCACTTCTTCGTGATTCGTGGTGACGGCGCGCGGATCAGGCACCGGGTCGTGACCGTCGATCAGAGTACGGTCGAAGCGCGTATCCGCACTTTTCTCGACATGCTCAGCGCGCGCGATCTGAAGGTCAGCCGCCCGGCCCGGCAACTCTACGATCTCGTCATTGCCCCGGTCGAAGCGGATCTCTCGAATGCGACAGGCGTGCTGCTCATCCCGGACAAAATCCTGTGGCGTCTTCCGTTCGCGGCGCTCGTGGACGGCGGTGGCCGGCATTTCATCGAGCGGATGCCGATCGCATATGCGCCTTCGCTCGGTGCGTACGCGGCCATGCGGGATGAGCGGCGATCCGTGGCCACGCGCGACACATCGCTCCTCGCGATCGGCAATCCGACCCTGTTCGAGCGCGCGAAGGCGGAAGCGACGAATTTCTATCGTGGAGTGACGCTCGGGTCATTGCCGGATGCCGAGCGCGAAGTCGACGCGGTGGCGCGCCTCTACCGCAAGCCGGTCGTGTTGAAAGGCAACGACGCCACCGAGGCACGCACGAAGTCGCTGCTGGGACATGCCGCGGTGATTCACTTCGCGACGCACGGCATCGTCGACGATGGCAACGCGATGTATTCGCGCCTGGCGCTATCGACCGGCCGCTCGCGCGAGGAGGATGGCTGGCTGGAGAGCTGGGAGATCGCGCGCATGCAGTTGAATGCCGATATCGTCGTGCTCTCGGCGTGCGAAACGGCAGTCGGCGCGGTCTACACGGGCGAGGGCGCCGTCGGGATGACCTGGTCCTTCTTCCTCGCCGGCGCGCGCTCTGCCGTCGCCAGTCAGTGGAAAGTGGCCAGTGGCAGCACGGCCGGACTCATGATCCGTTTCCACGGCACGCTCCGGAACGCCGCGGCGCGATCGTCGTTCGAGAAAGCGGAAGCATTGCGAAGCGCACAGCTCGCGCTGCTGCGCCAGCCGTCCACGGCTCATCCGTTCCATTGGGCGGCGTTCGTGCTGATCGGAGACACCGGCGGTACCGCGCGTAATCGATGACGCCACAAATGGCGGTCACTGCTCAGGCGCGACCGCGACTTCCCGCATGCGCCATTCATCACGTTCCCAACCGTTGTACCGAATCGTGGCCGGACCGACCCATTCGGGCTCATAGCACGTGTTGCACTTCACCACGAGACGGAAACGAGACCGGAACCTTTCGCAGCCGACCGGACCTTTTCGCAGCGACGCCAGCAGACCGCGCGTCGAAGCGAGGTAGATGCCGTCCTCCCAGTTGAAGGCGATCCGCGACCCATCCGGACTCATGACAAATGCCGACTCGCCCGTCGCTCCGAGCTCGCAGATCAGGAGCTCCTTGTGGCGGGCGAAGTCGTACACGGACAGCATGGTGCTCGCGCCGCCTTCCGTATCGGTCGAATAAGCCATGAACACCGCGCCGTCTTCCAGGTCTCCGAAGCCCTGAAACTCCTGCGCGTCTGTCAGTGTCTTGAGAACGACGCGCTCGCCGCCGCGCTCGACGACGAGCGACTGGCTGTCGACGAACGGTTTTCCGCCCGACACGACGAAGGCCGCCGCTCGGAGCAATACGAACGTCAGGCAGAGGATCGCAGGTTGTGGCATCTGGTGTTCCGGAACGCTAGCTCGTCTTCTTCGCGGCTTTCTTCTTGTCGACCTTGCTCTTGTCCTTGTTCAGGATGTAGGCCTTCGGCTTCTTCTTGGCGCTGAAAGCCCAGTTGAGTCGTTTGGTTCCGTTCTCCTGTCCCACGTTGAAAACGAACGGGACTTCCTTCCCGTCCCATTTCTTGCCGGCCTTCGCCATTTCCTGGGGCGATACCACGGCGACATGGCCCGGTTCGGCCATGATCACCGTGGCGCCTTCTTTCGCGTATTCGACCGCTTCGCCGTACGAAAGCTCCGTCGCATTCTTGGGATCGGAGAGGAACTCGGTCATCTGCCTGGCGGTCATGCCGTCGACAGTGTGATCGCCTCCTTCCTGGAGAATTTCCCTCACGCCGAAATTGCAATACGTTTGCGTGACCGCACCTTGCGCATCTCTCGACGGTTGCAGGTTGGGACGGGAGATGACGTCATCACCGGCGGCCTTGAGGCGCTCGGCATTCTCGAAGACCGCTCTTCCGGTTCGGTCGGTGAAATTGATCGGATTGTTCCGCACGTACGAGTAGAGATTCCAGCTCTGGGGCACCGCTAAATCCCAGTCCCGGCCGGGATCGGGCGACACGAAACGTCCAAATGCGGGACCGTAATAGCGGGCATGCATATAGTCGAGCGCGGGTCCGTCGAAGTCGGGGCCGGTGAGGTCGCGCTCGTGACCGGTGAATTTCATCGGCTCGGGGGTGTCATGGCCGCGCGCGAGCTCCTGCGCGGGATCGGTGATCTCGACCCCGAATGGCGCGTACCGGTGCTCCGCATAGATGGCCTTGTTGTGGCCGGAGATCACGCGCGGCGTTCCCTGATGGTCGAGGTGGAAATGGCGGATGCCGCCCTGCGCGGCAGGACGCTCGGCGGCGGCGAGCTCGCCTCCGCGGTAGACGTAATCTTCAATCCAGGCCCAGGCTGAGCTCCCTGCTGCACCAGTCCACTCGCGAAGCACCTTCCCGCCAAGGTCGCGGCCCATGTAGCGCCACGTTCCCGAAGGCCCACCGACGCCGATTCCGATGCGTTCGTCATCGGCGGTGTAGATATAGAAGGTGGTTCCGTGCGATCCGGTTCTGGTGGTCATGGTCCCCGCGGGATCGAAGCCATAAGACTCCGTCTGGTATTGCGTCAGATTCCCCACCGCGTCGTATGTGGCGTCACTCAAACGGTTCGTGGCTGCGGCAGCGGGGGTGGCGTTCCTGGAGCCGCCGGCGCTGTGGGCGGTCTGATTGCCGTAGCCGTCGTATTCGAACGTCTCGTCGCGAACGACGGCGCCGCTCGTGTCGGTCTCGGTGAACCGGATCACGCGATTTGCCGCGTCGTACTGATACGTGCTCGTCAGCACGTCCGGGACGCGAATGCTGATGACGTTGCCGGAGTGGTCGTAGGTGTAAGAGCCTACCTCGATGTCGGATTGCGCGCTGAGCGCAACACACCACAATGTCGCGAACGCGGTCATCAAGAGTCCATGCAGGATCGTTCTCACCGTAGCGCTTCCTGTAATTCAATCGATGAACAGCGGCAGAGGAACGAGGCGAGCGACGGAGCCGTCGCTGCTTACGCTCATCCAGAAGGCGACCGACCCGGAACGACCGGCCGCACCGCCACGAAAAACTCGAACGAAAGCGCCGGACTCACCAGTGCGATAAGGGTTCTCGATGAACGGCGAAATCTCCACGTAGCAGCCCGCCACGTTCTTCGTCTCGGCATTGCTGATGACCATTCCCTGTTTCTCATCGGGCAGAACGATCCGTTGTGCCCTCTGGTCGCGCTCATATCTGTCTTCGGCCTGGTCGGCTTCCGCAATGAGGCTCACTAACTGTGATCCCGTCACGTCCCGTTCGACCTGAGCCAGCGTGGCGATCGGAAAAAATGGCTGCGTCATGTCGACTAGAGCAGGCCTGTCATCGCAGAACGACGTACGCGTGCGATTGAAGATCGTGTCGGCGACTGAGCTGGAAATTTGAAGCGGGTGGGACAAAGTGCGGCAGGACAACGCCGTCAGCAACAGAAGCGCGAGGGTGAGCTTGGCCGGCATGGGTTCGCCTGTCACTGGGGCGGCTTCGGCACCCAGACTCTCCCATTCGTGAATTTCAGGTAGTAGCGGCTTCCATCCTTCTGCGTCTCGTATTCGAGGCGCTCATTGGTGATGCCGAGCTCCCGGCGGATCTTGTTCTCATAATCGACGGTATCGCCGGAAGGGTTCGTCCTTGAATAATTGTCGTGCAGCCCGTTCACGCCATGGCCCAGAAGCTCGTGCATGACGATCATGGCGAAATCGAAGGTCCCACCGTCCCTGTTTCCGCCGCTCACCTGCCGCATCTTGTTGAAGTTGATGAACGTCCGCACACCTTCCTGAACGGCCATTCCATGCGCTGTGTTGGTGGTTTGCCGCATGATGAAAGTCACGCCTGGCGCGAGCGCTTTCTGCAGGTCTGCACGCGCCGTGGCACTGCCGATCTGTTGGCCGTTGGCGTCCGTAATGATCTCGCCGGTCGCCTGGAGTTGACCGTCTTTGTAGACCAGCTTCAGTCCGGTTTTCTGCTCCAGTTGCTGTCGCAACTGCTCTTTCCCTGCAGCGTCGTCGAGCTGGTCCCAGATGATCCTCCCGGTCGGATCGGTACTGATCAGCGGACGGTTGCGGACATACGCATACCCGTTCCAACGCAGAGGGTCGCCGAGGGCCCTCTTGATGTCGAGCACGGGATCGACTGATAAGAACCGGCCCGCGTCAGGCTTGTAATAGCGCGCGTGCATGTAGTCGAGCGCAGGTCCCGTGAATTCGGGTCCGGTCAGGTCGCGCTCGTGGCCGGTGAATTTCATCGGCTCGGGGGAGTCGTGGCCGCGCGCGATTTCCTGGGCCGGATCGGTGATCTCGTTGCCGAATGGCGCGTACCGGTGCTCCGCGTAGAGGGCCTTGTCCTGGTTCGAGATCACGCGCGGGCTACCGAGGTGGTCGAGGTGAAAGTGCCGGATGCCGCCCTGCGCAACGGGACGTTCGGCGGCGGCGAGGAGGCCGTTCCTGTAGACGTAGTCCTCGATCCAGAACCAGTTGCCGTTCCATGTCGTGGACGACCATTCCCGAAGAACCTTGTCATCGAGGGAGCGGGCCATGAAGCGCCAGCGTCCGTTCGTTCCGTCGACGCCGATTCCGACACGCTCGTCGTCGGCGCTGTAAATATAGAACGCGGTGCCGCCGGAGCCGGTCCGCGTAGTGAGCGTTCCGACCGGATCGTACGTGTACGACTCGCCGCCGTGCTGCGTGACGTCGCCGATCGTGCTGTACGTCGCGTCGACCAACCGATTCGTGTCCGCGGCGGCGGGATAAGCTTTGCGGGAACCGTCCGTGGTATGCGCGGTCCGATTCCCATAGCCGTCGTATTCGAATGTCTCTTCCCTGATCACCGCGCCGCTCATGTCGGTCTCGGTGAAACGGATCATGCGGCCCGCGGTGTCGTACGCGTAAGTACTCGTCAGCACTCCTGCGTTCCGAATGCTGGTGATGTTGCCCGAGTCATCGTAGGTGTACGAGCCGACCTCGATTTCAGATTGCGCAATGAGCGCCGTGCAGGACCACGCCGCGACCGCGGCCATCAGTAGCCTGCACGGGACGGTTCGCATCGTCATGGTCGCCTCCGTTCCCGCGCCGTCACTTCGGTCCAGACGATCGTCGACCTTCGCAATAGAGCCTCGACGGAGTTGAACCCGCGCTCGAGGCCGGACACGAACGATGGATCTCGTCCCGTCTCGGGCATACTGGTCTTGGCCTTCGACAGGTCGATACGCGCGAACGCCAGCCGTCCGGTGGACGGTTCGACCGATGGCCACGAGTCGACGACGTCGCCGGACGTCAGTTGCCGGCTCCGCCCGGTCGTCACGTTCAGCAGCCAGAGATGCCGCCGCTGCACTGCGAAATGGTCGCGCTCCCAGACCGTCGCGCCGCGGCTGTATAGGAGCTCGTCATGACTCCGCCACACCGGAGTGGTAACCGATCCGGTCGCCACAATGCGCGGCGATACGCGCTGCATGTTCTCCACGACGCAGATGGACTCCACATCGTCGGCCGCAGTGCCGCCGCAGGTGAATGCGATCCGCCCAGCCGCCGAAACACTGATCGAGCCCAGGCGTGGAACGAGATCGGTCGTGGACTCGAAAATCTTCTTCGCCGTACCGTTCGAGAGATCGGCGACCAGGAGCGCGGAACCGGCGCCGACGAGGACGTGCGCATCGTCGACGAACGCCACGCCGAAAGGCGATGGTGCGAGAGGCACCCGAAGCTCGACAACCTCTGCAGCGCCCGCATTGACGTTCGTGACCCGAAGCGCTGGCTGTCGCTCGGCGTTCTCTACGACGTAGGCCAACCTGCGGCCGTCCGGCGACCACGCCAACTGCGTTTCCGCCACATCCGGCTCGATGACGCGAGGCTCGCCCGTTCTACCGACATTCCGCGTGACGATCCGATATCCCAGTCCCTGGCCCGTGTATTCGAGATAGGCCAGCGAACGCCCGCCGGGATCGACGGCGGGCGCAAGTCCGGCGATCGTCTGGCCGGTGCACGCCGTCACCAGGACCACCGAGGCCGTGATCGCGAGAATGGTCGTTCTGATTTTCATGGGACCGGATATGGTTCGGGCGAGAGTTTCCACGGCACTACGAGCGATTTTCCGTGAACCTGCGCGCGAATGGCCTGTCCGCCCTTGTGGTTCGAAAGAGCTTGCGCGGTCACGCCGGTAATGCGGCCGAGTTTCATCGTGAGGCCGGCGATGTTCGTGACATCGAGCCGGCTGTCGCTCGACTTCACTTGTGCCGTGATCGTGCGGGCGATCCGCAAATCGGGTAGCAACTTCGGCAGCGGCACCGTAAATCCGGTGGTGGTAATGGTCACGTTCCGTACGTTGTTCTTCGATTCCACGGTGATGGTTTTTACATTGGAGAGCATCTCCGCCCCTTCCTTGGGCAGCGTCACGCCGGCCGCTTTCAGTGCTCCGGCGATGGCCGCGCCCGACGCGCTGAAATCCCCCGCGCGCTGGATCAGCATATTCGCCAACTTGATGGGATTGGTATTCTTCGGCGCGTTCTTGACCACCGCCTTGGCGAGCTCTGTGAGCTCTTCCTTCGTCATCTCCCTGGCAGCACGCCCATCGGGATCGACAAATCGGACCGGGTTGTTCTGGACATAGGTGTAGCGGTTCCACATCTGCGGGTTGTGAAGCATTTCCTCGAGATCGAACTGCGGATCCACCGACAGGAAGCGTCCCAGCGCGGGGGAGTAATACCGTGCGTGCATGTAATCGAGCGCGGGGCCGTTGAAGTCGGCGCCGGTCAGGTCGCGCTCGTGGCCAGTGAACTTCATCGGCTCGGGCGTGTCATGGCCGAGGACGACCTCTTGCGCCGGATTCGTGATCTCGGTGCCGAATGGGAGATACGAGTGTTGCGCGTAGATCGATTTGTCGTGTCCCGAGATCACACGCACTGAACCGAGATGGTCGACATGGAAGTGACGGATGCCTCCCTGAGCGACCGGGCGCTCGGCCGCAGCCAGCAAGCCGCCGCGATAGACATAATCCTCGATCCAGTGCAGATCTCCGTTCCACGTCGTCGAGGACCACTCGCGCAGGACTTTGTCGTCGAGATCGCGGACCATGTAACGCCAGGGTCCATTGGTGCCCTGGACGCCCACGCCCACCCGCTCGTCATCGGCCGTGTAGAGATAGAACGCGGATCCGGCAGACCCCGTTCTCGTGGTCATCGTGCCGATGGGATCGAATGAGTACGACTCATCCCCGTACTGGTTCAGGTTTCCATCAGCGTCATACGAGCCGCCGCTCAGCCGGTTCGTCTCCGGCGATGCTGGAAGCGAGGTCCAGACGCCGTTCAACGTCCTTCCGGTCTGGTTTCCATACCCATCGTATTCGTAGGTCTCACTGCGAACCAGCACACCATGCGCATTCGTCTGGGTCAGTCGACTGATTCGTCCCGCAGAGTCGTATTCAAAGGTGCTCAGCAGACCTTGCGAGTCGCGCCCGATGGCGGTGATGTTGCCGGAGGCGTCGTATGTGTACGAGCCAATCTCGATATCAGACTGCGCACTGAGCGTCGCGCACGACAACGCCGAGACTGCAACAGTCAGAAGTCTGTAGAGGATCGTTCTCAACGCAGCGTTCCTTGTAGATCAGTGACGTGGCTCGCGCGAATGATCGAGTCATGGGCAAAGGCCACGGGCGGGAAGCCGAGCGCGGCGCGGGCCGCGTTCACTTGGGCGCGGAGCGCATCCAGGTGTGCCGCGAACGGCAGGATGCCATTCGCCGGAGGCGGCGTCGAACCGGTGAAGAGACTCGCCCAGGTGAGGGGAGCCGCGTTCGAATTCGACGCCAACCGCAATGCATTGATGCCGGCCAGGATCTCGTCGAGCGGCTCGTTGGAGATCAGCCCGCCCACCGCGCTGAATGCGACCATCACCGCGTAATCCTCATTGCTCGCTGGCGAGTCGCTGCCTCCGTGCGCGTCTTCGGCAATGACGCGATAAACGTAACCGCGCCCCGCCACGACGCTGACGTCCATGTCCTCGAGCGCTCCCGACACGACCGACTTGGTCACGAATCCAGCACCCGCGCGGCGCTGGACGCGGTATTGGACGGCACCCGGCACGGCGTTCCAGGTCACGCGGATCTGCGTAGCCGAAACTCGAGTGGCGGTGATGGACGGAGCCGCCAACGGTAAGGTCAATACGGCCGTGTTGCTGTCCGCGCTGCCATGATTGTTCGTCACGCGCACCCAATACCTCGTCGTCGCGGACAATGGGGGCGTCGTGTAATTGCTCGAATTCGTTCCAACAGGCGTATTGTCATCGCCGCTCGAGCCGCGATACCACTGATAGGTCAGTGATCCAGTGCCGGTGGCCGCGACGGAGAGCGGTACCGACTGTCCCGCGGAGATGGTGCGGGAGGCGGGGTGCGTGGTAATCGCCGGCGGATTGAACACCGTCACTGTGGCGGTCTCACTCTCTGCGCTGCCGTATTCGTTCAAGACGCGAACCCAATACGACGTAGTCGTGGTCAGTGGCGGAGTGGTGAAGCGGTCGCCCGTCCCCACCGGGAAGTGTGTGTCGCCTGTCATGCCGCGGTACCAGACATAGGAAAGCGGCTCCGTACCGGTAGCCTGCACACTGAGTTCAGCGGTCAGGCCGGACGCGATGCTCGTCGACGCCGGCTGTCTCGTGATCACGGGAATATCATGAACCGTGACGTGGGCTTCGCGACTGGTGTCGGAGCCGCATGCATTGGACACGACGACGCGGTAGAACATCTCCTGCGAAGCAGTGACGGTGAGCGACGGTCCGGTGGCGGAGGGAATGATCATCCATTGCGCGCCGGAAGTGGCCCGCTGCGACCACTTGTAAGTGAGACTCGTGCCGTTCGCACCGACGGTGAGAGTGATCGGCGTGTCGCGGAGCACGTCCTGGTCGTCCGGCTCGTCCTGGATCACCGGCGGCGTACAGAAGCCGGTAAAGGCAATGGATTGCGGCCGCGGCAGGCCGTTGGTCTGGAGATCGATCCTGTCCGTGATGCCATTGGAGTGCACGACCCTGGTGACGGTGCCACTGGCAGCATAAGTCATGTCCGCAATGAACCCGGGAATTCGATCCAGCAGCCCGTATGCGTACTCCAGTTCCAGATTGCGGATCGGACTGTTGCAGCCGTTGCATTGAGGATAGGTAATCGTCTTGGGAAGACCGATGTCGTTGTATGCCCATTTCTGAGTGAACGTGCCGACGATCGTGTTCGCGCTGCCGGTCACGCGCTTGATCTCGGTGTCCCTCTCGGACGTCCTGCCATGCACGTCGTAGTCGTAGTCTTCGGTGACGAGGTAGTAATCCGACGAGTTCGGGAGGTAGTTATAGCGGCTGGCGATGTCGAGGCGGCCGCGACCGCTGCCGATCGTGCCGAATGCAAATGACTTCGAGGGGCGGTACACGCCATTGAAGCGGGTGGAGACCAGCTCGAGCCGCTCTGCGTCGTCATATTCGTACCGAAGATCGAGCTCCGGCGCGCCGCTTACGAAACGCTCGGTCATGTGACCGCGCGCGTCGTACTTGTAACTGGCTTCGCTCGACTCGGGGTGCTCCTCGGAGATGAGCAGCCCGCGGCCGTCATACGCGAAGCGGCGTTCCTGTGTCGTCCCGCCGGCGGGCGTCATATCGACGTTCACGAGGCGATCGGCGACGTCGTATCCGTAAAGGGTCGCGACGTTGCTGCCGATGTGGTTCGTGGCAGTGGTCGGACCACCTTGCTCGTCCACCCTGATCAGCCGGCCGAGCGGATCGCGCGTCTCGATGACGGTCGTATTCCTCGGTCCCGCCGGAGACTCATAAGTTCTCGTGCGGCGCGTCTCGCGGTTGCCCGCGTACGTGAACTCCGTCGCCGCGCCGTCGGGAGCGATGATTCTCCGCGGCCGATCGAACGAGTCATAGTCCTCGAAGCGCGTCGCGCCGAGCGATCCCCACTCGGTGACGCTGCTCCGCCGGCCCATGGAGTCGTACGTTGTCTTCTGACTGCGTAGTATGGAACTGCCGACCGTTCTCTTCTCCTCGGCCAGCCTGCCCATGGAGTCGAAATGCATTTCCCGCCGTTGGGTCTGAACGACGAGCGGCCACGACTCTCCGACCACGGCCTGCTGCGTCGCGCCGACCGACGCGCGCGTCGCGGACGTAGCTGTCGTGTACGTATAGTTGATCACCGCCGCGCCAGGCGGCTTGATGGTCTTCGGCCTGCCTGAAGCGTCGTATGTGTATTGCGTCGCGATCCCGGCCGTGTCGAACACCGTCCTGGCGAGGCCCGTCGGATCGACGTCGAGATGGAGCGTCTTGAACGGCAGGGCAGTCCCGTCGGGTTTGTATGGAGTGGACGTGACTCGCACGCCATGGCTGTAGGTATGTCGGGTCTGATAGTTGAGCGGTCGCGGACGCAACGCTTCCGTCGTGGCATCGGCGAATTCGCACAGTTGCGTCCTGAGGGTCGGCAGGAGCGGCTGATCGTCGCCGCCGTAGTGTGACTCGATCTCGAGGAATCCCGCGTTCGTATCGAACACCGCGAGTAAATCCTTCGCCGCGATCGACGAGCCGGCCAGCTGACGCGTGGCACGCAGGTCTCCCGTGTCCGGACGGAAACAAAGCAACTGTCTCGTCGACGACGTTCCGGACGTCGCCGTAACGCTCGAAAACGTATCCAGGATCCATTCATGGGTCGGCGGAGGCGGATGGAAATCTGCCCCGCCGTTCGCGGGATCGTAGACTCCGGTATGCAGGACCTCCGCCGAGTTGTTGACCCTCAGGTCGCGCACGTTGTAATTCGTGGTCGTCGTGCGCCGTGTCACGCCGGCGCCGAAATCCCCCAGAGTCTCGACGGTACGGTAATGACCGACGCCGTCGAAATTCGAACTCCGCGTCGCGGTCCAATGATTGGAGTCGTCATGAAAGACGGTCTTCGAGCGGACCATGCGACGGTTCGAGTCGAATTGGATCCCTGCAGCGTCTCGCTCGTAGGCCACGTACGTCGTGCGCAGGAAGTCTCCGTTGCTGCACGGTCCGCGACAGGTCTTCGTGGAGATATAGACCGTGTCCTGTTCCTCGATCGTGTCGCTGGTTTTGCGGGAGAACGGCAGGCCGAAATCCTGGTACAAGGCGAGATTTTCCTCACCCCGGCCGATCTTCCACACCCAGAAGTAATGAATGGTCTCGTCGCCGGAGGGTGCCCTCACCGTATTGGTCATCTCGGAGACCGGCGTCTCCTGAACGATGCTTCCGAAACAGTCGAAGCTGTTGCCCGGCTCGTGGTGGAGCTGCGGCGTGTAGGTCCATACCGCGTCCTTGTCATTGAGGAAGGGGCCGCTGTCCGGCGCTTCATAGGTCCGCGAACGAACCCCGGCCGACTTGTCGGAGGCCAGTTCGTTCTTGCAATTGCCCGGCATCCAATACGTGCCGTAAGTCCAGCGAATGGTGGCCTGGGTGGGCACTTTGAGGGACGTGAGCGTTCCCGACTTGCACGCCTCATCGATCGAGCCGAGGTTGGGAGACTGGAGCGTCGCGTCATAGCCAGCCGTGAAGGACGCAATCTGCTCCGTGTCGTGAAACAGCGTAATCGTCTTCAACAGGGGGACGGCTACAAAGGCGTCCGAGCGGTTCTCATCCTGCCCGCAATTTCCGCGGCGGATTTCTTTCGCCTCGTGAGTGAATTCATAACGCGCGCGTGAATCGCCGAAGCCCGGCAGGTCGATGGTTTTCAGCACCGTCGACAGATTGGGCGATGGGTATGCGAGCGTCGGCGGTACAGGCGCCGCCCCGAAGGTCACGACGATGCGACGACCGTGCGTGTCCGTGAGCGTCCAGCTGGCGTGATCGAAGGTATAGACGATCGAATATCCGTTTCCGTGCGGATCGCGAGTGTTGATGAGGCGCCAGCGCGTACGCACGCCGTCATACCATGGCTCGAACTCCTGCACGACGCCGTCCGGGAAATCGAGCACCCAGTTGTCCGGATCCGTCGCGCTCTTTCTGAGCCGCAGGTATGTACCATCCCGGGTATATTTGACGTTCTCCGTCTCTTCTTCGCTCGGATGGAGCGTCCTGTAGAACGTATGCCGCCCGCCATCCGGCGATAGATAGCTCCCCGGCGGGAAAGTGGCGGACAGAGGATCGTCGGACCCGATGAGCTCTCCGAGTGTCACTGTCCAGCCGAAGCCCGCGTTCGTAAGACGGTCCGGGATGAAACGGCTGGTGGCCGTACTCTCGAAGGGCGGTTTGAGCTTTTCGGAGTCCCACAGCTTACTGTTGTAGACCGCTGTGAGCCGAAGCGAGATCTTGTCGCTGATCGGAAACGACTGTCCGAGAGGGAGCGTCACGGTCACGTTGCCATTGAAGAGGTTCACGTGATCGATCTCGCCCATCTGAAACGACTTCTCGGGCGAGAAGCCGCGCTCCAGATTCGGATGAAGCTCCGCGCAGAGTGGCGCCGCCAGCACGAACGGAGCGAAAAACGCGAGCACCCTCGCGGCGCGATAACGCAGAAATGCCATGATGTTCATAAAGGAGCTCCCGCTTGCGTCTTACTGCATGGAGAGCAGCACGAGAATCTCGCCGATGCCGCCGGACAGCGGCTCCAGTGCCTTGCCGATGATCGTGCCGGGCTGGTGAAGCTGACGGCCGTCGATCTTCAAAGGGATCGAACGGATCGCGGTCCCTGCAAGCTCGCCGGTGACGAGCAGATCCCCGACTGCGATCGGTGTCTGGCGCGCATCGACCCGCACTTTGACGCGGCCGGTCGTGGCGATCAGTTCTTTCCCTTCGCCCGCGACGCCGAGACTCAGTCCCGGCTGCGCCGAGACGACGCCGGCCACGCGCGTGTCGTATGGATGGCCCGACCGCATGACTTCATTGTTCCGGGCCGTATTGAGCACGACCACGGTCCCGGGCGATAGATCCTCGGTCGCAGGAACCCATTCCGCGACGTCCTGATATTTCGCCTGAATGTTCCCGCCGGTGACCGTACCGGTGAAATGAGCGTCACCGACGACATCGAGAGCGCGCGTCGGCTTCACACCGATGCCCACGTGACCCGCGAAGAAGTTCTTGTCATTCGCGCCGTTCTGAAAGACTCCGAATGACGCGTTCGTACCGGCGAGATCCGCAATGTAAAGACCCATCGCCTCGTTGGCGATGATGCTGGAGACATAAAACCCGTAGCCGGCCTGGATCACCCCCGGCGACGTGCCCATGTTGACCATGATTCCACGTGCGCGAGTGACGGTTCCTGTGTTTACCGGCGCATTGTTGATTCCGGTCTCGACTGTGATTCCGTATGTGTCGTCGACGTGCCCCGGGCCATTGAGGTAACCGCGCACTTTCAATCCCGCAACGGATCCCGGGTTGACGATGCCGGCGGGCACATTCTGATACGCGTACGCGGTCGCGGCCAGATCGCTCTGTGGCCCTTCGGCCGTCGTTGTCGAACCAGCAAAAACCGCCGCCACGGCGTTCGTCGTATTGTTCACGTGCAGGCGATGAGTGGGATTGTTCAATCCGATTCCGATATTGCCGCTCGGAGTGATGCGCATCCTCTCGAAATTCTTGTTCGTCGCCGTCGACGCCGGATCATTGAGACCGAAGATCATCGCGCCGCCGGCGTAATTCCAGAGCTGCAGCGTGTTTCGCGAGGCGGTGAGTGCGTTCAGGCTGCCGTAGCTGGCGAGCTCCGCGCGTCCGGCGGTGCCGTCGCTGAAATGCAGCGCGGTCCCTCCGGCGGTATTCGCGTTATCGATGCGGAGGCGCGCCAACGCGGCGCCGTCCTTGATCAGGTGAAACGCCTCCGCCGGCGTGCGCGTACCGATGCCGATCTTGCGGTCGCCGGTCACCGAGAACAGCGGCAGGTCTGCCGAGTCGAAGATCGTAAACTCGGTCGTCGCGCTGGCCGCGCCCAGCTTGGCGAGAACGTCGGGCGTCCCCGGTTTGGCCAGCACGAAAACGCCCGCGGTGCCATGCGGCGATGGCGGCGAGCTGACATGCACCTCGCCGTTCGACCCCGACAGCGGAGGCGTCTGTTGGGCCGATGCGCAGACCGCGATGAAGAGCAGCAGAGCGACAAGAGCAATTGCAATCGAACGAGTCATCGATCAAACCTTTTCTGGCGCTGTCGTAAACAGCCCCGCTTGATTGGAGCGAAACCGTAATGGGACGAATCAGTGGTTCTGACGGTCGAACTTTTGCGATATTGGCGACCGGCCAACAGATGGCCGATCTGTTTCGTAAGATGAGATGACGTGACGCATCCTGGTAATCAACCCGAAGATCCAACGTCCTTGTTGAAGGCTGCTCGCGCCGAGCAGCCCCAGTCCGTCATGTCCGAAGAGGACACCGCGCCGTCCACACCGACGACCGATCCGCGTCTCGAGAACGTGATCCGCGCGCGCGGCGACGAGATCGACCGCGAGATCGAGTTCCTCGTCCTGCGCGTCGCGCAGCCGGTGGTCGGTTCGATCGTGGCGCGATACACCGGCCTGCGATCCGGGATCGCGTTTCAGGATGCGGACGATCTGACGGCGACCATCCATTTGCGGCTCGTAACCAAGCTGCGCACTCTGTCCGACGACGATCCGATCGTGAATTTCGAGAAGTACGTCGCGACGCTGACCTACAACGCGATCAATGATCATCTCCGGCGGATCTTTCCCGCGCGGACACGACTGAAAAATCGTCTCCGCTACACGCTCACCCGCGATGCGCGGCTCGCGCTGTGGGCCGCGGACGGCATCCTCCTCGCCGGTCTGCACGACTGGTCCGCCGCGGGCAGCGGTCTGGCGGCGGTGCCGATCATGCTTACGTCTTCAACGCCGGCGATGCGCCGAAGCAACCAGATCGGCGATGCGCTCATCGCGATTTTCGAAGCGGTGCGCAGTCCAGTCATCTTCGAGGCGCTGGTCGATTTCACCGCCACACTCTGGAACATCAGCGAAGCCGAGACGACGGAGGCTGACCGCAGTGCGACGCTTCAGGCGGTGAATGGCGCGGCTCAATTCGAGACGCGCGAAGTCCTTCATGTTCTGTGGCGCGAGATCCAGGACCTCAGGCCGATGCAGCGTAAGGCGCTGCTGCTGAATCTCCGCGCGACCGATACGGTGAACGTGGTCTCGCTCATCGTCCTCACCGGAATCGCTCCCTTCGACGAACTGGCCGCGGCGCTCGAAATGTCGCCGGAGTCTCTCGCCGCCATCTGGAACGACCTGCCATTGGATGACCTGCGCCTCGCCGGGATCCTTCAGGTCACGCGGCAGCAGGTCATCAATCTCCGCAAATCGGCTCGGCAGCGCCTCGCGCGCAGAATGTCCACGTCATGATGAAATACAGCAGGATTTTCGGCGTCTTCAATCATGAGTGAACGTCACGTGACCGATGAACTGTTGCAACGCCTCCATCGGCACGAGCTCGATTCCGCCGAGTTGCTCGAGGTCATCCGTCACGTTTCCCGCTGTGCCCAATGTGCGCGCCGCGCGGGTACTGAGTTTCCGTCACGTCTGGTTCTGCGCGACGAAACGGGCGAGGAGGCGATTCACCTCGACCCTGAGACACAGCTCTTTCCCTGGATCGACGGCACCGTCGATGCGGCCGATCGCGAGATCGTCGAGACGCACCTCGAAGATTGCGCTCTTTGCCGCGCCGAGGCGGACGATCTTCGCCGGCTGCAGCAGCCGGTTCCGCGCGCGTGGTGGACATCGGGTCGTGTCTGGGCAGCAGCGGCCGCAGTTGTGTTCGTCCTGGCCGGAATCACGGCGATCCGGCAATCGGTGACGCCGGCCGTGCCGCCTGCGATCTCCGTTCCCTCCAAACAAACCACCGTTGCGGCGTACGCGAATCCGGAATGGAACGACCTCGTGGCGGACACGTTGAAGGCTCACCGCTTGCCATTCCCGGCCACACTCGATCAGCTTCGTCCTCCGCCCGATCCGCTGCGCGGCAGCACCGCGAGCGATCGCATGGTGCTTTCACCCGCAGGAGTCGTGGTTGCGGACGTGCGGCCGCGATTCAGTTGGACGCCGCGCGAAAATGCCAGTTACGTCGTCTCGATTTTCGACGGCACGTCTGAGGTAGCGTCGAGTGAAGTACTGACGACGCCGTCCTGGACGCCGCTGGCGGCTCTGCCGGAGGACCGTTTGCTGGCGTGGCAAGTCGAGGTCAGGCGCGGCCCGAAGCGCTTCCTCATGCCTGTGCCGCCTGCGCCGCCGGCGCTGTTCCGCGTGATCTCGAGCGACGATCGGGCGCAGATCGCCACCGCTCTGGAGCGCCATCCGGCGGATCACCTCCTTCACGCGGTCCTCTATGCGCGAGCCGGTCTGGAAGCAGAAGCGTCGGGGGCATTGCAGCGTGCCGCGGCCTCCGGCGATCGCCGGGCGGATGCGATCTCCGTTTCGTCACGATAGACGCTACTTCACTCCACGCTTCGTCACGAGATACGTGGCGAAGCTGCCCAGCCAGTGCCCGCCTTCATAGTGTTCGCCGGTCACCGCCGCGAGGCCCGCTTTCGCATGCGCTTCGGACGCTGCGCGGAACAGCGTGCGGCGTTTGTCGTTCGCCGGCAGTCCTGACGCGATCCCTTCCAGCATCCACGCGCGGCTGAGATTCAGACCGTCGAGATGCGCGAGCTTCGGATCGCTCGGATCGGTGACGACGGCCGGTTTCAACGTCATCGACGGCATGAACTGATCGAGCCACGACGCGAATTCGCGTGGCGGCAGCACGCGCCGCATCAGATCTGCTTCGGCAAGACACGGAGACAGAAAGTCTTCGCCCGACGGCTCGTACGCGAGCGGACAGTCACGATCGTTTGCATAGAACGCACGCGCGCGGTCGCGCACGAGCTTCGCGAAGTCTTCGCCGCCCGCGCGCGAATCGAGAATGAGTCCGAGCGCAAATGCGGTCTGACTGTGCTCGCCGGAACGCACCGGATGCGACAGTTTCGGCAGCCACGTTCGCAGACGCGCGACCGTTGCATCCTCGAGTGGCCGGATGGTCGCGTACAGCGGATCGTTTGCCTCGCGCAGCTCGCCCGTGAGCTGAAGCAGCCACGCCAATCCGTACGGGCGCTCGAAGCTCGCGCGGCCCGCGCCGTTCAGATAGGCGACCTCGACCGCGATGGTCGTCGCGGTGATGCTCTTCGCCAGCGCCGCGCGTGCGTTCGTGGCGAACGGTGCATCCGGCGCGAGTCGCGACAACCGTGCGAGCAGCCAGTGCCCGTGCACCGACGAATGCCAGTCATAGCAGCCATAGAACGCCGGCGTCAGCTTGCGCGGCGGCGCGACATCCGCGTCCGACTGCAACACGTGCGCGATCTTGTTCGGATACTCCTGGTGCACACATTTGAGTGCAAGGCCGGCAAAGCGCTCCGCTGCGGCGGCATCGAGCGTGAGGGTCGCGGCGAGGACCAAGGCATCGAGCATGCGCGCAGCGTATCAGTGGTTCACGCGACGGAATCGCCGCATGAACAGGCGATGTTGAGATTTCCGCCATGTTGAAGCGAACCATCAAGCCTGCCGCAGGACACAGTCGAGTGTCGGTTCGCGACGCGAAGTCTGCTGCCCGGTAGCTCGTTGCTGAGTTCCTCGAAAAAGCGGTAGTCATGGCTGTAGCGTACGAGGACAGCGTTTTCCTCAACGTCCTTTCGATCAGAAGTACGCACGGCTTTTCGACGTCTCTTCCTGGGCGCACAACGATCGACCGCGTGACGCGATTCGTGCTGTCCGTGACTGGCTCAGCACACGTAGAGCGGCTGTTCAGATGCCGGGTGGCAAACGCCAGATTCGACCGATACGAATCTTTTCGCGTTCAGCTTTGGGTCCAGGCTGCTGATGTGCACCTGGATGCGACCGAGTTGACGTTCGGTGATTACACCCGGCTGGTCGTACGTTGGCTCGCGAAGAATCCGTGGTAACCGTCTGGTTCGCAACCTGCACCAGCGCCCCTCATGAGCTCGATCGTGGCTTTCATACTCGCGACGCTTTTCGCGACGAAGAGCAGCGCTCCCGCAAGCGCAAATGAAGTGTGGCTTGCCGTCAGCACGAAGAAGAACGTGATGGAGTTGCGCGTCGGCAATCGCCTCATTCGCCGGTACGACATTTCCGTCGGCAAGAAGGCGCATCCCACGCCGCACGGCACCTATCGCGTCAATCACATCGTGTGGAATCCGGCCTGGGTGCCGCCAAAAGAGAAGTGGGCGAAAGGGAAGAAGCCCGCCGCGCCGGGCAGCGCGAAGAATCCCATGAAGGTCGTGAAGATTTTCTTCCGCGAGCCCGATTACTACATCCACGGCACCGGCGACGAAGAAGCCCTCGGCGGGGCGGCCTCGCATGGTTGCATCCGCATGTCGCAGCGCGATGCGTTTGCGCTCGGCCGCTATCTGATGGATCACGGCGGCGCGGCGAAAGACGACGCGTGGTATTCGCGCGTATTCAATCGCGGCGTGTCCGCGGATGTGCGCCTGAAGAGCTCCGCGAAGATCGTGATCGGCCGTTAGCGCATCTGCATCACGACCCACACGATCAGCGCCAGCGCGATGACGACGATGATCGCGATGGTGATTCCGCTGCCGCGCGTGGTGCTCGAGGACACTGTCTCAACGACGACGCGGCGCTCGGCGTGGCCTTCGTGTTCATCAGGTTCCGGCATGCGGAGCGGTGCCAGCCACGGCGGTGCCACGCACGAGCTGGCGCGACGTGTTGAGGAAGATCGGGAAGGCGAGACACGAAAGCGCGGCCGCGAACCAGAACGCCGTGCCGAGGCTCCAGCGCGAGCCGATCGCGCCGACGACGATGGAGCCGAGCGCGATGCCGGTGTCGAACGCGAGGATCATGCTGCCGAACGTGCGGCCGCGGAACTGCTCGTCGGTGTTCGTCACGAGGAAAGTCATGAACGCGGGGAATGCGGCGCCGAGGCCGGTACCCCAGAGGATGGCGGCGGCGATCATCTGCGCTTGTGACTGTGCGGTCGCGAGCAACGCAAAGGCGACCGGGAACGCTGCGAACGCGGGATAGAGCAGCACTTTCGGGCCGTGACGATCGCCGACGCGCGCGATGAGGATGCGCACGACCACGACGCTCGTCGCGAAGACGGTGAAGAACAGCGACTCGGGAAAGATGCCGCGCTCGCGCGAGAGGATCGCCACGTAGCTCGTGATGCCGCCGTAGCCGAACGAGATCATGGCAAATGACGCGGCCGTTTTCAGCACGCGGAAGTCCCACAGTTCGGCAACACGCGGGAACGATGCGGATTCATCGCGGACGTTTCCGGCGGGAAGTTGCGCCGCCCAGACGGCCATCAAAGCCGAGAACGCCGCGATCTCCGCGCAGAGCACGAACCAGCCGAACCGATACACGAACATGCCGGCCGCAGGGGCGATCGCAATCGCGGCCGTCGATGCGAGTCCCCAATATCCGAGCCCCTCCGTGCGCCGCGAGATCGGAATGAAGCCGGTCATGATCGCGGAGGCGGATGACAGGATGCCAGACCACATCGCGCCGTGGAGCAGCGCGATGATGAGCACCAGCGGCAGCCACGGCACGACTCCGTACGCGAGCGAAAAGACGACGAAGAGAATGGACGCGGTGACGAGCATCCGCCGCCGCCCGATGTGATCCGCGATCGTGCCCATCACCGGCGCGGCGAATGCGCTCGCGATCGTGTAGACCGCGAGAAAGAGGCCGGCCGCGGCCTTGCTGCCGCCGAGCGCGAGAATGCGCAACGGAATCACGGGCAGCAACTGGAACGCGGAGAAGAAGGTGCCGAACTGAAACAGCCAGAGGGCGACGAACCGGGGAGTGAACAAGCGCTCGGACATAGTTTTGCGCCGCAGAGCGGCAGCGGCGGGCGATTGTAGTCAGAATGCGCGTCGCGTCCGACGCGTTAAGGGTCGTTGATGAAAGTGAAGCGTGCAACAAAGTACGGGTTCTGCTCCGGCGTCCGCATCGCCGACCTCAAGGTCAAGCGTTTCGCCGCCGGCGGTGGCCGCGGTGCCATCCTCGGACAGGTCGTGCACAACGAGCGCGTCGTCGAGGAGATGGAAAAGCTCGGCGTGCGCACCGTGAACGAGATCGCCACCGTGCAGGAACCGACCATCGTTTTCTCCGCGCACGGCGTTCCGCCGTCCTTTCACGACGCGGCGCGCGATCGGGGCCTGCAGATCCTCGACACGACCTGCAAGTTCGTCTACGACATCCATCGCGAGGCGAAGAAAGCGCTCGAGCATGGCTTTCACCTCGTCTTCATCGGAGACCCGAACCATCGCGAGGTCATCGGCTACACCAACGACCTCGATCCGTCCGTCTTTCACATCGTGTCGAAGATGGAGGAGGCGGAGTCGATCGACTGGTCGCCGTATCGCGCGATCAAGATCTTCTATCAGACGACGCTGAATGCAGAGGATTTCGAGGACGTGGTGCAGACGATCGAGCGGCGTGCAAAGGGCGTCGAGCGCGGCGATACGATCTGCTACGCCACAAAAGAAAATCAGGACGCGGCGAAGGTGCTGGCAGACGATCCCGAAGTCGATGTGATCATCGTCATCGGCGGCAAGAAGAGCGCGAACACAAAGCACCTGTGGGAGATCTGCCGCGAGACGAAGCCGTCGTTCCTGATCCAGGGCGCGGACGACATCGATCCAACCTGGCTGGCGGGCGCCAACGTGGTCGGACTCACGGCGGGCTCGTCCACGCCGGACTACGTCATTGATGAGGTCGAGTCGGCGCTTGCCGTGATTTAGGCGGCCGCCCACGCCGCGAATAACACCGCCAATGGCGATGTTTCCCCCCGCGATCATGAACATTATTCGGAGAAACGCGACTGCCACCCTTGCCCTTGCTCTGATCACGGCTCTGTCCGGCTCAGTACACGCTCAGGATCTTAAGGGCAACGTCGGCAACGTGGAGGAGTTTCGCTATTCGTGGCGGCTCCGCGGCGGCGTCCGCTTTCTCGCCGGCCTCATGTTTCCGACCAACGGCGTCGGCAATCTCCGCAATACGTACAGCGACAAGCTGCACAGCGAGTTGGTGATCACGGCTCCGAACGGCCGCCAGGGCGGGTTCTACGAATACGAGTCCGACATCGACGGTACGGGCAAGACGCTGATGACCTCGCACGGCTACGCGTGGGGGAAGAAGTCGCGCAACGAGCGCACCGTCTTCGACTACGTGAAAGGCCAGGCGCGCATCCGCAAGGAAACGCCCGACGAGGTGGAGAATCGCGTGAAGAAGCTGCCGGAGTCGGACGATTTCCGCGACATCCTCACCGCGATCCACTTCCTCCGCCAGAACGCGAACACGCTCAACAAGCCGGTGCAGACGAACGTGTACTCGGACGGCAAGGAGTATCCGGTGGTCTTCAAGCCGGGCACACGCAAGATGTTCACGATCGAAGGGAAGCCGACCGCGGCGCGCGCTTTCGAGATCGTCGACGCGCCAGGCGGCAAGAAGTGGCCGGGCGGCGTGACGGTGTGGCTGTCGACCGACGAACGCCGCATGCCGGTGCGCATCGAGATCCGCCAGAGCGTCGCGACGCTGCAGCTCGATCTGCAGAAGGTCGAGTCCTCGCCCATGACCGCGCGCTTCGACGCGAGCGGGATCGTCGCGCGGTAGGCCGCCGGAGGCGCCCCGGCCGTCCTACGTCGCGACATCCTGACGCGCCGGGATCGGAGTGCCGAGGCCGCAGAACAGGCCGACCATGTCGAGCAGCTCGGCGACGTCGAATGGCTTTTCGAGCACGACCGCGGGACTGAGATCTTCGTCCGCGGGATCGAGCTTATAGCCGCTGATCACGATGACTGGTGACTCCTGCCGCTTCGTGCGGAACCAGCGCAGCCATTGCCGCCCGTCCATGCGCGGCATCGAGAGATCGAGGATCACGAGCTGGATGTCGGGGTTCTCCTCGACAAGCGGCATGGCCGCTTCTCCGTCGAATGCGCAGAGGATCTCGAACCCGTACGGCGTGAGCAGCTCGCGGTAATAGCCGACGAGCTTCTGATCGTCATCGATCACCAGGAGCTTGCGAAGCTTGAACGGGGTCCGGCGGGCCTTGATCAATGTCCACTCCAGCGCTAGCGATTCAAACGAGGCGAGCGCTGCAAGGCTCAGGCCCGTATCGACGCCCCCGGCTCAGCGCGTTTCGGCCATGGGCGGGACGACGTCGGTCGGCACCGTCGCGCGCAACGGCTCGAGCTGACGCGCAAGCAGAGTGAACCGCGTGGGGTCGTAGCGGAGCGCGATGAGGCGGCCTTTGTGCACGACAGCGTCGCGCGGGAGCTCGACGCGTAATGTCACGCCGCCGCTGAGCACGCCGTGCGCGATCCAGCGGCCATCGGCAAATCCTGCTTCCTCGACGCCGAAGATGAGATCGGAATCCTCGCCGGCGCGCGCGGGGATGAAGTCGGCGGGACGCACCAGCGCGACGCCACTGCCCTGAAACGGCGGCGGCTCGATCTGCCATGAACCGATGACGGAGTCGACCGTGTTGCCTTTGATGACGATGGGGATCACGTCGACGTCGCCGGTCGCGCGCGCGGCAGCTTCGCTGATCGGCTGTGCGAACACTTCCGACGCGCGGCCTTGCTGAATCACCGCACCGTCGTCGAGAACGACGACGTTGTCGGTGAACGCAAGCTCGTCGCGCGAGGCGGGGACGGTGATGACGGTCGTCCCGGACACGCGCATCGTCCGATAGAAGGCGTCGGCGAGCGAAGTGCGCGACGCGGCGTTGGCGCGTTCGAAGAGACGATCGGCGAGCAGGATCGCGGGGCGGAGCAACTCGATGCGCGCGAGCTGCACGCGTGCCGCTTCGGTCGATGAGAGCGAATCGATGCGACGCTCGAGCAGCGGCGCGAGCTCCCACTTTTCGGCGGCGAGCGTGTACTCGCGATGGCGATCGATGCGGTCGAGCGTGCGCGTGCGCACCGCGGCAATCAGCGCGTGCTGCACGCTCCAACGCGATTTGACATCGAGCGCGGATGTCACGAGCAGCAGCGGTCGCTGCCTGAGATCATTCACGCGGCGCTGACCGATGATGATGTCGCCTGCTTTCGGTCGGAGCGTGCCCGCGATCAACTGCAGCAGCGTCGTCGTGCCCGATGCAGGAGGCCCGACGATCGCCGTGTGCGTGCTTTGCGGAAAGGTGAGGGTGACGTCGCGAAAATCGCGAAACGTGAGGTTGCGCAATGCGACGTCGAGCACGCCGCGGATTGTAACCACCCCTGATCCGCGCTTCGCGACCCAAGGTGACCTTCGCCCCGCGGTGCGGCGAGAAGGTGGCCGAAGGCCATGAGGGGCTATTGCTGCCGGCGTCGCGGCGGTTGCCCCCGTTGCTGCATCGGCCGCTCCTGCGCGCGATCGAGATGCGCGCGCAGCCGCGTCCACTGCTCCTCGTTCAGGATCCCGCGCATGTCCGCGAGCATCATCAGCTCGCGCTCGAATAACTTCCCGCGCGCCTGCGTCAATTGCGCGGCCAGGCGCTGCAACTCGGCGCGCCGCAACTGCGTGCGATCGAGCTCGCCGCGCAATGCGACCTGCAACTTGTCGATGTCCGCGCGCGCGTCGATCAACGCGTTCGCGGTGGTGCGAAACACTTCATCGAGCTTGTCCTGCTGATCGCGGGTGAGCTCGAGCTGCCGCACCACTTCCGGCCGCCGCCACCACTTGCCGGGCGGAAGTTGCTGCGCTTCAACGATGGTCGCCGCGATCAACATCGCGGCCACGAACAGGATCCGTTGTTTCATAGGGACTGGTCTCCGTTGGGCTCCCACGACTCCCATGCCACGAGCGAATGGAACTCGTCGAGCTCCTCCGACTGCCACGGATCGGCCGGCGTCGTTACTTCCACCGCGATCTCCACCGGCGCCGGCGCGGGCGTGGTCTCATCGAACTGTTGCCACGTCACGATGCCGCCGAGCGCGATGATGATCACCGCTGCCGCCGCCACGCGCGAAACGCGCGCGAAAGCCGAGCGCTGCCGGCCGTCAATCCTGCGCGTCACCAGCATGCGCTGGCGCGCCCAGAAAGTCTCCGGTTTGTCGTCGTGCGCGCATGCGGACAGGCCGCGCACTTTTTTCTCGAGGCGCTCGTAACGCGCGGCGCAGTCGGCGCAATCGGCGAGATGCATCATCACCGGCATCGACTCGCCGGGCTGCGTGTAATACGTCTCGAGCAGATCGGCTTCGCTGTAGTGCTTAGGGGATTGCTGGCTCATGGTCCATCCTTCGGGTCGTGCGCCATTCCGCGAGCTCCCTGCGGACTTTGTGAATGGCGCGGAAGAGATGCGCGCGGACCGTGCCGGACTGCAGGCCGAGGTGCGTGGCGATGTCTTCCAGTGACAGGTTCTCATAGTGGCGCAGGCGGAAGATCACTTTCTGCTGGGCGGACAGTCCGCGTTCCGCCCGTTGAATCGCGGCCCGCAACTGCGACGACGACATCTGCCGCTCCGGATCCGGCCGTTCATCCACCGGCTCCAGCATCACCTCGGACTCCCCATCCTCGTCGTTGCGCAGCGTGAACAGGCTGACGAAACGGCGGCGGCGCAGCACGTCGCGCGCGCGGTTGATGGCGATGCGCGTGAGCCACGTCTCGAGCTCCGCGCGGCCTTCGAAGCGGGCCAGGTGCGTGTAGGCCTGGATAAACGTGTCCTGCGTGATCGTGTCCGCTTCGACGTCATCGCGGACGACCGCGAACGCCACGCGATAGATGCGGCGCTGGAAACGTTCCATCAGCATCCCGAACGCCGCGCCGTCGCCCGCGAGCGTGCGCTCGATCAGCGCCTCGTTGCTCGGCGCGTCGCTCGGATTGCTCATGCGGAATGCGGCCACGTTGCTTCTCACGCGACTAGGACGGTTTCACTCGGGATTTCGTTTACATCGTAACTGGAGCGACGGGCTCTCAGCCCGTCGAATGTCGATGGTCGGCGGGCTGAGAGCCCGTCGCTCCAGACTTCCCGGCCAGCGCCACGCCGGAGAAGATGAGCACGGCTGCGCCGAGCACGATCGGCCGCAGCGTTTCGCCGAGAACGAGCGCGCCGAGGACGCTGGCCAGGACGGGCTGGATGTAGGTGTAGGCGGCAACGACTGAG
Organism: Thermoanaerobaculia bacterium; assembly: GCA_035626775.1. GTDB lineage: Bacteria > Acidobacteriota > Thermoanaerobaculia > Gp7-AA8 > Gp7-AA8 > QHVT01. The sequence continues at coordinate 40,899 of DASPNA010000008.1, forward strand.
CTGTCCGCGTGGCGCAGCGCCCAGGCCTGGAGCAGGTACGCGACGATCGTCGGCCCGATGATCACCACCCCGAGTGCCAGCCATGCGCCGGCGGATAGCGACTCCCAGTCCTGCCGCGCCATCGGCAGCGCGGCAAACGGCACGAGCACAAAGGTTCCGACCAGGAACATCCGCGCCACCACGCGCTTCGCCGAAAGCCGCGCCATGGCCGGCTTTGAGATCACCAGATACAGCGCGTATGAGAGACAGTTGATGACGATCAGCGTCGCGCCAAGTACGGAACGCCACGTGCCCGTAAAACGCTCGCCGCCGACCACAAGCAGCGCGCCAACGCACGCCAGCGCGATGCCGCCGATGCGCGTCGCCGACGCGCGCTCGCGTCCGAACGCAATCGCCGCCGCGACCGCGAACACCGGAATGGTCGTGATCAAAATCGCGGCGACGTGCACGCTCGTCATCGACAGGCCGACAAGAAAGAGCGGGGCGTTGATGACGACGCCGAGGATCGCGTAGCCGGCGACGCGGCGCGTGTCGTCGCGCGAGAGAGGAGGCTCGTTGCGCACGATCACCGCGAGAATCGCCGCCGCGCCTGCAATGCGCAGCCACGCGAACGACATCGGCGAGAACTCGCGCATGCCGAGCTTGGAGATGATGTAGTTGCCGGAGAAGAGGAGCGCGACGGTGAAGAGGGCGAGATGAAGCCTTACAGGGTCATTCTCAATTCTCAATTCTCAATTCTCAATTCGTATCCCCTTCCACCCACACATCGTGATACCGCACCGGCGGCGGCACCAGCGACGTGCGCACGCCGCGCACTTCCGGCTTATGCAGGACGAACAGGCGCTCGTGGAACAGCGGCACCAGGGGCGCTTCGCGCGACACCATCTGATTCAGCGAGCGATAGATCGCCGCGCGACGTTCCGTGTCGTTCGAGCGGCGCGCCTCGATGATCTGCGCGTCCACCTCGGGGCTGTTGAAGAACAGACCGCGGATCGACGTCGCGTCGCTGTGGAAGAAGATGAAGAAGAAGTTGTCGGAATCGGGGAAGTCGGCGTACCAGTTCGCGCAGTAGATCACGCCGTGACCGCGGTTCGCGCGTACGCTGGCGGCGTCGGTGGCCGAGTGCTTGGTGACGTTCACGCGGATGCCGACCGCCTCGAGGTCCTCGATCATCAGCGGCACCATTCCCGAGTTGTTGAACTCGTCCGTTTCCCACGTGCGGTACTCGACGCTGAAGCCTGAGCCGTAGCCGGCCTGCCCCAGCAGCGTGCGCGCCCGCTCGGGGTCATGGCTGTAGCCGCCCTGAGTGCCGTCGTAGCCGAGGAGGCCGGGGGGAAGGAGACCGTTGGCGACGACGGAAAGGCCGGCGAAGATGCGCTCGTTGATGCGGCGCCGGTCGATCGCGTAATTCATCGCCTGCCGCACTTCCACGCGATTGAACGGCGCCGATGAATTGTCCCAGCCGAGATACGACGTGTGCAGTTGCACCGTCGTCTGGAGGTACGCCGAGTAACGCGAATCCTTGCGCAGCTCGCTGACGATCTTCGGCGGAATGCCATGCGCCACGTCGAGCTCACCGCCGAGGAAGGCGTCGGAGACTTCGCGGAAGCTGCGCAGGTCGAGACGGAAATTGAGCTCGTCGAGGTTCGGCTCGTTCGGGATGTAGTAATCGCGATTGCGCGTCAACCGTACGTGTTGCCCCTCGACCGCTTCCGCGACGCGGAACGGACCCGCGCCGACACCCGACAAGCGATACCGCTCCGGATCGCGCGCTTCTTCGGCGGGAATCATCCCGCACTCGTGCATCGTCATCAGCGACAGGAAAAAAGCCACCGGCTCGATGAGCTGAATGTCGATGGTGTGCTGATCGCGCACGACGATGCCGGCGACGTTGCGCGCGCGCCCTTCGATCACGTCGATCGCACCGTTGACGCTGCGCAGGATCCACGCGCCGGTCGACTTCGTCTCCGGCAACAGCAGCCGCGTGAACGTGGCCTCGACGTCCTTGGCCTCGAATGCGCGGCCATTGTGGAAGCGCACGTTACGGCGGAGGTGGAAGCGATACACGTGGCCTTGCTCGAGCACTTCCCATCGCTCGGCGAGATCGGGGATGAGCTCGGCGCCTTCGCCATACTTCACCAGCGTGGCGTGAATGGCCTTCGACATGAACCCGAGCGCGGACGCGGATGTCTGCGCCGGATCAAAGGTCAAGCGTTGCCACAGCACGGTAGCCGTGGTGATCCTGCCGCCGCGATTCGGCGTCGGCAGCGTGAATCGTCCCAGTTCCTGCTTGAGCAGCGTCGATTCGTGGCTGAGCGTGTTCGACATCTGATTGAGGTCGGCCACGCCGAAGCTCGACTCGCGCGAGCCGTACTTGATCACGTCCATTGACTTCACGATCGCCGAGCTTTCGGCCGCGAGCACCGAGGTGGACTCGAGCACGGATTGCACGAGTCCCATGATGTTTTCCATCGCGCGGCTGATGGCCTGGCTGCCGGTTTCCTGCTCGCTCATCGCGCGCTTGAGGTGCTTGGTGTAGTCGCGCACCATCGAGGCCTGCTGGCCGATCTTGCGCGACGTCTGCGACTGCTGCTGCGTCGCGGTCGCGGTCTGCTGCACCATCTTGGTGACTTCTTCGATCGCCGCCGTCGCCGCCGCACTGCCGCGTGCCTGCTCCTCGGTCGCACGCGCGATCTCGGAGATCGAGCTGGTCGAGCGATCGGTGAGCTCGAGGATCTTGTCGAGCACCTGCGACGCGCGGGCGGTGAGGCCGACGCCGTCGGAGACGCGATCGGCGCTCATGGTCATCTGTTCGGCCGCGCGGCCGACGCCGCGTTGAACGTTCTGGATCAGCGTGCGGATCTCTTCGGTGGATACCGAGGTGCGCTCGGAGAGATCGCGAATTTCATCGGCGACGACGGCGAACCCGCGACCGCGCTCGCCCGCCTGCGCGGCGATGATCGCGGCGTTGAGCGCGAGCAGGTTCGTCTGGCCGGCGATGTCGTCGATCACGCGCACGATGTCACCGATCTCCTGCGAGCGCTCCGCGAGCTCGGCCAGCGCGACCTTCGCTTCTTCGACCGACATCTGGATCTTGCGCATCCCGTCGACGGTGCCACTGACCGCGGAACGTCCCTCGTTTGCGGCATCGGTGACATACCGCGCCAGCTCCGACGACTGCCTCGCCGAGTTCCGGATCTCCTCGGTCGTCGCATTCATCTCGATCATCGACGTGGCGGTCTGCGTCGCGAACGAGGAGAAGCTCTCGGTGTTCGTCGCCACTTCGTTGATCGAGGCGACCATTTCTTCAATGGCCGAGGAAGTTTGTTCGACGAACTCCGACAGCGTGTCGGCGATGCGGCTGACTTCTTCGATCGAGGCCGACATCTCCAGGACCGACGTCGACGTTTCTTCCGCGTTCGCGGAGAGCTCTTCCATGCTGCGGCGCACGCTGTTGATCGACTGATCGATCTGTGTCACGGAAGAAGAGGTGGTCTCGGTCGACGAGAGCTGGTCGGAAGCGCTGCGGGCGAGGATGCGCGAGCGTCCGCTGATCTGATCGCTGGCGCGCGCGACGTCGGAGGCGAGCTGGCCGAAGCGGCGGATGGTGCGCTCGAGATTCGCGACCAGCGCGCGCATCGCCGCGGCCGTCCGTACCGATTGCGTCTCAGCGACGATGTCGCGCGCGCTGATGGAAAGATCGCCGGCGGTGACGCGGTCGATGAGCTTGATGATCCCTTCGCGCCGGCCGAGGGCGCGCTTGACCCACATTGTGAAGACGATCAGGCTCAACACGCACGCGACCACGGCGGCGAGGATGACCCTCCACCACATCGCCCACGTCAATTCGGGCACGATGACGCGCACGAACAGAGCGAACAGCGCCAGGCAGGCGAAGACGAGGAACCACATCTGCTGGGTTCGGCCGAAGTGGCGCTTCTTCATCGACATAGCGTGACGGGTGTTCCCCGTCCGGATGCTAACATGGCGTTCGCCCGCCGGACTCATGAGTGATTCTTTCGCAGCCCGCCGTGCGTTGATCGATCGGACGCTGGCCGACGCCGCATCGCGCACCGGAGCACCGGCAGTTCTCGCAGCTCCGATTCGCCGCGCCCTCGAATCGCCCGGTAAGCGCGTGCGCGGCATTCTGTTGATCGCGGTGGGGGAGGCGTTCGGCTGCCGCGCGGAGAAGCTCGCGCTCGCGGCGGCGGCCATCGAGATGATTCACGCGTCGTCGCTGATCCTCGACGATCTGCCGTCGATGGACGACGCGCTGCTGCGCCGCGGCGCGCCGACTCTGCATCGCGAGTTCGGCGAAGACCTGGCCATTCTCACCGCGGTGTCGCTTCTCAATCACGCGTACGGCGCGATCGCGAAAGCGCACGGCGAGCTGTCACCGCGGCGCTGGCAGATGCAGCAGGTCGTGCAACGCGTCGTCGACGCCGTCGGTTGGGACGGCACGATCGCCGGCGAAGCGGTGGACTTGCACAGCGAGGGCTCGACGCTCGACTTCGACACGCTCGAGTTCATTCACTCGCGCAAGACCGGCGCGCTGTTCGTCGCCGCGGCCGCCGTCGGGGGCATGCTTGCGAACATCCACAGTGCGCCCCTGCAACGCATCGAAGTCTTCGCCAAGAACCTCGGCCTCGCGTTTCAGATCACGGACGACGTGCTCGACGTGACCTCCAATCCCGCCGTCCTGGGCAAAGACGTCGGCAAAGACGAGCAGCGATTGACGTTCTCCAAACTCGCGGGTGTCGATGGTGCGCGCGAGATCGCGCAGGAACTCGTGGCCACGTCGCTCGTCGCAATCGAGCCGCTCGGCGCAGCGGCTACGCCGCTGCGCGAGCTGGCGACGATGGTGCGCGATCGCGTGCGGTGACACTCCCTATGTAGCCTTCTCCCCTCGACGAGGGGAGAAGGTGCCGAAGGCGGATGAGGGGTCGCCCCACCGGGACGTGAGCGCCGTTACCAACGCTGCGGTCGGGCCGAGGCACATTGGTGCCTATGAACGATCGATCGAAAGCAGACCGCCTGAACTGGGTGAATTGCGCGCTCATGACGGCGTCCGCCGCCATCGCGGCGATCGCACCCGTCCATCTCTTTCTCATCGTCTACGCCGTGCTCGGCCCGCTGCATTACCTGACCGAGATCTCGTGGCTGCACGACCGCCAATACTTCACGCCCGCAAGACCGATGCGGCGCCTGTGGCTGACGATCGTCGCCGCCGCCACGATCGCCATTGTGTTCGGTTTCGTCAGCAGCGATCTGCTCGGCCGTCCCGTCGCGCCATCGTTCGAGATCGGACTGGTGTACCTGGCCTTCATGCTCGCCGGTGCAGCGCTGTTCATCAAACGTCTCGCGAACGGCGTGGCGCTGACGATCGGCGCGCTGATCCTGCTCGCGATGATGGCCGGACATCGCTCCTACGCCATCCTCGCGTACCTGCTGATCACGATGATCCACGTATTCGTATTCACCGCATGCTTCGTGCTGTTCGGCGCGCTCAAGAGCGGCAGCCGCAGCGGCGTGATCTCGCTGGGCGTGTTCATCGCGTGCGCACTCGCGTTGCTCGTGACGCCGGCGCCAATGATTGCGACGTCGCCACCGGTCCGCGCGCTCTATGCGGATTTCGAGCAGCTCAATGGTGTGCTCGCACATTTGTTCGGCGGACGTGTCACCGACGCCGCAATCATGCGCCTGATCGCGTTCGCTTACACGTACCACTACCTGAACTGGTTCTCGAAGACGTCGATCATCCGCTGGCACGAGGTCCCGCGCACCCGCGCGGTCGCGATCGTCGCCTTATGGCTCGGCGGCATGGCGCTCTACGCAATCAACTACCAACACGGCTTCGCCGCGTTCTACGTCCTGAGCGTGTTGCACGTGCTGCTGGAGTTCCCGCTCAATCATCAGACGTTCGTGGGAATCGCGCGTGCGCTGCGGCCGCGGGTCGCGGAGAAGGCCACGCCACTGAGGCCGCGGCAGGCGTGAGGGAACGTGATTCGTGCTTGTGCGCTCTCCTCGCGAAGCCCGATCAGTCGGCAATCCGGAGATAGCGCCGTAGCGCCTCGCGGATGATCGACGCCTCGGAGCGGCGGTCGTTGAAAGCCCGCTGGCGAAGCGTCTCGGCTTCGTCGTGGTGAAGCCAGATCGTCTTCTTGACGCCTGACTTGGTGATTCCGGGTTCTTCTTCCGGCTCGCTCGACTTCTTCTTCGTGACCATCCCCGGAGAATCGTAGAAGAGCGGTCGTTACAGCTTTACAGCATGCCTAATGTCGGGCACGATCCCAGGTTGAAGAGATTCGGCGAATGCTCGATCGCCTGGCGGCTTCGACATCCGTCACCTATCGGAGGGATATCGGATGAGGAGAGTCCCGTTCGTCTACGTCATGGACATGTCCCTTGTCTTTGCCTGCGGCGCCGGGCTGCCCGACGAGGCGAATGGCGAGCGCGCCTTCCGCGAACACTTGACGGGGCGGCTGCGCTATGACGCGAGCCGCTTCCGGGTCAGCAGTTTCCGCAAGACCGACGGCATCCAAAGCGATGTATTCGGAGTCAAGACCTACACGCTTCGTTTCATCGGGACGATCGAGTGGCCTCAAGGGGCGAATGAAGATTGTATCGGTGTGTCGCTCTATGATGAGCGCTGGCGCGAGTGCAGTACGAGGACCGTGGAGCGGTTGCCCGGCGAATGGGAGATATTCCGCGGCACGGCCCATTTCGAGAAGCACGAAAGCGGCTGGGTGCACGTTCGCGGGATGTTCAAGTTGGAGGCGATACAGAACGACGATACTCGGCGTCAGGCTGAGACGCGCGCCAAACTCGCAGCAGCTCGGCGCGCTGAATCGGTCGCACAGGGCGAAGCAAGTCGAAAGCTCAAGCGATTAACTGAAAACGCCAAGGGCAGACAACCCCACGCGTGGAATAGCCTCGCGTGGTTTCGAGCCACGACTCCCGTACAGAGCATGCAGGACAGCAAATCGGCAGTTGAACTTGCATCCTATGCAGTCTCAGAAGATCCGACGAACTGGAGATTCCACGGCACCCTCGCGGCAGCATATGCCCGTGCGGGAGATTTCGACCGAGCCGTCCAGTCGCAGACACAGTCGATTGCCTTGCTGAAGGAGAAGATGAACGACCGGAACTCGGCACGCAGTTCGGTCGAGAGTGATCTCCGACGCGCCGAGGCCCGTCTGCGACTCTACCAGGAGAAGAAACCCTACACCGAGGGATCTGGCCGTTAACTTTGCTGGTCTTCTCCTGTGCGGTCGGCACATCCGGGCAGACGGCGGCAGCGGCGAACAACAGCGTGATCGGCCGCATTACCAATTTTTTGACGGAATGACTACCATTTGCGTTACGCTGCCCGCGTCCAAATGCAGTCTGAAAATCTCGAAGGGCAAGGATCAACGTATGAAGCGTCTGGCTTTGGGAGGAATGGTTCCTGTTCATCGTCCGCTTTTTCTCCTGATCGTTTCTTTGGTTCTGACTGTCTCTCTGCGGGCCCAGACAGAGATCACCCTCACGAAGCCGAACTCTCAGGATGTGCTGGTTACGATCAACGGTACCGGACCGTTTGACGTCTTTCGGGGCCAATCGGCCGATCTCACCACTAATACCGAAACACTCAGTACCGATCAGGCAGCGACGACGTATACCGACGCGGCAGCGCAGCAGGCAACGGCCGTCGTGTATTACTACGACGTCGTCGGGCCGGGAGAATCCTCGCTCGCCGTGGGCGGCGCCGGTATGCCGCAGCAGACGGTCGTCATCACGAGTCTTACACCGAACACGGGCGCCGAGGGTGCGACCGTGACCATCGCGGGGAGCGGCTTCTCGCAGCACTATCCGGAGAACTTCGTGACGTTCAACGGCCGTCTGGCGGTCGTCAACAGCGGAACGGCGACGTCACTGAATGTGACGGTTCCGCCGGGTCTCTCTTCGGGCTCGGTCCAGGTGCGTGTTGGACGTCTGATATCCAATGCGCTCGACTTTGCCGTCACGCCGGTGACGGGTTTTGTGACACTCATGGGGATTGCCACGTACCCCACGAACAACCATCTGTTCGTGATCGACACTCAGGCTTCCTTCAATACCAGTCTGATCGAAATCGATCCCTTTGGCGGTTGGACGAAGACGACACGCGGAGGAGTCGCGAACATTCGCGGTCTGCCGCGGATGTCCAACGGCCGCCTTTTCTATTCGAACGCCAGCTCGGCTAATTCCAATCAGGGAACCATTCGCTACTACGATCTCCTGTTCCCTGGCGAGAGCACATGGCCTGTCGCGGCCGGCGTCGCCACGAGCGATCCGGTGGCTTGCGTCTCGATGGGAACGTCCCCCGCGAGTACGAACTACGTCTTTTTCGCGGACAGGCGGAACAACGCCATCCGGCGCATTGGCGACATCTCGGGCCGGACCACCTACGCCACCGGATTTTCATTCCCGAACAACGACTACGGCGCGAGCAATGTCGCTGGTCTGGCCGGGATGGCCTTCGACAGCAATGGAACCGTCGGAACGAAGGTCTTCGGCGATCTCTACGTGTCGTCCGGGTCGAGTCTCCTCAAGGTGACCCAGACAGCGCCGGACCCCGACGCCAATCCCGACGTCACGTCAGTCACCACCGTCATCTCATCGCCGAAGGTCACCGAGCCCGCCGGACTCTTTTTCGATGACACACGCACCCTGCACATCACCGACAAAGGAGCCGGGACCATCGCGCTCTATCATCCGCTCGCGGATCCACTAAAGCGCTTCGTGAAGCGGGTCGGCGGACTGACGTCCCCGCGCATGGCCACGCTCGGCCAGTCGGACACGACACCGCGTGAGACGCGGTTGTATGTCGCGGAGAAAAGCCGCGTCGTGGCATTGGACGATCTGCGGCTCGAGCTCTTGCCGCGCGAGAACATTCGCGCGCTCATCTCCAACTGTCCGGACGCCGCGAATACCCCCGGCTGCATCGGCGCGGCCTTTCCGAGTGCCTACCAGACCACACCGGGACAGGTGCGGATTGAGGCGCGCGTCTATCCTCCTCGGGCCGGTGTGACGATCCACTTCGAGACCATCGATCCGCCGAGCAGCGCTCCCTACGACACGAGCACCGGCCCCGACAACCTCGGACCTCTTCTGACGCCGGTCCCCGAAAACGCCGTGACGGACGCGAACGGGGTCGCCACGACGATTCTTCGCTTTTCGGCAGAATCCGCCGCCGGCGACAACTTCCGGGTCCTCGCGCGTTTCTCGCCGCTCGCAGGACAGCCGGTGATCGCGCGGACCGGAAACGTTACGGCCTGGAAGCGCGTCTTCATAGAGATGGACAAAATGTTCCAGAAGGGAACGGATCTCGCGCAGCCCGCCGCCGCAGGGGCGACACAGGTCGAGGTGAGTAATACGGCGGCGGCCGGGTTTGTCATCGGCGAGACGGTCAGCATCTTCGACAGCGTGAACGACGACCCTGAACAGAAGACGATCGCGAGCATCACGCCCGGGGCACCCGGGACGCTCTTTCTCACGTCGGCTCTTTCCAGATCGTATGAAGTCACCCGAAGCGGATTCGTCGGGCGTCCGGCGGCGGGCTTCTATGAAGCGGACATGAGTACCGCATACCGAGGTTTCGACGATGGCTACGTCGAGCTTGTATATCGGCCATCCCGCTCCACAGTTCTGCCATTCAGGCCTTTGGAGGACCTTGCGACTGAGGCGCAACAAATCGCTTTTTCGGACGTGTGGTTCGGCAATGGCAAGGTACACAAGGATCTTACAAACTACGTTCACGTGATGGGCGTGGGTGAAGTCGCCACCACGAACACAAACGGACTGAGCGTCTCTGCGTTGAACTTCGTCTTTGTAGCTGGCAAGAATAACGCTGCAAAATGTGCTGGCGAAACGGGCTCTCCTTGCAGTGCTGCTCAACAAGTCAATCACCTTCGGCAGATCCTCATTCACGAGGTTGGTCACCAATTCGGTTTAGCGGAAGATCCGTCGAACACAGTCGCGTGGTGTGGGGCGAGCGGCCAGTCTTGTGCCGGGCCGACACCACCGCAGGAGACCGTGATGGCCGGTTGTCTTCCTTTTCCAGCGATCTGCACGACTCCGACATATCCTCATCGAGCAGGCGACATCAATGAGTTTGCGGCAGATGAGTTATGGGGAGGTATGTTCGGCGCTCCGTCGATACGGATTGGAAGTGACCCGCTATAGGGGAGCTATTATGAAACACACTATCGTGGCGTTGCTATGTGTCGGCATATGCTCGGCGGCCGTTGCTGATGAAAAACTTACATTGACGACGTTCTTCGATAAGACGGCGTTTTATCGAGGCGAGCCAGTGGCCGTCTGGCTTGTCGCAGAGAACAGCGGTACCGACACCATGATCATCAGCGTTGGGGGCGGGCCGACCGGCGCATCATTTGAGGTAGCTGACGAGCACGGTAAGGTGCTTCCTTATGTTGGGGCGGTGGTTCAAAGAGCCTCTGGCGCCGTCGATGAATCACAGATCGTCAGACCGGCCTCTCGGCGCGTCTTCGCCGAAACGCTGGATAATAGTTTTCGGCTAAATGGCGCTGGGACCTATACAGTGACAGCGACCGCAAGAGTGGCCAAGACTCTTCGTCTGGCCAACGGGAAGTGGAAATCGTCTTATGGAATGGAGGACATCAGAACGGTCCGATCCGAACCGCAGACCATAACGATCACCGATATTAATGATCCTGCTGTGGCAATCCTCAAGGATTGCAAGACCGGTTGGTTAGGTTGCATGCACTCGTATTTCGTGGTTCGCCATGGCGATCCGCCGCGGCCTCGGGTGCAATTGGCCGACCCGAGCATTCTGGACCCGTACATTGAGCTCGTAAGAATGCAGTTCCTCGAGCGTCCTCGCGACCTACGGCAATGGCGTGGATCGTTCATGAAGCGCTTTCCAGCGTTCGATCAGCCTGGCCTGTTGTGGAGGACCATGGCGGAGTCTACGAATCGCTACAAGCTCAAGGAATTGGATGGTCTCCTGGGTGATGCCAGAGATGATGCTGTCATGGCTCGCCATCCTGCCTTGGTCGAGATGGAACACCGTAAGACACGGCTGCTTGAGGCCTTGAAAGAGGCGACACCATGACGCATGCCGCGGAGGCAGAATGAACCCAGTCAAATCAGCTACCTCGGTCTTGCTGCTCATGATGCTTGCCGCTCCGGCATCAGCCTCGAATATGGGCTTCCGGGTCAGCTTCCGCTTGCAGCCGAGTGGCTTTTCGAACTGGATCTCCGTGCCGTACTTTTACTCCCCGGAAGACTTTGGAACGCCGAGCGTGGTTGACGTCGAGGATCTCTGCCGCGACCTCGGAAGCCCGTCGACCGTCGCCTCGGTGATGCGTTGGGATGAGGCGTCGTCGACGTTCGTGTCCTGGACGTGCGGCGATACCGGTACACCGTTCACGCTCGTGAAGGGGACGGCCTACGGCGTCGTGAATGCGCCGGGCGAGATCGTCGAAGCATCCCTGCTTGGAGCGCATGACAACGTCTTTGCCTTCGACATGCCGGCAACGGCGGGGAGCAATCTGAGCTGGATATCGATTCCGTATCACCACAAGATCCCCGACCTCGCGCCGCCGTCCGGAGTCGACGCGGCGGATGTCTGCGCAAGCATCGGGTCCGCGGCCACAGCCATCATTCGGCGTGATGCAACCACGGGGATGTACATCGCCTATGCCTGTGCCAGCACGCTCGATACGCCTTTCCCGATCGCCATCGGCACGGGGTATGGCGTGATCAACAGTCCCGGGCAACCCATCGCCTGGCAGGTTCCGATCTACAAAGCGAACTGATGGAGCGCGCCGTACTGAGAAGCACGGCCGAAAGAGAATGATGCATCGTCCGATGACGCTCGTGCGAGCGCTCGCCAGCTTGGTATTCGTCGTTGCGATACACGAGGGGTCGCCGGTCGCACACGCGGCGGAGTGCGGCTCGGCGCTGCTTTACCAGAAGTCCGCTCCCGCCGTCTTTCAGAACATCGAGGTCGGCGCGGAGACGGTGGCGCGCCACTGGAGCGCGGGCGGTGCATCGCAGACATTCAACAGCACGGCTTGCGCAGTAGGATGCCTCAACCGCAGCGGCGCGCAATGCGCGACAAGTCCTTGTGTGGCGGTCACCGGAATCAATTGGCTGAACAGCGCGAACTGCGCCTCCGCGGGCTTGGCACCGCTGCGCACCGTCATGGTGATGGAGAATCCCACTGCCGACACCGGCGGTCGCTGGGCGGCAATCAACACCGACCGGAATTCGGGCAACTTCAACTACGACCTCGATGCTAAGGCGTCGGCGCTCTGTGGCCTCGGGTGCTTCGGTGGGACGGCATGCGTAGCAGGAGCATGCGTCTCTACCGCGTCGCCCTACCTCGGAGGAACGGGAATGGTCTCAATCACCAGCGCCGTTCCGTCCGGCGGTAACCTCGATCTCACCATCACCTGGAGCGCGCCTTCGACCGCCGCACAGGCGTTCAACAACAGTGGCTCGAGCGTCGTCACTAGCTATTCGATCTACTTCAAGCGGTCGGCCGGCGGCATCCCGCCAACCGATACAGGTAGTAAGACGGGTTGGACGCGAGTCGTCGATACCGACGGCTCGTCGACCACGAACGGGCATTCGACTGACACCGCTGCAACGACCAGCGTGCCGCTTGGTGGTTCTCCCGAGGACGTCGCCATCGCCATCGGATTGAACTTCGATGGCTCGGGCGATCCCATCGCCAATCCGAACACGGTCGAGTCGAGCTTCATTAGCAGCTACGCACTCACGCCCGCAGAATCACCCCTTCCAGTACCAACAGCGCTCGCAGCGACGTCCACATCGACGACCACCGCGTCGGTCACGTGGCTCCCCTCGGCCGGGGCGGCGTCGTATGAACTGCAGCGCGGCACGACCGCGAGCAACTTCGCAACGATTTCAGCGAATGCCACCAGTCCACACAGCGACGCGGGCCTCACGCCTGGTACGACCTATCTGTATCGGGTGCGGGCGACTGACGCGACACGGGTCTCCGCGTTCAGCAATCTGGACCTGGCTACAACGATCCTCTTCACGGATGATCCGCTCGTCGTGGGCAGCACGCGCGCGAAGGCTGTGCATCTCACGGAACTCCGGCAGGCAATTGACGCTGTCCGAGTGGCGGCGGGACTTGGCGCTGGCACGTATACGGATACGATCAGTGCCGGCGTGACGCTCATCAAGGCGATTCACATTTCCGAGATCCGCTCCCAGCTCGATGTGGCGCTCATCGCCTTGGGCCTCGGAGCTCCGACCTACACTGATTCCACTTTAACGTCAGGCGTCACCGTCATCAAAAAGGCGCACGTGCAGGAACCCCGCACCGCAACGAAATGAACCGCAGCGGCCCCTCGGCTGTTCAGCGAAACCACGTCATAAAATAGAATCCCTCTCCGTAGCACAGATTCTCGCCACAACTCGGGTAGCAGAAATTTCCCAGCAGGCGATCCGAAGGCAAGAAAGCCGTCGGGGCGATGGCCAAACACCCCAGCATGCTGACGGAATCAGTGCTCGCTGTCCTTAGCGACTAGGAGATCGGTGACGGACGCGATCTCCCGATCGATAGCCTGAACATGTCCGACGTATGTGGCCGCCGCATCAGCATCGTGAAGTATCTCCTTGGCAAAGACAGCTCGCATTTGAAATAGCTCTCTCTCCATCTTCGGGTGCTTCACCGCCTCGCCAAAGTGATCGGCTCCCTCGATTGATTTCAGAACCTTCACGAGCGTAGGCAGGAACAGCCTAACCTCGATCGCAACCTCCCTACGATTGCTCTTTTCCATTCGTGAAGCCCATGAATTCAATATTGCCGATGTTGTCTCGGCGAACGAACCGGCTCTCTCGTTTTGTTGCTGTGCTTCCAAAAGACTGCGCAGCGAAGCGCCATCGTTTGATGCTGTGCCCTCCTTCTTTCCGAATAGTCCCTCCATTGATAACTACAGTCAAGCATGAGGTATCGGAGCTGTCCATGTGCATAACTGGGGATGCGGCAGGACACTTCGACGCCCACATTCCACCCGCGGATATGCGCATGCAAACCGCGATGACCAATTCGTGTAGCGCGGCCCCGGTGGCCACGCACCTCTCCGTAGAAGCGCGCCATACTCGCTCCTTCAATGTTCGGAGGGCAGCAGCAGGACGGCGCATTCGACGACCGGGCACGCTCGGCATGCACCGATCGTTCATCGTCGCTGAGCTCAATCCGATATGGCGTCGTCCACCTCACACCCACCCTCCCGCGCGAATGTCTCCGCCAAGATTACTCCTGTGCGCGAATTTAGCGAATGGAGTACTTAGCTCTCAGGTTCGATGCCCCTTACTTGTCGCGGTTGTAGCTACGATCCGGCGCGTTTTCGCCGCCGCGATACTCCTGGTATTCACCAGTCACTTTGTCAAGCGTATACGTTTCGTGTACGTGCTTGTTTTCACCGGGTTCCGTGTGAGTGAGCCGTTCACCGGTTTGCTTGTCAAGGTCGTTGTTGTGCTGCTTCACTTTGACCGACTGGTTGTTGTCGTTCTCGCCTCGAAAAAGAGTGCTGAAAAATCCCATCTTGCTCACCTCCCGAAGCGGTGGCATGCGTACTTCGTGCCAGACACAGCCGTCTGGCACGCGCGCGAAAAGACCAGCAAAGTTATCGGCCAGAGTGAGAATCGAGGTACGTCCGCGTGAGTCGCTGGTAGTCCATGTCCCTCGCGAGGATACGCCAGTGCCGCGGCGCGAAAAAGGGGGCGACTGCGCCCCCTACGATACTGCTTTGAGCTTTCGCTCCTGTTTCGGCCACGTCGTGCGCACACGCTCCGTGAGCCGCACTTGCCGCGCCTTCACCCACGCGGAGTAGTGCTTCTCGCACACCTTCACCGAGTGACCGTTCGAGCCGCTTTGCTGCCGTTGCCGGCTGCATCTTCCATGATGCTTTGAAGTCGGCCAGCTCTTCATACGTGAGCTGCTTCACGTACTGGAAGCCTTTGTGCGTGCACCACGCGGGCAACTGCCGCCCGATGAAGCGGCGATAGATGCGAAGCGAGGATTCCGCAAGGTTTCTGAACTCTGCATCCGCGAGGAACACTTTGACTGCCTCTTCGATGGTCTTCGGCTTCACCACGGCCACGACCTGGGTTGAACCCGCCTTTTTCATTTCGGCGAGTAGATTTTCAGCTGCTTCCCATGAGGTGAGGTTCAGGGAGCGCCGGGGAACTTTCTCGTTGCCGATCGAGCCGCCCATCCAGATCGGACAGCCGCAGCGCTTCCATGCGCGGCCTTTTTCGCGCGAAGGACACGTCCTCAGGTGGCGGCGGAAGAGAGAGAGCATTGTGCGTTCTCCATTCTGCCGAGGAAGGTACGTAGGAGGTACACGCCCAATACTCTGGATGCTAAATCACTCACTCCTCAGGGGTTAGGAGTGGTGCCCAGGGACGGAATCGAACCGCCGACACGAGGATTTTCAGTCCTCTGCTCTACCAACTGAGCTACCTGGGCGCTCGCGGGCGGCGCGCAAGATACCATACGCCCGCGCGCGGCAAGTGCCCCGGAAAGAACGGACCTGCCTCATCCTGAGATTCCCGTTGACATCCCTTCCTCCCGGCGTAGACTCCCCCGGTCGCCATTTTGGTGGCGGCCTTGCCGCCTAATCCTCGGCGCCCGGGGAACGGGGGAACCATTTAGCGACGGCTTGCCACCGTCCGGGGTGAATCCGGCCAAAAGCCGGTAGGGCTTCCAGCCCGAATCCGACAGCTAACCTCGTAGGCAGCCGGAAGGCTCGGCCACGCAAACGCCGCGAACGATCTTCGCGGCGTTTGTCCTTTCTGTTGCCTTTTCTTCACATCTTCCCGGTGGTAGAGTTGCGCCCGAATTCAAAAAAAAGAACGGATTTGACGGCCAACCGAAGTTCGGGCCCTCCCTCCGATGCAGCAAAAACCGACTCAAGTCCTTGAGAACACACCTCTTGGGAGTTCCGGCAGGAAAGGCTGGGATTCTGCAAACGTTCGGCAACACAGGAAAGGAGACCTTTGATATGAAACGGTTCTCTCCCCATTGGATACGTGCGGTCGTCTCCGCACTGCTCGTTTCACTGCTCGCGGTCAGCGGTGCCTACGCGCAGATACAGACCGGCAGCATCACCGGCACCGTTACCGGCACCGACGGAGCGGCGCTTCCGGGCGTCACCGTCACCCTCACCGGCGTCGGTGCTCCGCTGACCACCGTCACCGATTCCCAGGGATTCTTCCGGTTCCCAAATCTGGGACCCGGCACCTACACGCTCCGCGGTGAGCTGGCCGGTTACGGCACAGCCGCACGCGCGGGCATCGGCGTGAACATCGGCCGCAACGCCGACATCAACATCACGCTGAACCCCTCGGTTGCGCAGACCATCACCGTCACCGC
Source organism: Thermoanaerobaculia bacterium (assembly GCA_035626775.1). Taxonomy (GTDB): domain Bacteria; phylum Acidobacteriota; class Thermoanaerobaculia; order Gp7-AA8; family Gp7-AA8; genus QHVT01. The sequence continues at coordinate 57,322 of DASPNA010000008.1, forward strand.
CGAGGCACCGCTCCTCGACGTGCGCAAAGCGGGCACGGGCGCCACGATGACGCGCGTGGAGCTCGATCAGGTCCCGAGCGGCCGCGATCCGTGGGTCATCCTCCAGCAGACCCCCGGCGTCCTCATGGACCGCGTCAACGTCGGCGGCAATGAGAGCGGCCAGCAGTCCACGTACGTCGGCAAGGGCACGACGGGCGACCAGTCGACGTGGAACGTCGACGGCGTCAACATCACCGACGTCGGCGCGCTCGGCTCCTCGCCGACCTACTACGACTTCGACTCGTTCGAGGAAATGCAGGTCACCACGGGCGGCACCGACGTTCGCATCCAGACGCCGGGCGTGCAGCTCAACATGGTCACCAAGCGCGGCACGAACGACTTCCGCGGTTCGGCGCGCTACCTGACGACCAAGAACGAATGGCAGTCCGATCCGAGCGTTCCGTTCGAAGCGGAGCTCGTTCGCGACGCGAACGGCAACGTCATTCGTGGCTACCTCGAGTTCGTCAACGAGATCGAGAACATCGACGACTACGGCGTGGAAGTCGGCGGTCCGATCATGCGCGATCGCCTGTGGGCGTGGGGCGCGTACTCGCAGCAGAACATCGACCTGCTGTCGGCCACGCTGCTCACCAACGGCGTCCGCTTCGTCGACGCGACCGAGCTCGAGACGTTCAACGGCAAGTTGAACGCGCAGTTCGGTGAAGCCAACAGCTTCAGCCTCGCGGCGATGCTCGGCAACAAGATCAAGATCGGCCGCAACGTCGGTCCCACCCGCGCTCCGGAAACGGCGTGGAACCAGGACTCGTCGTACGAAGGTCCGACGATGTGGAAGATCGAAGACACGCATGTCTTCAGCCCGAACTTCTATCTCACCGGCCTTTTCTCGGAAGTCGAAGGCGGCTTCCAGCTCATCGCCGACGCCGGCAAGGGCTGCAACACGCTCGACTGCAACCAGAGCGATCCTCCGCCGCTCTTCGATGAAGACGCCGGCTCCTACTTCCGCAACTATTACAGCTATCTCACCGAACGTCCGCAGACGCAGTACCGCGCCGACGCCGCTGCGTTCTTCGGCACCGGCTCGATCAATCACGAGCTGAAGTTCGGCTTCGGCTTCCGCGATGCGGCGGTCACCTCGATCACCGCGTTCCCGGGCGGTCAGTTCGTCAACGTCGCCGGTTCGGGCGGCGTGCTCGGACAGGGCGATGCGTACTTCGTCGGCATCTACAAGGATGCGAACTTCACCTACAACGTCAAGTCCACCGACTTCTACATCGGCGACACCATCATGCTCGGCAACCTGACGCTGCAGGGCGGCCTCCGCTACGACAATCAGGCGGGCTCGATCGACGCCGGCGTGCTGCCGGCCAACGTCAACTTCCCGGGCATCATCCCGCAGATCAACTACCCCGGCACGGAAGAGGACATCGAGTGGACGAGCATCTCGCCCCGCCTCGGCCTCACGTACGCGCTCGGCACCGAGAAGAAGACGCTGCTGCGCGCCGCCGCGAACCGTTACGTCGATCAGCTCGGCGGCGCAACGGTGTACGCCGCATCGCCGCTGTCGTACGGCTATCTCTACTACTACATGGTCGACCTCAACCACGACTTCATCGGACAGCAGAACGAGCTGTGCATCGATCCGGCTAACAGCCCGGCCGGTTGCGAAGACCTCGGCTTCGGCATCCAGGGCGTCGGTGGCTCGATCGACCCCAACAATCCGGGCTCGAACCTCGCCGCGACGCGCTGGGATCCGAACATCGATCCGCCGCACACCGACGAGCTCCTGTTCGGCTTCGAGACCGAAGTCATGGCCGATCTCTCGGTCGGCGCGAACGTCACCTATCGCACGATGCACGACTTCGTCACGACCAGGTATGAGAAAACCCGCGGTGCGGGTGACTTCTACACGCGCGCGGACTATCACTTGGCCGCGAGCCCAGCGACGGGCACGCGCCCGGGACGTGGCGCGTACAGCCTTCCGTATTACGAGCTCGATGACTTCTCCGGTCTCGGCGTGATCACGAATCTCGACGACTACACGCAGACGTACACGGGACTCGAGCTGAATTTCAACCGCCGTATGAACAACCGCTGGATGTTGCGCGGTAACGTCTCGATCACCGACTGGACTCAGGATGTCGGCGACGATGCGTTCGCGGATCCGACCCGTCAGCGCGCGACCGACGCTCCGCAGAGCGGCTGCACCGTTTGCGACGGCGCGAACGTCGTACAAGGTTCCGGTATCGGCAGCGGCGCCAAGCCGGGCGTCTACATCAACTCGAAGTGGGCGTACAACCTCACCGGCGCGTACCAGATCCCGTTCATCGAGACCTCGCTCGGCTTCAACTTCGTCGGCCGTCAGGGTTATGCCATACCGGACATCCACCGCGTCAATACGAGTGAAGGCTTCAAGTACCTGCTGATCGACGACGATCCGGCTGATCGCCGTCATCCGAACGTGAACAACCTCGACCTCCGCCTGGCGAAGGACTTCCGCTTCCCGGCCGGTCTCGGTGTCACGGTCTCGCTCGATGCGTTCAACGTGTTCAACAGCCAGACGATCATGCAGCGCAACACGCGTATGGGCATCGCCAGCGGCAACCGCATCACGGAGCTGATGTCGCCGCGCGTCTTCCGTCTCGGCGCGCGCCTGACGTTCTGATCCATTCGTAACCAGCCCTCAGGACAAAGGGCCCGCCGCGAAAGCGGCGGGCCCTTTTCTTTTTCCCGATGCGTATGGAAGACTACGCCGCCTGCACGAGGTTCATGTCACCAATCACGGGAGGCATTGGCTTGCACACTCATCATCGGAGCATCACCGTCGTCGTCGCGCTGTTCATCACGTCGTTCCTCATGCTTCCGGCAGCCGCACAGGTGCGCGGCAAAGGACGCGTGCAGGGCTCGGTCACCGATAAGAGCACCGGCAAGCCGGTCGCCGGCGCGACCGTGACCGTCTCGGGCGCGAACACGAAGCCGGTCGTCACGAAGACGAACGCGAAGGGCGCGTGGTCCGTGCTCGGTCTCGTCAACGGGACCTGGAACATCGACATCGAAGCGCCGGGCTATGAAACGGTACGCGGCAGCGCCGCCGTAAGCGAGATGCAGATGAGCCCTCCGATCAAGAGTGAGCTCGCGCCGGCTGTCGAGGCCACCGTGCCGGTCGAATCGGGCCCGCTCAACGTTCCTGAAGAAGTCGTCGGCGCAGTCAATGAAGCGCAGGAGCTGCTGCGCATCGCCGAAGGTGATTCGTTCACGAAGGCCGACGGCACCAGCGCGACCGCCACCGCCGATGACGTCAAGGCGAACAGCAGCCGCGCCGCGGCGTTGCTCGAAAATGCGCTGCCGCAGATCCCGGCCGATACCGACGACCGCAAGAAGATCCGCGACCAGGTCCAGCAAGTGCTGGCACAGGCGCACTACAGGGCAGGCAATGTGGCCAAAGCCACGGAGACGCTGCAGACGCTCGTCGCCACGGACACGACCAATCACACGAACGCGCTGCTGCTCGTGAATCTGTATCTCGAAGGCGGCAAACTCGCCGAAGGGAAGGCGCTGCTCGAGAAGCTGCCGGATTGGGCGATCTCCGATCCGACCGTGTATCTCAACGTCGGCATCCTCTTCCTCAACAAGGACAGTGCCACCGACGCGGTCACGTATTTCGACAAGGCCATCGGACTCGACGCGAACAGGCCCGAGGGTTACTACTACCGCGGCCTGGCCAACGTGCAGTTGAAGAAGGTCGCCGAAGCGAAGGCGGATTTCGAGAAGGTCGTCGCGCTGGCGCCTGAGTCACCCGAGGCGAACGACGCGCGGCAGATGCTCGCCGGGATGAAGTGAAGCGACGGCTCCTGATCCTCGCATCGCTCGTCGTCGTACTCGCGGCGACGGCGATGCTGCTCCTGCGCCGCGGCGGCAGCGCGCCATCGCGCACGACGCCGGTGATCCTCATCTCGATCGACACGCTGCGATCGGACCGTCTGCCCGTGTACGGATACGACAAGGTCTCCACGCCGAACCTCGACGCGTTCCGCGCGGACGCGATCCTCTACGAGCGCGCGTATTCGCATTGCCCGTTGACGCTGCCATCGCACGCGTCGATGTTCACCGGGCTGCTGCCGGCCGATCACGGCATCCGCGACAACATCGGCTTCACGCTGCCCGAAAAAGTGCCGACGCTTCCGGCGCTGCTCAAGGCGAACGGCTACGCGACCGCGGCCGCGGTCTCGGCGTTCGTGCTCCGCAAAGGCACAGGCATCGCGCGTGGCTTCGATGCGTACGATGACGAGGTCGAGCCGATCGATACGTTTCAGGTCATCGCGCGCGTGCAACGCAGCGGTGGCGAGACCGTCGCCGCCGCGCGCAAGTGGCTCGATCAGCACGACCCGGAGAAACCGTTTTTCTACTTCCTGCACCTCTACGATCCGCACACGCCGTACGAGCCGCCGGAACCGTTTCGCTCGCAGTACAAAGCGAATCCGTATGACGGCGAGATCGCGTACACGGATCACGTCATCGGCGAGTTTCTCGACTACCTGAAAGAGAAGGGCATTTACGACAAGGCGCTGATCATGATCCTTGCGGATCACGGCGAAGGCCTCAACGATCATCGCGAGGAGGAGCACGGCATCTTCCTCTATCGCGAGGCCATCCAGGTGCCGCTGATCGTGAAGCTGCCGGGCAACGCACGCGCCGGAACGTCGGTCTCGGCAACCGCCGGTCTGGCCGATGTGTTCTCCACCATTCTCGAGCAGACCGCGACACCGCGTCCCGCGGGGCACAAGGATTCGGTGTCCTTGCTGTCGCTCATCGACAGCGACGCGAAGCGCAACATCTACAGCGAGACCTACTACCCGCGCATGCATTTCGGCTGGAGCGATCTGCACTCGCTCACCGACGGCGATCATCACCTCATCCGCGCGCCGATTCCCGAGCTGTACGACCTGCGCAAGGATCCGCGCGAGACGAAGAACGTGATGAATGAGGAGCGTCGCACGTACACGGCGATGCGCAACGCGATCGAGCCGTTCGTGAA
>DASPNA010000009.1:0-21410 GCA_035626775.1 Thermoanaerobaculia bacterium
CTCGACGCACCCGTAATGACCACGTTTCTGCCCGTCAGATCCATGCTCGGACGCGCAGTCTAACGGCAGCGTTCTCGCATTTGACAGCCCAAAAGTGCGGCACCTATACTCCGCGCGAAGTCCAGCCTTCGTCTCATCCGAGACATCGCCGCAGCGTCGCCGGTCTGCCTGGGAGGTTCCAATGCCATTCGATGAAGTGAAAAAAGTGTGGATGAACGGCCGGGTGGTCGACTTTGCCGACGCGAAGGTGCACGTCTTCACGCACGCGATCCACTATGGCTCGGGTCTCTTCGAAGGCATCCGCTGCTACAACACGAAGCGCGGTCCCGCCATCTTCCGCCTGCCGGAGCACACGCGCCGTCTCTTCGACAGCGCGAAGATCTATCGCATGGAGATGCCGTACACGATGGAGGAGGTCAATCAGGCCTGCCTCGACATCATCGCGGCGAATGAATTCGAAGACTGCTATCTGCGTCCGCTCGTCTATCGCGGCTATCACTCCCTGGGCGTGTTCCCGGGCGCGTGCCCGGTCGACGTCGTCATCGGCGCATGGCGGTGGGGCAAGTACCTCGGCGCCGAAGCGCTCGAGCAGGGCGTCGACGTGCGCGTCTCCTCCTGGAACCGCATGGCTCCGAATACGTTCCCGGCGCTCGCGAAAGCGACCGGCAACTACATGAACTCGATCCTGATCCGCCAGGAAGCCGCGATCGACGGTTACTCGGAGGGCATCGCGCTCGACGTCAATGGTTACGTGAGCGAAGGCTCGGGCGAGAACGTCTTCGTCGTCCGCGACAACAAGATCTTCACCCCGCACCTCGGCTCCTCGATCCTCGGCGGCATCACGCGGGCGAGCATCATCAAGATCGCCCGCGACTTCAAATACGAAGTGGTCGAAAGCTACATTCCGCGCGAGATGTTGTACATCGCGGACGAAGTCTTCTTCACCGGCACCGCTGCAGAGGTCACGCCGATCCGCTCGATCGATCGAATTACGATCGGCAGCGGACGCCGCGGCCCCGTCACCGAACGCCTGCAGAAAGAGTTCTTCGACTACATCGCGGGCGAGATCCCGGATCGCTACAACTGGCTCACGCCCGTGTATGCGGAGCGCGAGCAGGCGGCGCGCAAGCCGGCGCTCGTCGCCGGTTAGCGGCGCCGTCGGGTAGCCTTCTCCCCGTCGTGCGAGGGGAAGGTGGCCGAAGGCCGGATGAGGGGCGTTTTTCGCGTCGCACGAACCCCTCATCCGCGCTTCGCGCACCTTCTCCCCTCTGCGGAGGGGAGAAGGGTACATAGGGTCGGCTAAGGAATCAGCTCGCCCCTTTCTGCCATCGAGTGGTAGCGGTGTGCGCCGATGACGAGGTGATCGACGAGCTCGATGTCGATCATCGCTAGCGACTCCTGCAGCTTCTTCGTGAACGTCAGATCGTCGTCTGATGGCGTCGGATCGCCCGACGGATGGTTGTGATAGATCACGACCGCGGTCGCGTTTTCCATCAGTGAAAATTGAATGATGTCGCGCGTCGAGACGGCGGCCTTGTTGATGGTGCCGATGAAGATCTCGCGTTGCTGCCGAACACGATGACGTGCGTCGAGGAACGCGGCGCCGAGCCGCTCCTGCGTCTGATGCCCGTAGCCGGTCACGAGTTGCCGGCCGAGCGTTGGGATGTCGAGCATCGGCGGCTCCTCGGGCTGCTCCGACGTCAGGCGCCGCGCGAACTCGTACACCGCCGAAATGCGAGCAGCCTTCGCGGGACCGACGCCGCGGATGGTGGACAGCTCACGCCGCGTTACGTTACGGATGCCTTCCGCGAGCAACTGCCTTGCGAGTTGGACGGCGTTCAAGCCCGGCACGCCGCAACCGAGGATGAGCGCGAGCAGTTCGGCGTCCGACAAGGTTGCGGCACCGTGTTTGCGCAGGCGCTCGCGCGGCCGGTCGTCGCGCGGAAGATCGCGGATCACGTCGGTCATGAACGCACCTCCAGCAGTGCTTCGGCGATCGCAGGTGTGGCTTCGGCGGCGCGCGCCGGAATCGAGTACGTACACGCGCTGCTGATGCCGCTGCTCTCAGGATTGATCTCGATCGAGAGTCCCTCGTGCAGGCCGATGAATCCCGCGGCGGGATAAACGACGCCGGACGTGCCGATCACGAGCACGACGTCGGCCGCATGAATCGCACCGACCGCGCGCGCGACCGCATCCTGCGGCAGCGACTCACCGAACCACACCACGTCAGGGCGCAACAGTGCTCCGCATTCACAGTGCGGCGGAACTTCCGCGAACGCATCGATGTGCATGCGCGCAGTTCCTTCGCTCACGCAGCGCACGCGAAAGATGTTGCCGTGCAACTCGACGACGTCAGCCGAGCCGGCTCGGGCGTGCAGGCCATCGACGTTCTGCGTCACGACGACGGCGTCGGGAAGACGCGCGAGCGCTTCGTGCGCGGCATTCGGCTTCGCGTCTCGAATGAGGCCGCGGCGCCACTCGTACCATTCCCACACCAACCGCGGATCGCGTTGAAACGCCTGCGGCGTGGCGAGATCCTCCGCGCGGAAATTGCGCCATAGACCGCCGGCGCCGCGAAAGGTCGGAATGCCGCTGTCGGTGGAGACGCCGGCGCCGGTCATGATGACGACGTTGCGCGGCCTGTTGGTGTGAATTGCGCGAACCGCTTCTTCGATGCTGCTCATGCACGACGAGCGTAAGCGGAGCGTGCGCGAGGACCGAGGGAATCTACAAGCGCAGGGATTTGGGCGTGCCGAGGGGAACGTTTGCGGTTTGTGGGGACGCAGGCGGTAGAACGCTATGGAGTGCGGCGGCAGCGCCGCCGCTTTGAAAGCGGTGGCTGCGGCCACCGCACTCCAAAATTACACCGCCGGAATCATGTTCTCATTGATCTGCACGAACGCATCCTTGCGAAGGCTCTCGATGTAGGCCTTGTAATCGCGCTGGAACGTCTCTTCGCTCGCGTCCTGGCGGAGCTTGTCCTTGACCGACTCGAACGCCGGGACTTCGGACGGGAGGCGCTGCTCGACCTTCATCACGTGCCACGCGGACCTTGTCTCGATCGGTCCGAGGATCGAACCGGCGGGTGCGTTGAACACGGCCTTGTCGAGATCGGCGACGAGGTCGCCTTTTGCCACTTCGCCGAGATCGCCGCCTTTGTCCTTCGTGCCCGACTCGGACATCGTCGAGGCGAGATTGGCGAAGTCCGTGCCCGGCTTGCGCGCCGCTTCGACGATCTCACTCGCGCGCGTGCGCGCTTCCTCGACATTGCCGTTCTCCGGCTTGAGCACGACGATCTCGCGCAGGTGCGCACGCTCCGGAAGACGGAACGAATCCTTCTCGCGATTGTAGCGATCGCGCAGCTCGGCGTCGCTCAGTTGCTCGCGGCTGCGCAGCTCTTTGCCGAAGACCTTGTTCGTGATGAGCGTGTCGCGGAGGCGCGCTTCCATCTCCGCGCGCGTCAGGCCGGAGCTGCGCAACGAGTCCTCGAACTGCTGGTCGGTGGTGATGCCGTACTGCTGTTTGAGGCGGTTGACCGATTCCTTGAGCTCGGCATCCGTCACCGTGATCGCGAGACGATCCGCGCGATCTTTGATGAGCAGCTCGCTGATCAGCTCGTTGACGAGCGTTTTCCGCGCATCCTCACGGAGGGCGGCCCGCTGATCCGCAGGAGCGGTGCGTTCGATCTCGTTGTACGTGTCGCGCAGGCGGCGCTCGTACTGAGTGCGGGTGATGATGCGGTCGCCCACGCGGACGACGATGCCTTCGAGGAGCTCTGCGCCGGAGGCGGTTACAGCGGTCAGCGCGAGGGCAGTGGAGAGAATGATTTTTTTCATAATTTGCTCAGGTTGAGACGTGCAGCGGGAAAAACAAGTTCCGAGGCGGTTTATTCGTCCTCGGACTTTGGAAGGGTACCGGAGTAGCGGAAAGGCAGCCGCCGGGTGAGGATGGCGATGTTCATCTCGCGCCGGCTGCGGGCCACGATCTGGCTGAGACGCTCGCGCACGGCGTCCTCACGGAGGCGCGTGAGGATGATCGGCGTCGCGGCCTGCACGTCGAGGACGCCTGCCGGGCGGCGTTCGTCGACCTGGAAAATGTGAAAGCTCGTGTCGGTACGCAGGACGTCGCTGACCTGGCCGGCGCGCAGGCGGAAGATCTCCTCCTCGAACATCTTCGGAAGATCGCCGCGGCTGACGAACCCGATCTCGCCGCCGCGTTTCGCGTTCGGCGCACGCGAATATTGCGCGGACAGATCGCCGAACGGCGTGCCGCTCTTGAGCTTCTTCACGATCTCGTTCGCGAGCTCTTCATCATTGACGAGGATCTGCCGGACGCGTACTTCCTCACCGCTGCGGAACTCGGCCTGATGCTGGTCGTAATAGGCCTGCACCGTAGCCGCCGCGGGATCCGGAATCTGTCCGGAGAGGTTCGCGATGAGACGCTCGCGGCGCATTTCGTCACGTTTCTCGATCACCGTGACACCCGCTTCGGTGCGCACCGCGGCGGCGATCTTCTCGGCGGGCACTTCGACTCCGTGCGACGCCGCGTATTCCGAGACGATGATCTCTTCGACGAACTGGTCGGCCAGTGCACTCGCCACCTCGGGCGTCAGTTGTGCGAGCTCCGATCCGGCATTGCGTTCGAGGTAACGTTTGAAATCGGCCAGCGTGACCATGCGGTCATTGACGCGCGCGATGACGTCCGGAGGAATGGTCGGCTTCCGCTTGCATGCGGAGATCGCGGCAATGACGAGGATCAGCGAGAGCGCGACGCGGCGGGCCAGCACGGGACGCGCGGAGTGTAGCAGAGGCAGTTCCTCGGAGTTCTCGGGTCCCTCGGAGTTCCTCGGAGGGGACTGAACCACTCCGAGGAACCCGAGGAACTCCGAGGAACCCGAGGAACCGCTTTATCAGTTGATCGCGAGCGAGTGAATCTCTTCCGCGGCGGATGTCGCAGTGCGCGAGAGCGTCACTTCCACCCAGTACGTGTTGTTCGCGAAATCGAACGTGCTCGAGCCGAACGTGCAGCTACTGCACTGGTTCGATGCGCTGTCCGAGCTGGTGATCGTGCAGATCAGCGTTTCGGCGGCCGAGCACTTGTCGACTTCATAGAGGCGCGTCGTCACCGATCCCGATGCGGAGTTGTCCTTGAACGTCGACCAGAGCGTCGTCCATGGAGGCGTCTTCGACGTGCCGCTGCCGTAAGTGTTCGTCACCGGATAGCGCGCCACGATGTCACCTGTGGAGATCGAGCTGAACCTCAGCGTCGGGCCGACCCAGGCCACCTTGAATGCGCTGGGCTGAGTGACGCGCCCGCTGTTGCCGACGGAGGTCCAGTCATGCGTCTGCGCGAACATCGGCATGGCCGCAACCACGAGAGAGAGGATGAGCAGTCGAGTCATGATTCTCATGATGTCCTCCCGCCTCAGTTGATCGCCACCGAATGCAACGCCTCGGTGGCCGACGACGAGGTGCGCGTAATGCGCGCCTCGATGTAATAGAAGTTGTTGGCGAAGTCGAACGTGCTCGACCCGAACGTGCACGAGTCACAGGACCCGCCGTCCGAGCTCGAGATCGCACAGATCTCCGCCTGCGTGTTGTTGCACTTGTCGACCTGGTAGAGGCGCAGCGTGACGGCGCCGGCCGACGAGTTGTCGGTATACGCGGCGGTGAAGGTGGTCCAGGCCGGCGTCTTGTCGATGCCGCCGCCGACGGTATTGGTCACGTTGTACCGCGCGATGAGCGTGCCGGTACGGGAAGGCGCGAACGTGAACGAGGGACCGGTGAAGGTGTGGCCCTGGCCGCTCTGCGTGATGCCCACCGAGCCGACGTGGCTCCAGTCGTACGACTGTGCGGCGGCCGGGAGCGCGAGCAGAAGCAGAGCGAGGACGCTCAGCGAAACAGTGGCTTTCATGCGTTTCTCCTTTTTGCGCGCGGCGTCAGTAGATCGCCAGCTCGTACAGCCGCGGGTCGGCGGTAGTCGCGGTCTTGGAGACCGAGACGCACACGTAATACGCGTTGTTGGCGAAATCGAGGCCGCCATTGAACGTGCACGAGTCGCAATGCACATCCTGATCGGTGTCACTGCTCACGATCTGGCAGAGTTGCGTTTCGGTGCTCGAGCACTTGTCGACTTCATACAGCGTCGCCGTGACCGAGCCGCCGCTGGTGTACTGATCGTGTACGGCGATCTGGAACGTGGTCCAGGCCGGCGAGATGTCGGTCGCGCTGCCCATCGTGTTCGTGACGGGATAACGCGCTTCGACAGTGGCGATGGCGTCCGAACGCACGCCGAAATACGATCCGCTGAATTCGTAGAAGCTGGTCGTGCCGTGATCCACGACACCCGTCGAGCCGGCGGCGCTCCAGTCCCAGTTGTTCTGCGCGGCCGCCGGGAGTGCCCACAACCCGAGTACAAGAACCAATCGAACGATGTTCTTCATGACCTTTCCTTCCTTTGTGCAGGCACGCGCGTGTGCTGTATGCCGAAGGTAAGGTCGCAATACTTAATGCACTAGGGTCATTATCTGAGGTTGCTACGCGGCGATGGTCTGCAACATCGTTTCGATCGTGTTGATGACCTGCGGACCGTGCTCGCGCAGAGGGAAAGAGAGCACGCCGTTCGGCGAAAACTTCGCTTGTGGGTTTTCGCTGATGAACATCAGGAGCTTGTTCGGATCGATCTTCGCGTGCGGTGTCAGTTTGATCACGCCGCGTGCGCCCTCGCGCACGATGGACAAGACGCCGAGATGTTTGGCGTACCACTTGACGCGCACGAAGTGGAAGAGGTTCTCGACGTTTTCCGGCAATGCGCCGAAGCGATCGCGCATTTCATTGCGAATGTCATTGAGCCGATCTTCGGTCGAAGCCGAGGCGATCTTCTTGTAGAACGTCATGCGCAGGTTTTCTTCGCTGATGTAGTCGCGCGGGATGTAGATGTCGACGCCGAGGTTCATCGAGGTCTCGACTTCCTCCTCGATGCGCTCGCCCTTCATCTCGCGAATCGTTTCTTCGAGCAGCTTCGTGTACATCTCGAAGCCGACCGCGGCGATCTGTCCCGATTGTTCGCCGCCGAGAATGTTGCCGGCGCCGCGGATCTCGAGGTCGCGTGCGGCGATGCGGAAGCCGGCGCCGAGGTCGGAGAACTCCTGAATGGCCGCGAGGCGTTTGCGTGCGTCACTGCTGAGAATGCGATCCGAGGGGACGAGCAGGTAGCAGAACGCCAGCCGGTCGCTGCGTCCCACGCGGCCGCGCAACTGATAGAGCTGCGAGAGGCCGAAGCGTTCCGCGTGGTTGATGAGGATCGTGTTGCAGGCGGGGATGTCGATGCCGTTCTCGATGATCGTCGTCGCCAGCAACACGTCGTACTCGCGATTGATGAATGCGAGCATGGCCTTCTCGAGCTCGCGCTCGTCCATCTGTCCGTGACCGACGATCACGCGCAGTCCGGGGACCAGGTTCTCGAGGTACTCCTTCATGTTGTAGATCGATTCGACGCGGTTGTGGACGAAGAAGACCTGTCCGCCGCGGCCGACCTCGAACTCGATCGCCTCGCGAATGAAGTCGCCGTCGTACGGCACGACCGCGGTCTGAATGGCCAGGCGGTCTTTCGGCGGCGTCTCGATCACGGAGATGTCGCGGATGCCGACCAGCGACATGTGCAGCGTGCGCGGAATCGGAGTCGCGGACATCGCCAGCACGTCGACCGATTTCTTGATCGACTTCAGCCGCTCTTTCTGCGCGACGCCGAAACGCTGTTCCTCGTCGATGACGACCAGGCCGAGGTCTTTCCACGTCACGTCCTTCGATAGCAGACGATGCGTGCCGACCACGACGTCGATCTCGCCGATCTCGACTTTCTTGAGAATCTCTTTGAGCTCTTTCGCGGAGTAGTAGCGCGTGAGCAGCTCGATCGTGACGGGGAACGATGCGAAGCGGCGGAGGAACGTACGGTAGTGCTGAAACGTGAGCACGGTGGTGGGTGCAAGCACCGCCACCTGCTTGCCGTCCATCACTGCTTTGAACGCCGCGCGCATGGCCACTTCGGTTTTGCCGTAACCGACGTCGCCGCACAGCAGGCGGTCCATCGGCTTGCGCGATTCCATGTCGCTCTTCACGTCCTCGATCGCGCTCAACTGGTCTTCGGTCTCGTCGAACTCGAACGCATCCTCGAAGTCGAACTGCCACGGCGAGTCCTTGCCAAATGCATGACCGTGCACCATTTGCCGCGTGGCGTAGAGCTTGAGCAGCTCGTCGGCCATGTCGCGCATCGCTTTCTTGACCGAAGCTTTCGTTCGTGCCCACGTGGTGCCGCCGAGCTTGTCGAGCTTCGGTTGCGCCTCCTCACCCGCGGTGAACCGCTGGATGAGATTGAGGTTTTCCATCGGCATCAGCAGCTTGCCGCCGCCGGAGTATTCGATCTGCATCACCTCGCGCTCGGTATCGCCGAACGGGATGCGCTGCAGTCCGAGGAAACGGCCGACGCCGTGATCGACATGCACGATGTAGTCGCCGGTTTTGAGGTCGCGCAGGTCGGAGACGAACGCTTCCGACTTCCGCTTGCGTCCTCCAACGCGAGTCGAGGTCGGCGGCTCGAAGAGATCCCACTCCGAATACGCCGTGAGATTCAGATCGTGAAAGATGAAACCGCGGCCGATGTGGCCGGCTGTGACGGCGAGGTCGCCGGCGCCGAGGCGGTTTTCGACGAAAGGCACGTCGAATTCTTTGAGGAGGCGCTCGATCTTCTCGCGGCCGCCTTTGGTCGCGCAGAAGAAGAGCTGCTCGTTTGCCCCCCTCAGCCAACCCTCTCCCCCCGGGGAGGGAGAGGGTTGGCTGAGGGGGGCGTTGCGCAGCACATCCGCGGGAAAGTCGCTGAGGCGATTGTTGTAGCGATCGGTGGGAGAGGTGTTGATGCGCAGCTCTTCGCGTTCTTTGGTCGCGATGTGCACGTCCGACAGCGCCAGCGGCGCGGTGCCGATGAACCCGAGCACATCCGGTCCGGGCGCGACAAGCTTCTCCGCCGGGTACACGGCGCGGCCTTTCTCGGCGGCCGCGTCGTATTCGTTGCGTAAGAGCGTTTCGTACTTTGAGATCGTGGTCGTGATCTGGTCCGGCTCGATCAGGATCAGGTCCCAGTCGCGGATGTAATCGGCGAACGTCACGCTGTCGCCAGCGACCGGTACGTAATGCTCGACACCGGGAAACGTACCGCTCTCCTGCAGCTTCTCGATCTTCTCGTGCACGTCGCGCTTGAAGTGCGGGTCCATGAAGTCGAGCGAGATGCGCCGCGCCAGTTTCTGGCGCGTCTCGCGCGTGATCGGGAACTGCGTCATCGGGTACACCGTCACCGGTCCCGACGCATCCTCGGAACGCTGCGTGTCGACGTCGAGCCAGCGCAGCGAATCGATCGTGTCGCCGAACAGCTCGATGCGCACCGCCTGGTGCGTGTTCGGCGGAAAGAGGTCGAGGATGCCGCCGCGGAATGCAAACTCGCCCGCTTCGCCGACGAGATCGGTGCGCACGAATCCGTTCTCGACGAGACTCTCCAGCAACGCGCGCATGTCCAGCTCCTCGCCCTCGGCGAGCCGCACGATGCGACTGCGAAAATCATCCGGCCGCGGCAGGCGCTGGAAAAGCGCGCGCGTCGGAACGACGAGGAGCTCGGCCGCACCATCGATGAGCATGCCCAGCGCGCGGATTTCCTCGCGCACGACACCGAGCGATGGCGCGACGTCCTGATACGGCGAGAGCGACGGCGCCGGATAGACCGACACGCATTGCGGATCGCGATGGAAAAGGCGCAGCGCGGTCTCGAAATCCGCGAGGCCTGCATCGCCCGGCGTGATGACGGCGACGCGCCGCCGATGCGAGTCCTGCAGTGCCGCGATCAGCAGCGCGCGCGCTTCGACAGTCGCGCCGGTGACGTCGAGACGCCGGTCGCGATCGAGGAGGGTGCGGAAGAAGGGCGCGCGCGTAACACGCGCGCGCAATTGGTCGATGAGCGGAGAGTGGCGGTCCAAATCGGGGGGAAGTCTAATGCGACTCTGGAGCGGCCCGTCGCTCCAGATTACGGCGTAAAGTACCCGTTGATCGTGCGCGCGGTGAGCTTCGGCGAGTTGACCACCACCCGCACCGCCCGCCACTCATTCGACTTCCCAAAGTCCGAGACCTGATATGTGATCGCGAACTGCGCACGCAGATCTTTCTCGATCTCCGTGTATTTCGCCATCAGGTTCTGTTCCGTCGCCGTGGCCACGAATCCGCCCGTCTGCGATGCGAGATAGCGCAGCCGGTCGAGGTCGCGGGCGCCGTCCTGTTCGCTGCCTTCGTAGGCGATGAAGTAAATCGGGATCGCGGCTTCTCGCGCGAGTTTCTCGACTTCGTCATAGCTCCACATCGAGGTCGTATCGCCGCCGTCCGTCAGCACGACGATGGCGCGGCGGTTCTTCTCCTCGCGCAGCTCGCGAATCGCACTTGCGACCGCGTCGTACAGCGCGGTCCGGCCCATCGGCGTGATGCCGTTCAGCGCCGCGGCGATCTCGTTGCGGTCGTTCGTCAACGGCTGTTTGCGGCGTGGCACATCCTGCACCGCGGTGATGCTGCAGCGATCGCCATCCTTCAGCGCGTGCTGCACGAACTCATTCGCGGCCTTCGCCGCGTGCTTCATCGAGTAGGTCATGCTCGACGATGCATCGAGCAGCAGCGAGATCGAGATCGGCTGATCGAATGCCTTGCCGAACTCGATGATCTTCCCTTCTGAATTGCCGTCGATGACGCGGAACAGCGAGCGATCGAGATCGTCGCGCGTCACGCCGTTGCGGTCGACGACCGACACGAAGATCGGCACCGTGCGCACCTGCAACTCCTCGACGTGCACATTCCCCGCGGCCGACCAGAAGTCCGCCGCTTCTTCGCCTGCCTCCGTACGTGCGGTGAACTGCACGAATCCGCTTTCCATCGTTTCGCGTGGCACCGTGAAGCGATACGGAACTTCGTTCGCGGTGGCGATTACTTGTCCCTGATCCCACAGCTGCACCGCCACGATCGGATCGTCTGCAGGTGCGGTGGCGTCGACTTCGAACGTGCCGGCGGTTGCGTCAATCGCGTTGACGCGCAGTCCGAGGGGGAGCAGGCCGTGATTGATGGTCTCGGTCCAGCGCGCGCGTTTGCCGTTCGGACCTTTCGCGGAAACCGTGATCTTGTGCTGCAGCGGAGAGGGACCCAGATCGACGACCACGCGATACGGCGACGTGAGACCTTCGACGACTTTCTGTCCGTCGACGATCACCGTCACTTTCGCGTTGTCGAAACCCGGATCGACGACCAGGTCGACGACGCCGTGATACTGACCCGGCTGGTCGTTCTGGCTGCCGCGCGCGAGCAGGATCTGGGTGTTCGCTGCCGCGGTTTGCGTGAGGAGAAGGACGAAGAGGGAGGAGAGAAGGAGCGCCCTATTGCGCCTCGCTTCGTTGCTGCTCTGCTGCTGCACTGCCTTCATAAATCCGCCGATATTCGAATCGGTTCCGGGTCACCGTCTTCACGTACAACCTCGTCTCGGCGTACGGAATCGATTCTACGAATAAGTCCAGGTCATCGATCGGCGTCTTCTCAAGCCACGTGCCAACGGCTTTTTCTCCTGCGTTGTACGACGCGATGGCGAGGACGTGATTCCCGTTCATCGCCTGCAGTTTCTGAGCGTACTCGGCGGCACCGACGGCAATGTTCCTCTCGGGGACGAAGAGATCGCCGCGCGTGACGGATCCGAGTCCGCCCGCGGTCGCGATCCGCGACGCTTCCTCCGGCATGATCTGCATCAGGCCGACGGCGCCGGCGTTCGACACCGTCGAGGGCTCGAAGCCGCTCTCCTGCCGCGTGATCGACGCCAGCAGATAAGGATCGACACCGCGCCTCTGCGCTTCCGCCTGCAACGTTTCCCAATACGCGAGCGGGAAGAGGATCTGCCAGAAACGCGGCGGGATGTTCGCGCCGCCGTGACGCACGAACGAACGGAACTGCCGCTGCAGAACCGTGTTCGCCTTGAACGGCTCGCCGCCGCGCACGTAGACGTCAGCGAGCATGAACTGCACGCCGGGATTCGACGAGTACTTGCCGGCGAGCACTTTCATCTCGCGCGCGGCGGCGCGATCGAGCCCGATATCCTGCAGCGCGTGGACAACGTCGAAGCGAGGCTCCGTGATTTTCGCGAGCTCGGCCTCGATGTCGGGGAAGGTCTGGAGCGACGGGCGCTCAGCCTGTCGACGAACTAGGAGCCCGTCGCTCCAGAGCTCCTTGGCCCGATATGCGTAGTAGCTGAACGGGAACTCGTCGACGATCTGCTGCGCGCTTGCGTTGCGTTGCTGCGTGCGACCGAGCTTGTCGTGAATCTTCGCCGACCAGAACAGCGAGTTCGTCTTCCAGTCGCCGTCGGGATACGAGCGGACGTAGCGATCGAAGACCTTCAGCGCTTCGTCGTACTTGCCCCAGAGCGTGTAGGTCCAGCCGAGGGTCCAGATGTTTTCGCCGTCGCCACCGACGTGTCCGGCGTCGATGGCTTGCGTCAGGTTTTCGACGGACTTTGCGTAATCGATGACATCCGTCGAGTAGTACTTCGCGCGCGCGATCTTCGCGTCCAGCGCTTCCTTGCTCGCCGGAAACTGCTTCTCCACCGCATCGAGTCCGGACAGGAACTCCTGCGGCTTGTCGTCGCGCCATGCCGCGCGTGCGCGCAGCAGCATCAGCGACGGATCGCCGAGCTGCACGTCCTTCGTCTCGACGAGCAGTTGTCCGTAGTTGCGCGAGTTGAAGAGCGCGCGCAACCGCGTGGCGCGGGCCTCCGGCGCTCCGCCCGGAATCCTGCTGAAAAGCTCGAGCGCCTCGTCGTATCGATTCGCGCGCGACAGTTTTCCGGCGAGCGCGATCTTCTCGGCGACCGGCAACGCATCGATCTCCGCCGTCAGGAAGTCATAGGTCTGTTCCGTGTAACGGCCATTCGTGTAGTCCGTGAGCAGGCGCATGCGCGTCTTCACGGCGAGATCGTTACGCCCAGCTTTCGCGAGCGCGGTAGCCATGGCCACAAAGTCCGCTTCGGTCAGCTCGTCGATCGCGATCTGCGACGCCTGCTGCCACGCCGCGTCGGTCGCGGCAGCATGGCCGAGTTGCGCGAAAATCGCCGGCAGGCGCAGGCGCGCGACGGTCGCCGCGGAAGTGAACTGGAGCGACGGGCTCTCAGCCCGTCGCTCCAGTCCTTCGATCTGCGATGCCATCGCCGCCGCTTCCTTGAAGTTGCCGCGCGCGATCTCCGCTTCGACGATGCGCAACCGCAGGAACGGTGCGACTTCAGGAAACTCGAGCGCCGCAGCGGCGAGCGCCGGCACCGCTTCGTCGTAGCGTTTCTGGTCGAAGAGCGCGAGCGCGCTCTTCGCGCGCGAGATCGGATCGACTGGTGCCGCTTCCGCTTTCGGTTGCTCCTGCTGCTGCGGAACGGTTGCTGGTGGCGTGGGCGCGGGCGCTTTCGCGCAACTGATGAATGCAACGACGACGAGAAGAAGAACTACGGCACGACCCTGACCCATCTCTCACCCTCACTCTGGAATCCGACACGGCGAAAAAACTCCTGCGCGTCTCCTGCGTGTTCGACGACGATGCGGCGGCGATCCATCTTCACGGCCAGCTGCTCGAGCTCGCGCATCATCACGCGGCCGATCCACTTCCGGCGCAGCTCGCGCGCCACCGTCAGGTCTTCCACGCGTAGCGCGTCATCGGTGATCTCGATGGCCATGACGGCGACGATGTCGCCGAGGAGCTTGCCGAGCAGGCCGCATGCCGGAACGGCGGGTCGAGCGTCGTCCTGTTTCGTGAAAAACGCCGCCAGCGCGGCGTGATCGGCGGCCTCGATGGGCCGGACAAAGAGGCGTAAACCGCGCACGTTGGTCGTCCTAAGTCTCGTACTTCAATGCTTTTCCAGCATATTCCAACAGGCAAATAATTTCTTGACAAAAGTGAGGTGCCGCGTAGACTGCAAACGGTCCACCCTTTCAGCAAATAAACTGTGCCAAGTGACATCACTATGAACGTGCAGCAGGCGATCACCCAATTCCTCGAGCACGGCCAGTCGGTCCGCAATTTGTCCGATCGGACACTGCGCGCCTACCAGTCCGACCTCGTCCAGTTCCATCTGCACGTCAACGACACCGCGACCGTGGACATCACCGCGGACGACCTCGAGACCTATCTCGACAGCCTGAGCGGCGGTCCGTATCGCGACACCTCCATCCGCCGCAAAGTGGCCGCGCTGAAAGTGTTCTTCCGCTTCCTCGAGGAGCAGGGGATCGTCAGCGAATCGCCCGCGCGGAAGCTGAAGATCAAGAAGCCGGTCGAGAACCGCGTCCCGACCGTGCTCTCCAACCGCGAGATCCGCGCGTTGCTCGCCGCGCCGAAAGAGCAGGTGGCCGAGCTCGCGAACGCTCGCGATCACTCCGCGGGAAGCCGCAACCGTTACTTCTGCGCAGTCCGCGACAACCTGATTCTGGAGTTGCTTTTCTCCACCGGCATTCGCATCGGCGAGCTGGTCGCGGTGAACGTGAGCGACGTCGATCTCGAGCGCAAGACCATTCAGATCACCGGACGCGCCACGCGCGGCCGCTGCGTGACGCTCGCGTCCGACGATGTGCTGACTGCGATGGCGCAATACCTCGACCTGCGCAGCGATCGCATGCTCGCGACGCCGGCGTTGTTCGTCGGCCGCTCCGGAACGCGCCTGACGATCTATTCGATCGAGAACATCTTCAAGAAGCACGTCCGCCTGGCCGAGATCAAACGCCACGTCACGCCGCACTCGCTGCGCCACACGATGGCCGCGATGCTGGTCTCGTCCGGCGCCGACATCCGCGACGTCCAGGAGATCCTCGGCCACGCGTCGATCCTCTCCACGCAGGTCTACACGCGCCTTCCGATCCAGAAGCGCAGCCGCAATCCGCAGTCGCACATCACGCGCATCGTTGCGGACGCGGCCGGGGCGCGCCTGGCGATCAAGAAGTAGGGCGCGCCGCAACATCGCTCTTCGCCGCGCGTATTAACGCGGCATGCTGCACATCACGTCGGTCTCCAAACGCTTCCGTGCGGGCAATTACGGCGTCCGCGAGGTCACCTTTTCCGCAAAAGGCGGCGTCCTCGGCCTGCTCGGACGCAACGGCGCGGGCAAGACCACGCTGATGCAGATGATTGCGACGGTCACCAGGCCGAGCGCGGGCGGCATCGTCTTCGGCGACATCGATGTCGTTCGCAAGCCCGATGAGCTCCGCCGCCGCCTTGGCTATCTGCCGCAGGACTTCGGCGTGTACGACAACCTGACGGCGCTCGAGTTCCTCACGTACTTCGCGGCGCTCAAAGGCGTGCACTCGAAAACGAAAGTGCAGGAGATGCTCGAGCTGGTGAACCTGCACGGCGCGGCCAATCGCGCCGTCGGCGGGTTTTCCGGTGGCATGAAGCAACGACTCGGAATCGCGCAGGCGCTGGTCAACGATCCCGATCTCGTCATCGTCGACGAGCCGACCGCGGGACTCGATCCGGAAGAGCGGCTGCGCTTTCGCAACGTGTTATCGGAGCTCGGCGAGGGCAGGCTGGTCATCCTCTCGACGCACATCGTCTCCGACATCGAATCGATCGCGACCGAGATCGCGATCATGAAAGACGGAGCGCTGGTGGCACTCGACACGCCCGACACGCTGATGCACAACACGGCGACCACGAGTCTCGAAGCCGCGTTTCTCGCGGTCATCAACAACGCGCCGATGCGCTATACGGCCGTGGCATGACCGAGCGGCTGCTCCGCCTCGCCGCGGTCGTACGCGCGGACGTGATGATCCGCTTGCGGCGTCCGTCGACCGCGGTCGTGTTCGTGCTGCTGTCGATGCTGCCATATCTGTGGATCCCGGCGCCGTCCACCGGCCGCACGCTGATTCAGATCGGCAAGCAACGCGCGCTCTACAACTCCGCAGCGATCGGCATGGGCACCGCCGTGCTGGCCACGATGTTCATCGGCATGGCCGGCTTCTACGTGATTTCGAACGCGATCAAGCGCGACGTGCTCTCGCGCTGCGGCTTCGTGATTGCCTCGACCACGATGCGAGCGAGCGAATACATTCTCGGCAAGTTCGCCGGCAACGTCGTGTTCCTCACCATCTTCACCCTTGGCTTCATGGCTACGGCCATGGCCATGGTGATCGTGCGGGGCGAAGCGCCGCTGCAGCCGCTCGTGTTCGCATTGCAGTATCTGCTGCTTTTGCCGCCCGCGATCGTGGCGGTGTCGGCGCTGGCGATCGTGTTCGAGTGCACGCCGCTGCTGCGCACGAAGTTCGGCGACGTCTTCTACTTTTTCCTCTGGATGGGATTCATGGGCGTGATGGCGACGCTCAGCGACAAGAACAACATCGGCGGCTGGCCCGCTTACTTCGACATCTCCGGCCTCGGCTTCATGATTCAGCAACTGAAGGCGACGTACAGCACCGATGCGATCTCGATCGGCGCGACCGATTTCGACGCAACGAAGGTGCCGCTGGTCTTCGAGGGCTTGAAATGGGAAGCGCGCTGGGTGCTGCCACGCGTCGCATCGGCGATCTGGCCGATGTCGCTGCTGCTCATCGCGCGGCTCTTCTTCCACCGCTTCGATCCGGCACGCGTGCGTTCCATGCCGAACGAGAAGGCGCGCTGGAGCTGGATGGGCCGCTTCAATGCGATGGCGAAACCGGTGGCGCGCCTGTTCGTACGATTCGGCAATGGTGTCGCGTCGCTGCCCGGCATGCCGTCGATTGTGCGCACCGCGATGACCGACGCGCTGACGACGATCGCAGCGTTTCCGCTCGCGTCCATTGCGATCGTGATCTTCGCGATCCTCTCTTTCGCCGCTCCGAACGCAGAAGCACACCTCGGCGGCATGCTGCCGTTTGCGTTCGCGGGCTGTGCGATCGCGCTAGCCGACATCGCCTGTCGCGAAAAACGCGCGGGAACGACGGCGTTGCTTTACGCGGCGCCGCAACTGCGCGCGAGATTCGTCTTATGGAAATTCGCCTCTGCGCTGATCGTTGCGCTGGCGTTCCTCGGCATTCCGATTGCGCGCGCGATCGCGTTCCGTCCGGCGGCCACTACCGCATTGCTGATCTCGGTCGTCTTCCTTTGTGCCCTGTCGACCGCCCTCGGCATCATGACCGCGAATCCGAAGACGTTCATCGTCCTGTTCCTGACGTTCTGGTACATCGCGCTCAGCGATCAAGGCGCGAGTCCCGCGCTCGACTTCGCCGGCTGGTTCGGCAAGACGACGCCCGCGGTGAGCACCGTGTACGCACTGCTCGCACTGGTGTTTCTCGCCGGCGCGCAACTGTTTCATGCGTGGCAACTGCGCCGGAACTGGTAGCGCTCGGTTACCATGGCTCATGCGCAAGAGCCTGGCGTGTCTACTGACGCTTCTCTCGGCAGCATTTGCATTCGCCGAAACCCCGATCTCTGAACCTCATTTCGCGCGCGGCGCGGGAAACCAGTCGTGGCCCGTC
This sequence comes from Thermoanaerobaculia bacterium, assembly GCA_035626775.1. GTDB lineage: Bacteria > Acidobacteriota > Thermoanaerobaculia > Gp7-AA8 > Gp7-AA8 > QHVT01. The sequence continues at coordinate 17,546 of DASPNA010000009.1, forward strand.
TCGGCAACGGACGGCCGCGATTTTCTGCTGGCGTGGACGGACACGCGCCGCGGCGAAGCCGCCGTGTACGCGACGCGCATCGCCGCGGACGGCTCGGTTCTCGATCGGGAAGGGATCCTGGTCAGCTCACCGGACCGCACCGCTTATGCGCCGCGTGCCGCATGGACGGGGAGCGGCTATGCGATCGTGTGGACAGGCCCTGAGGGATCCGAGTTTCGCAGGCTCGCGTCCGACGGCACGTTCATCGACGAGTCTCCGCGGCGCGTGTTCGACGAATACACCGTCATGCCACGCGTGGCGGTCTCGAACGGCACGATCCTCGTCGCCGCCGTGAAGTCGTATCGCGGCGTGGAGATCGCGGTCATCGATGACACAGGCCGCGCGCGTCGCGTCAGTGAAATTCGCGGGTGGAGCTCGGTGGAGCTCGCCTGTACAGCATCCGAGTGCCTCGCCGTTCAACAGACATACGGCCGATCGATCGTCGGACGACGCATTGGACGCGATGGTGCAGTGCTCGAGGCCAGCGACCGTGTTCTTGCAGTGCACGCGAAGGGCGTCGCCATTGCGTCGAACGGCGACCGTCTGATGCTCGCGTGGCTGGATTTGCGGTCTGTGATGTCCCAGGACGTCGCCGGACCGCCTCTTCCGCCGTCGCGGAAATTGTGGGCTCGTGAACTCGGCTCCGAGGCGTTTGTCGTTGCGGAAACGACGAAAGGCCAGATTTACGATGCGGCCGTGGCGCAGAGCGGGAACGGATTCATCGTCTCCTGGACGCAGGATCGGGAGCGCGAATGGATCGACAGGTTGCCTCGCGTTGGCGTCGAAGAAACCGCGACGGCGCGTACTGCGCAGTTCGAAATTCGCGCGCGAGTCGTCGGCAGCGACCGTGATGATGCGCTGACGATCGCCGCATCGAACGTCGTCCGCGATCCGCGGCCGTCCGTCGCGAGTAACGGCGCCACGCATTTCGGAGCGTGGATCGAATCGGTCGGGTTCGGAAAGATCGCCGCCGGGGTGTCGCAAGAAGGACGATCGCTTTCGCGGATCGCCGTCACACGCACCGCAACGCAGCAAACAGACGAGCAACTGATCGCCAGCGGAGAGCATCTTCTCGTCGTCTGGTCCGAAGCGCTCGAGGGCGACGGCACGTTCGCGATCTTCGCGCGGAGATTCCGATCCAACGGCGAGGCGATGAATGCCGGGCCCATTCGCATCGCCAGTTCGACTCGCAGCCAGCGCACTCCTGTCGCGGCGTTCGATGGGAGCTCGTATCTCATCGCCTGGGCGGAGAACGACGCGGTTCATGCGCGCGTGCTCGATCGCGACGGAGTGCTCGCGTCCGACGTGATGACGTTGTCCAACGCTGCCGGCGGCACTCCATCGATTACCGCCACGGATCGCGGATTCGCCGTTCTTCACGGAGTGCGCGGCGCGGACGGTCGTCCACAGCTCGCGATCACGCGCGTAGCGCACGGCTCGACGCTGGGGCGGACGGAGCTCGGCTCGTGGTCCGACAAGCGCAACGGCATTGGCTGGAACGGCGAGGAAATCGTCGCGGTCTGGAGCGCCCCGGACCATCGCATTCTCGCTGCGCGGCTCACGGCTGACGGCTTGCGGCTCGATGGCGAGCCGATCATCGTCGGTCGCGGAGCGCTCCATCTCATGGAGGATGCATCGATCGCTTGTGCGGCGTCGGAGTGTGCGATCGCGTGGTGGAATCTGGTCGCAGGAGTACAGGCGGCGCGGCTGGTCGGCGGTTCGGCGTTTGCGATCGATGAGTCGTTTCGCGACTTCACCGATTATCGTCAGCCGCCATCGGATCGATTCGAACCGGTCGTCCTCCGCGCTGGCACGGTGTTTCAGTTCATCACGTCCGGACCGGGCGGCGTCTTGTACTCGCGCACTGTGCGCGACGCTATCGCGTCCGCCGAAACGATCATCTTCCAGCCCCGCGCACGCGGCGAGAATCGCGGCTCGATCGCTTACACGCCCAATGGCTTGATGCGCGTTTATTCACGTCCCGTCGACACGCCCCGCTACGGCGGCGCACGCCGATTGTTCCTCGGCACCCTCTCCGATTGATCTACACTCAGCGCACGACAGGAGGATTGCAGATGGCATCGAAAAAGGGCGGAAGCTCGAAGAAGGGCGCGGGCGAGTCGGCGTTCATGAAACCGGTACAGCCGGATGAAGCGCTGGCCGCGATCGTCGGCAACGACCCGCTGCCACGGACCGAAGTCACGAAGAGGCTCTGGGACTACATCAAGAAGAACAAGCTGCAGGACGAGAAGGATCGCCGCAGCATCAATGCCGACGATAAACTGCGCAAGGTCTTCGGCGGCAAGAGCAAGGTCTCGATGTTCGAGATGACCAAGCTCGTGAGCGGACACCTCAAGGCATAGCTTCGTCGTCGAAACGCAGGGCCGGCAGTCCGTCGATGCTGGCCGCGTTCTTATCGCGCTTATATTTCGCGAGACCGGCGTCGCCTTTCTTTTCCGCCCAAAGGGAGAGCTGTTTGCGCTCACTCTCGAAGCGGAGCACCGGCAGGCCGTAGCCGCACGAGTCGCTGATGCGATCGAGCTCGATGCGAATGATCGAGCGCACACCCGGTCCCGGCTCGAACAGAGCAATGATTTCCGCGAAGTCCGGGTGTGCAGGCTCGAGAACTTTGCCTCTGCCATGAAAGCGCACGATCTTCGGTGCGCCTTCGAACGCACAGAGCATGATCACAATGCGACCGTTTTCGCGTAAGTGCGCGATGGTTTCCGCGCCGCTGCCCGCGTAATCGAGATATGCGATGGTCGTGGGGCCGAGGATGCGTAAGGAGTCGAGGCCTTTCGGGGAGCAGTTCACGTGGCCGTCGACATCGAGCGGCGCGGTGGCCACAAAGAACACGTGTTGACGCTCGACGAAACTGCGGAGCTGCTCATCGATTTCGCCGAACGTTTTTGCCATGGATCACTGGTACACGATGCAGCCGCGCTGTTCGAGGCGTTGAATCTGGTCCGGAATCGATAATGAAGTGACCCAGCGCAGATCGAGCTTTTCCAGCCGCGGCAATGCGAACAACGATGCCGACACGCTGGTGAGTGGATTCCCACGCAGGTCGAGATGTCTCAATTCATGTAATCGGCCGATCGACTCCGGCAGCGTCGTCAATTTGTTGTTGCGCAAATGTAATTCGCGTAGATTCGTAAGCGCGCGGATCTCGTCCGGCAACGACGTGAGCTCGTTGTCCGTCATGCGCAGCTCGATCAATCCCGTCATCCGGCACACCGCGACCGGCATTTCGCTGAACTGGTTCTCGCTGAGGTTGAGATACCGCAGCCGCGTGAGCCTCGCCAGCGACTCCGGCACGCTGCTCAGGCGGTTGTCGTGCAGGTAGAGAAAGTCCGTCAGCCCGGTCAGCTCGCCGACCGCTTCCGGCAGCGCCTCGAGCTGGTTGTGGCCGAGGTCGAGCATCCGCAGCCGCGTGAGGTTCCCGATCTCGTCCGGGAGCGAGGTCAGGTCGTTATCCGCGAGGATCAACGCCTCGAGCTCCCGCCGCTCCCAGACATCGTCTGGAACGCGGCCGAGGTGCTGCTTCCAGAGGTTGAGCGTGGCTGCCAAGCGCGCCGATCATACACGCGCCGGTTGGGTTACGATCCCCGCCCCACACCCCTGAACGGGCGTAGCTCAGTTGGTAGCGTAGGAGCTTCCCAAGCCCCATTCCAACGAATTCCGATCGAGTTGTGTCTGTCAAGTTCTGCAAAAAGTGGGATGGTCGGTCTCCGGTCGTTCTCCTCGTCTCTTTCTTCCTAGCAGCAGGCGCTGTGGGAGATGTGGAAAACGCCGGCGGCAGTTTGCCGGCGTTTTCCAAGTCCTG
>DASPNA010000010.1:0-32367 GCA_035626775.1 Thermoanaerobaculia bacterium
AGTACCGCGCGCTGGATCGGGGGTATTTTCGATGATGCCTCGCGTCTTGTCAGAGCATGCAACGGGCAGTAATGCGGCCTGGCCATGGGGCCGCTCATTTCCGGCGGCGCCAGAACGCCCACTTGGAGCGGGGCCTTGGCGGCAGTGCTGCGGACGGCGAGTCGTCACTCCGTCGTGGCGTGACAGTATGGACGGCATCTTCTTCGTCGAGAAAATACGGAACGGACGGATCGAAGGGCGTAGTCTCGAGCCGGCTGTCGAGGCGCTGATATTTTGCTGCTGTCGGATCGTCGATCGCCGTCGCGCGGGCATAGCCACCCATCGAGACGATCTCGAACTGTTCGACGCGAAACTGGGCTTCGCCGAGTGCCGCCTCGAGCGCTGCACGGTTCGGCGCAAAGCAGTTCGTGTAGTCCCCGTTGAGGCTATCGCGCGGATATGCCTGCCATAGCGGGACTCGCTCCAGGGCGGGGTTCATGGCAGCGAGTGTGGTGATCGTTCCGTCAGGAAGCGCGAAATACTCATCGATGAGCATCGTCGCGACGAAGAGCGTCGCCCCTGGCCGCATCACGGATCGGATTGCATCGAGTGCCGCCAGCGGCTTGCGCAGGTGATAGAGCACACCCATGAAGAGAACCACGTCAAAATAACCGTAGGTTTCCGGATTCAAGTTGTAGACGTTCTCCATCACGAACTGCGCGCGGCTGCCCAGGATGGTCCGCGCGGTTTCGAACCCCGTGTACGTTGCGGGCACGAATTCGAGCGCGGTCACGTCGCCGCCACGTGCCTCCATCTCGAACGTGAAGTAACCATCAGAACACCCGATGTCGAGGATTCGCATATCCCGAAGGTTCGGTGGCAGCCCGATCCGGTCGAGAATCGGGAGCTTCATCCGGTTGGAATCGTCACCGGGCGTCACGATTCCGGGTGCTAGTTCGATCTGATGCCACCAACGGCCATGCGCGGCAACCAGTTCGCGGATGCGGTCTGGATCGGTGATTCGTGTCATCAGCCCTCCGTCAGGTGGCGACCGCGACGGTGCAGTTGTTCTGAACGCCGCATGTTAATGCCTCAGTTGCAGCAGACGCTGAGGACGATGGTTCCGGTGCTTCTGTAACGTTCACGCGCCTTGCGCCACTACGCAGGAGAGGTCCCTATGGCCAATCTCCCTGCTACCAGCGCCGACGGCAATCGTTGCTCGAGCGGATGCGCGGCGCGATAACGCTGCTCACGATCGCGTTTGCCGGATTCGCGCTGTATTACTCGCTCTTCTTCGAGCGCAAGACGTCGTATTACCGACCGTAATGCGCGGCTCGTGGCAAGACTCGCCGATCAGGTGTGGCGCTCGATCGCCAACACCGCGCGCACCGTGTCGAATGCGCCCACCATGCCCGGAAACGAGCTTCGCGATTTGTATCGCTATGACCGCGGCGTATCCGGCGAGCAGCGCCAGCCGCAGCCGATCCTCGACGATCCGAAAGTCATTTCCGAGGATGCGAAAAATCATGAGGAGCGGCGGTTCGCGCGCCGTGAGAACAGCGGATTACCGCTCGTGTTCGAAAGCGGCGCCGTGCCCAACGCGTTCATGCCCGAGGTTCCCAACAAGCCGATCGATCTCGCGAGCATCGGGCAGCGGGAATCGGATGCTGTTCCGCGATACGCCACGGCCACGATTCCACTGCAGCGCCTGATCAACAGCGTCGTCACGCAGACAGCCGGCGATGTGTTCGACACGGTCTTCATCCTCGACGGCGCCGGCAACGTCATCTATCAATGGCGTCCGTCAGACGGCCGAGGAGAGTGAGGCTGATGACCGACAACGTCGATTTCGATTTCGCGACGGGCGAGGCATCGCAACTCGTGCGCGCACTGATCGAACGCCTGTCGCGCAACGGCGATCGCATCGTGATCGTGAGGGCGACGACGATGAACGTGATCACCGCGTCGTTCCTGCAGAACGACGATCGTGAATCGTGGGCGAAGACGCTTTCGACATTCGTGTGGGTGAATGGCTCTCAGCTCGTGGCATCGGAAAAGCGCGACGGAGTCACGTGCAGCGGGTCGCGCCGGTGTTCGAAGACGATACGTCGCCCGGTGGCGCTGGCGCTCGGTGGGATGGCTCTACATGCTGTCGGGCTTCCATGCGTACTTCGAGCAGTTCAAGGATTCGCGCAGTCACATCGAGCGGACGCTAACTCGTGAGATGGAAGCCGACCCGTATCTCGAACTGCTCGACGAGATCAGCGAGCGCGCGAAGCAGTACTACGGCGCGCTGTGGCGGACGTGCATGCCGAACGGGCAGCTCGTGTTGATGCAGATCGCGCAGACGGGACTGGCGAACGGGAAAACGCGCGAGGATGTGCTGCGCCTGCTCGCGCGCGGACTGCTGCGCCGCGATCCGCAACTGCGCGTGATGAACGAGACGTTCCCGCGTTTCCTCGTGGCGCAATGCGCGACCGCGCCGGAACTGGCGTTGCAGCTCGAACAGAACGTCGCGGGCGATGCGTGGAACTGCTTTCGCGTACCGTTCTTCGCGGCCATTGCGGTGGTCATGTTGTTCTTCTTCACGACCCAGCGGCAAACGTTCGACGCCACGATCGCGCTGGCCGGAAGTCTGGCGGCGGGGCTGCCGGCCTTCCTCAAGACGCTGTCCGGTTTTGGCGAGCGCAGCGGCGCGAAGGCGAGCTGAACTGGCGTAAGCCTCTTAACGTCAACGATTTAGCTCCATGATCCCGCCCGGGGTGCCTCCGGCAGGACCCACTGTTTTTGTGCGATGTTTTCGGCTCATCCAGAATACGTCGCCGGTGGCACACGTTTTCCGCTCGCGAAACACGTGCGATTAATTGTTGACAAAAAAATCCGAGTTTTTATGATCGTGTCTGTACGCCGAAGTGGTCTGTGTGGGTGAGGAGTCGGTTTATGGCTTTTGAAAAGTGGGAACCGCAACCCGAGTTCGAACGCTTTCCCGCTTCGGCGACCATCGTCCAGTCTCGCCTGATCCGCCTTCCTTCACCCGTCGCGAACATGCTGCGGTTGCGCGGAAAGACCAGCGCGAACCTCTATTACGACAAAAAGCGGAAGATCATCGGCATCAAACCTCTCGACAAAAAAGAAGAGGGCGCCGCGAAGATCCGCCAGTCCGAAAAATCGACTTCGCTGCACGTCCCGAGCTTTTTTCGGTCGTACGATATCGACGTGCCGGGCATCAAGCGCTTTCACTGCTGGTACGACGAGAAGGAGCGCATGGCGATGATCGACATCTCGAAGCCATCGCCGCGCGGACGTCCGGCAGGGACGTGAGTTTGCGGGCGGCGGCTGCGGCCGCCGCGTTGAAAGCGGCGGCTGTGCTGCCGCACTTCATAAAAAAGGCGGCCTTGCGGGCCGCCTTTTCAGTTCACTGGGAAACGAAACTCAGTTTGTCGTGAGGTCTCTGCGGATTCTGCGCACGGTCGGCTGCGCCCACATCGACGTGATCTGGCGAACGGCCTGGTCGGTGATGACGCCGTTGCGCGCGCTGAAGATCATGCTGCCCGCACTCGCGCTCGGAATCCCGTCGCCGAAGAAGGCGCCGTTGTTCGCGAAGAGCTCCGTGATCGACATCAGCGGGATCTCGGTACCGTAGCCGTTGTTGATGGCCTTGATGAACTCATTGCCCATCAGCAGGTAACCGAGGTCGGTGAGGTGGAAGAAGTCGAGGCTGAAGAAGCCGCCCGTCACCGGATCGCCCGTGACGCTGATCGGACCGAGGTGCTCGCCCGTCGGAGAGATGACGCGGTTGAAGAGACCGGCCACGTCGGCGATCGGGATGTCGCGTGCGTCCGCGGCGGCTTTGATGATGGCGTTGTATTCGGCGACACGCGCGACGGTCGCGGTGATCTCCTCGACCGTGATCACGTCGCTCTGCTCGAGCGGATCGCCGGTGTGCTGGAGCTGGTTGAACGGCGGGATGTTGCGGAAGATCGGCGGCAGGCCGTAGCCCTGCGCGAGCTTGGTGCGCGTGCCGAGCGGGATGAGCGTCGTCGGAGCGATCGGCTCGAAGATGTCGTTCCCCTGCGCATCGATGCCAGTCTTCACAGTGAAGAACACGCGCTGGCCACCGACCAGGATCGGCTGACCGGTGTTCGGGTCGACGAGGAACGGCGGAATGAGGCGGAGATACGGCGGGATGCCGCTCGGGAGATTACCCACTACCATGCCCGCGGTCGGCGCGCCTGTAACCAACGCGTTGAGCACCGCTTCGTACTGCGCCTTGAACGTTGCGGCAGGCGTCAGCGTGGATGGATCGCCGCTGAAGATGATGTTGAGATAGTCGTTGCCGCCGATCCACATCGCGATGAACGTCGGGTGCTGCAGGAGCGCCTGCTGCACGGCCGTGCCCTGATCGCGCAGGATGAAGCGCGCGAACGAAACGACCGTCGGCTCATTGAGGCGCGGCATCTCGCCGCCGGTCACCGCGAGGAGAGCGCCGACCGTCGCGCCTGGGATGCTGAGGTTGTTGTACGGCCGCGCGAACGTCGCCATGAGCGGCCGTCCCGTTCCGGGCGCCGGGCCGATCGACGGGCTTGGCGTGAGGATGCCCTGCAACACCAGCTCATTGGCGATGCCGGGGAACGAGACCAGCGGCTGCGCCCAGCAGGTCGCGGTGGCCGGATCGGACGGCGTGCAGAGACGCAGGCCGACCTGTTTTGCGATGATCGCCGGCCAGCTCCACTCCTGATGGCGCTCGTTGAGGGAGCTGCTCTCGAAGCCCGCGCCGTAGCTGTCGCCGAGGGCGACGAAGCGCGTGAAGTCCGCCGAACCGCGCGCGGCGAACACCGGCACTGCGACCACTGCTGCAAGAAGAACTGCGGCTGCGGAATGCAAGTATCTCTTCATGGTGTGGGTCTCCTTTAGAACTTGTATCCGAGATTGACGCTCCAGAGCAGCGCGTCAGTCTGGTACAGGCCGTCGAACTGTTCGGGGTTGCGGCCTTGTGTATCACGGTCCTTGAAGTGGAGCACGAGCAGCGAGCCGTCGATGATGAACGGTCCCGCATGGAAGCCTGCGCCGATGCTGCCGCCGAGGCGGTCGGAGTCCGGCAGCAGCGGGCTCACGGCCTCGACCGGCTGGGGGTTTTCGTCATAGACGAAACCGAAGCGAACGTCCCAGTGCTCGGTAGCGTTGTGATTCACGCCGAGGCGGTACGAGCTCGAGTCTTCCCAGTTCTGCTCGCGCGTGAAACTTGCCGCAGGCGTGGTCTCGAATTCGACGTCGAGCGCTTTGAAACGATCCCATCCTGTGCGGATGATGTCGATCTCGAAATCCCAGTTTTCATTCGGGCTGAACGCCGCGGCGAGCGAAACGATCTCGGGGAAAGGAAGCGTGGTGTTGATGGGCTGATCCGGCGGCAGTTGGCGGCTGACGGCGAAATCGAACTCCGCGTTGCCGGTGGGGATCTGCGTGATCTCCGCGTCGCCTTCCAGATCGATGTCCATTGCCGAGCGATACGCGAGTCCGAAGCGCCAGCGGTCCGATGCGGTCTTGAACAGGATGCCGGCGTTGAAGCCGATGTCGCTGCCGTACTCGGACACGAGACGCGTGTTCGCAACGTCGGTGATGCGGCCTGTGAACGGATTGAGCCGCATCTGATTGGCGTTGAGGATGACGCGCGCGCGGCGGTACTCGACGCCGCCGCCGACGGCGAAGCGGCCGTCGGAGGTCTGCCAGGCGATGGTCGGCTGGACCGACGTGGTCTTCAGATCCGCATCCTTCGAGATGTAGCGTCCCGGGAACGGATCGGCCCAGTCGGTGCGCAGGCCGAATGCCGCGAACACGCCGACGCCGACCGTGAGATTCTGGCCGATCGGATAGATCGCGTACATGTTCGGGATGTTGAACGTGTGGCGGTTGTACTTCGCTTCGACGCCGGAGGTCACAGGCGAATTCGGATCGCCGACGAACTCGTTGGTGAAGTTGATCAACGTCGTGCCGGCGAGCGCGGCGATCTCGCGCTGCTGCGCGATGCCGGCCGGGTTGTAGAAGATGGCGCTGGGATCATCGGCAGTGGCGGCGAATGCGCCCGCCATCGCGCTGGCTTTCGCGCCCTGCTCCGGGATGAGGAAACCGGAGCCGAACGCCGACGTGGCCAGCACACACGTCATCATGGCAGTTGCGGTGAGTCTGAGGAATCGCAAGAAGACCTCCTAAGTCTTTTGTTCCAGAGAATTACATAAGGGAAAATCGCGCCGGATCATACATCATCATCGCGCCGCCGATTCCGCGAGCAATTCACGCAGAATTTCATTGGCGAGATCGGCTTTCGCCTTGCCGCGCATTTCCTTCATCAACTGTCCGACGAGGAAGCCGAAAACCTTCTCGCTGCCCGCGCGAAACTGCTCGACGCTGGCCGCGTTGTTCTGTAATACGCGCAGCGCCGCTTCGCGGATGACCGCGGGATCGCTGACCTGCGCGAGACCGTTGCGCGCGACGATCCGTTCCGCTTCTTCGCCCGTGGTCGACATCTCTTCGAAAACTTCCTTCGCCACTTTGCCGCCGATCGCTCCGGTGTCGATCAGGCGGATCATTCTTCCGAGCATCTGCGGCGAGACGCGATAGGCGCCGACTTCGATCTTCTGTTCATTGAGCACGCGCAGCACTTCATTGCGCACCCAGTTGCCCGCGGCGCGCGCATTCCCCGAAGCTTCTGCAGCCGCTTCATAGAAATCGGCGACTGCACGCGACGCGACGAGCACCTCCGCGTCATGGACGCTCATGCCGTGCTCGCGCTGATACCGTTCGATACGCGCGTCCGGCAGTGCCGGAAGCTTCGAGCGGACGTCGCTGATCCACGCTTCATCGACCGCCAGCGTGAACAGATCGGGATCGGGGAAGTAGCGATAGTCGTGCGCTTCTTCTTTCGAGCGCATGACGCGGGTCTCGCCCGTGGAAGGATCGAAAAGGCGCGTTTCCTGATCGATCTTCCCGCCGCCCTCGAGCACGCCGATCTGCCGCTTGACTTCGAAGTCGATGGCGCTGCGGAGGAAGCGGAAGGAGTTGAGGTTCTTGATCTCGGTGCGCGTGCCGAGCGGCTCGCCTTTCCGCCGCACGGAAACGTTCGCATCGCAGCGCATCGAGCCTTCTTCCATGTTGCCGTCGCAGACCTCGGCGTACATCAGGATCTGGCGCAGGCGTGTGAGATAGGCCGAGGCTTGTTCGGAGCTGGTGATGTCGGGCTCGCTCACGATCTCGATGAGCGGCACGCCCGCACGATTGAGGTCGACCAGCGACGCATCACTCTCGTGCAACAACTTGCCCGCATCCTCTTCCATGTGGATGCGCGCGATGCGCACGCCCTGCAGCGAACCATGTGTCGCGAGCGGCTTGTCGAACTGCGAGATCTGGTAGCCCTTCGGCAGGTCGGGGTAGAAGTAGTTCTTGCGGGCGAAGACCGATCGTGGATGGACTTCGCATCCCGTCGCCAGCGCCATGCGGATGGCCAACTCCACAGCCTGGCGACTGAGCACCGGCAACGCGCCGGGATAGCCGAGGCATACGGGACAGACGTGCGTGTTCGGGGCGCCGCCGAACGCGGTCGGACAGCTGCAGAAAATCTTCGTGCGCGTGAGCAGCCGCGCGTGCACTTCGAGACCGATGACCGTTTCCCACATCGGGAGGGATTGTAGAGTCTCAGAGTCGCAGAGTCTCAGAGTCTCAGAATCTCAGAGGGGTCGGAGCACGAGCATCTGTGAGACTCTGAGACTCCGAAGCTCTCCGCGTGCCTTGCTAGAATGCCGCCCTCACCTATGACCCGTGCCACGCTCTTTCACTGGTGGAAAGTCGGCTGCATCGCGCTGGCGATCCTGCTCCTCGGCATCGCGGTAGTTACGCAGCCGACGGCGGACATGCGCACGGCGCTGGTGTTCGCGGCATTGGTGCTGGTGGCGGCGTTTCTGCGCATCGAGATGGGGGACGCGTCGATCGGGTTCGAGGCCGCGGTGGTCTTCGGCGCGATCGTCATCTTTCACAGCCCGGCGGTCGCTCTCGTGTCGGTGCTGGTCGGCACCGCGGCGCACGCCGCGTATCTGGCGGCGAAGGTTCGCGCCTGGCGGCTGGAGCCGTTCTACAACGCGGCGCAGCTCGCGCTGTCGTATTCGATCGTGGGCCTGCTCTACTCCGTCGCCGTCGCCGGCGACGCGAAGCCCGCCGCCAAGATGGCCGGCTTCACGCTGCTGCTGGTCGGCTATGTCGGCGTGCACCTGCTGTTCGTCTCGGTGCGGCGCTACTTCGAGGAAGACGCGGCCCCGATCGACGTGCGGCGGATCCTCTTTCTCGAGGGCAAGACGCTGCTGTTCGTGACGCCGGTGGTCGCGATCGAGATCATGTTGTACGCGTCGTGGGGCATCGTCGGATTCGCGATCGCATTCGTGCCGGTGCTGATCCTCGCGTACGTGATGCGCGCGAACGCGGAGTCTTCCCAGCAGAACGTGGAGCTGCTGCGCCGCAATCGCGAGCTGGCGATCCTCACGGAAAGCTCGACGCAGATCCTGTCCGCCGAAACAGACCACGAGACCCTGCGGCGTCTGATGTCGCTGCTGTCGAAACTCGCGCGGATGAAGGCGTGCGCGGTGGTGACGTGGGAATCGAATCCCGACGTTCCGGGCACGGTCTACCGCTTCGGCGAGTGCATGCCCACCGACCAGGAGATCATGCGCTGGGTCGACTCCGCGGGCTTCGCGCAATCAGCGCCGAGCCGCGTGTTCGTCTTCCAGAGTGACATGCGGAAGTTTCCGCTCTCCAGCGGCAGCGCCATTCAGGTGCTGATCGGCATCCAGACGCCCGAGGTCATTTACGGGATTCTTTTGTTCGAGACGGAGGATCTGTCGATCCTCAAGACGGGCAGTCTGAACCTGCTCACGCTGCTCGTGAATCAGACCGCGCTGTCGCTGCAGGATCAGTTGCTGCGGCGCGAAATGCGCGAGAAGACGATCCAGCTCGAGAGCCACGCCGCGACGATGTCCACCATTCTCGATGTCTCGAACAGTCTGATCGGACAGTTCGAGATCGACGCCGCGCTCACCCGCATCGCACACGCCATCCGCAAGGCACTCGGGTTCGAAAGCGTCGTCTTCGCGCTGCGCGATCCGCGCCGCGATGAATACGTGCGCCGCGCGCATGCCGGCCTCGAAGACGTTTGGGACGACGTGCGCAAGAAGCCGGTGGCGCAGGCGGAGATCGCCGCGTTCTTCAATCCGGAGTTCAAGGCATCGAACTCATACTTCGTTTCCCACACGGCGTTGCACAAAAGCGAGCACGATTTCTTCGTGCGTCCCGAGGATGCGGATGACGGGTTCCTGAAACCGGATGAGTGGCATGAGAACGACCTCCTGCTCGTGCCTTTGATGCGGCCCGGCGCAAACGGAGACGAGATGCTCGGCTTCCTCTCCGTGCGCGATCCGCACGACCGTCGCATCCCGAATCTCGAGAAAGTACAGACGCTGGAGATCTTCGCGACGCAGGCCGTGACGGCGTTGCAGTCGTCGCGGCAGTACGAGGAGATCAAGCGCCTGACGTTCATCGACGCCTTGACGCCGGCGTACAACCATCGCTTCTTCCAGGAAGCGCTGTCGAAGGAGATCAGCCGCCACTCGCGCACCGGCCACGAGCTCGCGCTGGCGATGCTCGATCTCGACAACTTCAAGAAGATCAACGACACGTACGGCCATCCCGTCGGCGACGAGATCCTCAAGGGCCTGGTCGAGGAATTGATGAGCAACGCGCGCGACAGCGACGTCGTGGCGCGCTACGGCGGCGAAGAGTTCGCGATCATCTTTCCCGACACGCCGGGCCACTCGGCGCACGAAGCCGCGAATCGCATGCGCGAGATCGTGGAGCGCCGCGAGTTCGTGCTGCCGCAAGCGGGCCGTTCGCTGCGCGTGACGGTGAGCATCGGCGTGGCCGTGTATCCGAACGATGGCCTCACGCCGGCCGATCTGATTTCGCGCGCCGACATGGCCCTGTACTGGGCGAAGAAGCATGGGAAGAATCGCGTGGCGATGGCCAGCGAGGTGGCCGTTGGGGTCTTAGAGTCTTAGAGTCTTAGAGATGATCACGGCACCGACTCTCTACGACTCTAAGACTCTACGACTCTAAGGCTCGATGTGAGACCCTTCCTCTCAATGAAACCCCTCGCCCTGCTCCTCCTTCTCGCCACGACAGCGGCCGCCCAGTCCCTCGACCAGCGCGTGCAACGCGAGCTCCCGGCGCTGCTCGATACCTACCAGTCGTTGCACGCGATGCCGGAGTTGTCGACGCAGGAGGTGAAGACTTCCGCGTACGTCGCGAAGCGCTTGCGCGAGCTCGGGTACGAGGTCACGGAGAGAGTCGGCAAGTACAAGGAGCCGGACACGACGTGCTACGGCGTCGTCGCGATCCTGCGCAATGGAGACGGTCCGGTCGTGCTCGTGCGCAGCGACATGGACGCATTGCCGGTCGCGGAGCAGACCGGCCTCGCCTACGCCAGTCAGAACGCCGGCGTGATGCACGCCTGCGGACACGATGTCCACATGACCACGCTCCTCGGCACCGCGAAAATCCTCGCCGATCTGAAGTCGCAATGGCGCGGCACGGTGATGTTGATCGGCCAACCGGCGGAGGAGATCGTGCGCGGCGCCGAAGGGATGCTCGCGGACGGACTCTACACGCGCTTCGCACGTCCCGACTTCGCGGTCGCGTTGCACGACTGGGCCACACTCGAGGCAGGGAAGATCGGCTATCGCCCCGGCCAGTTCATGGCCGCGACCGATTCGCTCAATCTCACCATCCGCGGCGTTGGCGGACACGGCGCGGCGCCGCATTCGACGAAGGATCCGGTCGTGATGGCGGCCGAGACGATCCTCGCGCTGCAGACCATCGCCAGTCGCGAACGCTCGCCGCTCGATCCGGTCGTGGTCACCGTCGGCAAGATCGAAGGCGGCACGAAGCGCAACATCATTCCTGATGAAGTGCGGCTGTTTCTGACGGTGCGCACGTTCAGTCCCGAGGTGCGGAAGCGGGTGCTGGAATCGATCGAGCGGATCCCGAAAGGGATCGCGTTGGTCGCTGGAGTGCCGGACGATCGCGCCCCTGTATTCGAGCCGCTGCCGGCCGAATCCGTCGGCTCGACGTTCAACGATCCCGCGCTCACGGAGCGGCTCGTGAAAGCGATCGGACGCGAGCTTGGCGAGAGCAACGTCGCGCACATCGATCCGGCGATGGTCAGCGAGGACTTCGGACGCTTCAGCGACGGCGGCAAGATCCCGACAGCGCTTCTCGCGCTGGGCGCGGCCGATCCGGCGAAGCTGGCGGCAGGCACGCAGCCGGGATTACATTCGAGCAAATTTGCGCCCGCGGATCCTTCTCTCGTATTGCGCACCGGCGTGCGCGCCGCGGTGACGATGGTGTTGGAGTTGCTGCGGAAATGATCGCTGACTTTCGTGCTTTTCTGTTGAAGGCGAACGCGGTGGCGCTGGCCATCGGCGTGATCATCGGCGCCGCGATCGGCAGCGTCGTGTCGGCGCTTGTCGCCGATCTCGTGATGCCGCTGATCAGCGTGGTCCTGCCGTCAGGGAGTTGGCGCGAGGCGAAGATCGTGTTGTCGCGCGGATTCGATCCGACCGGCAAGCCGACCGAAAACGCGATCCTCTACGGCCACTTCCTCGGCACGACGATCGACTTCCTGCTGATCATGCTGATCGTTTATCTGCTGATGAAAGCGCTCGTGCGGGAAGCGGCGCCGCCGCCGACGAAAGCATGTCCGGAGTGTCTCGAAGCGTTGCCGATCGAGGCGCGACGCTGTCGCGCCTGTACCGCGGCGGTGTGAGCCCTCATCCGCCTTCGGCACCTTCTCCCCTCGCGGAGGGGAGAAGGCTACACGTCGCGCGTGCCGATGTAGCCCTCGCCCCGCCGCAGCGGGGAGAGGGTGGCCGAAGGCCGGGTGAGGGCTTACCTCTTCGCGTATCTCTTCACCGCCGTCGCCAGCTTCACGTTGAGCAGGAACGCTTCCCTCACATAATGGCCGTTCTTGTAGCGATAGACGGTGACGCCCGCGGCCTCTTCGAAGAAGAAGCGCTGACCTGTCGACGTCGCTTTGAATGTCACCGACCGCGCACCATCGCGCGACAACGAGCGCATGAATTGCGCGATCGAATGCGGGACGTCATCCGGCGCAATGATCGCCGGCGTCTTTTTCTTTGGCGTGGCAGCGGCTACAGTGAGTGTCATCAACAACAACAAAACCGCGGTGGTGCGCATGCGCCCCATTGTAGTCATGGCAACGCGCGTGCACATTCCCGAGGCGGAGGGGTAGCGATGCCACAAGACGGAAACGAACCGCAGAGCTACGGGAGTGGCGAGGACTGGGTGACGGGCGAGACCGGCGAGGAAGTCAATCCGCCGAAGTCTTCGCCGGCGCCTGAGCATCGCAATTTCTACGAGCCGCGCCACGAGGAGACGAGCGAGCCGCACCAGGGCGGTCACACCTCGGGCGTACAGCTCGCCGAGTGCAACACCTGCAGCGAAGACGGCAGTGTCGAAGAGCACACGGAACATCAGCCGGTGACGAAGGTCACGTCGAAAACCGGCGGCGCGAAGCACGATTCCTTTTTCCGGAAGCGCGACTACGAATAGCTGATCGTGGAGCGTGGGGCGCTCCGGACGCGTTACCATCACGCAACAGCGTCCACCCAGTGCCCGACTTCCGACCGCTTCTCGACGGCTCCGTGTATTCGGCGAACGCACTGTCGCTCGCGACGGCGCTGGCTTCGCTTGCCATCCTTTTCCTCGGCGCCGCCGTGCTCTGGCGCGGCCGCGGTCCTGCGCCGAGCCGCATGTTTTTCGCCGTCACCATCACCGCCGCAGGCTGGCTCGCTGCGTTCGCGTTGATGTATGCGTCGCGCAACGCGACGGCCGCGCTGGTGTGGGCACGCACCGGATTCTTCTTCGCGGCGCTGCTTCCCGCGGCGGTGTTTCATTTCGCGACGACCCTCGTCGCGCGTCGCGCGCCGTATCGATTGCCCGCTGCGCTCTTCTGGACCGCGTGCGCGGCGGCGGCGCTGGTCGGCCTCCTCACGGATCGCCTCGTGCCCGCCGTGCGCCTGTTTCCGTGGGGCTATTACCCCGTCGGACGGCCGTTCGCCGGACTGATCGTCCTCTGCTTCGCCGGCATCATCATCGCCAGCATCCACATCTTCTGGCGCATGCACCGCCGCGCCGAAGGTCCCGCGCGCGAACGCGCCGGCGCGCTCCTCCTCGCGTTCGTGCTCGGCTCGATGGGCATGCTCGACTACCTGCCCTCGGCAGGCATCGATCTGCAGCCGATTGGTTACCTCGCCACACTGGCATTCGTCATCGTCGCGGCGACCGCGGTGTGGCACTTCGAGCTCGGCGACATCACGCCCCAGTACGCCGCCGGCCAGATCCTCGAGACGATGAAGAGCGCAGTCGTCGTCAGCGACATGGGCGGGCGCATCCGCGTCGTCAACCGTGCCGCCGAGCGTCTCCTCGGATACAAGCCGAACGAGCTCGACAACGCGCATCTCCGGGACGTGCTCCAGCGCGACGAGAACCTGACCACGGGCCAGCTCCTCAACAGCATGGGCGTGCTCGAGCATCTGATGGTGTGGCGCGCGGCCGACGGCGCGCGCGTCGACGTGCTCGCGGCGTCGTCATTCCTGCGCGATGACGAAGGGACGCCGATCGGCGTCGTGTACGTCGCCAGCGATTTCACCGAGCGCAAACGCGCCGAGCAGGCGTTGCGCGAGAGCGAACATCGCTACCGCACGCTGTTCGAGCTCAACCCGCTGCCAATGTGGGTGTACGACGTGGACACGCTCGCGTTCATGGCCGTGAACGACGCCGCCATCGCGCACTACGGTTTCACCCGCGACGAATTCCTCGAGCTGACCATTGCCGATATCCGCCCGCCGGAAGAGATCCCGGCCATGCGCGCCGCGCTCGACGGTCTCGACGAGAAGCGCGGACCCCGTCTGTTCCGCCATCGTACGAAGGGTGGAGTCGTGATCGACGTCGAGCTGACGTCGTTCGAGTTCGTGTCCGGCGGACGCCGCGCGCGCCTCGCCATCGCGCAGGACATCACCGAACGCAAACGCGCGGAAGAAGAAGTGCGGCGCAGCGAGGAGCGCTATCGCGAGCTGTTCGAGAACGCGAACGATCTGGTCTACACGCACGATCTCGACGGACTGATCACGTCGATGAACATTTCCGGCGAACGCGTGAGCGGCTACTCGCGCAACGAGCTCCTCGGCACGCACATCCAGAAACTGGTCGTACCGGAACATGTCGACCGCGCGCGCGAAGCGATGGCGAAGAAGCTGCGCGGCGAGTCGATGTCGACGTTCTACGAAATCGACATGCTGGCGAAGGACGGGCGGCGCATCCCGCTCGAGCTCAGCACTCGCCTCATTTATCGCGACGGCAAGCCGGTCGGCGTGCAAGGGCTGGGACGCGACGTCAGCGAGCGCAAAACGAGCGAGGCGCGCTACCGACTGCTGTTCGAGCGCAATCTCGCCGGCGTGTTCCGCACCGACGCGACCGGACGCATCCTGGAGTGCAACGACGCTTGTGCGCGCATCTTCGGCTTCGAGTCGCGCGATGATTTCCTCACCGCCGACGCGAACGATTTGTATTTCGACGAAGAGGAGCGCGATCGCGTGCTGCAGATGCTCCGCGATCAGCGGCAGCTCAGCAATCTCGAGCTGCGCCTGCGCCGGCGCGACGGCACGACGGTGTGGGTGCTCGAGAACGTGTCACTCCTCGAAGGCGACGTGCTCGAAGGAACGATCATCGACATCACCGATCGCAAGCACGCGCAGGAGCAGATGGAGTATCAGGCGTACCACGATTCACTGACGCTCCTGCCGAACCGGCTGTTGTTCCGCGATCGCATCACGACCGCACTCGCCCACGCGCGTCGCACCGGACGCACGGCCGCGGTGATGTTCCTCGACCTCGACCAGTTCAAGCTCGTCAACGACACGCTCGGGCACACGGTCGGCGATCGATTGCTGCAGGAGATCGGCGGCCGTCTCGTCGCCGCGGTCCGCGCCGAAGATACCGTCGCGCGCATGGGCGGCGACGAGTTCACGATCCTGCTCGCCGATCTGCACGATCGCCGCGGCGCCGCTGCCGTCGCGCAGAAAGTGCTCGAAGCGGTGCGGCATCCGGTCAACGTCGACGAGCACGAGCTCTACGTCACGACCTCTGTCGGCATCGCCATTTTCCCGGACGACGGTGATGATGCCGAGGCGCTGCTCAAGAACGCGGATCGGGCGATGTATCGCGCGAAGGAGCTCGGCCGCGACAATTTCCAGTTCGCGACCGTCGCAAAGTTCGAGATTGCCGAAGGACGTCTGGCGATGGAACGGCGGCTGCGGCATGCGCTGGAGCGCAACGAGTTCGTGCTGCACTACCAGCCGATGGTGGAGATCGCGACCGGGAAACTGGTCGGTGCGGAAGCGCTCGTGCGATGGAACCATCCGGAGAGCGGCCTGATTCAGCCGGAGGATTTCATTCCGATTGCCGAGGAGACGCAGCTCATCGTGCCGATCGGGGCGTGGGTGTTGCGTACGGCGTGCACGCAGATGAAAGCGTGGCACGACGCGGGTCATGCGTGGGTGCGCGTCGCGGTGAATCTGTCGCCGCGTCAGTTCCAGGATCCCGAGCTCGTGTCGACCGTCGAACGGATTCTCGCGGAGACAGGTTTCCCAGCGCCGCTGCTCGATCTGGAGATCACGGAATCGACGGCGATGCACAACGCGGAGCTGTCGCTGGCGATCCTGAATCGGTTGAAGGAGATGGGCATTCGCATCTCGATCGACGACTTCGGAACCGGCTATTCGTCGCTCAGTTACCTGAAACGCTTCCCGATCGACACCGTCAAGATCGATCAGGATTTCGTGCGCGACCTCACCTCGGACGACGCCGCAATCATCTCGGCGGTCATCTCGATGGCGCGCGCGCTGAACCTGCGCGTGATCGCGGAAGGGGTGGAGACGGAAGAGCAACTCGCGTTTCTGCGGCGCGAGCAGTGCTCGGAGATGCAGGGCTTCCTGTACAGCCAGCCGCTGGCCGCGCTGGACTTCGAGAAAGCGCTGCGCGACGGCCTGCGCATGCCGTTCGCGATGCAGGCCGCGGATCGGTTGAGGTTGACAGTCGAATGAAGCATGTACAGTATCCGCGCGGCAGAGTGGCGAAGCGATGACGAGTGAGCAGCACGGGCGCGTATTGGTGGTCGACGATGACCATGACATTCGCCTGATTCTCGTGACCGCGCTGCGGCATCGCGACCTGACTGTCGATCAGGCGGCGGACGGTAAGGAAGCGATCGAGCTGTTGCGCGAGAATCGCTACAGCGTGGTGCTGCTCGACCTGATGATGCCGAACGTGAGCGGCTTCGACGTGCTGGATGCCATCGATGAGACCGCGGCCCACGTGCCCATCGTGCTCGTGGTGAGCGGCGCGGGACGGTACACGCTGGAGAAACTCGACTCGCGCAAGATCCACGGCGTCGTGAAGAAGCCGTTCGACCCGCTCGAAGTGGCGAACGTCGTGGCCGCATGCGCGGAGATCCGCGCGCGCAGCTCGTTCGAGACCATGGCCCTCGCGACGATGATCAGCAGCGCGCCGCTGATCGCGTTGTTGAAGTTGTAGGGGCCGGCCTTGTTGCTCATACCCCGAACTGCCGCAGGTGGTGGGTCGATGTGCTTGTACATCAGCTCACCCCATTCCCTGCCGGTCATCTTTCCGAAGAATCCGTGCGTCTGGTGTCCGGCCTTTTCCTGGCCGCGTTCGGCGAACTTCGCGATCAGGTTCAGCAAGCGCGCGCGTTCGGTCGCGAGGTCGCGCGGGTCGGTAACGACGAAGGTCGGATCCGTCGGACCGTTCTTGCCGAACGGCTTTTCGCCGAAGACCGCGGACCGGATGAACGGCATCAGGATCTTGCCGAGGAGCTTCTGTTTCATCGGGCGATCGCCGGTCGCGGTCTCGATCGCGCGCGAGCAGTGACAGAGCATCTGCCCGGAATCCATCGTTCCCCATTGGCGCACCGCATCGGGGCCGAGCGTATTGATCCGCGCGACGATCGCCTCGCGATCGGCGGGATCGAACAGCGATTTCATCGCCAGCCTCCGGACACCACCTCCGCGAGCAGCAACAGCATGCCGCTCGACAGCACTGGTCCGCGGAAGAAACCCGGACCGCCGGTGCCGGTGCATTCACGCACCGCGTTGAACAGAGCGTCGACTTCGAACGGTTTGGTGATCACGCGACAGATCGGATATTCGCCCACGCGCTCCATCTGGCGCGCGCCGATCGAGGCGGTCAGCACCAGGACGCGGGGCAGGACCTCGGGCCGCTCAGCGCGGAGAAAATCGAGGACCGCGTACCCGTCCGAAACCGGCATCAAAAGGTCGACCAGCACCGCCGCGTATTGCCTGCTTTTCAGCTTATGGATAGCTTCGCGGCCGTCATGTGCAACCTCGACGTCGAACTCGGTGCGCAGGAGCGCGGTGAGGAGCGTGCAGGTCGCTTCGTTGTCGTCCGCAACCAGGACGAGCGGTTTCTCCAATGGTTCCCCCGTTCGGACGATGCGGGATTGTAACCTATACTCCCAGCGCGCCGAGCGCCGCTTCCGGACCACGAAATGAAGGGGAAAAAACGGGTCGGAAAGATCCGCCAGGCCTTCCGCAAAGACAAGAGCGTCGTGCGTGAACAACGCGTCACCGAGGACAACTGGGAGGCGCTGCTCGACCACCATGGTCACTCCGTCAAACGCCCTTCCGCGGGTGACCTGCTCCAGCAACTGGTCGAACACGATCGGCAGTCCATCGGCGACGACACCGATCTCGCCGGCACCGGCATCGTCTACAGCGTGAGCAGCGGCCGATGCCGCGTGCTGCGCGACGGCGAAGAGCTCGATTGCGTCGTCCCTCCGGAGATCGCGGTACGGCAGAAGAGCGCGCTCGCGGTCGGTGATCGCGTGCGCGTCGGGGAGGAGAACGGCGGCTGGCGATTGCAGGCCGTGCTGCCGCGGCGCACTGTGCTGGCGCGTCCCGATCCGCTGCACAAGCACATGCAGCGGCTCATAGCCGCGAATGTCGACGTCGTCATTCATGTGGTCACGCTGAAGGCGCCGCCGCTGCGGCCGCGGCTCATCGACCGATTCCTGATCGCCATCCAGCGCGGTGGCGCGCAACCGGTGCTCTGCGTGAACAAGGTCGATCTGCTCACTGCTGAGGAGCGCGATCGCGAGTTGCCGAAGCTCGCGCCGTATCTCGAGCTTGGCGTACCGGTGATCGGCTGTTCTGCGAAGAGCGGAGAAGGATTGGAATCACTGCGTGCTGAAGTCGATGGAAAGATGTCCGCATTGGTCGGGCACAGCGGCGTGGGGAAGTCGTCGATCCTGAACGCGATCGACGAGCGACTGCAACTCGCGACCAACACGCTCAACCGCAAGCGAGGAACCGGACGGCACACCACCACCGCGTCGACGTTGTATGACTTCGGGGGCGGAACGTTTCTCATCGACACGCCCGGCATTCGCGAGTTCGGGTTGTGGGATCTCGACCGCGAGTCGTTGCGCGATTACTTTCCCGAGTTCGACGAGCCAAGCGAGTCCTGCCGCTTCACCGACTGCACCCACGTCCATGAGCCCGACTGCGAAGTGAAGGTGCTGGTCGAGGCAGGGGAGCTGAGCCACGCGCGCTACGACACGTACGCGCGTCTCTGGGAAGACCTGGCGTAGCCTCGCGGGCTCTGCGCACTATTTCGCGCATCACGGATGGCGGCATAAGTAGCATTTGCGTCACACCGCGAAATAGAGGGCGCCCTCCCACATCAAACGCCGGCGGAAGCGCCGGATCAGGAGGGTTCTATGCGAGGTGTATCCAGAGGTGCGGCGGCGTTGTCGCTCGTGGTGATGTTGTCGCTGCCGGCGCAGGCGCGCGACTTCGAAAATCGGAGAGACCGGTCGTGGCTGGACTTTCAGCGCGAGCGGATCGTGAAGATCGTGAAGCGGGTGGTGAAGTCGCTCGGCGACGGGCTGACGATTCCGACGCCGTAACGCGGGAGGTTCGATGCGAGGTGTATCCAGAGGTGCGGCGGCGTTGTCGCTCGTGGTGATGTTGTCGCTGGCGGCGCAGGCGGCACGCAATTTCGAAGATCGGCGGGAACGGTCGTGGCTGGACTTTCAGCGCGAGCGGATCGTGAAGGTGGTGAAGCGTGTCGTGAAGTCGTTTGGCGACGGGACGGTTCCGACGCCGTAGTGCTATGGAGTGCAGCAGCCGCGGCTGCCGCTTTCAAAGCGGCGGCTCTGCCGCCGCACTCCAGATCACACCAGTCCGAGGAACTCTCGCTCCGGCGATTTCCGGAGCGAGAGGATGTACTCGCGCACTGTTCCCACGTTTTCCCGCGACGCAGTGCGCGCCGCGATGACCTCGTTGAGATAGCCGAGAGCGGTGATGGCGCGCGTGTTGAGACGGGCCAGCGTGAACTCGTCGATGATCCGGCGTACGAGCGATTCCGCTCGCGCCGCGCCGGAGGTCGCGAGCAGCGCCTCGACGATGTCGAGGCCGCAAAGCCCCGCTTCCTCGATCAGGTCGTGACGAAGAAAGACGTCGCGAATCGAAGCGAGATGTTCGATCGCGCGCGCGTGCTCGCCGGTCCGCACGAGCAACCTCCCGCGCGCGAGCTCCGCTTTGGCCGCTGACAACGGCTGCCCGAGACGCGCGAATCGCTGCACGGCTTCGCGCAAGTGGCCATTCGCCGCTTCGAAGTCGTTCAGCTCGACGTAGCAGTGTCCGAGCAGATTGTGCAGGCAGGCGAGCGACTCTTCGTCGCCGAGGTCGTGCGCGACCGCCAGAAGGGGTAGATGAATGTCGCGCGCCTCCCGGTAACGGTGCTGACGCTGCAGCAGCATTCCTTCAAAGATGCCGCAAAGCAGTCGGCGGCGCGCGTCGCCGTGATCGCTGAACACCGCGCGGCACCTCGCAAAAATCGCCAGCGACTCATCGAGTCGATTCACTTCCTGCAACGCGATCGCACGAACAAATCCGACAATGGCGCGATCGTGCGCCAGCGTGCAGAATCCTTCGAAACATTGCTCCGCTTTGGCAAGTGCGTCGAACGCTTCGTCATAACGGCCGACGAATGCGAGCGCCTGTCCTCGATCCTTCCAAGCATGGGCGCGCAACTGCGCGACGACGATCGGCGGATACGAATCGGCGCGCAACTTGTCGGCGATCGCGGTCGCGAGCTCCGCGATCGCGAGCGATGCGGCCGGATCGACGTATCGTCGTTTCTCCACCTCCTGCGCGAGACGCTCCAGCGCGCCGCTCGTCCGCAGCTCTTCACGCTCGTGCAGCGAGGCCCACGAGAAGCGCGGCGTGTTGCGCAGCGCACTCGTCACGAGATCTTCCGACGCGGCGCGCTCGCGCTGCAGCCGCCGCGCGGTGTCCGCGAACTCCGCGACGCGCGCGGGATCGGGACGGCGCAACGCCGGCGCGAACGGCACGAGCTTGCTCCGCTCGTTCATCGCGCGCGACCTTTCTCGGTGTACAGCCGCTCGGCGCGGCGGAGGCATTTCGTGATGAGCTTCTGCGCCGACTTCGGCTTCACGCCGATCCGCGCTGCGACTTCGGCGACGCTGCAGCCTTCGAAGTACCGCATCTGCAGCACGGCCTGGCAACGCGGCGTCAGGCATTCGAGCGCCTCGCGCGCCGCAAGCTGGTCCGGCAGGCTGTCGAGGATGCGCAGCGACGCAGGATCGGCGCGATTCAGATCGACGTCGTCCTCGACCGGAATCGTTCGCCCGTTCAGCCGCCAGTAGTGGCGGCTGGCGTAGCAGATCGCGCCGACGAGCCACGAGCGCAGGTCGATGACCGTGCTGGCCTTCCTCAGGTAGCTGATCAGCACATCGTGCGTCAGCCCCTCGGCATCCGTCTCCGGCACGCGGAACTTGAAAACCGCGATCTGCACGAGCAGGCCGAAGTACTGCGCGTAGACGGCTTCGAACTCCTGTTCGTCGAAGCGTGGACTGGCGAGCGGCGTCATGCTGGTCCCGATTTCTTCGCACCTTAGCATGGGAGGGAGGTAGGTAAACATGGATTTACGCACACTCCTCAAGTGAGGAGATGCGATTGACTCGCTTAAGCGCCAAAACACTGACAAGCAGGAACTTATACGTTCTCATCGTGTATGCGCCGAGGTCGCGAAAGCGTGTTGCGATGCGTCGGGTGTCCCGTCGTCCGTTCGCGCTGCTGAGCGCTGGCGATGAGTTGCGCGTCGGGCGTCGAACCGTGCGTGTGCGCGAAGTGACGAGCGCCGGACGCGTCACGAAAGTCTTCACGAGCGCGATTCGCAAACGCGATCTGTCGAACGTCGTGAACATGCCGATCGGCGAGCAGTCGATCATCGCCGAGTTCCTGCGCTTTCATGTCCTCGTACGCGTCTTCGGCGGCGATCCGGACGCGTGGCTCGAGCACCTGCGCGAGCGCGGCGATTGCGGCGCGGATGTGCGTTTCGCGCGTTGGATCCGTTCGCGACTCCGCCGGGATCCATCACTCCTCGGCGAGATCCGCAGGATGGTGGACGCGACGCCGTTCTGGCGCGCCACGGGCGCGTGAGCATGGTAGTTTCCGCCGCGCATGACGGAGCGCCTCACGGAATCGGAATTGACGTTCAACCCGCGCGAATCGGGCTTCCCGCTGCTGCACATGGAAACGCTGTTCGGCAACACGTATCCGGTGATCCTGGAGATCGGATCGGGCAAGGGACGCTTTCTTTTATCGACGGCGATGGAGCGGCCGGACGTGAACCTGATCGGCATCGAGAAATCGCTGCACTATCACCGTGTCATTCGCGACCGCTTTCTCAAGCGCGACCTGCGCAACGTGCGGCTGATCAACTACGACGCGTTCGTCGTGCTGCAGAAGATGATTCCCGACGCGTCGCTGGCCGAGGTGCATATCTACTTTCCGGATCCATGGCCCAGGAAGCGGGAGCGGAAGCGGCGGATCATTCGCGCCGAGGCGCTGGCGGAGATCCGGCGGGTGCTGGTCGATGGCGGGATGGGGATTTACGTGACGGATCACGAGGAGTATTTCGACAGCGCCGCGCCGCTCGTCGAGGCCGCGTTTCCGCGCAGCGAGCGCCGCATCCCCGGCCCCGATGATCCGCCGCGAACGAATTACGAGGCGAAGTA
The DNA here is from genome assembly GCA_035626775.1 of Thermoanaerobaculia bacterium. Classification (GTDB taxonomy): domain Bacteria; phylum Acidobacteriota; class Thermoanaerobaculia; order Gp7-AA8; family Gp7-AA8; genus QHVT01. The sequence continues at coordinate 22,232 of DASPNA010000010.1, forward strand.
TCGCGAGGAAGGGCGCCCGATTTTCGAGATCCGGTTCTGGAAGTGAGCGGACGACCGGAAGGCCTCCGGTCGTCCCTCTCTCGTTCATAATGCGCCAGTGCGAATCCTGGGCGTGGATCCTGGCTCCGTCACCACTGGCTTCGGAGTCATCGACTACGACCGCGGGCGGCTCGTGCTCGTCGAGCAGGGGTCGATCAACACGCGGCGCGGCGCTGAGCTTGCGGAGCGGCTGGTGGTCATTCACGACGGCTTGCGGGCAGTCATCGCGCGCACGCGGCCCGAATCGGTTGCGGTCGAGACGCCGTTCGCGGGTAACAATGTCAAGAGCCTCATTCAGCTTGCGCATGCGCGGGGAGTGGTGCTGCTCGCGGCGCAGTCCGCGGCGCTCGAACTGCACGAGTATTCGCCGCGGTCGGTGAAGAGCGCCGTGGTCGGGTACGGCGGCGCGGAGAAGGAACAGGTCGCGAAGATGGTGCGCATGCTGCTGCCGGCGTGCGCGTCGCTGAAGATGTCGGCCGATGCGTCGGACGCACTGGCGATTGCCATCTGCCACGCCCACACGGCCGGGACGAACGCGCGCCTCAAGATTCGCGCATGAGCTCATCGCTCCCCGAAGAAGAAGCACTCGAATCCGAATCGAGCGCCGTGCCGCAGGGACGGCTGTCACGCACGTTCAGCGCGCTCCGTTATCGCGATTTCCGGCTGATCTGGTTCGGCGCGTTCCTCTCCACGACCGGCACGTGGATGCAGACCATCGCGCAGGGATGGCTGGTCCTCGAGATGACCAACTCTCCGTTTCTCCTCGGCGTCGACGGCTTCCTCGCCACCGGTCCGATGATCATCTTCTCGCTCTTCGGCGGCGTCATCGCAGACCGCGTCGAGCGCCGCAAGATCATGCTGTACTCGCAGTACCTGCAGATGAGCTTCGCGTTCATCCTTGCGGCGCTGATCTGGGCGGACACCGTGGAGGTGTGGCACATCTTCGTGCTGTCGTTTCTGACCGGCAGCGCGCAGTCGTTCAGCGGTCCGTCGTACATCTCACTGCTGCCGCTGCTCGTGCGGCGCGAGGACGTCCCGAACGCGATCGCGATGAACTCCATGCAGTTCAACCTCGCGCGCGTCATCGGCCCGATCTTCGCCGGCGCGGCGCTCATCGCGTGGGGGCCGGCGATCTGTTTCATGGTCAACGGCCTGTCGTTTTTTTTCGTGATCATCGCGCTCCTGCTCATGCGCACGCCGCCGGCCGTGAGGTCGGAGGAAAGCCGCGGCCTCGTGAGTGACATGAAGGCCGGCTTCCAGTTCGTGACCAGCCGCCCGAAGCTCCTCACCCTCACGTTCCTCGCATTCGCGGGCACGTTCCTCGGCATGCCGATCGTGACGTTCCTACCGGTGGTCGCGAAGTCGATCTTCGGCCTCCAGGCAAACGGCTACGCGTGGATGATGACCACGTACGGCCTCGGCTCCGTGACCGGCGCTCTGGTCGTCGCGGCGACCGCACACGCCGCGAAAAAGGGGAAGATGGCGATGGAGCTGCAGCTCGCATTCGCCTGTCTCCTGATCGGCTTTGCGGTGTCGCGATCGCTGCCGGTCTCGCTCGTGATCGCGTTCTTCGCAGGCGTCTGTATCGTGGGCGTGATCTCGCTTTACAGCTCGCTCGTGCAACTGACGTCGAGCGATGCCATGCGCGGCCGCGTGATGTCGATCTTCATGCTCGCGTTCCGCGGCGGCATGCCGCTCGGGAACCTGATCGCCGGTTATGTCGCGCAGCGCTGGTCGATCTCGGTCGCGCTCGCGGTGAACGGCGCCGTGCTCGCAACGGTGGCGCTGTTCTTCATCGCGCGGCGCACGAAGCTGGATTGAACCCCTCATCCGGCCTTCGGCCACCTTCTCCCCTCGCCGAGGGGAGAAGGCCACTCGATCTGGCGCTGCATGTAGCAAGGTAGCCTTCGCCCCGCGGCGGCGGGGAGAAGGTGCGCGAAGCGCGGATGAGGGGCGGCGGTCGCAACTTGTATAGAATCCGCCGCCACGGCGCACGATGTGCATTTCGCCGAACCTGAAACGATGGCTAAAGCAAAGAAAGAAAGCAGCTCCGCGGTGGCCGATCCGGCCTGCGCTCCGGAGTGGACCGAGATCCTCGAACAGATGATGTTCATCCGACGCTTCGAGGAGGCGACGGAGCGCGAGTTCCGCAAAGGCAAGATCGGCGGCTACCTGCACGTGTACATCGGGCAGGAGGCCATCGCGTCCGGCATCATCAGCGCGCTGCAGGAAGGCGATGCCGTCTTCTGTGGCTATCGCGATCACGCGCAGGCGCTCGCACTCGGCTCCGATCCGAATGCCGTCATGGCCGAGCTGTTCGGCAAAGCGACCGGCATCTCGAAGGGGAAGGGCGGCTCCATGCACCTCTTCGATGTGAAGCACGGCCTCTACGGCGGTTACGGCATCGTCGGCGGACATCTGCCGCTCGCCGTCGGCGCCGCGTACGCGCAGCGCTATCGCGGAACCGACGCCATCACGATCTGCTACTTCGGCGACGGCGCGATGAACATCGGCTCGTTCCACGAGGCCATGAACATGGCCGGGCTATGGGGACATGAGGGGATGTGCCCGATCATCTTCATCATCGAGAACAACGGCTATGCGATGGGCACCTCGCTCGAACGTCACTCCGCGCTGACCGATCTGTCGGCGCGCGTGCACGCGTACGACATCCCCACCGAAAAGGTGGACGGACAGGACATCTTCGCGGTGCGCGGTGTCGCCGATCGCGTTGTCGCGCGCGTGCGTGAAACCGGGAAGCCGTACTGCATCGAAGCGGTCACGTATCGCTTCAGCGGTCATGGCGCGGCCGACATCCTGCAGCCGTATCGCGCGAAGGATGAAGTGGAGCGGCACCGCAAGCGCGATCCCATCACCATCCTCCGCACGCGCCTCGGCGAAGTGTGCGGTCTTTCGGATGAAGATGTGAAAGCGATGGATGAGCGTGCGCTCCAAGCCGCGTCGAAAGCGGTGAAGTTCGCCGAGGAGAGTCCCGCGCCGGACCCCGAAGAGTTGTTTACCGACGTGGTGGCCGAACATGGCCCGCGGCCGGTGCGCGAGAGTGAAACCGAATGAGTGAGAAAAGCTACCGCGACGCCATTCGCGACGCGATGATGGAAGAGATGGACCGCGACCCGAACGTCCTCATCATGGGCGAGGACATCGGCGTCTACGAAGGGACGTTCCGCATCACGGCCGGCATGCTGAAAAAGTACGGCCCGAAGCGGATCATCGACACGCCGATCGCGGAAGCGGGGATGGTCGGCACGGCGGTGGGGATGGCCATGCTGGGGCTACGGCCGATCGTCGAGATGATGACCATCAACTTCTCGATCGTCGCCGCCGATCAGATCGTGAATCACGCCGCGAAGGTGCGCTACTTCTCCGGTGGACAGGTGGACGTGCCGGTGATCGTGCGCGGTCCGCAGGGCGCGGGAGTGCAGCTTTCCGCGCAGCATTCGCAGTCGCTCGAATCGTTCTACGGACATTTTCCAGGCATGCATGTCGTCGCGCCGGCCACTCCGGCGGACGCGAAGGGATTGCTCAAGACGGCCATCCGCGGCAAGGATCCGGTGCTGTTTCTCGAGAGTGCCGCGCTCTACGGGATGAAGGGCGAGGTACCGGACGATCCCGAGTTCACGGTGCCGTTCGGCAGGTCGCGCGTCGCGCGCGAAGGCAAAGACGTCACCATCGTTTCGTACAGCCGCATGCTGCAGCTCTCGCTCGTCGTGGCCGATCAGTTGTCGAAGGAAGAAGGGATCGAGTGCGAAGTCATCGACCTTCGCTCGCTCCGTCCGCTGGACATGGATCCGGTGTTCGACTCAGTGCACAAGACCCATCGCGCGGTCGTCGTGCAGGAGCAGTGGAAGCCGTACGGTGCCGCCGCCGAGATCTCCGCGCAGATCATGGAGGCGATGTTCGACGAGCTCGATGCGCCGGTCGCGCGCGTGACCGGTGAAGACGTGCCGATGCCGTACGCGCGCAATCTCGAGCTGCTGGCCACGCCCCACGAGCCGGAGATCATTCACGCCGTGAAGAAAGTGATGTACGCAAATGGCTGAGTTGATCATGCCCAAAGCGGGCGATGCGATGACCGAGGGAAAGGTCGTCAAGTGGTACAAGCAGCCGGGCGATGCGGTGAAGCGCGGCGAGCCGGTCGCGGAGATCGAGACCGACAAGGTCAATCTCGATCTCGAAGCCGAATCCGACGGCGTTCTCGGCGAACACGCCGCCAAAGAGGGCGACATGGTGCCCGTCGGCCGCGTGCTGGTGCGGATTCTCGGGGAAGGGGAGAAGGACGAAGAACCGGTCCCTCGGAGTTCCCCGGGTTCCTCGGGTCCCTCGGAGGCGAAAGCTGCCGAGGAGCCGTCGCCGCAGCAAAGGCGCTCGACCGATAAGAAGGAGAGCGTCAAACACACCACCGGCGAGTATCACGAAGCGATCGAGCAACGCGGACCGCGTCGCGATCGCAGCGCGCCTGAAACCGCCGCTACGGAGAAGCCGGCCGAGTCGCAGGAACGTCAACGCTCGTCACCGCTCGCACGAAAAATCGCGCGCGAGATGGGCGTCAGTTTGGAGGGCGTGCAGGGGAGCGGGCCACGCGGTCGCATCGTCGCGGCGGATGTGAAAAACGCGCAGCCATCTGGAGCGGCGGGCTCTCAGCCCCTCGGCGTGCAGCGCCAGGAATCGATGGCGCCATTGCTCGAGACCAGGATCATCCCGCTGTCGGCGATGCGGCGCACCATCGCCAAGCGCCTCGCCGAATCCACCGGGCCGATCCCGCACTTTTATCTCACCGCCGACTACGACGTCACGAACCTGATCTCGGTGCGGCAGCAACTCATCGAGATCAGCGGCGTGAAGGTCAGCCTCAACGACTTCATCATCCGCGCGATCGCACTGGCGCTGCGCCATCATCCGGCCGTCAACGCGAGCTGGGGCGACGACGCCATCACCCAACATGGCGAGATCCACATCGGCGTCGCCGTGGCCACCGCGGACGGACTGATCACGCCCGTCATCCGCAACGCCGATCAGAAAGCAGTCGCGGACATCGCCACCGAAGTGCGCGCGCTCGCCGACAAGGCCAAGAACCGCCGCCTCAAGCCCGACGAATATCAGGGCAGTACCTTCACGATCTCCAACCTCGGTGCATGGGGCATCGAGGAATTCACCGCCATCATCAATCCGCCGAACGCCGCGATCCTGGCCATCGGCGCCGCCGAACCGCGCGCGGTCGTCGACGCGAACCGGCAGATCGTCGTGCGCGACCGAATGAAAGTGACCCTCTCCTGCGACCACCGCATCGTCGATGGCGCGCTCGGGGCCGAGTTCCTCAAGACCCTGCGCCAGTACATCGAACAGCCGCTGCGCCTGGTCGTCTGATCAGAACCTGCGTGTCCTCTGTGTCCTCTGTAGTGAAAACAAACCACAGAGGACACGGAGACTCCGGCAGGCGCCGAGGAGTTTTTTCCGTCAGCCGCTGTTACACTAGCCGCATTCCTGAATGCCGGGCACTCAAGAGCTGCTCATCCTCTTCATCGCCATCTTCGTGCTGTGGTTCGTTCTGAAGCTGGCGAAGCTCGCGATCCGCGTGATCCTGTTTCTCATCACGTTGGCGATCGTCATCGGAGTGATCTGGCACTTTTTTCTGAGGTGAACCTGTGAGCGACCGCAAGTACAAACATCGTGGCTATCAGGACGGGGGCGGCTACGGCCAGTCCGGTTCCACACCACGACCGTCGGGCCCGCGACCCGACTATGAACCGCAGCGCCAGCGTCTCGAGGACGCGCCGCGCGGACGCACGGCCGGCGGCTTCGGCCCGGACGCCTTCAAATGCAACAAGTGCGGCCAGATTCGACACAGCCTTGGCCCCCTCACCAGCGCCGACGCGTGCGTGAGCTGCGGCGCCGACCTGCACACCTGCGGCAACTGCCGCTTCTTCGACTCGACCACGTTATGGGAGTGCCGCGAGAACATCCCGGCGCGCGTGGTCGGCAAACATGCGAAGAACGAGTGCACGTTCTTCCAGCCGAAGATCGTGAAGGACCTCGCCGCCGACAAAGGCAAGCAGCCGATGACGGAGAATGACGCGCGGAAAGCATTCGACGCGTTGTTCAAGAAATGAACGCGCGTTCCGCGCGCTGACATGATTCAACTCCTCCTCGCGCTCCTCTCCGGAGCCCTGTTCGCATGGTCCTTCCCCAATGTCGCGCAGGGATGGCTCGCGTTCGTGTCGCTCGCGCCGCTGCTCATCGCGGTCGTGCGCGCGAAGCGCACCCGTAACGCGTTCTTCCTCGGCTGGATCTCCCAGACCACGGCGTGGCTGATCATGGTGCCGTGGGTCGTGCGCGTGATGTCGTACTACGGCGGGTTGCCATACATCGTCGGCGTGCTGCTGTTCGTGGCGATGTCGATGATCCTCGGCGTCTACGGCGGCCTCTTCGCGTTTCTCATTCGCCGTTTCCACCTCGGCGAACGATTCCTGCCGTGGCTGCTCGTGCCGCTGACATGGGCCGCGATCGAATACGCGCGCACGTATCTCTTGTCCGGCTTCCCGTGGAACCTGATCGCGACGGCGCTGATCGACTACGCGAGTCTGATCCAGATCGATCGCTTCGCCGGCCCGTACTTTGTCGGCGCGCTGGTCGTGTTCCCCGCGACCGTCGCGGCGTGGTGGATCACGCAGCGGCCGCCGCAGATGGCGCGCGTGTTTGTCGCCGGATCGCTGGGCATCCTGCTCCTGGTGTGGTGGGGGACCGGTCTCGTCGCGTCGAAGCTCAACGCGCGGCCGAATGCATCCGATCCGATCCTCGCCGCGCTGCTGCAGCCGAACATCACACAGCAGATGCGCTGGGACGAAGCGAACGTCATGGCCATCTACGCGCGCATGATGGCGATGACGGCCCAGGCGGCGGACGCCGGCGCGAAGATCGTGATCTGGCCTGAGTCGACGGTGCCGCTGTCGTACACGCAAACTGATTTCTTCCGCGAGTCGATCGAGTCGCTCTCCAAGACGCACGACATCGACATCATCCTCGGCTCCGTCGCCACCGATCCGAAGACGCCCGGCCGTTTATGGAACTCGGCATTCCTCGTGAGCGGCGGTACGACCATCGGCCACTACGACAAGATCCGCCTCGTGCCGTTCGGCGAATACGTGCCGCTGCGGCGCGTGCTGTTTTTCGCGGAGAAGCTCGTGCGCGCGGTGGGGGAGTTCGAGTTCGGCACGAACGACCGGCCGCTCCCCGGCAAAGTGTCGTACGGACCAGCGATCTGCTACGAAGTCGTGTACCCGCAGATCACGCGCACGCAGGTGCGCAACGGCGCCGCCGTGATCGTGACCATCACCAACGACGCGTGGTACGACGGCACATCCGCACCCGCGCAACATCTATGGCAGGCGCGCCTCCGCGCCATCGAAGGCGATCGCTACATGTTGCGCGCGGCCACGACGGGCATCTCGGCCTTCATCGATCCCACGGGCCGCGAGCTCGAGACGATTCCGATGGGCCGCGACGGCATCATCTACGCGAAATTCCAGGCGCGAAACACGGTGACGCCGTATGTCCGCTTCGGCGATTGGTTTGCGTGGATCGCGTGCGCCGTGGTACTGATCCGCCTCGGAGTTCCTCGGGTTCCTCGGAGTACCTCGGAGTTCCTCGGAGGGGATTCCGTTCACCCCGAGGAACCCCGAGGGAACCCGAGGAACCCAAGGAACTGATCCAACTCATGAACGACGATAGTCTGCAAAAAATCGACGAGCTCCGCGGCCGCCTGACCCTCGTCCGGAGCTATCTTTGACCTCGCTTCCGCGAGAAGGGCGCTCGACGAGATCGAGCGCGAGATGTCAGCACCCGGATTCTGGGACCGCCAGGAACAAGCGCAGGAAGTAGGGCGGAAGCGCGCGCGCGTCGAGAAACGCATCGCGTCCGGCGAGTCGATCGAGTCGAAGGCCGAAGAGCTCGACGTGTTGCTCGATCTCAGGAAAGAAGGCGAGAACGTCGATGCCGACATCGAGTCGCTGCTGAAGCAACTCGAGACCGACATCAACGCCATCGAGCTGACGATGAAGCTCTCGGGCGAGCATGACGTCCGCGACTGCATCATGAACATCCACGCGGGCGCGGGCGGCACGGAGTCGCAGGACTGGGCGGAGATGCTGCTGCGCATGTATCTCCGCTATTGCGAGAAGAAGGGCTGGTCCGCGGAACTGCTCGAAGTGTCGGCCGGTGAAGAGGCGGGGATCAAGAGCGCGACCGTGATGGTGCGCGGCGAATACGCGTACGGCTATCTCAAGGCCGAGAACGGAGTGCACCGTCTGGTGCGCATCTCGCCGTTTGACGCGGCCAAGCGGCGGCACACGTCCTTCGCATCGGTGTTCGTGATCCCCGACATCGACGACACGATCAACATCGAGATCAACGACAAGGACCTCCGCGTCGACACGTACCGCTCCTCGGGTGCCGGCGGACAGCACGTCAACGTCACTGACTCCGCGATCCGCATCACACACATCCCGACGAACATCGTCGTGACGTGCCAGAACGAGCGCAGCCAGCACAAGAACCGCGACACCGCCATGAAGCTCCTGCGCGCGCGCCTGTACAACCTCGAGCTCGAAAAGAGAAAAGAGGAACAGGCCAAGATCGAAGGCGAGAAGAAAGACATCGGCTTCGGCAGCCAGATCCGCTCGTACGTGCTGCAGCCGTATCAGCTGGTGAAGGACCTGCGCACGCAGTACGAGGTCGGCGACCCGTCGCGCATCCTCGACGGCGACCTGGACGGCTTCATCGAGGCCTACCTCGCGGCGCAGGCGCGGAAGACGGCCGAATGACGCGTATCGCGGTGCTGACGCCTCTTCCCCCGACGAAGAGCGGCGTCGCGCACTACTCGTCCCTCCTCGTGCCGGCACTCGGCGCCCGCGCATTCGAGTCGCTCGACGGCTACCGGCGCGAGGACTACGACCACGTCATCTACCAGTTAGGCAACAACCCGCATCACGAGGTCATGTACCGGGAGGCGATGCGCGAGCCGGGCGCAGTCGTGCTGCACGATCTCGTGCTCCATCACCTCATCGTCGAGCTGACGCTCGCCCGTGGTGACGCCGAAGGCTACGTCGCAGCGCTCGAAGCCAGCCATGGTCCCGCCGGTGCTGCATGGGCGCGAGGACGCGCCGCCGGGCTGCACAGCGAGATGGGCAACTTCCTCCTCCCTGCCTCGGTGGAAGTCGCGCAGCGCTCGAAGAGCGTGATCGTCCACAACCAGTACGCGAAGGAGCGCCTGCTGTCGTTCGGCGTGACCACGCCCATCCACGTCGTCCCGCACCCGTACGTCCGGGAGACCCGCACCTTCGACCGCCAGGCCCTGCGCGCCCGTCTCGGCTTTCACCCGGAAGACCGCGTGATCGGCTTCTTCGGCTTCCTCACGTCGGCCAAACGCGCGGAGGTGGTGCTGGAGACCTTCAAAGCGGCGCGGGACCCGCACCTCAAACTGCTGATCGTCGGCGAGCCAGCCCCGAACATCGACGTGGAGTCGCTGCGCGGGGAGGGCATCGTCCTCACCGGCTACGTCGCCGACGAAGACTTCCCCGCCTACTACGCCGCCGCCGACCGCTTCGTGAACCTCAGATACCCCAGCGCCGGCGAGACCAGCGGCACCCTCATCCGAGCCTTCGATGCGGGCAAACCAGTCGCGGTGAGCGACTACGCCCAATTCGCGGAGCTCCCCGACGGCATCGTCTCCAAAGTGCCGTTCGAGACGGAGCGCGAGCGACTCCTCGAATTCTTCACGACGGAGCTGCCGGACCCCGCGCGAGCCCAGCGCAGCTGGCTCGAGCAAAACGCAACGCTCGACAAATGCGTCGAAGGCTACAAACGAGCCTTACACGACACGGCCCAAGCAACCAGCAACCAGCAACCAGCAACAATCCCGCTGTTCCCCCAACTCACCGCCAAACTCACTCCACGCGGCATCCAGGTCACGAACACGGGCAAGACGACCATAAAAACCCGCACCTACGGCCAGCCCGAATACCGCCTCATCGCCCAGGTCATCGACAACGGCACCGTCGTGGACGATCGCTGGCTGGCGTTGC
>DASPNA010000011.1:0-27327 GCA_035626775.1 Thermoanaerobaculia bacterium
CGACGATCGGCGACGCGCCGCCCGCTCGCAACGACGTCGTGTGCCGGCTCGACGTAAAATCGCAATCGACCGACCCCGCGCGCCTCGCTCGTGTCAACGGCTGGATACCAGTCCGTTCCGAACGCTGATGCGAATGAAACCTCCGGGCCGATGTGGTATTGGTTCGTGGTTTCACCAGATCCGTCGTAGCCGAACGCCATCGTGACTCGCGATCCTTCGGAATCGCGCTTTCCGGTGCGGAAGGTCCAGACAGCGTTCCCCCCTCGCTCATGCGATCCCCGGTGATCAACGACCAATCCGGCCGGCTCCACGAGCTCGAAACGGACGTTCCGCATTCGTTTGCTCAGGATCAGGTGGAAGCCGTCTCCGGCAATGAAGGTGACCCGCCCCTCCACCCTCATGGTTCGCTTCGCGGCATCGACTCGCACCGTCATGTCGTACTGATTCGCCGCCGCGACATGATTCGCAGCGATGAGAGAGAGCATCGCGATCGCTATCCGCATCTTTTCATCATAGGGAGGATCCGGCGGCTACGTCGAGCACGAGCGATGCGCACATAGCGCGGAATTAGCGCCGTGTGCTGAGCGACGACTGCGACGGCGCCACCCGATGATGACGCTCGAAAGTTCGCGCGAAATGCGATTGCTGAGCGAAGCCGGCGTTGACTCGCCATCGGCGAGGAACGAACGCCGACCTCGCGGGCTACCTCGGGGCGATGCGCAGCGAGCCAACAGAGCGCTCATGGAGCGCGTTTTCATCGCGCCGACTGCGTGCAATCGCTCGCTCACGTGGGCACTGCATCGACATGATCTGGGCGACGGTCAGCAGGACCAGGCCTTCAATCGCCACTTCGCGCGAATCTTCAAACGTTACTGGAACGTGACGCCCAAACGGTGTCATTCGGCGACCCGCCGCTAATCCGGGGCTATGCGTGCACATTGCGTGATCGCCGCATCGCGCTCAACACGAATACGGTGCTCACGTGCGAAGAGCAATCGCGAGCCTCCCGTTTTTCGTTGCGGCCGACCTCGCCGCAGCGGCCATGTCACCTGACGAACGCCGCCAAGCGATAGGTGTAGCGGTGCGCGTCGGATTCATCGCAGTCGCAGCCCGGCCGAACGCACCGGCAGGTAGCACGTGCAACACCCGGCAGAAGCATGGCCGCAGGCGTGTCGATGGGACCAGTACGGCCTTGTTCCCATCGCAACTGCGTTAGACAGTCCTTCCGCACGTCACTACCAATCCGCCGCCGGCCGCGAGAAATCGGAGAGGCAGCATGAAGGCAATGAGCATGACCAGCGAAGACGAAAAGACAAACGTCAGGAGGACCCTGCCGCGGCACCTCGTCACGGGAATCGCGGCGCTGATCATTGCCGGGAGCTTGACGGTTCCCTTGGCGGCACAAGGCATCCAGATCCCGCCGTTTTACTTTCCAACATACCAGGAAAGACAAGCGGCGAGGCTCCGGGAGACCGCGAGGAAGGAGCATATTGCCCGCGACGCCGCTACGCAGGATCAGTATTACTGGGCTCGCGCCTATTCGTTGTACCGGAGCACGGAGATCGACACCGAGCGATTGCATGTCGTTCCGGCAGAGCGAAAGACCGTGCAGCGCGAAGCGACGTTCTATCAGCTCGGGAACCAGCCGTCGTTCAAGCTGGACATGGGGCCGGCCCGTCTGCTCTTCCGCGGTGGGGACGTCAGGATGACCGTCGGCATCAAGACGGAAAACAATATTCCGACTGCCACCAATCCCAGGCCCGGCGTCACCTGCACACCTTACAATTCCCTCAGTGCGCGGTCGGGCTGGTCCACGCACGTTTCCTCCGCGAGCGCATCGACCGGAAATATCATTTTCGCAGCCGAACAGCTGTGGATGAAAGGCCGGCTCACACGCCGCGCCGTACGGACATACGTGGAGCCGACACTCGACTCCTGCAGCAAGCACACCGCCCGGTATGTCTATCGCTATCATTACATCGGCCCCGACGGCACGGAGACGCCGTTCTTCGAACGCCCTGGCGAGGTGGCCAGGATGTCTACGTGGACCGAGGGCAGCTGCTCGACGAGGACACCGCTTCCGGCAATTGAACCGGACCACTACTGGTCGACGGACGGTAATGCGGCGCTGGACGTGTCCGATAAGTGCAGGCCTCTCGTTCGCTGGGCGGACGGATCGACGGAAGAGTTCCACGCTCCCGACAGCGGCGACCCGTTCTCACCGTCACTGAACGTTGCGCCTCCGTTTCGCGCGAGTTGTACCGCTGAAGATCTCACGCGCGACCTTCGCGTGACCGATCGCAACGGCAACGTGACCACGTACCGCTTCACAAGCACCACGCAGACGACGACGGACCCGCAGGGACGCGCAACCGTTCTGACATTCGATCGCGATGAATTCGGCTTTCAGCGTCTGAGATCCGTTGATCTTCCTTCCATCGGAGCGGCCGCGCCCCTCCGTTACACCGTCAACTGGCGTGCTACACCAATGGAGGTGAACTTCGCCGCGATCTGGCCCGACATCACCTGCCGGCGCAGGAGCGATGGTGCAGCGGAGTCGTGCGGCACTTCCCGCGTGCAACTCGTCGACTCGATTACGGTCCCCGATGGACGGCAGTATCGGTTCCAGTACGGTCCGTGGGGAAATCTCACTCATGCATTTCAGCCTGGAGGCGCCGTCCAGCACTTCGAATATGGCGATCCGACAACCAACATGGCTTATGCCGAGGCGGTGGCGCCGCTCGTCAATCATTTGGAGTCGTCGTCGCTCTGCGGCGACATGTGGACGGACGACGTCCACAAAATGCAAGCGCGAGGTCGCACGATCGAGCGGATCCATCCCGACGGATTGGCCAACGCTGGCCACCCGTCGCTATTCAGTTTTTCACGCAGAACGCTCGACCCGGCACGCTTTCCTACATGCAGCTATGACCGCCTCGGCGCAGCCGACGGCGGGCCGCTCGCCTGCGCACAAGTCTGGTCGGAGGTTACGCAGCCCAACCTCGCCGTGATCAAGCGAGGAACCATCGTCCGCGCTGTGCCTCGGGCGTTCGACCCGGACGATCAGCGAATCTCGGCACCACCCTCATTCGATCCCTTTCCGCATGGCTGGACGGTGGGCGAGGAGACCTGGTCCGGCTCCGCATTGGTCGCCGCGATGTACAACGTCGACCCCGCGAGCGCCGAGGCGTATTACGACTTCGACGTCGTGAAGGCTGTGGCCTCGCCTTTTGCGATCACGAGCAATGTCCGCTCTACGAAAACCATCGCCATTCGTGACGGTCTGGCCACGACGACGAATTTTGTTCATGGCAGCACGGTCGACATCGATCCTGGGAGCGGCACGGAGTCTCGCAATACAGAAGCTGCCACCGAAACGTGTCTATTCGGCGGACACGTCACGGCCATGGGATGCACCGGCGGCACGAAGCCGTTGATGCGGACGGGGACGGCCTATACACGCTTTCGAGACCTTCCCCGCCGGAAACATTCTGAACCTCGTCACTGCTACGCGTCTGTACGATCGCGATAGCGTCGATCCTGTGACGGAGACCTCCTATCGCTACGATGAGTTTCCCCTCACGCCATCGCGGCGGCCGAGCGCTGTTCTCGACCCAACCCGCGCCGGGACTCCTCGCGGCAACGTAACGACCATTGTGGAGCGGGTGAGTGCCACCAGGAGCGTTTCCACCGAAACGCGCTACTTCGACTCGGGCGCCACGCATACGGTCAGAGATCCCAAAGGGGGCGTCACCACTCATGCACCGGACTTTTCGCTCTGCGGCCCGGCGTCGACGCTGAAATCGTCCGTTAGGAATCCGCTTGGCCATCTGGTGAGCACCGTGACGGATTGCGCGTCCGGCGTCGTACTTCAAACGACCGATGCGAATGGCCGGAGTAAGTACACGCAGTACGACTTTCTGGCCCGGCCTGTCGAAACCGCTGATCCTGGAGATGTGCTCACGGCGCTGCCGCAGAGCGGGCCGGCGGCGTTCACGCGTCTGGCAACCGCGCCGACAGCCCCAGGCACGCGGCCGGGGCACGCACAGGTGTCGAACTGGACGGAATACCTGTCGCTCGGTCTGCGCGGGCAGCAGCGTGTTGTGAATTACACACGTGATGGCTCGGCCTCGGGCCTTTATGTGAAAACGTTTACGGACGGGCGATCCCAAGTGGCCGACTCAGCCCGGGAGAGTGTTCATGAACTTATGGGCGAACAAAACCGGACAGTCGTGGGTCGGGCCATTCACGTACCGGGTGTTTCGATCACCGTGACATTCAAGGATGTGAGTGTGCCGTAGACCGTTGTGGCACCTCTTTACAGCGGCGTGGATTAAGCTGGTGATGTGAGCAAGATGACCATGACGACGCAACCCGCTCCGATCAGCGCACTCGTGGCCATGATCCACGTCGCCGAGGTGGAACGTTCAGCCGCGTTTTACGGCTTGCTCGGTTTCGACGTCGGCAACTTCGTCCCCGCCGAAGGACCGATGCAGTGGGCGTGGCTTTATGCACCGACTGCTTCCGACTGGAAACGCGGGCCGAACCTGATGTTGGCCCGAACAGCGCGCCCGATCGATCCAGGCACGCAGGACGTTCTGTTCTATCTGTACGCGGCGGATCTCGCGGCGCTGCGCGGCCAGTTGCTGGCGGCTGGGATCAGTGCAGGCGCGATTTCCTATCCGGAGTACCTGCCGGCCGGCGAGTTCCGGGTGCAGGATCCCGACGGCTATACGTTGATGATCGCGCAGTCGGGCGCCGATACGCCCTGATCTTCTGGCACGTCACATGTATTTTCGTGCACGTGAGGTGAAGGAATGGCAAGCAACCGCACTGTCTACCATGTGACCCCGAACTCCGATCAGTCGAAATGGCTGGTCGTCCGCGAGAAGGACGATTCGTTCCGCGAAGAGCACGACACCAAGGATGAGGCCGAACGCGCAGCGAAGGCACGCGCGAAAAAGGAAGAGCCCAGCCAGGTGAAGGTGCACAAAAAAGACGGCAACATGGAGTACGAGTCGACGTACGGCGACGATCCGCGCAGCTCCCGCGGCTGATCGACGGCGCGCGCCTCCGCGCGCGCCGCCGCGTTCACCTGACCGTCTTCTCTTTCTTCTCGCACTCGAACGGTGCGATGGCGGTGAAGTCGCCGAACACGATCGCAGTCGCGTCGCAGGTGACCGATCCTTCTCCGTTTGCGGAAATGTTCGTTCCCGCCAGCGACTCGAACACGGATCCGTGCAGCAGGCGTACGCCTTCTTCCGAGTTCCCGCTGATCACGGTGCCGCTGAGGCGGATGGTGGAATTGGAGTCCGACGAGATGCCGGGCCCGACGGAACCGGTGATTTCGCCGCCGGTCAACGCGACCACCGAGGAGTGCGTGGCGCTGATGCCCGCGTGAAACTCGACAGACAGCGAACCATTGTTCAGGAACTTCGTCGCGCCGTTCGCTCGGAACTGCGAGTTTTCCAGAGCCGAGACGGCGTTTCGCTGATTGTTCTCAAACGTCGTTCCGAAGCGCGTCCCGTCCGGCAGAGTGCCGCCATTGATCGTGGCATGTCCGCCGATGAGCAGCATGCCGCTCGCGCCGTTGTTTTCCACGCGGTTGACGTTGTCCATCACGACGGCACCGCCGTTCGTCACCACGATGCCGTTGAAATTGTTCCGGACGACGTTCGGCTGGCCGGCCGGTGGTGTGCTCGGCCGCTGACCGAAGAACGAGACGCGTCCCGCATCGACCGACAGGCCGGCCAGCGTGCTGTTCTCGAGCGTCACTCCGCCGGCTAAGAAAGCGCTGCACGCAACGCAGCGCGCGCCGCCGCGGACCGTGACGGCGTCCGCAACGTTGACGCCGCCGATCGTTCCGTCCGAAATGCCCACGAGGTCGAGCGCGAGACCGCCTGCTGTCGTCTCGAGCGTCGCTCCCGTGATGGTCGGCGTCGTGCCCGTGAACATTGCCAGCGCGGTGCGGTTGATTCCTCTGACCGTCAGATTCCTGAGCGTGAGTCCTCCGCAGTTCCGCGCTTCGATAGTCGTCGCGAATGGCGCTGCCGATAGGATCGTGGCACCGTCCGCGGCCCCCTGCAGCGTGAGGCGCTCGCGCTGATTGAGCACGATGTTCTCGGTGCAGGTGCCGGAAACGGTGATCGTGTTCGGCCCCTGCGAATCGACGGCCGCGAGCGCCGCGTTGATCGACGCGTACGTACCGGGGGTCCCGCCGGCACAACCGACAGTCACGTTCGCGCCGAACGCCGCGAACGGCAGCAGCAAGAGACACAGGCAAACTGACAGTGCAAGCCGGCGCATCAGACACCTCCTGTGATTCAGGGAACGCGCAGGACCACGGAACTTCATGATACATCCGCGCTGGCTCAGACGCCGCTCGTCCAGCGTTTGCCGTTCCAGCGCAGCACCCCGACGCGGCCCGCGCCGCCGCTGATCTGCACGATGACGGCGTGCTTCGCGTCGGTGATCACAATGGAGCCGTTCGTGGCTTCGCCATCGCGAGAGAACGAACAGATCGTCGACGTCCCGAAGCGCACCGGCAGCCGGTCGCGCAGTTTTTTGCCCGGCGCCAGCGGATCGGGCACATCGCCTGGCGGCACGCCGATGACGGCGGGGCGGTGCTCGAACCGCTTCGCGCGCTGGATCTGACGATCGCGTCCGCGCTGAATGTCGTCGTTGCGGATGCCGTCTCCGTCGCCGTCGGCGTAGACAGTCCACGTCCAGTCCTTCTCGTGCGCGTTGAACTTCACGCCGACGTTGCAGTTGCGCGCGATGGCGATCATCCGCACCTCGTGGAAGATGCTGCGCAGCTCCGAGGTCGCCGCGACGAGCGAGACGCCACGGCGGGCGCTGTCGAGAACGTTGGATGTGACGGTGGCGATGAGGGCGATCACGCTCATGGCGATCGCGAGCTCGATCAGGGTCTGGCCGGACTGGCTGTTTTTCATTCGTTCCTCCGGGCCGGCGGAGAAGCGAATGGCGTGACGCGGCCTGCCTCACACAGAAGTGCAGCAGGTGCAGTGAGTTACGTGTTGTCGGTGCGGTGGCGAGGTGTCAAAAGCTTTTGCCGCCCGATCGTTGCCGCAGTGATACGAAAAGTAACAACTTTGGCGGAGCTAGAATCCCCATCCCGTGAGGGGAGACGCCGAAGATCATAGAAGACAAGGAGTTACGGCGGAAAGCGGCGCATGGCACGTCCGTCGCTCTGGTGGTCGCTCCATGATGCACGAACGCAAACGCGGGTCTCGAGGGTTCAGTCTGGCCGAGGTGCTCGTCGCTACTGCGCTGCTGTCGATCATCCTGCTGGCGATGTTCGGACTGGTCACGCAGGGCGTACGCCGCGCGTACGGCGGCAAGAAAATGACGGAGGCGACCATCCTCGCGCAGGCGGTGCTGGAGCGCGCGAACATCGCATCGCCGCAAACGCTCATGGGTGCCGCCGGCACGGAGACGACGCCGCTCACGATCTCCTGGGACAAGATCGCCAACAACAAGATCGACACCTCCGTCACGCCGGCCGAGAACGGAGCTTCGACCGTTGCGGCGATCGAGCAGAACAAGTGGCGCGCGCTTCTCCGCGACAGCGAGCTTCCCACCGCCGGGGCCAGCAACGCGGCATCGCTGACGGTGACCATGACCCCGATGCCGCAGACGCCTTCGGCGCGTTCATTCAACACCGCCGCCACCGTGCGCGTGGTCGTGGAGGTGTCGTGGATCGAGTTCGGCAACCGGCGGCGCACCGTCCGCCTTCAGACCTTCAACGTGCGCAGCATCACCACCTAACGAGGAGCAACACGATGCAACGGCTCGAAAGCAATCGGCGCAGTTCCCGGCAGCGAGGCATGTCGCTCGTCGAAACCCTCGTGGCGCTGCTCGTGTTCACCGTGGTCTTCCTGGTGGCGCTCGCGCTGTATCAGCAGGCCACCAAGGCCTATCAGGCCACCGACTCCGCGACGATCCAGCAGCAGAATGCGCGGTTCGCGATGGACCGCATGCACGAGACCCTCCGCGATGCCGGCGCGAATTACAACCCGCGCGGCCGGTCGAACGTGCCGGACGAACAGATCGAAGGCGCCTGGCAGTCGGCCATCGTCGTGCGCGGCGATTTCGATAACCAGCAGGTGCTGGGCCGCAGCGGCGAGCCGACGCTCGAGAGCGACGCGAATTTTCCGATCGTCACCACCGACAACGACGAGATCGTGGCGTACGTGCTGACCAAACCGGGCAGCATCACCGCTTCCACTCCCGGCGCCAACACGCAGCCGTTGGCTCTGATCGCCGATCTGACCTCCTCCGACGGAAAACGCGACGCGATCAAGGGAACCACGCTTCCGATCCCGGGGGAAGAGACCAGCACGATTTACGTGGCTGCGCTCAATCTCGCACAGCAGACCGATCCTCCGTACCAACTGTCCCGCATCACGTGGCTGCCGAACAGCACGGCTCCGCAACAGCAGGTCATCGCCGAGAATATTTTCCGGCTCGCGTTCACGTATTCGAAAGCAGACGGCACCAACGCGATCACGGATGCGACGGACGGCTCGGCCAACACCGAGCGCGATGAGCGAGAGTTGATCCGAAAGATCGGCGTCGACATCATCACCATGGCCGATCGCGCGGACTTCGGGTACACCGATCCGACGAATTGGACGAACGTCCCGCCTGCTCCCACGGGGAGCGATTGGGCCGAGGCGCCGGCCGAGGGGACGGCCACGCGGAACAAGCGCAAGTTCCGCCTGTCGCAGGAAATCCTCTCCGTTAACCTCGGATTGAAAGGATCACGGCACGCAATGCAGCCGGCGGTAGTAATCGAGCCGCCGCCGCGTTTCACGGTGTGCGTCGGCCACCACCTGCATTACTGGCTCACGTGGGAGGCGTCGCCGACAGCCAATGTCGATTACGAGGTGAGCATCCAATCGTCCGTGGCCCCGGCCTACAGCGAGAACGAAACCACAAATCAGACGTTCATGCTCTTCAAGGACCCGGAAGCGCTGGAACGCCAGTTCGTGTTCGCCGTCCGCGGCTACAAGAACGGCTCGTTCAGCACCTGGACCGATTCCGTGACCAAGACCGCCGAACACGACGACGCTCAAAGTGTCCCCGGAGTTCCGCAGAACGTGGCCGGACCGCTCACGGGCACAAACAGAATGGATGTGTCGTGGGATGCAGTGGAGACCAGCGCCACCGGCTACGCTCTTGCGGGCGCGAGCCAGTGCACATCGGTGGGAACGACGCCAGGTGCGTCGGCGCCGACGCCACCCTGGAGCACTGCTGCGCCTGACGTCAAGGATTACCGCGTCTACCGCAACGGCGCATGGAACGCAGCGCCGGGCTTCACTCCGAATGACGCCACCAACCGCGTCGATGGCATTACGTCGGTTCCCGGAATGCCGAACACAACGCCGGCGACTCCTTCGTTTACAGACAACACCGCCGCTCCGTGCGCCGAGTATCACTATCGTGTGAAGACGTACGACTCTGAGAATATCGCCTCGCCGGACGCGTCGGCGGCGATGGGTACGACCGCGAAATTCATCGCGGCTTCGGGATTGGAGCCCGCAGTCCCGGCGGCGCCCGTGCCGATCGGCAACGTGACCCTCTCTGGCGGATTCTGGAACTTCCGTCTGGGCTGGACGCATGTGTTCCGCGATTCCACGAATACGCGCAGCTACACCGCGATGTATCGTCTGCAGCGGCAGAAAGAGCTGAATGGCAGCGGTACATGGACCAACGACGGCATTACACAGGAATACGACAGGACGGCGATGACCGCGGCCGTATCCCTGCCGGCGACAGAAAGTGGGCAGCCGGTGAAGTACCGGTACCGGGTCATCGCCGTATATCCATGCGCTGCCCTCGGAGACACGGACCGCGAGAGTGAGTCAGACTGGTATTACGTGACCTGCTCGACGCCGGCAAACCACTCTGTCGCGATCATCGCGCCCTCAGAAAATCAGGTCATCGAACTGCCCAACGAAACGGGATTCACGCCGCAGTTGTCATTCCAGCCGGCGGCGGGGGCGCAATGGGACGCGGCCACCGTCGAGGTCCGCGGTCCGGCGCCTGCGCAGGACGTGGTCTACAGCTATACGGACAGCGCCTCTCCGTTCACGTTCGCCACATTCGACGCGTCGTCGCTCGACGATGGCGTCTATACCTTGTCCGCATGGGGCGACGTGGACGGCTGCCTCTCGACGCCGGTCACGCGGACCTTCATCGTGGAGACGGTCACCTGCGGACTGACGCTCAGCGGAACGCCGCTGCTCGCGCCCACGGGCGGCGCGAACGCGGACCGCAGGAAGCGTCTGCAGTTCCGGGCCACGAACAACTGCCTGACGCCGGTCATCGTCCGGTCGCTGCAGCTCACGTGGACCGGCGGCACCAACTTCACCAATACCCGGCTTACGGGCGTCAACTACAACGCTGCCGTGAACACGACCAGTCTGGTGGTCACGAGCGGTTCGACCGTTCCGCTGACGACGCCGATTACGATCAACGCCGGCGCGACATCGAACATCTTCGAGATCGTCTACTCACACCAGATGGTCGGCACGACCTGGGTATCGATCATCGCCCGTCACGGTACGCCACCAGACCTTGTCGCGGACGACATCCTGACGTCGTCCATCGCGCCGAACAATTAGGACGGAGAGGATCATGAACGTGCGTCGGAATGACCCAAAGAGCGACCGCAGAGTGAAACGGTTCGCGCGCCAGCGCGGCGCGGCGCTCATCCTCACCGTGGTGGTGATTCTCGTCCTCTCCACGCTCGGACTGGCCATGGTGGCCTTCACCGGCACGGAAGAGCGGAGCGCGGTGGTTTATCGGGACACGCTGCAGACCCGTGCAGTCGCCGAAGGTGGTGTGCGCCTCGTGCAGATGATGTTCGCCGATCCGGCGGACCGCGCCCTCGTGCCGGTGTTCAAAGCGGGCACCACGGCCGGCTCGGCCTGGGACTATTACGGCACGACTTCCGCCGCGGCCGAGCCCATTCTCAATGGCATCGGAATTTTCCGTGCAGATCGCAGCCCGTATTCGCCGGCGCTTTATACCGGCGCGAACAATGGTTTTTTCCGCGGGCCGTTTTCGACGGACTGGGGATCGGTCTTCGGCGGTACTTACAGTAACGTGGAAGCCAGCGATAAATACGATCTGAAATTCAATTGCATCAACCCCGCCGACGATACCGACGTCGGCGCCGATTGCTGGCTCGACAAGATCAACGCTCTGATCCAGGACCCCGGTACGGACGTGAATCTCAATCCCGGAAAGATCGTCGACATCTCCTTCTATGGCCCGCCGTCGGTCGGCGGGGTTCCTTATGGCATTACGACCGTACGAGTCACCGCCGAGAAATATGCGGACACCGCTGAGACGCAGGTCGTGGCCCGAGAGGTCGTTGAAGCGGTCATCGGCGATCTGACGAAAAAGCCGGCCGTGCTCGGCAACGGCAACGTTACCTTCAATATCAATTTGTGCGGCGACGGATGCGAGCAGATCCACGCCAATGGCACGATCACCACAGGCCCGGTCGTGGGCACCGACGCCGGCGACCAGCCCATCGTCACGGCGACCGGCACGGCCACCGGCGGCTCCGGTGCCGGCGCGGCGGGCGGTCAGCCCGAGATCACTTCACCAGAGATCAATCCGTGGGACCTCGCCTATAAACCGACCACCACCTCCGGCCTGCAGAAGTACTACCTGCTGACGGCCGGTCCGCTCGATCTGCATTGGAACAACGACCTCGACAACGACAACATCTCCAATGCACAAACCGGCGTGTCCGCCGAGCCGTGTGGCGTAAACCAATTGTCGTTGTGCGAGGACTACAACCTCGAGTACAACCAGGGCACTGCCGGGACTCCTCGTGCGATGAAGGGAAAGCGCCTGGCCTCGGATGTCGGTCACATGTACAAGTGGGACCTGACGTACAACGAGTGGGATTTCTGCGATAACACCGCGCCGCTATCTTGCGGTGCCGGGACGCCCACGTTCGACGTCACGCCAGCCGACGATTGGCTTGATCCCGGCCTCGATGGCGTCGATGCGGCGGGCAGGACCGACAATGCCGATATGCCGTTCAACAAGGTTCGCGTTGCCAAATATCTCTTCACCATCACCGGCACACAGGCCGGAGCGACCGTCCTGATCGACGGTGCGTTCTACAAGCACGGGAACATGAGCTCCACCATGTCCGTCATCACAGCGGGCTCGATCCACCTGCACTCGTCGACGACGTGGGCACCGGCATTGAGCAACCGCGTCATGTGGCTGTCCGGGCGCGACATCTTTCACCACTCGAACTGCTGCGCGCCGAACAACCAGTGCCTGAACAATCTGGACGAGCCTTCGTACGCCGGCGTCATGGCCGCCCACGAACAGTACAGAGCCGAGTCGCAGGCAGCTGTGCTTGGAATGCTGATTTCCGAGCACAAGGTGAACATGGACGATAAGGTCAACAGCGACACGGTCGCCATTTACAATTCGAACGGCGACCACGGCAGCCTCTGTGGCCTGCCCGACTGGCCATGGTCGCTGCCGACCAAGACCGCGATTTTCTCGATGAAGAGCGTGCCGTAGTGAGGATGCCATGAGACGAGCGAACCAGCGCGGTTACAGCCTGCCGGAGTTGCTGACGGTGGTGGCCATCATGGGCATCCTGTCGCTCATTACGCTGCCGGCATTCAATAAGCTCATGCCGCAATACCGGATCCGCAGCGCCGCCAGCGAGATCGCGGCGTCGCTGCGCATGCTCCGCAGCCAGGCAGTGAGCACGCGCAATCAGTTCCGGATGACTCTCGATCCTGCAAACGAGCGTTACACAATGGCGCAGCAAAACGCGGCCGGCACGTGGATCCCGATCCTCGAGACCGGCCGGCCCACTCCCAACGGCGATATCCGCTGGAAGAATCTGAATCGCGTCGACCTGATGGGTGGCGCCGTCTACACGGTGATCCTGACGCGCAACGGCACGCCTTCCGCCGCCACGTCGGTGATCCTCGGCGTCGACAACACCTCGGTCGCATTCAATCGGTACACGGTCGAGGTCCAGGGTTCGGGGAATGTGAAGATCACCCCGTCCAAGGTCCCATGATCACGGGAACAGCTCGATGACCACGGCCGCGCCCTCTCCGGGCGTACCGCTGATCGTGAGCGTTCCGCCGTGCTGGAGCACGATCTTCCGCGCCAGCGGAAGCCCCAGCCCGAACCCCTCTGCTTTCATCGACTGAAAGGGAAGCAGCACGCTCGCGGCCTGATCGGCGTCGAGTCCGATGCCATTGTCGCGAATGACCACGCGCGGATTCGGCTCGGCTGTCACGATCGCCTCGACACGACCGCCGTTCGAGAAATGGCGCTGCCGCACCGCGTCGACCGCATTGCGCACGACGTTCTCGAGCGCGCGCCCGAGCAACTCGCGATCGCCGTTGATCTCGATCGGTTGTGCCGCTTCCGTGTGAAACGAGATGTCTTCATTCGCCGAGGCGAAGCGTTCCATCACATCCGACGTCAGTGCGTCGAGCGACAGACGTTGTGATCCCAGCTTGAGCGGCTTGGAGAAGTTCAGCAATGCGTCCACCGCGGACGCGAGTTTCTTCGCCTCGGTCTCCGCGTTGCGCACCTTCGCCAGTTGCTCGTCCGCCGGACCTTCGCGTTGTGCGAGCCGCAGATAGCCGAGGATCGTGAAGAGCGAGTTGCGAAACTCGTGGGCGATGCCGGCGGACATCTGGCCCAGGCCGACCAGCGCCTCGAGATCGCGCAGCCGCGCCTCCATGGCGCGGAACGTCGTCAGGTCCGTGTAGAGCGCGAAGAGTCCGAGAAAGGCGCCGTCCGTTTCGATGGGCACCGTGGTGATGCCGATCAGCGTCCCGCTCGGCTCCAGCAGCACTTCGCGGCGCGTCAGCGCCGCGCGCGCTTCGATGGACGTTCGCACGACGTCGGCGAACGCGCGCGGAAACGCGCCGGCCGCAACGCTCCTGCCGACCGGATCTGCGGTGATGCCGAGGATCTCGCGGCCGGCGTCGTTGATGGCCACGACGGCGCCGGATGCATCGAGCGCGAGAAAGCCGGAGCTGAAGTTGCGGTTGAGCGCGCGCGCCATCTCGGACACGTTCGGGCTGCGCGTCGCGGCGGCGTCGCGGAGCTGGTCGATCTCCTGCGACTGCTGCTGGATCTGCTCGACTGCCTCGCGAAACGTCTGCACGAGATAGCGCGCGTCGTGATCGCCTCTGGTGTTGTCGCGCAGCCGGTTGGCCTGGTCGAGCATCTCTTCGACCGGCCGCACGAACTTCGGCACGTAGAGGATGAACACCAGCAGTCCCGCCATCGTGGCGATCGTCGCCAGCGCGGCCACGACCAACCCCGTCCTTCGCCCGCCTGCCCACGTCGAGACGTCGAAGTAGAGCAGGACGCGGCCGCCGCTCACGCGTCGCGTCAGCACTTCAGCGGTGGGCATGACCGTGCCGGAAGCGGCGAAGATCTCGTTGCCGCGATAGACCTCGATGCGGCCGATGCCGCTGGCCGCGCGCAGGAGGTCGAGACGCGCGGTGAGATCGCTGCGCGATGCGGTTGCCGCGAGAGGCGCGATCGCACGCGCGGTTTCGTCGGCGGCGACAGTGACGCGATCGAACTGCAGGATCGACATCGCCACCGCGAACAACGCCACGATCAACACGGTCAGCAGGCAGATCAGCGTGCCGATGAGCAGTCGGATCTCGCGCGCCAGCGGACGCGATGGCCGTTCAGAGCGAGGCACGCGCAGAAGTGTACGGCCTTATTCGGGGAGCGGAAGGAGGAGCAGGTGCGCGTACGCGTCGGAGAGCTGGTTGCCGAAGAAGAGCACGATCAGGAACGCGAGGCCGAGAAAGACGCCGAACGGCAGCGCGATCTGCAAACCGTTCGCGCCGCGATTTTTCATGGCGACGACCAGTCCCACCACCGAACCGGAGAGCGCCGCGAAAAGCAGTAGCGGAAAGAGCGGCATCCAGCCGAGGACCGCTCCGAGCATGGCCATCATCTTCACGTCGCCGAGGCCCATCCCTTCGATCTTGCGCACGAGCTTGTACGCGAGGCCGATCGCCAGCAGCACACCCCCTCCCACGGCAGCCCCGGCGACCGACTCGAGCAGCGTCTTCGACAGCACGAGCTCGGGAGCAAGCGCGCCAAGGTGCGTGGCGCCGATGATCAGGCCGAGGGCGGCGCCGGGAAGGTCGATGACGTCGGGCAGGATCTGGATCTCGAGATCGATGTAGATCAACACGATCGTCATCGAGATCAGCGCCGCGACCGGCAGGAACGCGAGCGTCAGGCCGGTGCGCTGAAAGACGGCGACGTAAAACAGTGCGTTCGCGAGCTCGACGAGCGGGTAACGCATGTCGATGGACGCATGACAGTCTCGGCAACGGCCGCGAAGCCACAGCCACGCGAAGATCGGCACGTTGTCGTACGGCTTGATCGGCACGCTGCAGTGCGGGCAGCGGCTGGGCGGAAAGACGATCGATTCCTCACGCGGGTAGCGGTGGATGACGACGTTGAGAAAGCTGCCGATGACCGCACCGATGGCGAACACGGCAAGAGGAAAGAACCACCACGGCATTGGCGCGATTGTAGCCGTGTTATCGTCCGCGCTCCTCGCCGCAGCAGAGAGGAGGCGAATGGGGTCTGGTGGCTCCCGCGGTCTTCAAAACCGTTGTTTCGGCGCGGAAGCGTCGAAAGGTTGGTTCGATTCCGACACGCCTCCGCCATCTGGAGCGACGGGCTCTCAGCCCGTCCTGTTTCGCGGAGGGCCGACGGGCTGAGAGCCCGTCGCTCCAGAAATCTACGATTTCGGCGCGTCCGTCAGGAACCCCACCTTCACCGCACCCGCCTCGTGCGCCGCGTCCATGGCCTGCACCGCGCGGTCGAACGACAACTGGTCTTCCGAGTTGATGAACACCACGCGCTGATCCGTCGGGCGCGAGATCATCTGCCGCGCGATCGAGTCGCGCAGCGCTTTCACGTCGGCCATCTTCTGCGTGTTGAGATACACGCCGTCCGTCTTGACCGTGATCACGAGCTGGTTCTGCTGCGTGTCGGGTGGAGGCGCCGCCATCTCCACTTTCGGCGGCACCTCGACGTCGAGACCCATCTGCAGAATCGGCATGGCCACCATGAAGATGATGAGCAGCACCAGCACCACGTCGACGAGCGGCGTGATGTTGATCTCGGAGCGGACACCCGATCCGCTGCTTGCTGACATACTCATCGCTTACATCCTTCCCTGGGCCATCTCGCCGCCGGCCTGTTTGTTCTCGGTCAGCACGGCCACGCGCGTGAATTCGGCTTCGTGCGCGGCGCGCATCACCAGCCGCACCTTGCCGAAGTTGATGCGCTTGTCGGCTTTGAGGTTTACCGTGCGTGCGGGATTGGACTGATATTCCGCGCGCAGATACGTGGCCAGGTTTTTGTCGGGGATCCATTTGTCGCCGACGAACACCGAGCCGTCCTGCTTGATCGAGATGGTGAGGTCTTCCTTCTCGCCCGGCTTCTTCTCCGCATGCGGACCGTTCGGAAGGAGCACGTCGACGCCCTGTTGCAGCATCGGCGTGACGACCATGAAGATGATGAGCAGCACGAGGCAGACGTCGACGAGCGGGGTGACGTTGATGTCACCCTTGACCTCGTCGGGACTGCCTCCACCGGCGCCGAATGCCATGGCCGCCTCCGCTTACACGCGCGCTTTCACGCGCGCTTCGTTCTTGATGAAGTAGTCGATCAGCTGGGACGAGGCGTTCGACATCTCGACGTTGAAACGCTCGACCTTGTTGAGGAAGTAGTTGTACATCCACACCGCGGGCACGGCGACGAAGAGGCCAAACGCGGTGGTCGCGAGCGCTTCCGCGATACCGGCCGACACCGCGCCGAGTCCGCCTGAGCCGGAGATGGCCATGCCGCGGAAGGCGTTGATGATGCCGATGACCGTGCCGAACAGTCCGACGAACGGCGCGGTCGTCGAGATCGTCGCCAGATTACCGAGACCTTTCTTCATCTCCGCTGTCGTCATCAGCGTCTCGCGCTCGATGGCACGTTTGCCGGAATCGACGAGATCGAAATCGTCCGGCAATTGTTCCGACGCCTGGTACTGAAACTCCGTCAGCCCGGCAGCCAGCACCTTGGCGAGATGGCTGTGCTTGAACTTCTTGTCCTTCGTGAAGGCGATCGCTTCGGCGAGCTTGTGCTGCTTGAGCAGCGGCGTGACACCCAGTGCCACCTGGAGCGATTCCTTCTTCGCCATCTGGAATCGCCACAAACGCTCGATGGCGATCGTCAGCGACCAGATCGACATCAGCGCCAGGAGGGTGACGACGGCCTTACCGACCCACGTCATCGCCTCCCACATCCCCATGATGCTGAAACTGTGTTCCATCCCTTCCATGGCTTGTACTTCTCCCTTCTAATTGATGCGCCCGTGCGCTATTCGAGCCGGAAATTGACGGTGAGGTTGTAATAGACCGGGACGGGCTGTCCATTCAGCGTTCCCGGCCTGAACTTCCACAAACGGATTGCGCGAAGGGCTTCCTGATCGAGTCCCATCGGCAGCGGTTTGAGAATGCGAGCCTCGGTCACGTTGCCCTGACGATCGATGACCGCTTCGACGATGACGATGCCTTTGACGCGCGCCTTGCGCGCGATCTCGGTGTACTCGGGCTCGACGCGCGTGATGATCGTCGGCGGCTTCACATTCCCGCCAACTCGCACCGGAACGTCGCCCTGGCCTCCGATCTGTCCGCCGAGCTGACCACCCAGCGTTCCACCGACCACGCCGCCAACCACACCGCCGACGACGCCACCGACCACACCGCCTTTTACGCCGCCGACCACACCGCCTGCGACGCCCGCATCTTCATCTTCCTGCGATGAAGGTGTGTCTGCGACCTGCGGCACGTCCTGCGGAACCTCGGTGGGCTGACGGAACTGCTCGCGCGGCGTTTCCTGCGGGATCTCGACCTTCGGTTTGGTCTGTCCGCTCGGTGTCGATGAAGCAGGCGGGGGAGGTGGGGGCGGGGGAGGAGGCGCTGACGCAACGATGAACGCCGAGATCGGTTTCTCGATGATCTCCGGGTTTTCCTTGACGTAGTAGCCGGCCGCGACCAGCGCACCGACCACGCCGAGATGAAGGACGAGGGAGATCAGGGCGGTTACCCATCCGCCTTTTTTCTTGTCCTTGCCAGCCGACTCGATGAGAACGTCGTCGAACATCGTGAGCTCCCTGCGTGCAGAAGAACGGACTCTGCTGAAGTAGTGCCAACCTCTTTCAAAGAGTTGGACGGGGTACGCCAGCCGAATGAAACCTGGGAAAGAACGGAGCTCGTAGTTTTCGCGCACGATAGCACTTTGCGGTATCGTTCGGACGATCATGAGATCGGCAGCAGCCACTCATCAGCTCTTCGACGAGATCCGCGTTTACGAGGGGATCGCCGAGCGCACCGGGAACACCGTCGACCGCACGAGCATCCGCGGCCGGCAGGGCGTCTGCCGCAGCCTCACCGAGCTCACCCAGAAGTCCCGCCGCCTCGGCGACGGTTACTACTACCTCGCCGCCGCGGTGTGGCCGCCCGAGGAAACCCAGATCGTGCTGCAGAAGACCTGGGAAACGATGAGCTGAGCTTGTTCACGCGCCGCTGCGCAACTCGAAATCATCGAATGTTCGCGCGCCCGCAGAGCTCGTGCCGATCCGACGGAAGCCGAGCTTCCTGATCACAGCGACCGATGCATCGTTCCCGACCTCGACGCTTGCTACCACGCGCGATAGACCGAGCTCGCGAAACCCAAAGCGAATGAATGCCTCGCCCGCCTCGCTCGCGAGACCACGGCGCCAATAGGGTCGTGCCAGGTAAAAGGCCAGAACGCCCTCGCCCACATGCAAGCCTGACTCGTCGCGATGCGGATAAATGCCGCAGTAGCCGATGTAGCGTCCTTCCGGCTTGAAGATAGTGGCCCAGAGCCTCATCCGGTCGCTGGCTGGGCGAAGGAACGTATTCCGAAACTTCCGCTCTGCGTCGGCGCGGCTCCTCGGCTGGCCGCCGACGAATCGTCGGACCTCGGGATCTGCTTCCATGTCGGCGAAGGCATCGAGGTCCTCGGGCACATGATCGCGAAAGAGCAAGCGTTCCGTCTCGAGGATGATCATCGGGCCTGAAACCCTATTTCGCCGCGAACGCGGGTCGCGGCGCCCGCCGCAACTGCTCCGGCACTTTCGGCGAGCAGCACGCTCTCGCCAGCATCGCGCGATCGCGTTGCAGCTCGCGATCGTCTTCGAACGTGGCCACGATCGCGTCGAACGCGCGGCGCGCGGTCGGATGCTCGGGGCGCGTGATGCTGTAGTGCATCCACTTCGCATCGCGCCGCGCGGCGACCAGGCCTGCGCTGCGCAGATAGGCGAGATGCCGCGAGATCTTCGGCTGCGGCTCGCCGAGGACTTCGACGAAAAAGCAGACGCACACTTCGCCCTGCGCCATCAGGTTCAAAAGACGCACGCGCGTGCGGTCGCCGAGCGCCTGGAACAACTGCTCGAGTGCCTGTGGCGTATATTCGTTAGCGCGCATGTGACGCGCATCATGACATGACGTCGAAGTTGCCGTCCAGCACGAGGTCGAGTCGTCCGGTGCGGAATTGCCGCACCGCCGCATGCATCGCGGACACGGCAGTTGCTGAGCCTACATCGAGGTCAGCAACTGGATCGAACGAATCAGTACGAGTATGCGCCGGCAATCATCGGTCAGGCGGCGTCACACGGATTTGGTTCTGCGCAGGCGAAACTTTCAATGGAAACCCGTACAACGATCTCATCCACTATTTGATAGACTGGGCCACCTCACAACGCGTCCTGTGCCCCAGCGAGGGAGGAGCGGCATCCCTGTGCACCGACGACTACCCGTCGGGCCCTGATCACGTCCACGTGTGCGACCCGTCGGTGATCAAGGTAAACGGTGTATACAATATGTACTACACGGCGCTCAATTGGGAGGGTTCTCCTTCTGAGAATTACAATATCGCGACGAATTACGTATTCCTGGCGCGATCATCAGACGGCATCAACTGGACCAAATATCCGAGTGCTTCGCAGCCGCCCGTCCCGATCGTGACCAGCAGCGTTCATAACGGACGTTACGGCACAGGACAGCAGAGCGTGCTTCTTAAGGATGGGGTGTATCACATGTATTACACTAACCAACCCTGGTGGAACGAAAGCCGGATCGAACATCGGACATCGTCCGACGGGGTTAACTTCGGAAATGCTGAAAGCATCTATCCGGAATCGGTTGTGACTAGTGGTGCCGGGACGGTGGATGTCAAATACATCGATGGTTGGGACCCTTGGTTTATGGTTTCGTCCGGTGACGATTCACCGGACTCGAGCGGCGTTTATTGGAACATCTCGCGTGACGGACGACATTGGTTACCGTTCAGTCATTACGCGCAATTCCCAAAGGCAGCCTGGTCGCTCACAACCCAGGAATTATCGGCAATGAAATTGGGCATGTGGGAGACGGAACAATCGGTCCCCAGACCATCGAAGTGGCGTTTGGAAATGGCTCAGCAGGCGACTTGCTGTCCGACCTCGCTGCGAGTACGGTCACGTTGACGCCGGAGAACCTGTATGGCAACTTCGATGGAATATCGGCATCCAAGATTGCGACCGCCTGGGCGTATGACCCGGATACCGGAAGCAACGATGCGGCGGCAAACGGGGGGACCGCCGGCCCGTTGAATCATTCGACGTTTGTGAGTGTTTGGGTCGATGGCGTGCCACAACACAATTGGCAAGCTTCCAATGTTCAGCGGTGTGATATTCGCAATGCCGGACTGGCCCCGGATTGCTATCACGGCTTTGCCATTGATCTTCACGGGATCGTTCCGGCGGGTACCCATACGATCCGTATCGAGGGCGGCGAGTTTCCCAGCGGAGGGGGCGGTCGTATGCTTTCAGGAACTCACACGGTCACGATGCCGTAGGTGCCGCCATGGGCTTTGTGAGCCGGACCACGAGGAAAGGATTCAGGGGTGAACGCGACAGATAAAGCGAATGATCCATCAGGAAGAACAGGAGCTGCATCGGCTTCGCAAAAGCGCGTCCATACCAATGCGCTCTTACCTGCTGGAACCGCAGGCGGCGGTTCGGGCTTACAGGTGTCACGACGATTCTGGGATCGACCTGTCTCGCCAAGTCCCTGATTTCGGCGAATGTCGGAAGAAATCCTTCGTGCACTGAATGGAAGCGCGCGGAACCTCCTCGCGTGTTGTGCCAGAAGTCGATGGGAAACGCTCCATTGGGGAAGTCCAGGTAGAGAGTACCGCCGGGAGTCAGTACCCGTAATAAGCCAGACAAAAACGACCGGCGAGCGTCATCGCGATGTGGTAGTGTGCGAACACGGTATTGCTCACCGCCGCCCTCTTCAACACCTACGTGTTCGATGACGCCCGAACACAAAACGACATCGAAGTAGCCCGTGTCAAAAGGGAGATTCGCACCGTCGGCGACGGCAAGACGATGCCGGTGCTGGCGGTCACGCCACTGTGCACGCCGCAAACTGGACGAGTCGATTCCCCACGCATCATAACCGTCTCGAACCAGCAGATCGACTGAGATTCCGTTTCCGCAACCAGCATCAAGAATTCGCTGAGATAGGTGATTGCCGGATCTGGCAAGCAGTGGAGCGTAGTACTCACTGATCCGTGCTGACGCACCATCGAGCTCGCGCTGGAGTGCGCGCAAGTGTTCGTCAGTAAGTGTGGTGTTCTCATCAAACTGATCGTAATAAGCACCGCGCACGAAATCACTCACCGAGTCGTTTACCGGATAGATGACTTCGCAGCGCTTACAATTCAAAGACTGTGGTTGTTCTACCAATTGTCCGAGACAGGCTGGACAGCGGTACACGTCGTGAGTGGTCACAACGTCAATCTATCACTCGATTTTTCACGTGCAAAGTCTCTTGAACGGAACGTGCTCGTTGGTATATTCGTTAGCGCGCATGTGACGCGCGCATCATGACATGACGTCGAAGTTGCCGTCCAGCACGAGGTCGAGTCGTCCGGTGCGGAATTGCCGCACCGCATCGCGCACGAGCGGCGACGGTTTCTCGCGATAGCGCCGCACGACGAGCTGCGACGGCGCCATCGCCGCGAAGCTGCGCTCCGCGATCTCGAGCAGCGCTCCGCGCGGCGGCTCGGCTGGTTGCGCGGCAATGCGCACGCGTGCCTGCAGCGAGGTGAACCCCGCGCCCTGCTGGAACGGGATCTCCTGCGCGTGCACGCCGTCTTCGCGCGCGAGCAGCGTATGCGCGCCGAAGCCGGAGATCGCCGCGACGAAGCGATAGCGCTCACCGTTGCGCTCCGACAGGACGTCGCTGCGCATGCCGCGCCGTCTTGCCCATGCGGCGTACATCGTTGCGAGCTGGCGTCCGAACTCGCGCGCGTCCGCGCCTGCTTCCACGAGCAGGAACGCATCCGGCGAGCGACCCTGCTGCAGATCGTCGATCGCGATCGATGCGAGCCACAACTGCTGCGCGATGCGCTTCACGACGTCGGCCGGCGTCCCGCGATGCGCACCGCGTTGCACGCGGCCAATCAGCGCCTGGGCCGCCTCGATCGCGCTCTCGATGCGATCGCGCTGTTCCGCTTCACTCAGAATCGCGAAGCGCTCGGGCGAGGTCCAGAACTCCGGCAGCGACGTCATCGAAAGCGCGACCGATTTCGCATGCGACCAACCATCGCTGCGCGCCACGTCCTGCAGTTTGCGCAGCTCGGTCGCGAGCCGGCGCACTTCCTCCGAAGTTCCGCGCGCCGCGAGGACGAGCCGCTCCAGACGTTCTTCTTCGGCGTCCGTCACGACGACGTCTTCGACGATCGCCTGAGCCGCGTCGGGATCGACGAACTCCATCGTCAGCCGCTCGCCGTCGCTCTTCACGAACAGGAACTGATCGCCCGCCGGTGCGCGCCGATTCACGATCGCCTCGGCGAGCGGCGCGAGCACGTGTTGCTCGACCGCACGTTTCAGCGGACGTGCGCCGAGATCGGGAGTGAATCCCTGACGCAGCAGGAAGTCGATCGCGGACTCATCCCAATCCACCGCCCACGCGCGATTGCGCAGGCCGCGTCGCGTGAATGCCTCCGCCAGCTCCTTGCGCAGAATGCCGCGCATCGTCTCGCGCGCGAGCGGGCGGAAGACGACCACGCGATCGAGGCGATTGAGGAACTCCTTACGCAGTTCGCGATCGAGCGCGGTCTTCACGTTCGAGGCGACGAAGGCGTTGCCGCTGTCGGTGAAGCCGGTGCGTCCGACGGTCTGGATCGACGCGCCGATGTTGGAGGTCATGATGATCAGCGCGTGGCGAAAATCCGCCGTCACGCCGCGGCTGTCGGTCAGGCGTCCGTCGTCGAAGACCTGCAGGAAGAGGTCCCACACATTCGGATGCGCTTTCTCGAGCTCGTCGAGGAGCACGACGGAGAACGGCTGTTTGCGAATCGACTGCACGAGCGATCCCGTGCCGCCGCCCGTTGCGCCCGTGAGGCGCTCGAGCGAATCGATGTTCTTGAACTCGCTCATGTCGAGACGGATCATCCGGTCCGAGGAGCCGAACAGGAACTCGGCGAGCGCTTTTGCGATCTCGGTTTTGCCTGTACCGGTCGGCCCGGCGAACAGGAACACGCCGAACGGGCGCGTGGGATCGGTCACCGCGGCCTTGATCATCGCCACGCGTTCCACGAGCGCGCTGACCGCTTCCGGTTGTCCGAGCACGCGGTTGAAAAAGTGCGCGCGCAACGCGTCGAGATCGAGACCTTCACGATCGTCGAGGATCGACGCCGGCAGTCCCGTGAGCTGCGAGAGCGTGGTGATGATGTCGTCGATCGTGATCTCGATCTGCGTCGCGGTTTGAGGCGCCGTCAATCGCGAGTGCGTCAGCCGCAGCAGCTCGAACAGGTTGCCGGGCGCGGCGCGCATGCCGAGGTATTGCGTCGTCAGTTGCCATGCTTCTTCGAGCACGGGTGCACTGAGCTCGACGCCGTCTTTCGATGCGGCCCACAACGACGCGAGCTCCATCGTCGCGGCGGCGCTCGTGGCTTCGACGCGCACCGTCGACATCGCGGTGGCGACGCGCGGCTTGCGCTCGACGAGCTTGAGGTGTGACTCGCTCCCGAGCGTGCCGGCGACCGCGATGCTGCCGCTGTCGATGTGCGGCAGGATCATGTCGAGGATGCTGGTATCGCTCTTGTTGTGCGTCCCGGCCTGCACCAGCTCGTGGAAGCGCGGGATGATCCACAGCACGCGGCGCTTTTTCCCGGAGATCGCTTCGAGCAGCTTGCGGATGCGTCCTTCGAGCTCGCCGATGTACGACTGGTCGGCCATCAGCTCGATCGCTCCCGCCTGGAAGATCGTCCAGCCGCGCGCCCGCAGTTGTTCTGCAGCGAGGTCGAGGATCACGGTCTTGCCGACGCCTTCTTCGCCGACGAGCAGCACGGAACGCGACTGCTCTTCGATCAGCTCCGCCACCATCGTTGCCGCATCCGTCTGCGGCTGATATTCGATGACGTCGTGGTCTTCCGCTTTCGTCCGGACGCGGCCGATCTCGCGCAGAAACGCGAGGTTCGTACGCGTGCTGCGGAACTCGTCGAGCTCTTTGCGCAGCGGACGGCGAACGTCGTCATCCTGACGGCGGATCAGCGCATCGACGTCATCGAGGCGCGAAGACGACGCGCGTTCCAATGCATCGCCGAACGTCGCCGGCTCTCCTTCGCGCACGCGCTGGCGGAAGAACTCCTTCGCGATCTGCATGGCCGGACGGTCGTAGCCGTCGGACCAGTCGTCGTCCATCCTCACCATCACGCGCCCGATGAGCGCTTCGCGCGGCGGATGATGGCGGGTCAACGCGCGGAGCACGAAGAAGCGCGGCGCGGCCTCCGAAAGCGCGTTCAGGTTCTCGAAAATCTGCTCGGTGATCGTCGCGCTCGCGGGACGCTGTGCGAGCGCCGCCAGCGCGAGCGTCGACAGCGAAGCGTTGCCGCTCCATGCATACGTGAGCAGCTCTTCGTCGCTGTACGTTCCGCGCGCGAGCTCCAGCACGATCGTGTTGAAGTGTTCGTCTTGCAGCAGCTCCGCGGGATGCGCCACTTCGCCGATGCGATCCGCGACTTCCTTCGCGCACACGTAGATCGTCCGTGCCACGGGCGCGGCTGGTGCCTGAGCCTTCGGCTCCTCGTTCTTCTTCCAGAAAAATCCCATGGATTGCGAAAAAGAAACGCGCCGCGCGTGTTGCTATTTCCCGAGGGGCCGTCGCACGATTGACGGATGGAGCGCGGCCGGCGGTTGGGCGTTTACGAACTCGTCGAGGAGCTCGGCGCGGGAGGCATGGGCGTGGTCTGGCGCGCGCACGATCGCCGCCTCGGCCGCGACGTCGCGTTGAAGATCCTCCCGCCGCACCTCGGCACGCACGCCGACGCGCTGGCGCGATTCGAGCGCGAGGCGCGCGGACTTGCGG
This sequence comes from Thermoanaerobaculia bacterium, assembly GCA_035626775.1. Lineage (GTDB taxonomy): Bacteria > Acidobacteriota > Thermoanaerobaculia > Gp7-AA8 > Gp7-AA8 > QHVT01. Next base: position 25,521 of record DASPNA010000011.1, read on the forward strand.
CGCTCTCGCATCCCAACATCGTCTCGATCTTCGATCTCGGCGACACGGACGAGCTGCGTTTCATCGTCACGGAACTGCTTTCCGGCGAGACGTTGCGCCAGGTGTTGAAACGCGGGCTGATGCCGTGGCGCACGGCGACGGAGATCTGCGCGACGATCGCCGACGGTCTCGCCGCGGCGCATGCGAAGGGGATCGTGCACCGCGATCTGAAGCCGGAGAACATCTTCCTCACTGCCGACGGCCGCGTGAAGATTCTCGACTTCGGTCTCGCGAAGGAGGTGGTCCTGCCCGACGCGAACGCGACCACCGTCGCGCACCAGACGGAGCCGGGCCGCATCCTCGGCACGCTCGGCTACACCTCGCCCGAACAGTTGCGCGGCGAGGAGGCGAACTTCGCGTCCGATCTCTTCTCGCTCGGCTGCGTGTTGTTCGAGATGCTCACCGGGCGCCCGGCGTTCCTGCGCGAAACAGCGGCGGACACGATCGCGGCGATCCTGACCGAGGAGCCGCCGGAGCTGCATGCGTTGTCGCAGACGCCGCAGGACCTGTCGCGCATCGTGAAGCGCTGCCTCGACAAGAGGCCAGCCGCGCGATTTCAATCGGCGAGCGATCTCGCGTTCGCGTTGCGCGAGCTCACCGTGGCGCGGAGTGCGGAGATGCAGGCCGCGCCGCGGCGTCGGTGGCCAATCGCCGTCGCGATTGCGATTGTGATGATCCTGTCGATTGCCACCGGAACGAACTACCTTCGTCGCCCGACGTCAGAGGAACCGTTCTTACTCGCAGTCGTGCCCTTCATCGCCGACGCCGATCGCGCATACGCGGGCGAAGGAATCGCGGAGTCGCTGTTCCGCAGTCTCGCGCCGTCGCTGCACGTCGTGTCGCGGAGGGACGGTGCAACTACCGAGGCGACTCACGTGCTGCGCGGTACGGTCCGAGACGACGGCGTCACGGCGGAGATCGTCGATACGTCGAGCGGTCGAGCGGTCTGGAATCGTGCATACGAAGGTAGCGATCTGCTCCGTCTCGAGTCGCGCATCGCTGCGGATGTCGCGGCCTTTCTGGAACGACGGGCTCTCAGCCCGTCGGGCAACCTCGCGGCGGCGCGCGGTGCGACGGTGGATGCCGAGGCATATCGGGAGTATCTGAAGGGACGGCATCACTGGAACAAATTCACGCTCGACGGCTTCACGAAGGCGGGCGAGCACTTCGAGAAATCGATCGACCTCGATCCCACGTATGCGCTCGCGTACAGCGGCCTGGCCGACACGTACACGATGATCGCGTTTCATGGCGGCCGCGCGGAAGAGATGATGCCGAAAGCGCGCGCGGCCGCGTTGCGCGCGACGGAGCTCGATCCACAACTTGGTGAAGGCTACACGTCGCTCGGCACGGTGCTCATGCTGCACGACTGGGACTGGCGTGGCGCGGAACAGGCGTTGCGGCGCGGCGTCGAGCTGAATCCGCGCTACGCCACCGCGCATCACGCCTACGCGATCTATCTCGGCATCGTCGGCAGAACCGACGAAGCGATGCGCGAGATCATGATCGCCTCCGAGCTCGATCCGCTGTCGCTGGTGATTTACATCGACGTCGCGTGGATTCACTACACGCGAGGTGAAACAGCGCAGTCAATCGAGTGGATCCAACGCGCGATTCGCCACGATCCGCGGTCGCCGCTCGCGCGATACGAGGCGATCTGGTATCTCGATCACACGGGGCGTTACGCCGAATCGATCGATGCGCTGGAGACGGGTTTGCGCCTGGAACAACGTGACGTCGCGCCCGCACGTGAGTTGCGCGCGGCGCT
>DASPNA010000012.1:0-17941 GCA_035626775.1 Thermoanaerobaculia bacterium
CGCGAGCGTCTGGAGATCGGCGAACCTGTGCTCACCGCCGCTGACGTGCAGATGATGCTCGTTCACTATCTTCCGCGCCGCGACCGCACACCGGAGGACCTGATCGACCTCCTCCGCAGACGCTTCAAACGGCGAGGACAATACTTTCCCGATGACCTAATGGAAAAGTGACAAAGTAGAACTAACCTACAGCGTTGGCCAATTGCCACCTGTTTGCAACAGCGCTGCTGTACTCCTTCAGTGGGTCCGTGATTGAGAATACGTGCACGTATCGCGGTCCTCAATGAAGGAATCTGGATTGAGCCGCACGCGGCGCAACGCTCGACGGTATGGCCGCGTGAACCAGTTGTCTTCGGACTTGGTCACACGGATAGGCGTACAGGCCTTTCTCTTTTCGCCGCACGGTCAAGGCACGCCCGATGTGCGATGGTCCGTCGCCGTGGTTCCGCAGTCGCGCCCGAGAACACGAACTGCCGTAGCATGCGGCCCATGAAACGGATTGCCGCAACACTCATCGTTTTCCTCGCCTTCACGACCTCCGCCCAGGAGCGCGACATGGCGCGGATCAACTGGATGGAGTTTCGTGAGCTCGTGCCGTCGAAGATCACCACGGTGCTGCTGCCGACGGGCACGCTCGAGCCGCACGGCGTCGCGAACAATGGCGCGGACATCACCGCGCCGGCCGCGATGGCGCGCGACCTCGCACCGCGATTGAACGCGATGACGGCGCCGGCAGTGCCCTACGGCATCACCGGCTCGATGGAGGCGTATCCGGGTGCGTTTCAGATTCCTGAGGCGGCGTACCGGCCGTACATCAAGGCTGTGCTGGAAGGGCTGGCCAAGAACGGCTTCAGGAACATCATCGTGCTCAATGGACATGGCGGACCGCAAACCGCCGTGTTGACCGAGGTGGCGGCGGAGGTCGCGCGCGAAAAGCGCGTGCGCACGCTGGTCATCAACTGGTGGTCGTTCGCGTCCGATGTGACGAAGGAAGTGTTCGGCGAAGACGGCGGTCACGCCGGCTGGAATGAGACCGCGATGGTGCAGGCGATCGATCGCACACTCGTCCATCCCGAGCGCTACAGCGACAAGCTCGCCACCGCATATCCCGCGCCGAACACGTGGAGCGCCGCGCCGTTCCCGTCGTCGATCGGCCTCTATCAGCCGGGTCAGGGCTATCCGAAGTTCGATCAACGGAAAGCGGACGAGTATTACCGCAAGGTCAACGACAAAGTCTTCGCGCTCATCCGCGACACGATCGCGAAGTGGGACGAGGCTGGGCTCCGATGATGATCGGCCGCATCTGCGTCTTCTGCGGATCGAATCCCGGAAACGATCCCGCGTATGCCGAGGCGGCGCGTGCACTCGGGCGTTTGTTCGCGCGGGAAGGCATCGCGCTCGTCTACGGCGGCGGCAGCGTCGGTCTGATGGGTGAGCTCGCAGACGCCGTGCTCGCGGCGGGCGGCGAAGTCATCGGCGTGATTCCGCACGCGTTGTGGGCGCGCGAGGTCGGCCATCGCGGCCTCACCGATCTGCGCATCGTCGACACGATGCACGAGCGCAAGGCGATGATGGCCGACCTCGCCGATGCCTTCATCGCATTGCCCGGCGGCCTCGGCACGCTCGAAGAAGTGTTCGAGGTCTGGACGTGGGCGCAGCTCGGACTGCAGGCGAAGCCGGTCGGCTTCCTCGACGTGAACGGCTTCTATGCGCCGCTGATGGAGTTCCTCGATCGCGCCGTGCGCGCGCGCTTCGTGAAGGAAGAGCATCGCGGGATCGCCATGCTCGCGCGCGATCCGGAAGCGCTGTTGCGTCGCTTCGACAACTGGCAGCCGCCGCGTGTCGAGAAGTGGATCACGCGCGAGGAGACGTGATCAGTAGGTGACGCGGTGGTAGTACTTGAACTTCACGCGCTGATTGTTCTGCACGATCGGATGGAACTTCGAGGCCTTCAGCGCCGCCGTGTTCTGCGCTTCGAGCGCGAGTGAGCCGGTCGTGTTCGTGATCGTGCGGACCGCGAGGATGTCACCGTCGGAATTCACGTCGGCTTCGAGATAGATCTCGCCGCGCGCGCTCGGCGCCGACACCGGCATCGGCATGATCTTGAACTTCGGCTGCGGATTCTCCTCCGCCTCCGCGATCGCTTCGGCGCTGGTGAGGTCGGCGGCGCGCGCCCATCCGCTGCCGTCGCCGCTGCGCACTTCGACCCATTCGCCTTTCTCCGCGAGCACGGAGATCGCTTCGCCGTTCAGATACGTCGCCACGATCGGCGCGGTGTCGCTGGCCTGTTCGCGCACTGGCAGCTCGGGCGAGCCGACGTAACGGACTGCGATGGGCTCGCGCGAATCGACCGGCGTCGTGCCGGTGGTGACGGTCCGTTCCTGTTTACAGGCGGCGAGGAGGAGCAGGGCCATGACGTGGACGATAACGATGCGCTTCATCGCCCGCGACGATACCGCGACTACGGCATCCTTCGATAGAACAGCTTGTCCACCCTGATGCCCGAGGTGACCTGGTAGTCGAGGTTCACGATGCCGAGGCCGGTAAATGTCTTGTCGTAGTCGATGTGGTCCGGCGATTTGCCGTCGCGCACGCGCTGCATGAGGAACGCGCCCTCGAGGGCTGCGGTCGAGCCGTCGTCGTACACCTTCGTCGCGGTCAGCAGCGCGTCGCGCACGCGGCCGTCGCGGAGCGTGAACGCACGCGGATCGGAACCGCCACCGGTGACGGTGCCGTCGGCGCGCACTTCGATCGTGATCGTCGTGCCCGAGAGCTCCGCGTCGTAATGACCGGAGTACTGTTCCGGCGAGCGCACGTCGACGCGCGACCGCACCTCGCGATAGTGCGACTTCTTGATGCCGTGACGCTCCTTGTTCTTGTGCTTCGTCTTCGTGAACTGCTCCGCAATTTCCGCGGAGCGCTGCGGGGAGGCGAGTACGAGCGTGGCGATGAGGAAGGAGAGGGCGAGAGCGAGTGGGCGCATGTTGCGTTGGACGGCGAGGGTGGGCGGTGGTTAGCGAGTGCGGCGTCTCAGAGTCTCAGAGTCGCAGAGTCTCAGAGTCTCAGAGTCTCAGAGTCTCAGAGTCTCAGAGGTGTCGATGGCGCGATCCCAGCGGAGCAGTGGCGGCCGACCCTCTGAGACTCTGCGACTCTGCGACTCTGAGACTCCCCCCCCGCCGGACATTTGTCCGCGGACACCTGTCAACGCGGCGCCGTAGCGGACAGCGTAACTCATTGAAAACACAGCGCGACGTGATGGCACTTCGGTTGCGCTAGGGGAGGTCACTCATGATCCAGGACACCTCTTCGATGGACCGTCATATCGTCGTGGCGCGACGGCCGCGCACGACGATGCTCATCCTCGCCGGCGCCGTCGCGCTGCTCGTCGTCGCCGCGATCCTTTTCCCCTCGGTCCGCCGCTGGGCGCGCGCGGAGAAGGCGGTCGACGCCAGCTCGCTGCGGTTTGCCGTCGTGACACGGGGCGAGCTTTTGCGCGATGTGTCCGTGCAGGGCCGCGTCGTCGCTTCACTTTCTCCGACGCTCTTCAGCGCCGGTCAGGGCATCGTCACGCTGCGCACGAGAGCCGGCACGCAGGTGCGCCGCGGCGACGTGCTGGCCACGATCGACTCGAAGGAGCTCTACTCCGCGCTCGAACAGGCGCGCGCGCAACTCCTCTCGATGCGCGCGGAGCTCGAACGCCAGAAGATCGTCGCGCGCCAATCGCAACTGCGCGCGCGGCAGAACGTCGATCTCCTCGGTCTCCGCCTCGAGGCCGCGAAGCGCAACCTGACGCGCAACGAAACCATGTTCCGCGAAGGTCTCAGCAACAAGTCCGACTACGAATCCGCGCAGGACGGCGTGCGCACCGCGCAGATGGAGCTCGAGCAGGCGCGCAAGGAGCTCGACCTCTCGCGCGAGACCCTCTCGTTCGAGGTGCAGACGCGCGAGCAGCAAGTCGTTTCGCAGCAGTCCGTGACGGCCGATCTCACCAAGCGCGTCGACGAGCTCACCATCCGCGCACCTTTCGACGGCATGGTGGCCTCGGTCGCGGTGCAGAACAGCGACGCGGTGGCCGCGAACCAGGCCGTGCTCACGATCGTGAATCTCGACTCGCTCGAGCTCGAGATCGCGTTGCCCGAGGAGTACGCGGGGGAGACCGCGATCGGGACACCGGCGACGATCGCGTTTGCGGGTCGGGACTATCAGGGGAAGGTGACGGCCGTGTCGCCCGAGGTGATCGCGAATCAGGTGGCGGCGACGGTGGCGTTCACCGAGCAGCCGGCGGGACTGAAACAGAATCAGCGCCTCACCACGCGGCTCGTGTTCGAGTCGAAGAAAGACGTCCTCAAAGTCGCGCGCGGCGCATTCGTCGATACCACCGGCGGCCGCAGCGCGTACGTCGTGGACGGGAAGATGGCCACGAAACGCGCGATCGCGCTCGGCGCGACCAGCTCCAGCGAAGTGGAAGTGCTCTCCGGGCTTTCGGCCGGCGAGACGATCGTCGTATCGGACACGAGCACGTTCGCCAACGTAAACACAGTGCTTCTGCGATGAAGGAAACGGGGAGAAAACCAATGTTGACCATGCGCCACATCAAGAAGATCTATCGCACCGACACGATCGAGACCCACGCGCTCGCCGACTTCTCGCTGCACGTCGACGCGGGCGAGTTCGTCTCCGTCATGGGGCCGTCGGGCTCCGGCAAGACGACGTTCCTCAACGTCGCGGGACTGCTCGACACGTTCGAGTCCGGCACGTACACGCTCGACGGACAGGACGTGAGCCGGCTCTCCGACAACGAGATGTCGCGCATCCGCAATCGCGCCATCGGCTTCGTCTTCCAGTCGTTCAACCTGATCCCGGACCTGAACGTTTTCGACAACGTCGACGTGCCGCTGCGCTATCGAAACCTGTCGGCCTCGGAACGCAAGCAGCGGATCGAGCGCGCGCTCGATCTGGTCGGACTCTCGTCACGCACCAAACATCTGCCGTCGCAACTCTCCGGCGGACAACAGCAGCGCGTTGCCATCGCGCGGGTGCTCGCCGGCGATCCGAAACTGATCCTGGCCGACGAGCCGACCGGCAACCTCGATTCGCTCATGGCGCGCGAGATCATGGATCTGCTCGACCGCATCAACGAACAGGGCACGACCATCGTGATGGTCACGCACAGCCCCGAGTGCGCGGTGCGCTCGCAACGCCAGATCCACGTGCTCGACGGCCGGGTAGTCGACGGCGCGACGCAGCACATCTCGCTGGCGCAGACCGCGGAAGCGAGCGCCGGAATGGCGTCGACGCTGCGCTAGATCAATGAACGCACCCCTCATCCGCCCTTCGGGCACCTTCTCCCCTTGCGGAGGGGAGAAGGCAACAAACGGCGTCCGCCTCGGTAGAAGGTGGCCGAAGGGCGGATGAGGGGTACTGGGAGAAAACCGATGCTTTCCTACAACGTCAAGATCGCGATCAAGAGCCTGCGCCGCAATCCGATCCTCACTTCACTGCTCATCGGCGCCATCGCCCTCGGCATCTGCGTCTCCACGACCTTCATCGCGGTGCGGCACATCTTCGAGAAAGATCCGCTGCCGGGGAAGAGCCAGACGCTCTTCAACGTGCGTCTCGACAACTGGGACCCGCAACGCGCGTGGAACGCGGAAGATCCGAAGTCGCTGCCGACGCAGATCACATATCGCGACATGCGCGAGCTGATGAAGTCGAACCTCCCGACGCGGCAAACCGGCACGTATCGGTCGCGCTTCTTCGTCCATCCCGATCCGAAAGTAGCCCGGCCCTACGCCGAGAACGTGCGCCTGGTCTTCACGGACTTTTTCCCGATGTTCGATTTCAAGTTCCGGTACGGCGGACCGTGGGACAAAGCAGCGGACGCGAAACCGGAGCAGGTCATCGTCATCGGACACCAGACCAACCAGAAGCTCTTCGCCGGCGCGAACAGCGTCGGCCGGACCGTGCGTCTGGAAGACCGCAATTACAAAGTCGTCGGCGTGCTGGAGCCGTTGCGGCCGGCGGTGCTGTTTTATGACATGACGCAGGGCGGCATCGGGCAGTTGCCCGAGGAGATCTTCATGCCGTTCAACTTCACGCCGGTGCTGGAACTGCAGACGTTCGGCAACAGCGACGGCTGGAAAGGGTTCGACGGCGACGGCTACGCGGCGTTTCTCAATTCGGAGACCGTCTGGATTCAGTTCTGGGCCGAGCTGCCGACGCCGCAGAAGCAGGCCGCCTATCGCGACTTCGTGAACAACTACGTTCGCGATCAGAAGAAACTCGGCCGTTTCCAGCGTCCGCTGCACACGGAAGTGACGGCGATGCCGGACCTGATCAAGGAGCTGTCGTCGTTGCCGCCGGCGGTGCGGTCGCTGTCGATCGTGTCAGTGCTGTTCCTGGTCGTCTGCTCGCTCAATCTGGTTGGACTGCTCCTCGGCAAGTTCCTCGCGCGTGTGCCTGAAGTTTCGGTGCGGCGCGCGCTCGGCGCGAGCAGGCTGCAGGTGTTCTGGCAGCACGTCGTGGAGTGCGAGCTGGTCGGCATCGCCGGTGGTGTCATCGGCCTGACCTTGTCGATCGGCCTCCTGAAACTGATCGCGAAGGCCATTCCGAACGGCGAGGTCATTCGCCTCGACACGGAGATGGTGCTCGTGTCGCTGTTCCTGTCGCTCGTGGCCGGTCTCGTAGCCGGCGTTTATCCATCGTGGCGTGTCTGCTCGGTCGCGCCGGCCATGCAGTTGAAAGTGCAGTAGGAGGAAACCATGGGACCGATCATCCGTGCCATGAAGCACAACCGGATGCGCTTCGCGTTGATCATCGTGGAGATCGCCATCACGCTCGCGATCGTGACGAACGCAGTGAACATGATCCTCGACGAGCGGCAGAAGATGCTGCGCCAGTCGGGGTTCGACGACGAGAACCTGATCTCGATCGGGTATCAGCCGTTCGCGCCGGAGTTCCGCGAAGAATCGTTCGTCGAAAGCCTGGTGCAGACGGACATGCGCGCCATCCGCTCCATTCCCGGCGTCAAGGCGGTCGCGGCGACCGGCTTCCTGCCGTGGCAGGGCGGCGGCAGCTCCGGCACGTGGAAAACCGAAGGCTACAACGACAAGTTTCAGGCGCAGCTCTACGCGGCGCGCGGGCAGCTCTTCGAGACGCTCGACATGGAGGTCGCGCAGGGTCGCGCGTTCGTCGAGACCGATACGCCGGTGGAGACGAACGTGCCGACGCGCGTGACCATCATCAGCCGCGCACTGGCGAAGAAGCTGTGGGGCGATGCGAACCCGATCGGCCGCGTGATCACCAACGGTGAAGGCGGCACGCCGCGCACCGTCATCGGCGTCATCGACGAGTTCTACAACCCGTACGCGTGGAACATCGGCGAGTTCGTGTTGTTCACGCCGGGCCGATCGTACGACGGCGGCGGCGCGAGGTTCCTGCTGCGCGTCGAGCCGGGCGCGGTGAAGTCGGTGGTCTCGCAGCTCGAGCCGAAACTGCTCGCGGTCAATAACGGCCGCGTGTTCCGGCTGCTCACGGTCGCCGAACAGAAGGACAATTTCTTCTCCGCGGGCAAGGTCGTGATCACCGCCATGACCGGCATCATCATCGTCCTGATCTTCATCACCGGACTGGGTATCGTCGGCATCACTTCGCTCGCGGTGTCGGAGCGCACGCGCCAGATCGGCACGCGCCGCGCGCTGGGCGCCACGCGCGCGGACATCCTCAAGCACTTCCTCGCCGAGAACTGGCTGGTCACCAGCGCCGGCCTGATCCTCGGCGTCGTGGCAACGTACGCGCTCAACTTCGCTCTGGTCAGCAAGCTCACCGATGTGAAGATGCCGTGGTACCTGGTCGGAATCGGCATCGTGATGTTGTGGGCGATCGGCATCATCGCCACGCTGCCGCCGGCATTGCGCGCGGCGACGGTGTCGCCGGCCATCGCCACGCGAAGCGTGTGATCATCGCCCCGTCATGAAGGTCCTGATCGTCGAAGACCAGCCCGCGGTGGCGAAGGCGCTGCGGATGCTGCTCGACCTGAACGACATCGAGACCGAGTCGACGTCGAGTCCCGACGCCGCGTTGCGCACGGTTTCGCAGGGCGGCGTCGATCTCGTGTTGCAGGACATGAACTTTTCTCCCGGTGCCACGAGCGGCGAGGAGGGAATCGCCCTCTTTCGCCGGCTGCGTGAAGCCGATCCCGGGCTGCCGGTGCTGCTGCTCACCGCGTGGACGTCCCTCGAGACAGCCGTACAGCTCGTGAAGGAAGGTGCGTCCGACTACCTCGCCAAGCCTTGGGACGACGTGAAGCTGCTGGCGACGGTGCGCAATCTGTTGCAGCTCCGCCGGCTCAAAGTCGAGAACGCGCGGCTGCGCGAAAAGCAGTCGCGCACGCGTGCGGCGCTCGCACGCGATCACGACCTGCGCGGCATCGTCTACGAGAGCGACGCCATGCATCGCCTGGTCTCGCTCGCGCTGCAGATCGCGCCGACCGACGTGCCGGCGCTCATCACCGGTCCGAACGGAGCGGGCAAAGAAAAGATCGCGGAGATCGTGCACGCGAACTCGCGAAGACGTCAGAAGCCGCTCGTGAAAGTGAACGCCGGCGCGATTCCCGACAACTTGATCGAGAGCGAGTTGTTCGGCGCCGAAGCGGGCGCATACACCGGTTCGACGAAGCTGCGCATCGGACGCTTCGAAGCCGCGAACGGAGGAACGTTGTTCCTCGACGAGATCGGCAATCTCTCGCCGGCCGGGCAGATGAAGCTGTTGCGCATCCTGCAGACCGGTGAATTCGAGCGCCTCGGCTCGAGCGAAACGCGCCGCGTCGACGTGCGCCTGCTCTGCGCGACCAACGCCGATCTGCGGCAGGCCATCGCGCGCGGCACATTCCGTCAGGATCTCTGGTTCCGCCTGAACGTCATCGAGCTGCACATCCCGCCGCTGCGCGAGCGTCACGAAGACGTGCTGCCGCTGGCCGACTCGTTCCTGCGCGCCCCCAAGTCCCTCGGCGACGCCGCACGCAACGCGCTCCTCGCGCACGACTGGCCGGGCAACGTGCGGGAGCTGCATAACCGCATCATGCGCGCAACCGTGATCGCCGAATCGGATGTCATCCGGCCCGACGACCTCGGCTTCGGTGCCTCGCGCGACGCTGCCGCGGAGGTGCCGGTCGAGCGCGCGCAGATCGAAATGGCGCTGCTCAACGCGAACGGCAGCGTCTCGCGCGCCGCCGAGTCGCTCGGCGTGTCGCGCCAGGCGTTGTACCGCAGGATGGAGAAGCTCGGGATCGTCCTGGAGCGGCGACCGAAGTAATCTGGAGCGACGGGCTCTCAGCCCGTCGAAAGGGCAGAACGTAGACTCTAACCGTGCGCCTCTCTTCCCGAATCCTCTACGCGATCGCGCTGAACGCGCTGCTGGCATTCGTGTTCGCATTCGTGGCCGTCACGATTGCGCGCGCGCTGGACATCCCCGGATACGCGGCGTTCGCGCTGGCGATGCTGGCCATGGTCCCCGTGGCTCTCTCGAGCGCGCGCGCGACCTCGCGCTACATCACGAATGCGCTCGACGGACTCGAAGACGGCCTGCGTGCCTTCCGCGACGCCGACTTCAGTATGCGGCTGGCCGCGCCCGACCGCGATGAAGTGTCCGCGGTGAAGCAGCGCTACAACGAAGTCGCCGACGTGTTGCGCGGGCAACGAACCAACGTTTATCAGAAGGAGTTGCTGCTCGACACGATTCTGCAGCGCACGCCGATGGCCGTGGTGCTGATCGATTCGAATGGCCGCATCGGATATTCGAACGCCGTCGCGCGCGAGCTCCTCTCGAGCGGCCGTCGCATCGATGGCCATCACTTCAGCGACATCGTGAAGGATCTCGCGTTGCCGATGCGTGAAGCCCTTTCAGCGAGCGGCGACGCGATCGTCACCGTACGCACCGCGGAGCAGGACGAGACGTTCCATCTCTCGCAGCGCACGTTCCGCCTCAACACGCTCGAGCATCGCCTGATCCTCATCGAGCGGCTGACGTCCGAGCTGCGGAGGCAGGAAGTGTCGGTGTGGAAGAAGGCCATCCGCGTGATCAACCATGAGCTGAACAACACCATCGCGCCGATCAGCTCTCTCTTTCACTCGGCCAAGCTTGCGCAGTCGATGCCCGAGCGGCAGGATCGTCTCGCTGAGATTTACGAGCTGATCGAAGAACGCCTGGCGTTTCTGCGCACGTTCCTCGATTCATACGCGCAGTTCGCGCGGCTGCCCGCGCCGCGTCGCGAGCCGATCACCTGGCAGGAAGTCATCGACGACGTGCGACCGCTCTACGACTTCCGCGCCGACGGCGATCTCAGGCTTCCGATCCTCGGCGACCGCGCGCAATTGCAGCAGGTGGTGATCAACCTCGTGAAGAACGCGCATGAGTCGGGGAGCGCGCCGTCCGAGATCGTGCTCGCGGTGCAGCGCACGCCCGACGGCACGATGCTGCGCGTGAGCGATCGCGGTCGCGGGATGAAAGACGACGTGCTGCGCCAGGCGCTGGTCCCGTTCTTCACCACGAAACCCGATGGCTCCGGCCTCGGCCTCGCGCTCTGCAACGACATCATCGAGGCGCACGGCGGCCGCTTGCGATTGCAATCCGCCGCGGGGGGCGGGACGACGGTGACCTGCTGGCTCCCGGTTGGAGTGCGGTAGCAAAGCTACCGCTTTCAAAAGCGGCAGCTTTGCTGCCGCACTTCAAATCACCCAAACACATCGCGCTGGGTAAACAACGCGTACGCCACGCACAACGCACCCACTGCCCACGCGCCGAGGAGGCCGATGCAGAAGGCCATGGACATGCCGTCGTAAGGCGGCGCCTGGCCCGTGTAGTAATCGGCGAGCGGCAGCGCGCTCACGAAGAGATATTTGCCCGCGGTCCAGTCGGGGCTGACACGCGTGAGGATCGTGCCGCCGATCAGCGACGCGATCATCGTCCCGATCGACGCGGCGCTCGATTTGAAAATCACGGACAGCATCAGCGAGATCGACGCGACCGCGAGCAACGCGAACCACTGCAATCCGTACGCGATCAGCGCGTCGTGCCACAGCGGCAACTGGCGGACCGCATCGAGCTTGAACGCGTTGCCGGACATCTGAAAGCCGTTGTACGTCGGCGCGTCCCATCCGGCCGCGGGCAGCACCGGCGCGGTCACGACGTACGCGATCACCGCCCCCATCAGCAGCGTCAACGACGCGAAGAGCCACAGCGTGATCAGTTTCGCGGTGAGGATTTTTCGTCGTCGCACCGGCCGGGTGAGTAACAACTTGTCGGTGCCTTCGGCGTTTTCGGCGGAGACGATGTCGCTGCCGAGGACGGCGACGAGGAGGGGGAGCAGCCAGCCGGCGGCGTTGGCGAAGGTGCGCACCACCAGCGGCGCGGTCGGCTGTTCGGGATTGATGCCGCGATCGAGATAGAACTGCAGGCGGCGGATCTCGGCGCGCATCGAGCGAGCCCAGGCCGCGTTGATCTGTCCGCGCCGCAGCCGGTTCTCGGCGCGGGCGATGCGCTCCTGCAGGTCCGCGCGCCAGTTCGCGTTTTTCAGTTGCCGCAACTGGCGATATTGCGAATACGACACGAGCACGAGGATCACGAACATGATCCCGACCACGATCGCGAAGCGGCGGCGTCGCAGCAGCTTGAGAGTTTCGTTTTGAACGAGCGGGATCATCATGGCGTCAGTCCACCGTCTCGCCGCCCGTAGCTTCGAGAAACATTTCCTCGAGCGACTGCACGCGGCGGCGCGCGTGAAAAACATCCACTCCGTTCTGCGCGAGCGCGGCGATGAGCGGCGGCGCCGCGGGCTCGTCGATCGCGGCGAAGACCAGGTCGTCGGTCGTGGTCAGCTCCACTCCGCGATCGCGCAGGACTGCGGCCGCGCGTTCGACGTCGCCGACCTTGATCTCCATCATGCGCTGGCTCGAAATGAGGTCGCGCACCGGACCGCTGCGCAGGATCTTGCCTTTGTGAATGATGGCCACGCGATCGGCGATCAACTCGATCTCGGCGAGCAGATGACTCGACACGAACACCGCCATTCCGCGCTCGGCGGCGAGCCCGCGAATGAGCTCGCGGATCTCGCGGATGCCGGCAGGATCGAGTCCATTCGCGGGCTCGTCCAGGATCAGCACGCGCGGACTGCCGAGCATCGCCTGCGCGATGCCGAGCCGCTGGCGCATGCCCAGGGAGTACGTACCGACGCGTTGATCGAGCCTGTGATTGAGATTCACCAGCGCGGCGACACGTTCGATCTCCGCCCGCTGCACGCGCAGCATGCGCGCGAAGTGCTCGAGGTTCTCGCGGCCGCTCATGAAGCGGTAGAGATCGGGGTTCTCGACGATGCAGCCGATGCAACGCATCGCCTCTTCGAACTGGCGTCGGACGTCGAAGCCGCACACGGTGACGGTGCCGTGCGTCGGCTTGATGAGGCCGACCAGCATGCGGATCGTGGTGGTCTTGCCCGCGCCGTTGGGGCCGAGGAAGCCGAAGACTTCGCCGGGTTGAAGGGTGAAGGAGACGTCGTCGACGATGGTGCGCTCGCCGATGATCTTGGTCAGATGCAACGCCTCGAGCGCTCCCGACATGCGGCGCACATTAGAAATTGAAAATTGAAAATTGAAAATTGAAAAAGCGGCATCGGCACTGTTTTGTTCGATTTTTCAATTTTCAATTTTCAATTTTCAATTTCTAATGCCGGTCATGAGGCGGTTTCTATTCTGGTATCTGCCCGTAGGCGCGTCCCTGATCGCCGCGTCGGTTTTCGCGTACGGCTTCATCGCGTATCTGCGCGGCGATACCGGCACCGCGGTCGACAACGCTCCCGCGCAACCAGCGGCCGCGCAAGCGCCTGCCACGCTCATCGCGCCGATCATCCTCGGCGACTCGCTCGCCCGCGGCGCCGGCGACGAAACCGGCCTCGGCATCTCCGGCCGTCTCGACGATGAGCTGCGGCGCCGCCGCATTCGCGCGCGTCGCACGTACAACGTCGGCGTGAACGGCGCGCGCACGCGCGATCTGCTCTCGCTCATCGAGCGCCCGAACGTGCGGAGGCTGCTCGCCGAGTCGAATGTGATCATCATCTCCATCGGCGGCAATGATCTGTGGGGCGGCACCGACTGGCGCAACGCCGCGCCGCCCGATCCCGACGCGGTCATGAACGACGTCCTCGACCGCATCGAAGACGCGATCGAGAAAGTCCGCGCGGCGAATCCGCGCGCGCGGATTTTTTTCGTCGGCCTGTACAACCCGTTCGTGTCGACGCCGATGGGGAAGGAGCTGACCGGCCTCGTGAATCGCTGGAATGCGCGCCTGCTCGAGCACTTCGGCAAGGATCCGGACTTTACGCTCGTCGCGACGGCTGATTTGTTCTCGCACCACGATCGACTGGCACTCGATCGCTTTCATCCGGGCGGCGAAGGGTATGGGCTGATCGCGCGAAGAATCGCGGATGGGTTGTGAGAAGCGGTTCCTCGGGTTCCTCGGGTTCCTCGGGTGGCACTCTCTCTCCACTCCCGAGGAACCCGAGGAACCCGAGGAACCGAGGAACCGAGGCACTCCGTCAGTGCCTGAAGTGCCGTTCGCCCGTGAATACCATGGTCATGCCGCGCTCGTTCGCTGCCGCGATCACTTCGGCATCGCGCACCGATCCCCCCGGCTGAATCACGGCACGAACGCCGGCGTCGGCGAGGATGTCCAGGCCATCGCGGAACGGGAAAAACGCATCGGACGCCGCGAACGTCCCTGCAATCGGCAGGATCGCTTTCATGATGGCGACCTTCGCGGCGTCGACGCGGCTCATCTGCCCAGCACCAACTCCGACCGATTGCGATTCATTCGTCAGCACGATCGCGTTCGACTTCACGTGCGCGCAAACGATCCACGCCAGCTCGAGGCCGTTCAGTTCTGCCGCAGTCGGCTTGCGATCGGTGACGACGTTCCAGGAATCGCGCGGGGCGATGCGATCTCCGGACTGCACGAGGATGCCGCCGAGGACGCTCCGCTGCTCGAGCTCGTCGTGAACGTACGTGGCGATGACGAGCCGGAGGTTCTTTTTCTTCGCCAGTAGCGCTCGCGCTTCTTCCGAGAAGGCGGGCGCGACGATCACTTCGAGGAACAAGTCCGCAACCGCACGCGCGCAGTCGCCGTCGAATTCGCGATTCGCGCCGATGATGCCGCCAAATGCAGAAGCGGGATCAGATTCGATGGCCGCTTGCAAAGCAGCAGCGAGCGTGTCCCGGCGCGCAACGCCGCATGGGTTCGTGTGTTTGATGATCGCGATCGCAGGTTCCGTGAACGCATTCGCGAGTCGGACTGCGGCATCGAGATCGAGCAGGTTGTTGTACGACAGCTCTTTTCCCTGCAGTTGTTCGAATGGTTTCGCGCCCCGCGCGGCGTAGAAGCCAGCCTCCTGGTGGGGATTTTCGCCGTAGCGGAGGTCCTGGAACTTGTCGAAGCGAACGTCGAGTCCTTCGACCTGGCGAAGATGGGCGGCAATCATTGCGTCGTACTGCGACGTCTGCTCGAAAACGCGGACGGCGCAGTCATACCGAAAGTCTTCGCTGATCTCGCCGCGTTCGAGCTCGGCGAGAAACTCGCCGTACATCGATGGGTCGCACAGCACGACCACGTGCCGATAATTCTTCGCAGATGCGCGCAGCATCGACGGGCCGCCGATATCGATCTGCTCGATCGCTTCAGCGATGGTCACGCCTTCCTTCGCCACGGTGGCCTCGAATGGATAGAGGTTCACCACCACGAGGTCGACGCGGGGGATGTTGAGCCGCTCGACGTCGGCGATGTGATCCGCGTTCGCGCGGTCGTGCAGGATCGCGCCGAACACTTTCGGCGTCAGCGTCTTGACGCGTCCGCCGAGGATCTCGGGGGCGCCGGACCATTGCGAGATCGGGGTGACCGGCACGCCGGCGTCCGTCAGGTGTTTGGCGGTGCCGCCGGTCGAAAGGATCTCGACGTTTTTCGCGGCCAGCGCGCGGGCGAGCTCGATGATCCCTGTCTTGTCGGAAACGGAGAGGATGGCGCGTTCAATTTGCATTCAACAGCAGGTTGCCATCACGCATGACAGCCGCCGAACGGACGTCGCCGCCGGCTTCCTTCCAGATGAAGTAGTAGAGGTTGACGACGTCGGTAACGGCGCGCGAGTAGCTGATCGATGCGACCCCGAACGCCGTCGATCGATCGTCGAACGCGGCGGACGTACGACGCTGTCCATCGCGGAAGTACTCCTCGGCGACGAGCGGATAAAACTTCGCGGACCGCGCGAACGTGCGATCGAGGTACGCGCCGAGGCGGAAGTTCTGATCGAGGCCGTAGAAGACCGTGGGGAAGCGGACCATGCGGCGCTCGAAGTATTTTTCGAAGTCGTCCTGTGAACCGGCGAGGCGCGGATTGTCTTTCGAAACGTGGAAGGGATTGTTCGCATCGGCCACGAGATGCGCCAGACCGCCGAGGCGTTCGACGACGGCACTCATCGGCTCGCCTTTGCGGATCGCGGCGACCGCGTCGCGCGTTTCACGCTCGATGCGCTCGCGCAGACGGCCTTCGCGCGTCATCACGAAGTAATGATGCGACTCCGATCCCTCCTCGGCCTGCGCACGCGCGATGCCCTGCTTGTACTCGGCATCGAAGAGCTCGATGAGCATGCGCAGATCGGGGGGCGCGAGCGCGGCGCCTTTCTGCGCGATGCGCTCGTCGCCGGCGCGCGTCCAGGCCGTGGCGGTGAGGGGGAACAGCACGAGCAGGACGATTCCGAGGCGCCGCATTGTTGGTGCCTGATCGTAACGTATGAACCGCGACTTTGCAGCCCATCTCGAGATGCTCTTCGCCTGCCGAGCGTGCCCGAACGTCATGGGCGAGCCGGTCACCGGCGGCGTGGCGGACGCGCGGGTGATGCTGGTCGGGCAGGCGCCCGGGCCGCGCGAAGCGGGGATCGGACGTCCGTTCGCGCACACCGCGGGCAAGCGGCTCTTCGCATGGTTCGAGCAGTACGTGGGCATCAGCGAGGAGGAGTTTCGGAGGCGCATTCACATCGGCGCCGTGATTCGCTGCTTCCCCGGACGCGATCCGAAAGCGGGCGGCGATCGCGTGCCCGACGCGACGGAGATCGCGAACTGCGCGCCCCATCTCGATCGCGAGCTCGCGATGTTGCGTCCCGAGCTCGTCATCGCGGTGGGCACGCTCGCGGCGAAGAACTTGATCGGAATGGCGGAATTGAAGTCGATCGTGGGACGCGTGCATCGCATGACGCGCGCGGGCCACACGTTCGATGTGGTGGTGCTGCCGCATCCGTCCGGTCGCTCGACGTGGACGAACAAACCGGAGCATCAGAAGTTGCTGGAGAAGTCGCTGCGGTTGATTCGGAAGCGGCTGCTAGTCGCAGGCAGGCTCTCGCACAGTTCTGGTCACGGTTGCAAATACGCAGGCGTTCATGAGCACGAGCGCTACGACGACCAACGCAAAAGGTAGGACGTGCCAACTCTTCTCGCCTCGGACGTAGCCGACAACCCCCGAGAGCGCGATGGTGGCAGCCCAGAACATCGTGATTCCGATGGCGATCATTCCGAGCTCCCGTTTTCCGCGACCCCGGAAGCTTGCGATACGGAATGACGAACGCGACGCCGATGACGATCACGCGCAGCGCCTTAGCAACGCGGTGCGCGAGCGGATGTCTGCTGCGGCCGACGCGAGAAGAAAGACTCCGAGAGCCACTGCGAATCCTTGAACAATGCGATGCAACCGATGATGCACGATCATCTCAGCGTCATGACGAGATCATCCCGGCCCGTTCTCACGACGAAGCGATTGCTGTCGACCTGGCGCATTTGCGCGGCGTTGGGTACGGGAGGACGGATGCTGCCGCGGACCTCGAGTGTCTTTCGATCCAGCGCAGCGAAGGCATGCAGCTTCGTCGGCTCATCGCCCCGGCAGACGGAGACCAGAATGAACCTGTCAGTCGCGAAGTTGTCGGACCCGACGACGAGGTCGTCGATTGGCTCGTCTCCGGGCCATACAACGTAGCCTTCGTCAGTTGAAAACGCATCGTCAACGCTGACGCCCGAGAGAACCTCCGCGTCAGGCGAGGAAACCAGGGTCACGCAGCCGATATCGTCCACAACAAAAAGCCGATCAGGGCCGACGAAGCTCGCGTGCCAGATGACCTCATCGAGAAGGGCAGCGACGGCGTTGAAAATGCGCGGACCGGCGACGTCGACGATTCCATCCGGTGTGGCACGCAGAGCGAGCAGGAGCACGAAGCTGTCCCCCGCGTTGGCGGAAACAACGATCATGTCGGGCGCGTGGACGGATACAGCGACAATGTGCTCGCGCCAGTCCTCGAGAAAGCCCTCCTCGTAGTCCATCTCTCGCGGCCTGAAGACGTCGATCGTCTCGAGCGTGTCTCCGTTCAAGAGCGTGATGATCGGCGATTCCTCTTCACTCAGCCGCCAGACCCATCGGCCGTCCGGGCTCATGACCGCCTCGACCGTCGTGCCGCTCACGGGAACCTGCGCCACGGCTCCTGCGTCATCCATGAGCTGGAGCTCTCCGAGACTGAATGCGACGTGCTTCCGGGGCGGAACGTCCTCATCCACCGGTTCGAAACGTGCTACTTCAATGTGTGACGGCGTCATCGTCCACTCTCGCAGGGAGTCGAGTCTGCCCAACGGAACTGCACTTCTTTCCGCGGGACCCGCACGCAGAAGTGTATCAAGCGAGGTCTTAGCGGCCCGGTAGCCGCATGTGATCGCAAAGCGACGATCCCCGCGATCGCACGTGAGCGTTGCCGGTCTTGGTAATGCCGAACCGCCGAGTCTTGTCGCCGGTGCTGTATTCACTCGGCACCAGCCCCACCGCCGCCATGAGCTGTTTGGCCGAGGTGAAGCGACGCAGATCTCCCAGCTCC
>DASPNA010000013.1:0-74833 GCA_035626775.1 Thermoanaerobaculia bacterium
CCGCATCCTGTACGCCTGCTGGAAGAGCCGCACCGCCTACGACGAAGCGCGCTACCTGCAGCAACTCGCCAGGCGAGGCTCACCCCTCGCCTCCGCTGCCGCATGACTTGACACGGAGGCTCAGATGTCCGGAGGCCTCCGGTCGTTCTAGTTGACTACCTCCGCGCGCACGTTCTTCCCGCCGAACACCATCACATAGCGGAAGTCGTGCACTTCCGGCGTCGTAATCACGTGCTCGCCCGGCGCGAAGACGATCGGGCGCAGGTTCCACTCTGCGAGGCCGAGCTCCGAGCTCGCGAACGCGAATCGCAACTGCACGGCCTTGCTCGCCGGACGATCGCCGTCATCGATCACGCGCACGTGCCCTTTCGTGAAACCGAAATCGAAGACTGTGCCGCGCGCTTCGTCGGTGCCTGCGACGGCGACGCCGCCCGCCATCCTGATCAACGGGATTCGGCCGATGTGCGGAAACACCTCGCGCGGCGGCGTGACCCGCATCGGTGGCGATGTGAGCTCGCGCTCGACGGTCTGCAGATAGTTCCAGCGGCCGATCGGCGGCGGCCCGACGATTTGCGGCGGCTGCCAGTAGCCGTTCGGAACGTCGCGCAGCAAGAGGCGCGCATCCCAGCCGCGATAAATCTTCCAACGGTCATCCGTGACCACCCAGTTGGCCGCCTCGGGGCCGATGTCGATCGATGCGATCAGCCCGCCGGTCCCCTGCGGCGCGCGCACGGCGATCACGATGCGGTTATGTCCCGTCCGCGCGAGATTCGAGACGTCGTACAGATCGAGCACGCGCTCTTCCTGTTGAAAGCGGTTGTGGTCGAGCCGCCGTCCGGCGACCTCGCGGCCGTTGAAAAACACCGTGTACTCCGGATCGCCGGCGATCTTGAGCTTCGTGAACACGCGATGCTCCGGGAGCGTGAAATCGCGCGCTGCGAAAAACGCCACCGGTTCGCCGTCGCTCATCCGATGCTGCGCCCAGATCCATTGTGCGCCGCCGGTGTTGTCGAAGAACTTGCGCGCGTACGTCCGCTCGAGATGCGTGAACGCGGCAGCGAACACGAACATCAGCACGAGCGCGATCGTCAGCCGCTTCATCAGATCGCGGTCGGAAGGGCTCACGATAGAATCGCCGGCCGTCATGCGGAGCGTGATTGTAATTCCGGCGCGGTGGGCCTCTTCGCGCTTCCCGGGCAAGCCGCTCGCGCCGATCGCAGGCATGTCGCTGATCCAGCGCGTGCACGAACGCGCCGTGCGATCGCGGACCGCGGCGGCGGTGTACGTCGCAACCGATGACGATCGCATCGAGCAGCACGTGCGCGCGTTCGGCGGGAACGTCCTGCGTCCGGCGGGTGATTTTCAAACGGGAACGGATCGCATCGCCGCCGCCCTCAGACTCACCGATGGATCGTTCGACGTCGTCGTGAACGTGCAGGGCGACGAGCCGCTCATCGACATCGAACAGGTCGACGCGCTCGTCGATCTGCTCGCGTCGCGCAAGACAGAGATGGCCACGATGGCCTGTCCGCTCACCGATGACGAAGAGTTCCTCGCGCGCGACGTTGTCAAGGTCGTCGTCGACTCGCGCGACGAGGCGATTTTCTTCTCGCGCGCGCCGGTCGGCTCGCGCGAAGTCGCGTTGCGGCACATCGGTGTCTACGCCTATCAGCGCAGCGCGATCGAGCGTTTCGTGACCCTGCCGCAGGCGCCGCTCGAGCTGGCGGAATCGCTCGAACAGTTGCGAGCTTTGCATCACGGCTTTAGAATCGCGGTGTTGCGTACCACCAAGCCGCACCTTGGCGTCGACCGACCCGAGGACGTGGCGCGAGTCGAGAGTGAACTTGCGAAACTGCTTGCCTGACTTCGGAGTTCGTTTTTCGTGAGCGCCCAGCTCACAAGAACAACTATCTCGACCGGCGTACGACAACTCTCTCCCAACAAGACTCTCTCAGCCTTCTCCCCTCCGGGAGGGGAGAAGGTGCCGCAGGCGGATGAGGGGTCACCCCTCACCCGGCCTTCGGCCACCCTCTCCCCGCAAGCGGGGCGAGGGCTACTTCTGTCGGAGGCCTACCTATGAGCACGAAGTACATCTTCATTACCGGTGGTGTGGTTTCCGGACTCGGCAAAGGGATCGCGGCGGCTTCGATCGGGGCATTGCTCGAAGCGCGCGGCTTTCGGATCACCATTCAGAAATTCGATCCGTACATCAACGTCGATCCGGGGACGATGTCGCCGTTCCAGCACGGCGAAGTGTTCGTCACCGATGACGGCGCCGAGACCGACCTCGACCTCGGGCACTACGAGCGCTTCACCACCATGCGCGCCACGCGCAAGAACAACTACACCACCGGGCGCATCTACCTCAAAGTCATCGAGAAGGAACGCCGCGGCGATTACCTCGGCAAGACCGTGCAGGTCATCCCGCACATCACCGACGAGATCAAGAAGTGCATCAAGGACGTCTCGGAAGGCGTCGACGTCGTGATCGTCGAGATCGGCGGCACGGTCGGCGACATCGAGTCGCTCCCCTTCCTCGAAGCCATCCGCCAGTTCCGCCTCGAAGCCGGCCGGGGCAACGCCATCAACGTGCATCTCACGCTCGTGCCGTACATCAAGGCGAGCGACGAACTGAAAACGAAACCGACGCAGCATTCGGTGCAGACGCTGCGGCAGATCGGCATCCAGCCCGACATCCTCCTGTGCCGCTCCGAGCGCACCATCCCGGAGGAGATGAAGAAGAAGATCGCGCTCTTCTGCAACGTCGAGGACGAGTCGGTCGTGCCCGCGTACGACGTCGACTTCATCTACCAGGTGCCGCTGGCGTTCTCGCGCGAGAACCTCGACGAGATCCTGCTCGACAAGCTGCACCTCCCGCACGAGGAGATCGGGTCGCTCACGAAGTGGGAAGAGATCGTGCGCAAG
This sequence comes from Thermoanaerobaculia bacterium, assembly GCA_035626775.1. Lineage (GTDB taxonomy): Bacteria > Acidobacteriota > Thermoanaerobaculia > Gp7-AA8 > Gp7-AA8 > QHVT01. The sequence continues at coordinate 2,926 of DASPNA010000013.1, forward strand.
ATGCGGCATCCCGAGGGCGAGGTGCGCATCGGCTTCGTCGGCAAATACGTCGACTTCGGCGATTCGTACAAGTCGCTCAACGAAGCGCTCGTGCACGGCGGCATCGCCAACGGCGTGAAGGTGCGCATCGTCTACATCGACTCGGAGACGCTCGAGGAAGAGGGCTATCACGGCGAGCTCGCCAGCGTCGACGGCATCCTGGTCGGGCCCGGCTTCGGCGCGCGCGGCGTGGAAGGGAAGCTGCGCGCGATTCGCTTCGCACGTGAGAAGCGCATCCCCTACTTCGGCATCTGCCTCGGCATGCAATGCGCGACGATCGAGTTCGCGCGCAACGTCGCGGGGATGGTCGGCGCGAATTCGACCGAGTTCGATGACGAAGCACCGTACAAAGTGATCTACAAGCTGCGCGATCTCATCGGCGTCGACGCCCTCGGCGGCACGATGCGCCTCGGCAAATACCCGTGCAACCTGCGCGAAGGCTCCATCGCGCGCGAAGCCTATGGAACTGAGCAGATCGACGAGCGTCATCGCCATCGATACGAGGCGAATCCGGAGTACATCCCGCAACTCGAAGAGCGCGGCTTCCGCGTGACCGGCGCGTCACCGGACGGCAAGTTCGTCGAGATCATCGAGCTGGAGGGGCATCCGTGGTTCGTCGGCTGCCAGTTCCATCCCGAGTACAAATCGCGTCCGAGCGCTCCGCACCCGCTGTTCCGCTCATTCGTCGCGGCGGCGCGCGCGTACAAGGGCTCGAGCAAAACGAATGTGCAGGTGGCGCAGACGCAGACAGCCGACGTTTAGCGGAGCGGAGCGGTCTCCGGCCGGCTGATGTGGCGGCGTCCCGCGCCGAAACTCTTGGCCGGCGCGAGGCGCCGGCGCTCCAGAATCGCGGGTGGTATCCTCCCGCGCTCATGACGACCCGCATCATCGACATCGCCGCAGGCGTCAGTTTCGGCGGCGATCGGCCACCCCTCTTCATCGCCGGCCCGTGCGTCATCGAAGGGCTCGAGCACGCGTTGAAGATGGCGCGCACGCTGGCCGCGCTGCGTAACGAATTGCGGATCAACCTCGTCTACAAGTCATCATTCGACAAAGCCAACCGCTCCTCCATCGAATCGTTCCGCGGCCCGGGCCTCGAGGCCGGCATGGAAGTCCTGCGCGCCGTGCGTGAGGAGACCGGCTTGCCTCTCCTGACGGACATTCACGAGCCGTGGCAGGCCGAGCCCGTCGGCGCGGTCGTCGACATCCTGCAGATCCCCGCGTTCCTCTGCCGCCAGACCGATCTCGTCGCCGCCGCCGCGCGGACCGGCAAGGCCATCAGCGTGAAGAAGGGACAGTTCCTGTCGCCGGAAGAGACGAAGAACATCCTGGAGAAAGGGACGGAGGCCGGCAACGAGCGCGTGTTCATCACGGAGCGCGGCAGCTCGTTCGGCTATCAGAATCTCGTCGTCGACATGCGCGGGTTTCCGATCATCCGCGGCTTCGGTGCACCGGTCGTGTACGACATCACGCACTCGATGCAGAAGCCGGGCGGCGAAGGAAAGCAGACCGGCGGCACGCCGCAGTTCGCGCGGCCGCTCGCGCGCGCCGCGGCGGCAGCGGGGGCGGACGGCTTCTTCATGGAAGTGCACGACAACCCACCCAACGCGCTCTCCGATCGCACGACGCAGATCCGCCCTGATGCCGCGCGCGCAATCATCGAAGACGTGCTGAAGATCAAGGCGGCGCTGGACCCCATTTGACGAAGCTGCGCACTACCGTCGCCGTCCTGCTCGGCCTCTTCGCGGTACTCACGCTGCTTGATCGATTCGTCCTCGTCGAGCTGCTCTTGCGGCGCACGTCGATTCCGCTGCTGCTCGCCGCGGTAATGGCTCTCGCTGCCGCGGGAACGGGCGCGTTGTTCCGACGCGCCCGACACATCGACATCCCGCTCGACCTGCTGATCGGATATCCGATCCTCGGCACGCTTTGCTTTCTCGCAGGAACGCTGCAGGTTTCGGTGTGGACGCTGCTGCCGATCATGGTGCTCGGCGCCATCAGCGCGATCTTCTATCTGTTGCGACGTTATGGCCACGACGGTTCCTCGGAGCTCCTCGGAGTTCCTCGGAGTTCCTCGGGGAGACGGGCTTCCTCCGAGGAACCCGAGGAACTCCGAGGAACCCGAGGAACCTGGCCGATGCTCGCGGTGATCGCCGTACTCGTGTGCGCGTTCGTGGCGGCGCAGGCGCCGCCGTCGTCGCTCGATGAGCTCGCGTATCACCTGGCCATTCCGCACGCGTGGGTCCTCGAAGCGCGTGCGATCGAGTTGCCGCTGCTCTCGCAGTCGTACTTTCCGCTCGGGATCGAGTCCGCAGATCTCATCCCGCTCCTGCTTCTGGGCCCCGCGGACGGCGGTGTTGCATCACATTTGCTGCATCTCTTCGCGGCCATCGCGACGACCTTGCTCGTCGCGCGCAGAACACAGTCATGGCTCGCCACCGCGGCGATCGTCACCACGCCCGCGCTCGCTATCACAGCCGGATGGTCGCTCGTCGACTCGCCACTGGCCGGACTCTTCGTTGTGCTCTACATCTCACTCGAAGATGACGACGTCCGCACCGCCTCCGCTGCAACGGCGGCGGGACTGCTCACGAAATATACCTTCGCGCCGTTCGCACTGATCGCGTGGGCGATTCACTGGTGGCGCAAACGCACCCTGCCGCGATGGCAGCTACTCCTCGGCGGCGTGTTCTTCGTGCGCAATCTCATCCTGACCGGCAATCCGTTCGCACCGTTCTTCAGCGCTGACGCGCCGAGCGTTTCCGGCTATCGCGCGCTCGCGCTGGCGGACTACATCTTCGAAGGCACGTTCATCGACGAGGCCCTCGGCGCGTCGCTCATCATCCTGCCGGTCTTCGCGACCGGCGCGCTTGCACTCGCGTCGATCGCTCTCGCGCTCGCGCTGTTTTTCCTCGCGCCGTCATCGCGAATCCTGATCCCCTTCCTGGTTGTGCCGTCGGTGAGCGCCGCGCCGGAACTGCGCCGCCGCGTGTTGTCGGTGATGATCGCCATCGCGGTGGTCGTGCAGACCTTCCTCGTGGTCTGGTTCACCGCGCGCACGAACGCGTTTTCGCTGCTGGCCGCGACGAATACCGAGGAGGAGTATCTGCGCAAACAGCGCCCGTCGTACGCCGCGATCGAATGGCTGAACCTGCAACTGCCAACGGATTCGCGCACGTTGTTGGTCGGTACGAACGAAACGTACTGGTTCACGCGGCGCGTGCGCGGCGCCGGAAACTTCGACGGGCCCCGCGTGTCGCGTTATCTCGACGTGCCCAGTCCCGAAACGTTGCGCGAGAAGTTGCGCAAGGATGGAATCACGCACATCGCGGTGCTCGCGTCGGCCCTACCGACGGTGGATGAGGCGAAGATCGCGGAGCGACAGACCTCGTTGTCGCCCGAAGCTCAACGGATGCTCGCGCAAACACTCGACCGCTACGCGTCGAACATGATCGCGCGCGACACCGCCACGCTCTTCACGTTAAGGTGAGGGCATGCGTGATCCGCGTGCCGATCTGATTCGCGTCCTTCGCAGCGCCTGCTCCGGCGAGCTTGCCGCCGGCTACGCGTATCGCGGACATTGGAAGAGCCTGCGCTCCGATTCGCCGGAACGTGACCGCATCAAAGTCATCGAAGACGAAGAGTGGCATCACCGCGACCTCGTCCTCGGATTGCTGCGCGAGCTCGGTTCAGGCCCCAGCCGCAACCGCGAGATCGTTTTCTACTGCATCGGCAAGACCATCGCGTTCCTCTGTCACATCGGCGGCTGGTTCATCCCGATGTATGGCGCGGGAAAGCTCGAGCGCTCGAACATCAAAGAATACGAAGACGCCGCGGTCCACGCGCACGAAGCAGGGCTCGGCCACATGATCGACTGCCTGCTCGAGATGGCCGAGGTGGAGTGGGAGCACGAGAAATTCTTCCGGGAGCAGATCCAGGGCCACTGGCTGCTGCGCTTCTTTCCGCTCTGGGATCCGCCTCCGGCGAAAGAGGCGATCCGCGGCCTCAGCGCGCGCGATCGCGCAGTTCCTGAATCTGCGTTGCGCGAATCAGCGTCCCGGCCGTAACCGTCGCGAACGCGGGCGTGCTCATGCCGAGTTGCTCACGTGCTTCCGCCGTCTGGAGACCGACGACGTGCATCAGATTCACCGCCTTCGCAGCTCCGAAAAATGCTCGCGCTTCCGCGTTCGTTCCAGCGGTCAATGTGTTCGGCCGGCCTTGTCCGATGTTGAACTCGTAGATTTCGGATTCGCTGGGGGTGGTACTCATCGCCGCGGTACCTCGCCGAAACGGTGCTCGAGCGGCATGATCTGGAGCGATGGGCCGGCGCCGGTGTAGTCGAGATTCACCATCACCCTGCGGACGTAGTTGGTGATCGGCGCTGAGATAGCGGCGGTGAGTCGCGTTCATTGGGTCGAGAAAACACAAAAGGCCGGCTAGGCGCCGGCCTTTCCCTGGACGGAGATGACTGGATTACACGGCGACGGCCGCGTCGATTCCCGCGGCGGCGCGCAGCGCCTCCGCCTTGTCGGTCCGCTCCCACGAGAACTCCGGCTCCGTGCGGCCGAAGTGGCCGTACGCGGCGGTCTTCTTGAAGATCGGACGGCGCAGTTGCAGCGTTTCCATGATGCCGCGCGGAGTCATCTGGAAGTGCTCGCGCACGAGCTCGACCATCTTCGACTGGTCGACCTTGCCAGTTCCGAACGTGTCGACGTACACCGACACCGGCTCGGCCACGCCGATGGCGTACGCGAGCTGCACTTCGCACTCATCGGCGATCCCGGACGCGACGAGGTTCTTGGCAATGTAGCGGGCCATGTAGCACGCCGAGCGATCGACCTTTGTGGGGTCCTTGCCCGAGAACGCGCCACCGCCGTGACGACCACGGCCGCCGTACGTGTCGACGATGATCTTGCGCCCGGTCAGGCCGGTGTCGCCCTGCGGTCCGCCGATGACGAAGCGGCCCGTCGGATTGATGTGGAACACCGTGCGGTCGTCGACCAGCTCGGCCGGGATCACGGGGCGGATGACGTTCTCGATGATCGCGTCGCGCAGGTCGCGGCTGCTGACGTTCGGCGAATGCTGCGTCGAGATGACGATCGCGCTGGCGCGGACGGGGCGCTTCCCTTCGTACTCGATCGTGACCTGCGACTTGCCGTCGGGGCGGAGGAAGTCGAGCTCGTTCGACTTGCGCACTTCGGTCAGGCGACGCACGAGCTTGTGCGCCATCATGATCGGCAGCGGCATCAGCTCCGGCGTCTCGCGCACCGCGAAGCCGAACATGAGGCCCTGGTCGCCGGCGCCGCCCGTGTCGACGCCCTGCGCGATGTCCGGCGACTGCGGATCGATCGAGGAGATGACCGCGCAGGTCTCGCTGTCGAAGCCGTACTTCGCGCGCGTGTAGCCGATCTCGCGAATCGTGTTGCGCACGATCGACGGGAAGTCGACATAGGTTTTCGTGGTGATCTCACCCGAGATCATGGCCAGACCGGTCGTGACCAGCGTTTCGCAGGCGACGCGGCCGACCGGATCCTCCGCCAGAACGGCGTCGAGGATCGCATCGGAAATCTGATCGGCGATCTTGTCGGGATGGCCTTCCGTGACAGACTCCGACGTAAAAAGGGTCCTGTAGTTCGACATGATGGAAGTGCTCCTTGAGGACTGCTAAAGAATCGGCGAATCCTAGCATGACTCCGCCGCCGTTCGAGGCACCCGGCTTCCGGTTTGCACAGTCCGCCAGCCGATGTTGAAGACTCGCAACCTCGGCGCCTATCGCGACCTGCTCCTGCTCTTCACCCGCTACGGCCGCAAGGACTTCAAGCTCACGCTGAACGCAGAGGATTTCCTGCTGCCGGAAGCCGAGACAGTGGAGATCGAGCCGGACGTCAAGGCGCGCGCGGAAGCGTTTGCCAACGCGCTCAAGAGCATGGGGCCGACGTACGTGAAGTTCGGCCAGTTGCTGTCGACGCGGCCGGATGTCGTGCCTCCCGAATACATCGAGGCGCTGGAGTCGCTGCAGGACGCGCTCGAGCCGTTCTCGTTCGCCGAGGTGGAGAAGACGATCGAAGAGGAGCTCGGCGTTCGCATCTCGAAAGCGTTCGAATACTTCGAGGCAGTGCCGATTGCCGCGGCATCACTCGGGCAGGTGCATCGCGCCACTCTTCGCGAAGGACGAGAAGTGGTGGTGAAAGTCCAGCGCCCGAACGTGCGCGAAGAAGTCCCTCGCGATCTCGAAGTCTTCACCGAGATCGCCGTCGAGCTCGAGAAGCACACCGAGATCGGCCGGAAGATGAACCTGGTCGCGGCCATCGAGCAGGCTCGCATGGTGATGATCAGCGAGCTCAATTACCTGCAGGAGGCGCGCAACACCGAGACGCTGCGGAAGAACCTCGAGGGGTTCCCGCAGATCTACATCCCGAGCGTCGTCCATGACTTCACCTCGCCGCGCGTGCTGACCACGGAGCTGGTGCGCGGACAGAAAGTCTCGAAGCTCACGCCGCTCTCCCTGATCGAAGGCGATTACGCCGAGCTGGCCGGCGTGCTGACGCGCGCGTACCTCAAGCAGATCTGCGTCGACGGCATCTGGCACAGCGATCCGCATCCCGGGAACGTCTTCATCCGCGACAACCCGGACGACGGCGCGCCGCAGATCGTGCTGCTCGACTTCGGCATGGTGAGCCGCATCGCCGAGGAGTTCCAGGACGAGGTCGTGAAGCTGCTGCTGGCCATCTCTTCGAACCGCGGCACTGATGTCGCCGAGGCATGCGTGCGCTTGTGCGAAGTGCAGGAGCGCTTCGACATCGTGAAGTTCACGCGCGAGGTCTCGACGCTCGTCGCCGCGGTGCACGACGCCAGTCCGAAGGACATCAACACAGGGCAGTTGATCTTCACGGTGATCGGCGTCGCGAACAACAACGAGCTGCGCGCACCCGCCGAGCTGACCATGCTCGCGAAGACGCTGCTGCACCTCGACGCGATCACGCGTAAGCTCGATCCCGAATACGATCCGCAAAGCGTCATCCGCAACTACGGCGAGCAACTGATCGCGCAGAAGCTCCGTCAGAAGCTGCAAGCGCGCAATTTCTATCCGGCGCTGCTCGACCTCAATCAGCTCGCGCTCGAGCTGCCGCATCGCTCACGCGAGATCCTCGACCAGGCCGCCGGCGGAAAGCTCACCCTCGGCATCAAGCTCGCCCAAGCCGAAGAGTTCCTCGGCGGCATCCACAAGGTCGCGAACCGCATCACCATCGGCATCGTGATCGCGGCGCTGCTCGTGTCGTCATCGATGATGATGCGCGTCCCGTCACGTTTCGCCATCTTCGGCTACCCCGGCCTCGCCGTGACCGGCTACCTGCTGGCGTCCGCGGCCGCGTTCTACCTGATCGTGACGACGATCGTGAAGGACCGCCGCGATCGGGAGAAGGCGAATTGGAAGGGGAAGTAGCGCGGCTCGCGCGCTCAGTCTCAGAGTGACAGAGTCTCAGAGTCTCAGAGGGGTCGTCAGCACGTGCTCTGGTCCAACTGCGAGAGCTTTCCCGACAGGCGCGAACCGAAGCCCATACGCTCTACGACTTTACGACTCTACGACTACTTCAAATCCAGATCGTTGAGCCCCCGCCCCCCGTTATCCGCCAGCAGCCGCGGCGTGCTCTCGAAGATGTGCACCTCGGTGCCCACGCCCGCTTCTTTCCAGAGCAGCGAGAGCATGTCGTTCGGCAGCCGGATGCAGCCGTGCGAGACGCGGCGGCCGATCGACTTCGGATCGTTCGTGCCGTGGATCATGACCCGGTCGCCGAGATCGAGGGCATATTTGCCCATGGTGCCTTTCTCTTTGCGCTTCGGTGAGTCCGGCGGCGGCACGGGCTTGCCTTCCTCGATGAATGCCCAGTCCGGCTTGGTCCACACCGGATTGGCGATCTTGCGCACGACGTGATGGCGGCCGCGCGGCGTGCGGAACCACCACACTCTGCGGCCTTTCCGCAGGACCTTATCCGAGCCGGTTGCCGCGGGTGAGCTGCGGACCAGTTCCCCGTCCTTGAAGAGGTAGGCGCGATTCGTCGACACATCGATCGTGATCACCGTCCCGACGCGCGGCGCCTCGGGCGGAAGTCCTTCTTGTGCAATCACTTGTGTGGCAGCGGCGAGGAGGAGCCCCGCGAGCAGAATCGTTTTCGGTCTCACGCCGAATAACTATTGCGAACGCGAGGCCAGCGGCGAAACGCATCAGCGCACGATCCCGTCCGTCAGCACTGCGAACGCTTTCTCGAGGGACTGCAACGCCTTCCGGCGATTACCCGCACGTCGTTGCATGACCGCGAGTTCGTACCAGAGCCGCCATCGTTCGGGGTGGATGTCGGCGGCGATCTCGAGCATCGCAGCGGCTCGCGCGTAGTCGCCTTTCTCCATCAGGTCGCGCGGAAGATAAAACGAAGTCTGTGTGAACACCGCTTCGAGCATGCGTCGCGCGGTGACGCCTTCCGCGCCGGCACGCGCGGCACGGCGTTTCAGCTCGCCGACGCGCTTCAACAAGCTCGGAGCGTCGCGCATACCCTGCGCTTCGAATGCGTCCCATTTCGCGAGGTCTTTCGCCTCGTGCTGAACGGAAGCGTCCGACTCGAGCCGCTTCACGGCGGCCTTCGCATCATCGATCGTGAGCAGGCCGTCGAACGTGCGCACGATCTCCCGATAGGCGCGCAACGCGTCGACGCCCTTCAGTGCGTTCGCCGATGCGACGTCGCGTTCATAGAGCTTCGTGAGCAACGATGCGTCACGCGCGCGGCGCTGCTCCTTCATCGCCATCACTTCCATCCACGCGATCGCTTCGCGCGCGAGCTCTGGCGAGATCCAGCGATGGCCGGCGCTGAACTGGCGGAAGCGATGGGCCTTCCCTGCCCGTTCCAGCCGTTCATCGATGATCCGCATGTCGCGATTGTTGAAATCGACGTCGCCCGCGAAGCCGAAGTGCGCGAACGAAAACCGCTCCGGCGGAATCTCCTCCACGACGCGACCGCCGACCCCGATCACGCCTGCGAACGCGCCGCCCTTGATGCCCACCGCCCACGACAGGATCGCCGTGCCCGAAAACCCGGCCGCATAAACACGACGTGGGTCGACGGCGTAGCGCTTCATCTCGGGCAACAGCGCGTTCACGGCGCGATTGCTGGCGGCGCCGTCATCGTCGCTGCGCGTTTGATTCGAGCTGATGAGAATCCAGCCGAATTCTTCCGCGGCGTCCTCGAAGATCTTCGCCGCAGCAGTTCCTCGGCCGCGCGGATCGAACACGAACAACAGCGGATGCTGCTTCGCCGCGTCATACGACGACGGCAGCACGAGCGTGTACGTCTGCGTCGCATCAGCGAGCGAGGCAACGTTCTCTACGATCTCGCCGGCGTGCAGCGAAGCCGCGATCGCGAGGATCAACAAGAGTCGACCAGGCATGTGCGCCGCGCGGCGTCTGCCCAGGTCCCTCGCTGCGCTCGGGATGACAATCATGCGGTTGGTAGATTAGCCTCGCGTCGATGAAGTGGCAGCGGATCCTTCTCGCGACTCTCGTCGTCGGCGCGTTGGACATCACCGAGGTGATGGTCTTTTATGGGCTGCAGGGCGTGGCGCCGACGCGCATTCTGCAGAGTGTCGCCCGCGGTGTGCTCGGGCGTGGAGCGTTCGAAGGCGGGATCGCGACCGCGCTCCTCGGCCTGGCTCTGCATTACTTCATCGCGTTCGTGGTCGTGTTGGTCTACGTCATCGCCAGCGGCAAGATCGCGGCATTGCGCGATGCGCCCATCATCGGCGGCGCACTGTATGGCGTTGCTGTTTACCTCGTCATGAATTTCGTGGTGGTGCCGCTGTCGGCCGCGGGGCCACCGCGCTTCACCATGGCCGGCGTATTGAACGGATTATTCGCACACCTGTTCTGCGTCGGGATCCCGACCGCGCTCTTTGCGCGCGCCGCCTACGCTCCGGTTGCTTTGGTTGGTGACCCCGAGAGGACTTGAACCTCCGACCTTGAGTTTAGGAAACTCCTGCTCTATCCAGCTGAGCTACGGGGTCATGCGCCGCGTGACTTTTCAAAGACTAACATACGGTCCGCGGCGGCCACGAGTCGGCGCTGGGTAGGGAAATCGCCGTTTCGATCACTCCCATTTCATCATGGCCACACGTAAGCAGAGCAACTCCTCGAAAAACAACCCGTTCGAACTGGACAAGGCGCCCAAAGCCGCGAAGAAGAAGGATGTCCATGTCTTCGGCAACGGGATCGTCTGCGACACCGACACCGTCGGCAAGGAGACTCCCCGCGGGCAATCCCGGTTCGAGATCGTCGTCGATGCGTCCGAGGGGTTCATTCCACTTTGGGCGAAAGGCCAGACGTTGCGGTGGCGCTTTCAGGAAAGCTCGATGAAAGCTTTCAAGAAGCCGGCGCAGGCGAAAGCGCAGATCAGGAAACTGCTCGGCGAGTCGCTCGTCGAGTGGGGCACCGCCGCACCGATCAAGTTCGCGGAACGGACCGACAACTGGGACTTCGAGATCTCGATGCGCAACGCCGACAAGTGCAGCGCGGCCGGATGCGTCCTCGCGAGCGCGTTCTTCCCCGACGCCGGCCGGCACGAACTGGTCCTCTATCCGGAGATGTTCAAGCAGTCGAAGCAGGAGCAGTTGGAAACGTTCATCCACGAGATCGGCCACATTTTCGGCTTGCGCCATTTCTTTGCGGTCATCCATGAGAGCAAGTGGCCCGCGGAGGTCTTCGGCGTCCACAAGAAGTTCTCGATCATGAACTACGGCGAGGACAGCAAGCTGACGTCCGACGACAAAGCGGATCTGAGGCGCCTGTATCAGAAAGCGTGGGCCGGAGAGCTGACGGAGATCAACGGAACCGACATCAAGCTCGTGAAACCGTTCCACACCATCGGCACGTCGCCCGACGCGATGGCCACCGTCACGCAACTGCCGGGTGTGCATCCGCAGCCGGTGGCTGCATTCACGGTGGAGTAGCGCCTAACGAAGCTGCTCCACAAAAAAGACGTCGTACGTCATGGCCGAACGCGGCCGCCCCGTTGCGTTCAAAATCGTGGCCTTCGATCGGAAGCGAAAAACGTTGCCGTGCGCATCGCTCCTGTTGGCGCGCTGGTAACGCATGTCGAGCGCTACTACGCCCGCCGAGGAAAGACTCGCCAATTCGCCGGGATCCGAGTCGCCGTTGTGATCCCGGTCGGTCCAAACTTGCAAGAACTCCCAAGCTGCGTCGGAACGTGTGAGTATCGCATTACTGTCTCCGCCGAAGGTAACGTCGTCGAGCTCGATCAACGCTTCATATCCGTTGGGAGCTGGAGCGCCTGACGCCAATAACGTGGCATTACCGAAGAGCTCGCGGCCGTCGTCGATGTTCCCGTTCCCGTTACGATCGAAGACGAGGAACGCGTCACCGGCATCACCCGATGTCCATGAAATTTGATTCGGAGTCCCATCGGCATCGATATCGAACATCACAGCGTCGTCGACGCCCGACAGATGGAAACCGTTGCGATCGAGGTCGACCAAAAGCGGTGTGATCGTGGGATGAGGTGTGCCCGTAACGGGCTCCGGCGGGCATACGGCATTTTCGCAAGTCGTCCAGCAAAAACGGTTACAGGTTTCCTGTTGCTCGTACGCCGTAGTCCAAAGGTCGCCAGCCTGAGCGCAGTCATCTGGGAAAATTTGGCGATCGTCGACGAGGCGCTGACCCATGATGTGGCCATAACAAGCTGAAACCTCAGGCGCGTTATCGAGGCCCAGAACATGGCCGATTTCATGTGTCAGCGTATCGATCGCGTTCTGGGCACATGGAAACAACTGGCCCTCTTCCGCTCCTCTGAGGTATTGGCCATACTGATAGATTGTGAGCGTCCCTTCCACTAGCGCGCCACCCGTAGAATAGCCTTGAAAAAGACCGCACGTCTTGTGCTCATTCGTCGAGATGCGCTCCTGATAACGACGTCGATCACCACTGGCGACCCATTGCATCCTCCGACGTTTAGTGACGGGATCGCTTCACCGCCGCCACAACTGTTGTTCCAATGATCGGCGGCCAGCATTACGTGAAGGTCGTCAGGATACGTGCTGGTGAAAAAGCAGATCGACGACTGTGTCGTCTTCGTTCGAGTGGGTAGTTTGACGGAGCAGTCCGTTTGCGCGGAAACGTGTGCCGACGCAACAAGAAGGAACGCAAAAGCGACGCTCATTCTGAACATTCGCGTTCCCTCACCGCTGTTTTTGTTGCTGGACTTCGCGAAGACGCGCTGCGAACAACCGGACGGAGCTCGGTTGTGCTTCCTGCTCGAGCTGCAGGTGTGGCGGAATCACGACACTTGCTTCGTGCTCATAGATAATCAGTGGAGTCGAAAACAGTGTTCCGGTCGAATCAATCGGGTACGACGCGATGAACACCAACTGATCGCCGACTGACGGCAATTCTGAGTACAGTGGATTGACGTTGCAAACACTGAGTCCGTCGAATTGCAGACGGCCTCTCGGGTACATGAGATAAACACGCTTCGGAGATGTGCCCGGCGAGTCCACATCGACCTGCAGAATGGTATATGGAGTGGAGTCGTGGATTCCGATCCGTGACGCCGAGACTCGGCCGGTGATAATGGATCGCGTGGCGCCCATCTCATCCAGGATTTCGAGCGACGTAACCGCTCCGTCGTCCGGTCCGTCGGTGAAACGCTCAGAAAAAGCGATGTCGCACTCGGCGGTTGACTGCGCATCAGGCGCGACGGCCCGTCGCGACCGCTCCTTTTCGTGCCGTGCGATGAGCCGTTGCAAGTGCGCGGTACGACGAATTTCTTTTCGTAACGTCCCCTCAGGGCTGATCGCTTCGGTGGCCGAGATCCAGATTGGATCGCCACCAAACTTGGATACGAATCGCTTCGGGATCGTATCGTCGTTCGCTGATACGACTTTGGTGGTCAGGACAACGGCACAAACGATGACAGCGCCAAGTCTGGATGAGGGCATTTGTTCTCTGGATGAACGCCGGAAGTATAGCAATTGTCCGGCCGTGCTCCTTCTCGCGCCGATACGATGATGCTAACCTCCGCCCGTGGAACTCTGGGCGGCGTTCAAGAACGCAGGGGTGGTGGGGCAGTCCGTCCTCGGCATCCTCCTTCTCTTCTCGATAATCTCCTGGGCCGTGATGATCGCAGTAGGCGCGCGCTTCCGCCGCGCGAATCGCGCCTCGCGCCGTTTCATGCCGATGTTCCGCAAGGCCAAGCGGCTGGCGGACATGCAATCGGCACTCAACGTGCTCACGCACTCCCCTCTGGTCGGACTCTTTCGCGCCGGCTACGCCGAGATCGAGGCGCAGATCGCGCATAACGATCCGGGCGGACGCCAGACCGTGAAGTCGATCGACAGCATCGAGCGCTCGCTCATCCGCGCGTCGCGCATCGAAGCCGCGCGCCTCACCCGCTTCGTCCCCTTTCTCGCGACGACCGCCGCAGCCGGTCCGTTCATCGGGCTCTTCGGCACCGTGTGGGGAATCATGGGCGCGTTCTCGAGCATCGGCGCGACCGGCTCCACGTCGATCACCGCCGTCGCGCCCGGCATCAGCGAGGCGCTGATCAACACCGCGGCCGGCCTGTTCGCCGCAATCCCTGCCCTGCTCGCCTACAACCACTTCGTGCAGAAGCTGCGGCAGTCGCGCGGCGAGATGGAAGACTTCACCCTGGAGTTCCTGAACCTGACGGAGCGCAACTTTACTTAGGCGCGGCGCGTCTAACGGGCTAGCGATGGCTTTTCGATTCGGCGACAGCAGCGACGAACTGGGCGACATGGCGGAGATCAACGTCACGCCGCTCGTTGACGTCATGCTCGTGTTGCTGATCATCTTCATGATCACCGCGCCGATGCTGACGCAGGGCCTCGACGTCGCGTTGCCGCAGGCCGAGGGCAAGAGCTTCGAGCTTGCGACGAACAATCCGGCGAAGATCACGGTGACATCCGCCGGTGCGGTCTATGTCGACGGCACCGCCGTCGGCTCCCACAATCTCGAGCTCTCCCTCGGGCCGATGCTGCGCGCGCGCGGAATCAAGCGCGCGCTCCTCGAAGCCGACGAGGGCGTGCCGTACGGCCGCGTGATCGGCGTGCTGGATGTGATGAATCGCGCGGGCGTGCAGCAACTGGGCATGATCACGCGCCCGCGGGAAGGGGCGGAGGGGAATGCGGGACGGCGTCGCTGATGTGCTGGCGCAACGCGCGACGCTCGACCGCGGAGCGGGCGCCGGTGTCGCGCTGTCGCTGCTCCTGCACGGCGCATTGACCGCGGCTGTCATCTACGCCGCGACGCACGCGACCGCGCCGCAGGTCGCCGGAAGCGTGCAGATCCAGTTCGCGAAAATGCCCGCACCCGCGGCGATCGAAAGCAAACCGACGCCGGCCGAGACTCCGAAGATCGAAGAGCCGAAGCCGAAAATTGACGAGCCGAAGATCACGGAGCCGAAACCCGCAGCGCCGACGCCGCCCACGAAAGTCGCAAAGAACACCGTCCCCTTCTCGCCGTTCGGCCAGTCGACGAAGAAAGGCTCCGAAACGCCGCCCATCGCGAAACCCGCACCTGTGCCTTCAGCGGGAACATCAACAGCCGAGGTGCCGATCGGCGGCTCCGGTGTCACCGGCCTCGAAGGCGGAGACTTTCCGTACACGCTCTACATCCAGAGCATGCAGCGCCGCATCGGCACGAACTGGTTCCGCCCGCAAGTGGCGGCCGGAACCGCCACGGTCGTCTACTTCCGCATCCAGCGCGACGGCAAGATCACCGACGCCAAAGTGCAGACCTCGAGCGGCAACGCGACGTTCGACCGCACCGCGCTCAGCGCCGTGGTCAGCTCCTCGCCGCTCAATCCACTGCCGTTCGCGTACAACGGCACCTATCTGGGAGTTCAACTCACATTCCGATGAAGAACCTCATTGCATCCACACTCGTCGCGCTCACGATCGCCGTGACGGCATCGGCGCAGACGACGATCACCACCACCATGGAAGCGGGCCAGGCGGCGCCCGTCGTGCGCCTGGCTGTCCCTTTCCCCGAGCTCAAACCACCCGCCGCACCTGCCCCCGCGCTCGTCGACACGGAAAAAGTTCGCATCGGTTTCTTCGGCCCGCTCACGCGCGACATCGCCTACTCCGGCGTCTTCGCGATCGCTTCGCTGCCGCCGTCAGTGCCGGTCACGTCCGACCTGCTCAAGCGCATCGAGGCGCAGTTTCATCTGCAGCTCAACGTGTGGACCGAAGGCAGCGAATACGTCGTGGAAGCGCGGCTCGTCGACCAGAGCGGCGCCGCGCAACTGAAGAAACGCTATCGCGGTCCGGAAGGCGCGCTCTCGCGCACGGCGCACATACTCGCCAATGAAATGATGAAGTTGTTCAACAACAAGCCCGGTGTGTTCCTCACACAGATCGCGTTCGCATCGAATCGCACCGGCACGTGGGAAGTCTGGCTGATGGATTGGGACGGCGCGAACCAGCGCCAGATCACGCGCCACGGAGCGATGTCGCTCCTGCCGAGCTGGTCGCCCGATAACGAGCGCATGGTCTACACCTCGTTCGCGCGAGGGACGAGCGACATGTACATCATCAATCGCCGCGGAGGAGGCCGCATGCGCATCAACAGCGGCCTGTCGCTCAATACCTCGGCGACGTTCTCGCCGGTCGGCAACGACATCGCCTTCGTCGGCTCCGTGCGCGGTAATCCCGACATCTATCTGATCAAAGACGACGGCTCGAACGTGCGCCGCCTGACCACTACGACCTCGATCGAGTCGACACCCGAGTGGAGTCCGAACGGGCGTCAGATCGCGTTCACCTCCGGCCGCACCGGCACGCCGCAGATCTACGTCATGGATGCCGAAGGAACGAACGTGCGGCGCATCTCGCACGACGGCAACTGGAACGACGACGCCACGTTCTCGCCCGACGGCGAAAGCGTCGCTTATACGTCGCGCGTCAACGGACGTTTTCAGATTCGCGTCGCGAACCTCATCAACGGTGAGAGCCGCATCATCGCCGGCGAAGGATCGAACGAGCAGCCCACGTGGTCGCCGGATGGACAGTGGATCGCGTTTCAATCGAATCGCAAGGGCGGCAAATGGCAGGTCTACCGGATGCGCGCGGACGGCAGCGAACTGCTGCAGCTCACGTTCGACGGACAAAACAAAGAACCCGACTGGTCCAAAAAACCGGAGTAATCGACTGTTATGATCGTGAAGGGAGTGGAACAGCAATGAAGACGACGAAACTCATCCTGACGAGCCTGGTGCTCGTGCTTCTCATCATCACCCCGGCGTGCAGACAGAAAAAGACGCCGGTGGTGACCCCATCGAACACCACCACGACGATGGCACCGCCGATCGTCGATCCCCCGCCGCCGCTGCCCTCGTCCGATACGGTGGAGCCGCCGCGCGATTTCGTCGACGACCAGCCGACGGAAGAGATCTTCCCGACCGACATCAACGAGGTCACCAGGTACGCGCACAGCAAGGGCTACCTCCGCGACGCGTTCTACAACTATGACGAGGCCACGCTCGATGATGCCGCACAGTCGGCCCTGACCGCGTCCGCGAACTGGCTGAAGAGTGGCCCTGGCGCGTCTTACAACCTGCTCATCGAAGGGCACTGCGACGAGCGCGGCACCGAGCAGTACAACCTCGCACTCGGCGACAAACGCGCGAACTCGGCCAAGGACTTCCTGGTCACGCTCGGCGTCGACGCGGGCCGCATCCGCACCGTCAGCTACGGCGAGGAGCGTCCGTTCGAAGAAGGGCACGACGATTCGTCGTGGTCGCAGAACCGGCGCGCGCATCTCGTGCTCGTGAGATAGGACTCTATGAAAACTCTCCCGTATATCGTGGTGCTGGCCGCGGCGCTCTCCGCGGCCGGCTGCATCTCGACCTCGGACTTCGAGGCCGCGCAGCGCCAGATCCTCGAGCTGCAGGAAGAGCTGGCGAACGTGAAGCGCACCGCGTCGAGCAAAGACGAAGTGCAGAACGTGAACGTGCGCATCGCCGAGCAGACCGAGACGCTGCTGAAGTCGAACGCCACGCTCGTGGCGAAGGTCAACGACATCGAGGACCGCATCCAGAGCACGCAGGGCGGCATCGAGACCACCACGCACCGTATCGATCAGCTCGCGCAGCAGATCAGCAACGCGCAGCGCGATCTCGACGAGCTGAAAGTGCGCGTGACCACGCTGCAGGCAGCGCCGATGCCCGCGCCCGACGCCGGCTCTCCGGCCTCGAGCGAATTGACAGTGCCGGCGCCCTCGATCGATCCGATGCAGACGTACCAGGCCGCGTATCGGGACTACCAGAAAGGCAACTTCGACCTGGCCATCGAAGGCTTCCGCGATTTCCTCGGCGGCAACGCCGAATCCGATCTGGCGGACAACGCCGCGTACTGGATCGGCGAAAGCCTTTTTTCCCAGAAGAAATATCGCGAGGCCATCGAGCAGTTTGATGCCGTGGTCAACCGATACCCGAAGTCCGACAAAGTTCCGGGCGCGTTGCTGAAGAAGGGTTACGCGTACATCGCCGTCGATGAGAGAGCACAGGGAGTTGTGCAGCTCCAGTACGTCGTACACGAGCATCCGCGGTCGCAGGAAGCGTCGCTCGCGCGGCAGAGACTGAGACAGCTCGGGATCGAAACGAAGTAGAATACGCCGCTTTCAAGTCCAGGCCGGACGATGGGTTCGGCCCGATTTCATTCATCAGCAGGAGTCATACATGGCGAATATTGCCTCGGCCGAGAAACAGAGACGGCAGAGCGAAAAGAGAAAAGAGCGGAACCGCGCGGACAAGTCGTCCCTCCGGACCGCCCTGAAGAAGGCTCGTACGTCGATCACCGGCGGCGATGCCGACAAGGACACGCTGGCCGCGGGCTTCTCCGCGATCGACAAGGCTGCGAAGACCGGCCTGATCAAAGAGAACACGGCGAACCGGTACAAGTCCCGCCTCTCGGCCTCGTCCAAGCGCAGCGCCGCGAAGTAACGCGGCGTCGCGGTTTCGACGCAGAACGGCGCACCATTGCGGTGCGCCGTTTTCGTTTCCACCCTTAAAGTGCACAAGCTGTTGAGCACGTCGTTTGCATTTGCGCCCGGCAAGTGACGATACCTCACCGGCGCAACATTCTCGTAGTCGACGACGACCCTTCGATTCGCAACCTCTTGCGGCTCGTCGCCGAGCGTCGCGGCCTCACCGTCGACGTCGCATCGGATGGCGCCGAGGCGTTGCAGCTCCTTGCGGAGACACGGTACGACGTGGCCATCGTCGATCTCATGATGCCGCGGGTGAACGGCTACGAGCTCGTCGGCGGCCTGCGCGACACCCGCGATCGGCCCACGGTCGTCGTCGTCACGGCCATGACGGACTCCCTCATCGGCCAGCTCGACGCGGACGTGGTGCACTCGATCATCCGCAAGCCGTTCGACATCGAGATGATCGGCTCGCTCATGGCAGCGATCGTCGTGCAGAACGATCGTTGTGAGCAGGAGCCGATCGACACGCCCCAGGAGCCGACGCGCTCAGTCGCCGACCACGTCTGCTGAGATGGAGTGCGGCGGCAAGCCGCCGCTTTCAAACGCGGCGGCGTGCCGCCGCACTCCAAACTAGAACCCTTCGAGCAGGTTCGTCACCAAACCTTCCGCGAACCGCACCGCGATCTCCTGGATCGCGCGGGTCTCCTGGTCGAACGCGTCCGTGTTGCCGAGGTTCACCTCGTAGTTCTCGGTGAAGCGGTATTGATCGTTCTTCCACAGCACCTTGTCCTCGTTGCGATGGTCGACGAGCTCGATGCTGGCGGTGATCGAGATCTGGTAGCGCGTCGCGCGGCCCTGATCGAACGCGATCGGAAAGATGTTGAAGCTGTCGATCGAGCCGCGCAGAACGACGTGCGCCTGCCTCGAGTCGTTCACGAGCTGCAGGTTGCCGCGCGAGACCAGCTCCTCGCTGACCGCCTGGGTCACGCGCTGTTCGAGCTCGACGCGCGTGGTGCGGTTGACGAACGACGGCACCTCGATGGTGCGGATCGAAGGATCGAGAAAGTTGCTGCGGCCGACCAGCGCGTAGCCGCAAGCGGTAACCAACAGGAGAGCGATGAGGGGCAGACGATTCATTGGGGGCAATCTAAATTGAAAATTGAAAATTGAAAATTGAAAAATCGAACCGCGGCCTCGCGCGAGGCTCGCCGACTCCCGGCTCCTTTTTTTCCATTTTCAATTTTCAATTTCAATTTGGTCAGCGCCGATACGTAACTCTCACTCCGGCGTCGTCCAGCTTCTTCGCTTTCTCCAGCTTCTCGAACGTCGCGAGGTCGTACTCCCAGACCAGCGTATTGCCTTCGCGGCGAGTCGCGTTGTGCGATACGACCGTGAACGGCGCGGTGATCCGATACGCGACGCGCAGTTTGCTGAACGCGTCTTTCACGAGCTTCTCCGTCGCGGCGTCGAGCTTCGGCGCGTCCGCCGCCTGCTCCTTCACCGCCTCGGTCGGATTCTGCGGCTTGGTGCGGATCGTGAGCGTGTCGCCCTTTTCGGAGAGCTCGAGGCCTTCGAACGGCGAATCGATCACGTTCTTCTTCGTCGGATCGCCCTCGCCCTTCGACGGCAGCTTCACGCCGACGAGCTGGCTGAGCTTCTCGAAGCCGAACCTGAAGTCCGTGTCGACGCCGAAGTCGCGCTCCTTTGCGCCGTAGCTGATCAGCGTCACGCCTTGGGGCAGCGACTTTTTGATGTCCGCTTCCGAAAGCTCGTCTTTCTTCGTCTCTGTCTTCTTCGCCGACTTCTTGAACTCGGCTTTCGCCTTCGCGATCTCGGCCGCGGTCAGCGGACCGCTCTTCCCTTCGAACTCGCGCGCCATC
The DNA here is from genome assembly GCA_035626775.1 of Thermoanaerobaculia bacterium. Classification (GTDB taxonomy): domain Bacteria; phylum Acidobacteriota; class Thermoanaerobaculia; order Gp7-AA8; family Gp7-AA8; genus QHVT01. The sequence continues at coordinate 22,852 of DASPNA010000013.1, forward strand.
TGCGCCATGACCACGACCATCGGCTCCAGGTCGACGCCGAGGTGGAAGTCGGCGGTGCCAGAGAGATCCTTGTTCAGATTGATCGACTGCTCGACTTCGAAGCAGCCCGCGAGAAAGACGACGGCAAGAAGCGCGACGATTTTTTTCATGGTTTCACCACCAGGTTCACGAGTTTTCCGGGGACGTAAATCCGCTTCACCACTTCCCTGCCGCTGATGTGGCTCTGCACCTTGTCATTCGCGAGCACCGCCTGCATCACGCGCTCTTCGTCGGGCGGCGCGGCCACTTCGACCTGCGCCCGCAGCTTCCCGCTGATCTGCACGGCGATCACGACGGTATCTTCCTCCATGAGCGCGCGATCCGCCACCGGCCAGCGCGACGTCAGGATGAAACCCTCGTTCCCGAACATCGCCCACAACTCCTCGGTCGCATGCGGCGCGAACGGATGCAGGAGCTTGAGCAGCGTTTCGAACGCGGAGCGCAACTCTGCTCCGCCCCCGGCGCTCACCGCTTCGCCGAGGGTGTTCGAGAACTCCATGAGCGCGGAGATGGCGGTGTTGAACTCGAAGCGCTCGATGCGGCTGGTGACGGCGTCGATCGTTTGATGCATCTTGCGGATGACCCGGGGGGCGACGGGCTGAGAGCCCGTCGCTCCAGAAATGTTCACACCCATGTGCCACACGCGGCCGAGGAACCGGTACGCACCGACGACACCTTCGTCGGACCATGCCGCCTCTTTCTCCGGCGGCGCGATGAAGAGCGTGTACACGCGCTCGGTATCGGCGCCGTATTTCGCGATCAGCTCATCAGGAGGCACGACGTTGAGCCGCGACTTCGACATCTTCGTGATCTCAGGCGTGACTTCCTCGTCGCCGCGAAACGCCCTGTTGTCGCGCCAGCGCACTTCGGACGGCGCGACCCACGAGCCGTTCGCGTCCTTGAAGCCTTCCTTCGTGATCACCCCTTGATTGAAGAGCCGCGTGAACGGTTCTTCGAACGAGAGCAGTCCCATGTCGTGCAGCGTGCGCGTGATGAAGCGCGCGTACAGCAGGTGGAGGATGGCGTGCTCGATGCCGCCGATGTATTGATCGACCGGCAGCCAGCGATCGACGAGCTTCGTGTCGAAGATCTTCTGATCGTCGCGCGGCGTGATGAAGCGGACGAAGTACCACGATGAATCGACGAACGTGTCCATCGTGTCCGTCTCGCGCCGCGCGGCTTTCCCGCATTGCGGGCAGGTCACGTTGACGAACGCCTCGTGTTTCGCGAGCGGGTTACCTTCGCGTCCCGTGAACGGCACGTCGAGCGGCAACTGCACCGGCAGTTGTTCTTCGGGCACGGGCTGGAGGCCGCAGGCGTCGCAGTAGATCATCGGGATCGGCGTGCCCCAGTAGCGCTGGCGCGAGATGAGCCAGTCGCGCAGGCGATAGCGCACGGTACCTTTGCCGATGCCGCGCTCTTCGATGATCTCGATGATGCGTTCGATCGCTTTCGGCACCGGGAGTCCGGTGATGGGGCCGGAGTCGATGATGACGCCCGTTTCGTCTTTGATCGTGAAGGCGGCGTCGACGGGCTGAGAGCCCGTCGCTCCAGATGGGCGGATGACGCTGCGGATGGGCAGGCCGTACTGCTTCGCGAACTCGAAGTCGCGTTCATCGTGCGCGGGCACGGCCATCAGCGCACCGGTGCCGTACTGCGGCAGCACGAAGTTGCCGAGCCAGATCGGGATCTCTTCGTTCGTGAACGGATTGATCGCGTACTGGCCGGTGAAGCGGCCTTCCTTGCCTGCTTCCTGGCGCTCGAGCGACGACTGATTGCGCACGCCCGTGATCCACGCCTCGATCTCTTCGCGATCGGCTGCGTCTTCGATGAGACGCGGCACATCGCGATGTTCGGGCGCGAGCACCATGAACGTCGCGCCGAAGATTGTGTCCGGCCGCGTCGTGAAGATGCGGATCGAATGATCGAGCGACGGCACGGGGAACTCGACGTCGGCACCGAGCGAGCGGCCGATCCAGTTCCGCTGCATCAGCTTGACCTTCTCGGGCCAGTGCTCGAGCGTGTCGAGACCGGCGTCGAGGCGATCCGCGTAGTCGGTGATCTTGAGGAACCACTGCGAGAGCTCGCGCTGTTCTACGAGCGCGCCGCAACGTTCGCAGCGGCCGTCGACGACCTGCTCGTTCGCGAGCACGGTCTGGTCCTGCGGGCACCAGTTCACCGGCGCCGTGCCGCGATACGCGAGGCCGCGTTTGTAGAGCTGGAGGAACAGCCACTGGTTCCAGCGGTAGTACTCGGGCTCGCACGAGGCGATCTCTTTGGACCAGTCGTAGAGAATGCCCCAGCGTGCGAACTGGCCTTTCATGCGGGCGATGTTGCCGAGGGTCCACTCGCGCGGGTGCGTTTGCTTCTTGATCGCGGCGTTCTCGGCGGGGAGGCCGAACGCGTCCCATCCCATCGGGTTGAGCGCCGCGCGGCCCTGCATGCGGAAGTAGCGATAGACCGCGTCGCCGAGGATGTAGTTGCGGCCGTGGCCGACATGCAGGTCGCCCGACGGATAGGGGAACATGTTGAGCATGTACAGCTTGTCCCCAGGCGCCGTGACGTCGATCTCCGCGACACGCGCCTCGGCCCATCGCTGCTGCCACTTCGGCTCGATTTCGGTGGGTCGGTATTGCATGAGGTGCGGGAGTATAGCGGCGCCTGCGCGCTTCGCGCGCGGGCGCCGGTTGTCGGTGAGTTCGCGATCTGCCGCCTGACCATCACGGCCAGATGAAGGTCACCGGTCCGTCGTTCTCCAGCGCCACGATCATCATTTCGCGGAAACGGCCTGTCTTGACGTTGATGCCGGTCGATCCGAGGTCGCGCAGGAACAGCTCGAACAGCTCGCGCGCTCGCCCCGGTTCCTCGGCGTTGTCGAAACTCGGACGTCGACCCCTCGCCAGCGAGCCGGCCAGAGTGAACTGCGACACCGCGAGGATCGCACCGCCGGCTTCGGCCACGTCGCGATTCATCTTTCCTGCGTCATCCGAGAAGATGCGCAGCTCGCGAATCTTCTTCGCGGCGTCGGACATGGTCTGTTCGCCGTCCCCTTTTTCGACCGCGGTGAGGACCAGCAGACCCGTGCCGATCTCCGACACGAGCTCGTCGCCGACGGTCACCGATGCTCGCCGCACTCGTTGAATCACGCACTTCATCCGCGGCGGATTCTACCGATTGGAGAAGAGGTTAGAATGCCGCAGTTTTCGACGCAGTCAGGAGAATCCATGATCAACAAAGTCATCCTCGTAGGGCGCCTCGGCAAAGATCCCGAGGTGCGGTCGACGCCTCAGGGAACGCCGGTGACGAAGTTCACGGTGGCCACCGACGAACGCTTCACCGATCGCGCCGGCGAAAAGCAGGAGCGCACGGAGTGGCACAACATCACGGCGTGGGGAAAGCTCGGCGAGATCTGCGGGCAATATCTGAAGAAAGGAAAGCTCGTCTACCTCGAGGGCTCGATCCGCACCGATAGCTGGGACGACAAGGAGTCGGGCCAGAAGAAGTACCGCACCGAAATCGTGGCGAACACGATGAAGATGCTCGACAAGCGCGGCGATGACGAAGGCGGCGGCCGCTCCGGTGGTTACGGCGGTGGCAGCTATCAGTCGCGCGGTCCGAAGTCCGGCCCCGGCCCTGACATGGGACCCGACGACGACGACGTTCCGTTCTAGATCTGGAGACCCTGATGCGCACCGGAAGAAACGAACCCTGCCCCTGCGGCAGTGGACAGAAGTTCAAGAACTGCTGTGAAGGGAAGGCGCGCAGCGCGACGCCGAAAGGCCTCATCGCCGTCTTCGTGGTGCTCGCCGCGGTCGCGGCGTTCGCGTTCCTCCCGCGCGGCGATGACGAGGGCGACAGCACGGCATCACTTCCCGCCGCGGCTCCGCGTCCTGCGGCGAAGCCCGGACCTCAACCTGGCCCCGCGCCTCCCGGAAAAGTGTGGTCGGCCGAACATGGCCACTGGCACGACGTCGGTGCGGCGCCGGCGGTGAATCCGATTCAGGTCGAGCAGCGGTCCAACGTTCCGCTCAGGCCGACCGTCGGCAACACACCGCAACCCGCGGGCCCCGTTCCTCCAGGCAAGGTCTGGTCGACCGAGCACGGGCACTGGCACGACGCTACACCTCAGCCGCCGACGCGATAGCGCTCGCGCAGGACGTTTGTGTGGTGGCGCTCATGCCCCACGATGATCCACGCCAGCGCTGCAACGGTCACGGGATTTTCGCTGGCGACGCCGCGGCGGCTCCAGGCCTCTTCCGGAAAGTTGTGGAAGAGCACGATCGTCGACCGACGCACCAGCGCGTACTGCTCGGCGAGATCGCCGAGCTTCCACGCGTCGAAGCCCGCGTTGCGCACGTACTCGTTCTCATCGAATCCCGGCAGCTCCTGCGTCTCGCCGCGCGCAAACGCGAGCGCGCGATACGACATGACCCGCTCCGCATCGACCATGTGCCCGAGCACTTCCTTCACGCTCCACTTTCCTTCGGCGTAACGCGTCGCGGCCTTCTGCTCGTCGAGCGAAGCGAGGAGCTTCTGCGTTTTTGCCGATTGCGATTCGAGCGCCGAGAGAATGTCGTCCTCCGGCACGAGCTCCACGTAGCCCGCGTACCAGGAACCGTAGTCGGTGGATGCAGGACGAAGCGCGGCGTTCATGCGCCGCGATATATCACGCCACGCGTACGACGACGAACGTGACGTCGTCATTCGGCGGCGCATCGCCATGCCACTTCTTCGCGACGTCGCCGAGCGCCGCGATCACGTCGCTCGCATTTCCCGCTTTTGCGGCAAACGCAAACGCTTCGAGCGCGCCCGTGTAGCCGAGTTGTTGCGACGCGTCGTTCATCAGCTCCGGGAAACCGTCGGTGAGAAACAGCACCGTGTCGCCGCTGTCCACCGTGACGCTCGCCTCCGGATAGTCGCTGCCGAATGTGCCCAGCGGCGTGGCCTGCAACGCGATCTCGTCGACATCGCCCGAGCTCGCGCGATGCACGAGCACAGGCGGCATGCCCGCCGAAGCAATCGTCAGCTTGCCTCGATCGAAGCGGCCCAGCGAGAGCGCCATGGCCATGCGTCCAAGGTCCATGCGCTTGATCTTCTCGGCAGCGTCGGCCAGGAACTCCGCCGGCGATGACGCGCCGCCATAGCCGGCGAACAAGGTCTTGATGACCGTGACCATCGTGCCCGCTTTCGCGCCATGACCTGTCGCATCACCGATCGTGACGGACAACGAATCGCCGCTCACGTGGAAGTCGTAGTAGTCGCCGCCCACTTCCGTCGCCGTGCGCGTGAACACCGCCACGTCATACGCCGGATGATGCGGCACTTCCTTCGGCAACATCGAAAGCTGGAAGCGCCGCGCGTCTTCGAGCTCGACCGACTTGCGCTCGTATTCGACCGACATGAGCGCCTGCTGGAGTTCCTGTTCTTTTCGCGCGCGCTCCTGCTCGAGCAACTTCTGCTGATGCACGCTCAGATCCTCGGCCATTCGATTGAATGCGCGCGCGAGCTGGCCGAACTCGTTCTTCGTCTTCACCGGCAACCGCGTCATCAGATCGCCGTGCGCGATCCGCTCCGCGCCTTCGGTGACGAGCTTGACGTCGCGGGCGAGGTGATTGGAGAGCGGCACGATACCGATCAGCGCGAATGCGATGAGGCCGAGACCGATGCCGAAGTTGCGCGCGGCCGCGTTGCGGAGGTCCTGGAGGTTGTCCCCAACCGGACGCGCAACGCCGATGCGCAGTCCGCTCTGCGGATCGACCGACGTCGACACGATCCAGCCGTCGATTTGTTTGAGACTCCTGCCGCGGCGCACGCGCTCGGGCACTTCCATCGCTTCGAGGCGCGAGCGCTCTTCGCTCGTGCGCGTGTAGAGCGTGCCTTCACGATCGATGGCGAACGGGATCTCGCTCCGATCATCCGCGGCACTGCCGAGGATGCGGCGGATGACCTGCTCGGGACTGATGCGTGCGGTGAGCTGGCCGACGACTTCGCCTTCCTGCCGCACCGGCGCTTCGAAACTTCTGCCGAGGAGCAACGCGGTTTTCTTCGCGTTCGCCGCGGCGTTCTGAATCTCTTTCGTCGTCGCACTGCGCACGACGACTTTCGTCGACTTCTTCGGCGTGGTCTTCTTTTTCTCGGCCGCAGTCGTCGTCGCGGCGACAGGCGCTGGTGCCGGTGCCGCCGGCGGCGCCAGCGCGGCGACCAACTGCTTTTCGGCCTTGCGCATCTCTCGTTCCGCGCGCTGGCGGTGGCGGCGCGCATCCTGCGCCTGACGCATCTGCATCTGGAACTGCGCGCGATCCGCTTCGGTCACGCGGCGAAGCTCTTCCTGCGCGGTCTTCAACTCTTCACGGATGTCCGCGCGTTCGTCGGCGGTGAGGTTCGGGTTGTGAAGTTGTCCGCCGAGGTTGCCGATCTCGTTGAGCAGTTCCTTCTGTTCCTCGGACATCACGAAGCGAGGAAACTCCGGCACCGGCGGCAGGTCGATGACCACCGGTACGATCGGCGGCATTGGCGGTACAGGCGCGACCGCTGCGACCGTCGCCGGCTCGGGCGTTTCGGCGATCTCGCGTTCATCGTCCGTCTCATCCGCATCCGCGTCTGTCTCGACGTCGGCATTCACGTTCTGCAAACCGGCGCGCAACGGCTCGAAATCGAGCGCGTCGACGAGCGACGCGGTCTCGCCCATCACGGAGATGATGTTGCCCGCATCGCCGCTGCCCTGGTTCGGCAACGGAAGCGCGGAGACGAAACGCAAACGCTGCTCGAGATCGGTGCGGATCATCGCCAGCCGCCGATCCATCTGCTGAGTCAGCCGCTGCGCCTCATTGCGATAGGCAGCCTCGAGCGCACGACGCGAGGAGTGGTAGGAGTACGTCACGATCGCGGCCAGCGGCACCACGGCGAGGACGAATGCGGCCAGGATCAGTTGGGTGCGAATGCGCATCAGGGACGATGGTAGAACGAACCGGGGCCGAAAAAGTTTGGGCCTGCGCCGACTGAGACGACCGGAGGCCGCCGGCGGCCGGGGCCGACGGCCCCGGACCCCATCGGTTGGCCCCGGCCGCCGGAGGTCTCTCGTCGTCTCGGCGGGCTCAGGTCCACTCTTCGCGGCCGGTGCGCCCTTTGCCCGGATCGCGTGTGTTCTTGCGGCGTTCGCTGTCGGGGATCACTACCTCGCGATGGGGTCGCGTCCGCTCGAATTCCTGGATGAAACGCTCCGCTTCGTCGACGACGTCGTCCCATGATGCGGGCGCGATCGACGCGGCGCGGATCTCGTCGCAATGCGCGCGAAACGTATCGCAGCGCTTCACCGCTTCATCGAAGCGCGTGTGGATTTTCAGATTTGCGCCGACGCGGTCGGCGAGGTGCTGCTGCAGATCCGGCACGCGCTCGATGTGGCTGCAGAACAGGATCACGTCGTTGCCGGCGAGCAGCGCGCGCTCGGTGATCTCCTCGTACGAGCCGAGGTCGGAGACGGCGTGCATCTCCATGTCGTCGCTGACGGCGATGCCGTCGAAGTGAATACCGTCGCGCAGCAACTCTGTCGTGAGGCGATAGCTCAACGTAGCCGGTAGATCCGGATTCTCTTCGACGAGCGGATAGATGCCGTGGCCGATCATGATTGCGTGCGCTTCGTTGCCGAGGCGCGCGAACGGGACGAGCTCGCGATTCATCATTTCTTCGAGCGATGCGCGAATCACGGTCTCGCCGTAATGCGGATCGCCGGAGCCGTTGCCGATGCCCGGCCAGTGCTTGAGGCACGCCGCGACGCCCGCGCTCTGCATGCCGCGCACGAACGCGCCCGCGAGCTCGACGACGGTCTCGGGATCGGCGCCGAACGTGCGGCGCTCGAGACCTTTCGGCGCGATGTCGCCGCGGATGTCGACGACCGGCGCGAGGTTGATCTCGATGTCGAAGTAACGCAGCGCCATGCCGATCAGTTTGCCGAACCACTGGGAGAGCTCGACCGGCATCTCCCCTTCGCCGAACGCTTCCGCGCTCGGCAGGCCGGGGAGGATGTGGCGCAGACGATCGACGCGGCCGCCTTCCTCGTCGATCATGAACAGCGGCGGCCGCTCCGGCGCGAGCGACTTGACCTCCGCCACCAGCTCGCGGAACTGCGAGACGGTGCCGATGTTGCGGCCGAACAGCACCACCGCGTACGGCGTGTTTTCGCGCAGGATGCGCCGCTCGAGCTCGGTGAGCGTTTTTCCGGTGAGACCGATTCCTAAAAGGTCATTCCGCATTTAGCGCGCGCATCGTAGCAACTTTGGAGTGCGGCAGCCGCAGCTGCCGCTTTTACTGGCGAGCCAAAGCGGCGGCTGCGGCCGCCGCACTCCATAGCTAACTCAATTTCTGCTTCAACTCATACAGCGCGTTGAGCGCGTCGCGCGGCGCGAGCGTGTCGACGTCGAGCGCGCGCAGGGTGTCGATGATCGACTGCTCGGTCGAGCTGAAGAGGCCGAGCTGGCGCGTGGCGGGAGCGGGGCCGCGGCGCCGCGTTTCTTCGACGAGGTCGCGTTCCTTGCGCTCGAGCGTATCGAGAATCTCCCGCGCGCGCACGATCACGGACTGCGGGATGCCGGCCAGCTTTGCGACCTGGATGCCGTAGCTCTTGTCCGCCGAACCTTCAACGACCTTGCGCAGAAAGATGATCTGCTCGTTCCACTCCTTCACTGCGACGTTGTAATTCGCGACGCGCGACTTCGTTTTCGCGAGATCGGTGACCTCGTGATAGTGCGTCGCGAACAGCGTGATGCCGCTGCGCGCCGGGTTGTCGTGCAGGAACTCGATGATGGCCCACGCGAGCGAGAGCCCGTCGAACGTGGCGGTGCCGCGGCCGACTTCGTCGAGGATGATCAGCGAGCGATCGGTGGCGTTGTTGAGGATGTTCGCGGTTTCGTGCATCTCCACCATGAACGTCGACTCGCCACGCGCGAGCTGATCGCTGGCGCCGACGCGCGTGAAGATGCGGTCGAAGATGCCGAGGCGCGCTTTGGCGGCGGGGACGAACGAGCCGGCCTGATTGAGCAGGACGATGAGCGCGACCTGGCGCAGGTACGTCGACTTGCCGCCCATGTTCGGGCCGGTGATGATCTGGATGCCGTTCTCGTCGCGGCGGATGTTGGTGTGGTTCGGGATGAAACGCTCGGTCGCGATCTGCTCGATGACCGGATGGCGTCCGTCCTCGATGCAGACCTCCGCGTGCTCGCTGAGCGTGGGGCGCACGAAGCGATTGCGCACGGCCACCGATGCCAGCGCGGACACAGCGTCGATCTCGCCCACCGCGCGCGCGGCGCCGAGGATCGCACCGCTCGTCGCGGCGATCTTGCCGAGCAGCTCGTCATACAAACGAACCTCGATCGCGATTGCCTTCTCTTCGGCACCGACGATTTTCTCTTCGAGCTCTTTGAGGTCCGGCGTGATGAAGCGCTCGGCGTTGGCGAGGGTCTGCTTGCGGATGTAATCGACCGGCGCCCTGGCGAGATTCGATTTCGAGATCTCGATGTAATAGCCAAACACCGAGTTGTAGCGGATCTTGAGCGAGGAAATGCCGGTGCGCTCGCGCTCGCGCGACTCGATCTCGAGCAGGACCGATTTCGAATCGCGTGCGATGGAGCGCAGCTCGTCGAGCGTCGCATCGACACCGTTCGCGATGACGTTGCCGTCGCGCAGCACGATGGCGGGATTCGGGTCGATGGTGCGCGCGATGAGATCGATGACTTCGCGCAGTCCGCTTTCGAGATCGATCCGTTCGCGCATCGACTGCAGCAGCGGCCCTTGCAACGGCGACATCTCCTCGCGCAACTCGCCCACCATGAGCAGCGAATCCGCGAGCGTGAGGCATTCGCGCGGCGTTGCCGTGCGCAGCGTGATGCGCGATGCGACACGCTCGAGGTCCGCGATCTTCTGCAGGCACGCGGTCATCCTCTCGAGGATGACCCGCGAGCGCGTCAGCTCGTCGACCGCGTCATGACGATCGAAGATCGCCTCGCGCGACGTGAGCGGACGCGTGAGCCAGCGGCGCAACATGCGCGTGCCCATTGCCGAGCGCGAGGCGTTGATCACACCCCACAACGTCGCGCGCGGCCGCGCCGCGTCACGCGATTCGACGACTTCGAGGTTCGCCAGCGTGGCCGCGTCGAGCTGGAGAAAGTCGGAGTCTTTGTCGACGCGCAAACCGCGGACGTGATCCAGCGCCTTGCGATGGCTCGCGCTCGCGTAACGCAACGCACCGCCCGCGGCGCCGATCCGCGCGTCATCGCCGTCGAGTCCGAAGCCGCGCAGCGACTGTGTCCCGAAATGTTTGGCGAGGTAATCATGCGATCCGCGATTCTCGAACAGCGTCGGTTCGACGGGCGTGATCGGAATCGTGAATGCGCCGTTGGTATCCATATCGCGCGGCACGATCGCCTCTCGCGGCGCGAAACGGGCCAGATCGTCATACAGCCGCGCATCTTCGAGCGAGCGATAGGTCGTGACGAAGAAGTCGCCCGTGGAGACGTCGAGGTAGGCGGCGCCGACGTCGCTCTCCGACGGCACGAGCGCGACGAGATAGCAGTTCTCGCGCTCGACGATCGACGACTCCGTCGCCGTACCGGGCGTGACGATGCGCACGATCTCGCGCCGCACCAGCCCCTTCGCCTCCGACGCCTCCTCGGTCTGCTCGCAAATCGCTACGCGCAACCCGTTGCGAATCAGCTTCGCGATGTAGCCGTCCGCGGCGTGATAGGGCACGCCGCACATCGGCGTCTCGTACTCCTGCCCCTTGTTGCGCGCGGTCAGCACGAGGTCGAGCAGCGGCGCGGCTTTCTCCGCGTCCTCGAAGAACATCTCGTAGAAATCGCCGAGGCGGTAGAAGAGAATCGCGTCGGGGACCTGGCGCTTGATCTCGAAGTACTGCTCGAGCATCGGGGTCAGCTTCGTGGTTGGACGGGGCATGGCCGGGGGCATTCTAAATGCCACGATGCGGCAGGCTGCGACTAATGGCGCACTGCGCGCCTTCGGTTTTGACTCGGCGCTGGGTAGATCGCGACACGGCCGCTCGCGGTCGTCTGGTCCGCGTTCGCCGTCTGCGACGCGCGAGTCTTGATCATCGTTTCCAGCTGCTGCGGAGTGAGAGTTGGATTCGTCTCGAGCAACAACGCCGCGATGCCCGCGACGTACGGCGCCGCGTACGAGGTCCCGGAGTTTCCGGGGATGCCGCCGATCCTGAGATCTCCACTGCGATATTGATTGCGCGCGCTGATCGAGGCCACCAGTACATCGGCGCCGGGAGCGAGTATCTCCACCTCGGCGCCGGCGCACGATCCGCTCCAAAGGTGATTCGTTCGATCGATGGCGCCCACCGTCATCAGGCCGTCGATCGATTGACCGGCTGCGCCGGGCAGGTGGCCCGCGCAGATGGCCTGGCTCCCTCCCGCGTTCGTATTCCCTGCGGACACCGTGAAAAAGAAGCGTTTGCCGTTCGGGTCGGGCCGTCCTTCACGGTCGACACCGTTGGTCATGTCCCGGATCCTGGCGAGGTACTGATCGGTGTTTTGCAAAACAGCCGGCGACGGAGTGTTGCTCATGTTGATGATCGAGGTCTGATATGGCGATGCACCGGAGTCCCAGGCGTGGCGGATGATCTGGTTCAGCGCCTCATGCCATACCGCGGACCCGTCGACGAACGTGTACACGGAGACGATCTTCGCGTCGGGCGCCACGCCCGTATTTCGGCCGGCAATCATTGACGCCACGGCGGTCCCGTGCGTGTGAAGGAAAAGAGTGACCGCCTCAAAGAAACAGGGATCCAGCGCGGGATCGCGGCCGTTGCCGCACGTGAGCGCTCCTGACGGCCGCAACGCGCCGATGACGTTCGAACCTGTGCTGCGCGCGAACTCGTCATGATCGCGCATGACGCCGGTGTCGCACACATAAACGACCGCGCCATTTCCCGTCGTCGGAAGTGTGGTTCTGCCGTCCAGGACACCGGTCCTTGAATCGGCGCGATCGAGGTGCCAAAGCACGTTGTCCGGAAAGCCCTCGCCGCAGCCAAGCAGGCGAAGAGTGACAAAGTCGACCTCCGTCGGAGCGGATACCGTCTGGCAAAGCGTCGATGATGACCGCTGGGCATGCGTACTGAGCGCGGCAACTGCGACGAGAAGCGCGATGATCATCCTGGTCATGTTGGATACCGAATGGTACCAACGCGCCGTGCTTCAGGCTTCATCCTTGCGGTCTTCGAATCCGCATCAACCGGCCATTGTCGACCCGCAACTCGATCACGATGGCCTCTTTGAGCCGCGTGTGCGGAACGCGGTCGAGCAGCACGATCCATCGATCATCGTCGCGAGCAACGTGCACGACGCGGTAATTGCGCAGGCCACGCTCAGTGGCATACACCAGCGCGCGGTTTCCCGCATCGATCGAGAGGATGCGCCCCTTCGGGCGCGACGGATCTTCGAATCCCGACAGCGCGAGGAAAAGCACCGCGCAGAGCGCGATCCATGCGAGGTAAAGCGACCACCAGCGGCGCACGGGGCGATGATACGGGTTCCTCGGGTTCCTCGGTTCCTCGGGTTCCTCGGGGGAGAAAGATAAACCCCTCCGAGGAACGCCGAGGAACCCCGAGGAACCCGAGGAACCGTTTATGATTCGCCCCGTGACCAGGTCTGAGATCGAACAGCAACTGATCGCGATCGTTCGGCAGGAGAAAGACATCCCCGCGGACCTGCTGCAGGCGGAAACCGAGCTCGCCGCCGCCGGGATCGATTCGCTCGACTCGCTCACCATCCTCTTCGCGATCGAAGAGCAGTTCCGCATCTCCATTCCCGACACGACCGCGCGCGCCATGAAGACCTTCGGCGACATGGTCGACGCCGTCGCGGGACAACTGCCCGCCGAATGACGACGCGCGTCGCCATCACCGGCATCGGCATCGTGTCGCCGTTCGGAAGGGGAAAGGCCGCGCTCGCCGAGGCGTTACGCGCGGCGCGGAGCGGTGTTCGTACGATCACCAGCATCGACACGTCGACGCTGAACTGCCGCATCGCCGGCGAAGTTCCGGGCGATGCGCATGAAGGCCAGCATCGCGGTCACGATCGCTTCACGCGTTTCGCGCTCATCGCGGCGGAAGAGGCGACGGCGCAGGCGGGCGACCTGGGCGTGGACCCACACCGCTACGGCGTCCTCCTCGGCACCGGACTCGGCGGCTGCGAAACGCTCGACAACAGTTACCGCCGCTTCTATCGCGACAGCGCGCGCATCGCTCCGATGTCGATCCCGATGACGATGTACAACGCGGCCTCGTCCGCCGTGTCGACGAAGCTCGGCGCGAAAGGACTCGCCTACTCGGTCGTCTCCGCATGTGCGTCGAGTGCCCATGCGATCGGTCTCGCGGCGCAGGCCATTCGCGCCGGACAGGCCGACGTCGTGCTCGCGGGCGGCAGCGACGCACCGCTCACGCCGGGCATCATCAGCGCGTGGGAGTCTCTGCGGGTGCTGGCCATCGACAACGAACATCCCGAAGAAGCATGCAGGCCGTTCAGCGCGGACCGGAAGGGACTCGTGCTTGCCGAAGGCGCCGCCGTGCTCGTCCTCGAAACGTGGGACCACGCGCAAGCGCGCGGCGCCGAAATCCTCGGCGAGATCGCCGGCTTCGGCGCGACCAGCGATGCGGGACACATCACCGATCCGTCCGCGGATGGCGCGGCGCGCGCGATGGACCTCGCGCTGCGCGACGCGGGCATGACGCCGCCCGACATCGGCTACATCAATGCGCACGGCACGGGCACGCGGGCGAACGACGCGACGGAGACCGCGGCGATCAAAGCGGTGTTCGGCACGGACACGCCGCCAGTCAGTTCGACCAAATCGATGCACGGGCACGCGATGGGCGCCTCGGGCGCGATCGAGATCGTGGCGTCGCTGGTCGCGTTGCGGGAAGGCTTCCTGCCGCCGACGATCAATCTCGAAACGCCCGACCCGGAGTGCGATCTGGACTACATCGCAAACGAGCCGCGCGAGGCGCGCGCCGGCTCGTTTCTGTCCAACTCCTTCGGATTCGGCGGGATGAACGCGGTGGTCGCCATACGCGTGCCATAGAAGAGGGGCGCCTCCGGCGGCCGGTCGTCTTTCCCTGGCGGCCTGTGGCAATCCATTTGCTACGTCCGGTGTGATTCGTCGGAGGGAAGTGTGATCGTAGAGAAGAAGCACCTGGAGAATTTCACGATCCTGTACGTGGAAGGGCTCATCAAACTCGGGGAAAGCGCCGAGTTCTTTTCCTCCGCGCTGGAGAATGTGCTCAAAAACGAGAGCACGAACGTCGTCATCGACTTCACGAAGATCGACTACATCGACTCCACCGGCATCGGCGAGCTGGTCGGCTACCTCGGCAAATTCACGAGCCAGAACCGCAAACTGATCCTGGTCAACCCGTCCGAGCGGATCCAGAAACTGCTCAAGCTCGCGAAGCTCGACGCGGTCTTCAAGATCTACGGAACGGAAGAAGAGGCCGTGGCCGCGGAGAGTGGCTCAGCGGCGCGCGCGAGCTGATCGGCGCCTTCTCGATCGCGCTCGGCCTCTCGCCGCGTAGAATCCGCGCATGAACGTCGCTTCTGTCGCGGAAGTGGTCTGGTACGTGACCGGCCGCTTCTACTCCAACTCTGCATCGATGGTGCTCGACGTCGGCTACTTTCTGCACGTCGAGGGACTGGCCGAGTCGCTGTTCGCCGACCTCGCGAGCGAGAGCACGGCGCTTCTCACGTTCGCATCGGCGCCGTTTCTCGCGTCGACGATCTCGAACGGCGGACTCGACATCGGCGTCGACGTCAAAGGCTCGTTCGCCATCTATCTCCGCGAAACGCCCGGCGCGTCGTTCGACGATCCGAACACGTTCGCGGCCGGACAATGCGTGGCGACGTTCGAGCGAACGTCGATCGTCGCCGTCGCCAAGCAGCCGCTCACCTCGTCGAACGTCTTCACGGCGCGGCTGGTCGATTCGCAGCCGTTCGACTTCCGCGGCGCGCGCTACGACTTTCGCGATCTCGTCGGCAACTCGATCACGCAATGGGGCATCGCGGCCGCCGAGCCGTTGACCCCGCCCGCGGGGTATACGAGCGTGGCGCCTTTCGTCGGATCCGCGATTCGGGCGGGCACCGGATAGCAGGTTAGACTTCCCCTCGAATGAGCGTCAGTCTCACGCGTGTGTATCGCGGAGGGGAAGTCGAGTCGGTGCACCGCGGCTCGATCGCCGTCGTCGACGCTCGCGGACGGCTCATCGCGTGCGCCGGCGATCCCGCGCTGCGCGGTTGCCTCCGTTCGGCGGCGAAGCCGTTTCAGGCCATCCCGCTGCTCGAGTACGGAGGCATCGACGAGTACGACCTCACGCCGGAAGAGATTGCGCTCACGTGCGCATCGCACGGCGGCGAGCCGCTGCACATCAGCACCGCCGCGGCGATGTTGCGCAAGGGCGAGTTCGACGAGGAAGACCTTCTCTGCGGCGCGCACCTGCCGTACGACGACAAAGCCGCGGCCGAGCTGCGCGCGTCGGGCGAGCTTCCCTCCCCTCTGCACAACAACTGCTCCGGCAAGCACGCGGGGATGCTGCTGGCGACGCACGTGATGGATGTCCCGCCCGCGCGCTACATCGACGCGGATCATCCGCTGCAGGATCTGATGCGCGCGACACTCGCCGATTTCGCTGGCCTGACGCCGGAAGAGATTCCGATCGCAATCGACGGCTGCGGCGTGCCCGCGTTCTTTCTCTCGCTGCATCGCGCGGCGTATGCATACGCGCGCCTGATGTCGAACGCGATCGAGCGTTACGCGGAGAGCACTGCCAACGTCGTAGATGCGATGACGAGCTTTCCACACTACGTCGCCGGCAACTGGAGCATCACCTCGCCCCTCATGGCCGCATTCGATGGAGAGTTGCTGGCGAAGGAAGGTGCGGAAGGGTTTTACACGATGGCGCTCGCCCCTTCGCTCTGCGCCGAATTGACCGGCAGACTCCGCCTCGCCGATGATGCCGCGCTCGGCATCGCCCTGAAGATCGAGGACGGCTCGATGGATCGCGGACGCAATCCCGTCATCCTCCGCCTCCTCGACCTCCTCGGCATCGACCTCGACGCGCGTCCCGGCCTCGCGCCGTGGCGCAACGCTCCGGTGCACAATCACACCGGAACGCTCGTCGGCGAAGTGCGCGCCGAATTCGAACTGGAGATCTTATGAAGATGCGAACACTGCTCATCCTCGCCACCGTGGCCGTCATGTCCTGCAAGACCGTGGGCATCTCCATGACCCGCAGCGGCTACGCGGAGGTCTCGCCGCAGATCGCGAACGAGATGATCCTCGACTCGCGGCAGGTGGTGATCCTCGACGTCCGCTCCGCGAGCGGCTTCCGCTCTGCGGAGGGCCACATCGCGGGGGCGGTCAGCGCGCCGTTCGAAACCATCGAACGGCAGTTGCCCGAGTTGCTGCCGTATCAGAACCAGACCGTACTCGTGTATGGAGGGAGCGACGACGAAGGGGCGCTCGCGTCGAAACTTCTCGTGCTCGCCGGCTTCCGGAACGTGGTCCATGTGTCCGGCGGAATCCGCGGTTGGATTGAGAACGGCTATCGCACTGTTAACGCGCAGTGATCATGAAACGGGCTCTACTCGTCATCTCGCTCTTCCTCTGCGCGGCCGCGGCTCAGGCCCAGTTCCGCCCCAGCACCACCGATCAGACCGCCACGCTCCGCGACTACGCGGCGAAGGTGCTGCCGCGGTGCCCCAACGGCGTCGTCACGCTCGAGCCGGTGCGTTCCGCCGGGCCGACGAACTTCACCGCGTACGTCGCCACCGTCCGTTCTGACGACAAGTACTGCGGTACGCAGAAGTACGTCCTGCATTCGCCGAAGACGCAGCAGATGTTGATCGGAACGGTCATCCCGGTTCCGAAAGACGGCCGCCCGACCGCCACCCGCTTCAGCGAGAAATCGACCGAGCTCCTCGGCAAGCCGGTCAAGGCCATCATCGCCCCGTTCCCGCTGCAGGACGGCATCAAGGCCGTCAACATCACACGCGAGACTCCGTACGGCGCATTTTCCTACGCCGGTTTCATCGATCAGTCGGAGGCGTTCCTGATCGTCGGCTTCCGCGGAAACCTGCTCACCGATCCGGCCAAGACGCTGCGGGAGACGCTCGGCACCACCACCGGCGCGCGCCGCGGTACGGGCAAGGTGGAGATCCTCGAGCTCTCCGACTTCCAGTGCCCCACCTGTGCGCGAGCGCACGAGAACATCGAGCCGATCATCCAGAAGAACCTCGGCAAGATGAGCTACATCCGCATCGACCTGCCGCTCTTCGAGCATCACGAGTGGGCCATCCCGGCCGCGATGGGGGCGCGCGCGATTCAGCGCGTGGCTCCGGCGAAATACTGGCAATACGTCGACTACGTCTTCAAGAACCAGGAGACGATCGGCAAGCGCAAGTTCGATGACGTGCTCAAGGAGTTCATCGAGGACAACGACATCGACGCGGCTGCGATCCAGAAGATTTACGGATCGAAGGCGGAGCGCCAGACGCTGCTCGATCAGGTCAGCCGCGCGTTCGCCGCGGGCATCGCGTCGACGCCGACGTTCATCGTGAACGGCCAGATCATGGGCTTCGGTCCCGAAGGCTCGTTCACGATCGAACAGATCAAGAGCGCGATCGGCGTCAGCACGCCCGCGAAGAAAGCCGCAGCGAAGAAGTAACGGCGCGCCGATCTGGGGCGACGGGCTCTTCAGCCGGTCGATTCTCGGCTTCGACGGGCTGAGAGCCCGTCGCTCCAGATTACGGCGCTACCGGACCGGTAGCGCCTCGCTGATCTCCGACGACACCTGCGTCTGGAGGTTCGCACCGGCCTGTGTCTGCAGCGCGACGAGCTTCCCGCGGTGATCGCCCGGAACCACCAGTTCGAACGCCACGTCGGCCGTGCCCGACTGCGGCGCCATCACGCGCTGGGGAAACTGCGGCGGCGGCTCCGCGACGTCACCGCGCGTCGTGGTCGCAAAGTAAATCTGCACGTGGAAGGTTCCGCCGAACGCGCCCGCGGTGAGCCGCACGACGCCGCGAATTCGGATGAGGTTCGCTCCGGCGTCGTAGAACGCATCGAGCACGCGCGGAGCGTTCGGAATGAGGTCGCTCTCATCGTCATCGGCAGTGCGATTGTCGATGGACCAGTCGATCGGCAGGTTGGCATTCGTGTGGATGCGGTTGTGGAAGAACGCCGCGATCGGTGTTCCCGCCGCGATGGCCACACCGCTGAAGCGGTTGTAGGCGATGGTGTTGTGGGCCAGTTGAAACGGCACGCCGCCCGAGAAGAAACCGCCCGCGCCGTTGCCCATCGGCTGGCCGTGGCGATCGACACCCATCTTCGTCTCGCTGACGGAACCATGCTTGCCGCGCCAGAACGCGATGCCGGAGCGGCCGTTGGCGCTGGCGATCGCTCTGAAGATCGACACGGATTCATGGGGCGAATCGACGTTGATGCCGCGCGAGCGATTCGGCTTCGCGACCAGGCCGGTGCGGTCGGTGCCGACATAAACCTCCGTAACCGTGTGAACCGCGTCGTGCGGCGCGGGCGCGTCGAAGTGGATCCCGTTCCATGGCCAGGAGTGCACGGCCAGACCGCTGATCGTCACGCCCGGGACACCCTGCGCGCACGACGCGCGCACTTCCAGGCCGTTGCCGAAATGTGCGTTCTCGCCGCTGATCTCCAACTGTTTCTCCGGCCACGGGATGTCATCGCCGTCGGGTCCGGCCAGGTGCACGTTGCACTTGCGAATCGCAGGCAGCGGCGTCGCCGGCGCGATCCTCATCATCACATCCGGGTAGACGATCGCAAACGAGATGTGGCACCGCACATCGCTTCCGCAGGTCGGGTTCGCGTTGACCGCTTCGATCACGTCGCGCAGCGAGCCGGAGCCGAAGTCCTCGCTCGTGGTGACTGTGTATGGCCGGAATGTGAACACGTTGAACCTGAGCGTGCCGACGAGCCCGACATTGCGTGCCGCCAAGGCCACGGTCGCGTCACGACGGCCGCCGGTGAAGCTGGTGGGCGTGATGCGGAAGGAGATGTTCAAGGTTTCGACTCTGCCGCCGGCAAACTCACTGGTGTAGCAGGTCGTCGATTTCGCGAACTCGTTGCACGTCCAGTCGTTGCCTGTGAACCGGGGTGATCCGTTGAGCTCGAGACCGTCCGGGTACGCGATCGTGATCTCCACATCGAACGCGGACTCTTCCGAGTGATTGCGAACGTACACGTTCGTGGGCTGAAGCGGACCAATCTGCGTGTGATCCGCACGAAACTCGAGCGTCGGCGCGGCGTGGGCGATGATGCCGGAGAGGAGCGTTACCGCGACGACCAAGTATCTCATCCCGACATCGTAACGCCAGAATCCCGCGTTGATCTTCGCCGCGTGACCGGCAACCCGCTAACGCACCCGCAACGCCTCACTGATCTCCGAAGACACCTCGGGGAAGAGCGCCCGTGTGCGTCTCCAGCGCGATCAGCTTGCCTCGACTGTCGTGCCGGAATGACGAGCTCGAACGAGACGTCGGCCGTTCCGCCGCCGGCCGCTGCGCGACCTCCGGGATTCAGAGTCGTTGAAGATGTACACACTGGCGCCGAGGTACGTGGAGAGGTGTGGGCGGTCGGTGAAGAATTCGAGGTTCGGTGCGGCGTGAACGAGAGCGGAAAAAAGGAACGTGACTGCGATGACCATGGATCGCATGGGCAACGGTAGTACTAGAACCCCACGCTGATCTTCGCCGCGTAACTCCGCTCTTCGCCCTGCGTCGTCTCCACGACCAGCTTCGGGATGAACATCGAAACGCGCAGGCCGAACGTGTAGCGATTCATGTTCCCCTCGGCCTCCAGCGTTCGCGTCGGACCGTCGGGGAGACTCAGGACGTGGCCTGTCGCCTTGTGCCGCGCGTAGCCGATGGCCGCGTACGGCGTGATCGGGCCGAAGCCTTTCGAGACGAACAGCTCGACGCCGTACGTCGAGAGATCGAGCTCTTCCACGCCGCGCAGTTGTGAATACGCGCCGCGCAGCGCGACGGCCGGCGTGGCGATGCCGCCGCTCGACAACGGCATGTCGTACGACGCGCCCCAGACCTGAATGTCGGTGTCCGGCACTTTCGAGTACATCGCGGAGATCGTGCCGAACGACAGTCCCTTCGATGCCGTGATACGCGGCACCGCGAGGTAATCGTTGTACGTAAAGTCGTCGTTGGTCGCGTGCTGCCAGTACTCGGAGCTCGGATCGACCGGCACCGCCGTTGTCGCGATGCCGATGTCGAATCCGAGGAGGCCGCGCGCTTTCGCCGGCTCGACGGGCGTGGCGTAGATCGACTGCGCCGCGAGCCGCGTGAACTCTTCGAACTCCTGCTGTGTGATGGTCGGATCGATGTCGATGCCATTCGTCTCGTCGCTCTGCGCGAATAGCGGCATCGCGCATGCGAGCAGCATCAGAAGAGCTGCGAGATAAAGTCGTTGCTTTGCAGAAACCCGATCGGCGTGAAAGCCACGCGGCCCTCGCCCACCCTCCGCAACCATCCGTCCTGCAGTCCGCGCTCGGTCCATTCGATGCCCTCCTGTCCACACAACTCGACGAGCTCTTCATAGCACATCCCCATGGTGCGGCGGAGTTGCAGGAAGATCCGTTCGCGGCGCACTTCATCCGCGCCGAGCGCCTCGCTGAAGTCGCGCGCGTGCGGCGCGGTTTCGATGTAGCGGCGGATGTCGCGCGTGTTCGCGAAACGCTCGCCGCCGATGAAGGAGTGCGCGCCGAGGCCGAAGCCGTGGTATTCGCCGCGCGTCCAGTAGCGGAGGTTGTGGAGACATTGCTCGCCTTCGCGCGCAAAGTTGCTGATCTCGTATTGCGCGAGACCACGCGCGCCGAGGTGCTCGATCGCTTCGAGATAAAGATCGGCGACGAGGTCTTCCTCCGGCAACGCGACGCGCCCGCGCGCGACCTGGACCTGCAGCGGCGTCTTCTCCTCGAGGTCGAGCATGTACAGCGAGAGATGTCCAACGCCAAGGTCGATGGCGACGTCCAGGGTCTCGCGGAAGGATTCCGCGGTTTGTTGCGGGAGACCGAGCATGAGATCGAGATTCGTGCGCATGCCGGCATCGACGGCGGCGCGGACGGCGTCGATGGCGCGTTGGCGGTCGTGGATGCGGCTGATGGCGGCGAGCTCGGCGTCGTGGAAGGACTGCACGCCGATGGAGAGGCGGTTGACGCCGAGGTCGCGCCACTGCGCGACTGTCGCTGGGGTTACGTCTTCGGGATTCGCCTCCATGGAGATTTCGACAGCGGAGCGCCGGCGTCCCGCGCCGGCGCTCCCGAGGATCCGCTCCAGGTTCTCCGCGCTCATTCTCGACGGCGTCCCGCCACCCACGTAAATCGTGTCGACGTCGGCAAAGTCGGCAGATCGAATCTCCCGAACCAAAGCCTCCGTATACGCATCCCGCAGCGCGAGATCGGTCGAGATCGCGAACGGGCAATACGTGCAGTGCGTCGTGCAGAATGGGACGTGGATGTAGAGGCCGAGGGTCATGCGGGCGAACGCAGAATATAATTTCTGGCAATGTCCGCTTCTGCCCCCGAACCGACGCCCCCGCCAACGCCGGGGTTGCGACGCTCTCGTCTCCTCTGGAAGCTGCTCGGCGCCATGGCGTTGGTCGCGCTCGTCCCGTTGGTCGTGTCGCACCTGATCCTCATCGGTATCAACCGCGACTCGCTCGAGACGCTCGAGAAGAAATACCTCACCCGCTCGGCCGTGCAGATCTCGAACGATCTGCAGAACCTCCTGGTCAGCAACCGCCAGCAGCTCACGAAGATCGCAAGCAGCATCCTCATGATGCGCAAGGCGCTGCCGCCCGCCAGCGATCCCTTTACGTACGCGGCGCAGTCGCGTTGGGTCGCTGACGCGATCACGGCGGACGGCGATCTCATCGCCATCCGCGCGCTTAATGCGCAAGGCCAGGGCGCGGAGGCGGTACCGACGCAGCTCGACAAGGCGATCGTCGACGAGATGGCGATCGCGCAGAAAGTGGCGCTGGCCGGCAACGAGTCGACGGGCCGCGTCCTGCACATCAGCGCGCGCAATGAGCCGGTCATCGTGATGGCGGTGCCGGTGCGCGAAGGCGAAACGACGGTCGGCACCGTGGTCGGACTGGTCTCGCTGCGGCGGATCGTCAACGTCATCCGCGAAGAAGGCAAAGGCGACGTCACCGCGTTCCTCGTCGACCGCGACGGCCGCGTGCTCATCCACAGCGAGCCTTCGGTCGATGTGCAGCACCCGAACTTCAGCAATCTGAAGCTGGTGAAGGAGTTCGCGAACGCGAAAGTGCCGCTGCGCCTGACCGAGTCGTACGTCAGCGACAACACCAAAGTCCTCGGCACCATCGCACCCGCGTCGTCGAACGTCAGTGTGATCGTGCATAAGCCGGAGCAACGCGCGTTCGCGTCCGTCGACCAGATGATCCGCGCGACCACGCTCTGGGTGGCGGTGGCGCTGCTGCTCGCCATCCTCGCCGCGGTGCTGTTCGCCTCGGGCATCGCCCATCCGATCCGCCTGCTCGCACAGCGGACGCGTGAGATCGCGCAGGGCAACTACCAGCAACGCGTCGAGCTGAAGACCAAGAACGAGATCGGCGAGCTGGCGGGGACCTTCAACGTGATGTCGGAGTCGATCGAGCGCGCCGTCGATCAACTGAAGAAGGCCGCGCACGAGAACCACCTGCTCTTCCTCAACTCCGTGCGCATGCTCGCGGCGGCGATCGATGCGAAGGATCCGTACACGCGCGGCCACTCCGAGCGCGTGGCGCGTTACTCGATCGGCATCGGCAAGAACCTCAATCTGCCCGAGAAAGAGATGCGCAACCTGCGCATCAGCGCGCTGCTGCACGACGTCGGGAAGATCGGCATCGACGATCGCATCCTGCGCAAACCGGGCGCGCTTTCCGAGGATGAGTTCGAGGTGATGAAGGGCCACCCGGTGAAAGGTGCGGCCATCATGAGCGGCGTCGCGCAGCTCATCGACATCATCCCGGGCATGAAGTATCACCACGAGAAGTGGAGCGGCGGCGGCTATCCGGACGGCCTCGAAGGCGAGCAGATCCCGATGCAGGCACGCATCGTCGCCATCGCCGACACGTTCGACGCGATGACCACGAACCGCCCGTATCAGAAGGCGATGGAGCTCGGCTACGTCGTCGAGAAGATCAAGAGCTTCGCCGGCACGCGCTTCGACCCACGCGTGGTCGACGCGTTCGTGACGGCCGTGAAGCGCGGCGACATCCAGATCGAAGAGCAAGTGCGAGGCGCCGCCTGACACGTTCGGCCCGCCGGTTCCTCGTCGCCGCACTGATGTTCGCCGCGTTGCCTCTCCTCGGGGCCTCGTCTGTCGCTTGCGATCGCAGCGTGCAGCACATCCTGCGCGGCAACTACGACGCGGCGCTGCGGCAACTCGAAGGAGCGAAGACGAGCGGCGCCGCGCCCGCGGAAGTCGAGAATCTGCGCGGCCTCGCGTTGCTGCTT
Organism: Thermoanaerobaculia bacterium; assembly: GCA_035626775.1. Classification (GTDB taxonomy): domain Bacteria; phylum Acidobacteriota; class Thermoanaerobaculia; order Gp7-AA8; family Gp7-AA8; genus QHVT01. The sequence continues at coordinate 46,454 of DASPNA010000013.1, forward strand.
GAAGGTCAGACCGCCAGAGCGCTGGCGAGTTTCGAGAAAGCGCTCGCGCTGCAGCCATCGCTGCAGGCCGCGCGTTTCAATCGCGCACTGGCGTTTCTCCGCAATCGCGAATACGCGAAAGCAGCGGCCGATCTCGAGAAGGTCTACACCGACGAGCACTCCACCCTTCGCGCCGACGCCGCCTATCACCTCGGCATCGCCGCCGATCGTATGGGCCGCGCGGCGGATGCTGAACAGTGGCTCGATCGTGCACTGACGCTCGACGCGAAGCTCGACTCCGCGCTGCTCTATGTCGGCATGCTGCGCGAACGTCGCGGCGAGTTGCAGGGCGCCGGCCGCGCCTACCTGGACTATCTCGAGAAACATCCGACTTCGCTTTCCGCGATGTTGCGCTTCGGGATCTCCGCGCACAAAGCGGGACGCGGCGACGTGGCGAAGAACTATCTGCAGCGCGTCATCAAAGCGGCGCCGCGTTCCGAGGAAGCGATCGAGGCGCAGAAGTTCCTGGTGATGTGGGAGTGATGCCGTGTTCCGGATGATCCTGCACGAGCTGCTGGCCACGACTTCCGGGTCGCTGGCGGCGCTCTTCCTCGACTGGGAAGGCGAGACCGTCGACCTGGCGTGCGAGCACGATCTCAGCGATCACGAGCTGCGCATCATCGGCGCGTATCAGGGCATCTTCCTCTCGCGGCTGCGCGCGTTGTGCACCGCCGTCGAAGCGGGCGAGCCGCGCCGGTTCAAGATCGAGCTCGACACGCGCGTAGTGCTTTGCTCCGACGTGAAGGATGGCTACTACATCGTGCTCCTGGCCGATACTTCGTTCAACGAAGGGCTGGCCTGGCGCAGACTGGAAGAATGCCGCGAGCGATTGCTCGCCGAAATGTGAGGAGAGCGCGATGTTGTATACGACGTCACTCGGCGACAAAGAAATCCCGTGGGTGAACGCGATCCTGATCGCGATGAGCGCCGGGCTGATCGGCATCGGCGTCTACGCGTGGTCGCAGAAATCGTGGAGTGTTTTGTCGTGCGCGCTGCTGATCGCGCTCGCGGCCGCACTCGCCGGCGCGATCGTCGGATTCATCTTCGGCATCCCGAAGAGCGCCGCCACCGCGACGTCGACGACGGCGAGCGGCACCGTCACCGCGACATCGGAGTATCAGGGCAACTCGAATCTCGAACAGATCTCGGACTGGCTGACGAAGATCCTGGTCGGCGCGAGCCTCGTGCAACTCGGCGAGATCCGCGCCGAGTTCGACAAGTTCGGCTCGCGCCTCGATGCGTCGGGCAGCATGGGCACCGCCGGCTGGATCGCCGGTCCGGCCATCGTCATCGCGTATTTCGTCGCCGGATTCCTGCTCGCGTATCTCTGGGCACGCATCTACATGGCCAGAGCGCTCACGGGCGAGGATGGCCGCGCCGCCAAAGCGACGGCGGATTCGAGCGGCGCGCAGGCTACCTCGCCATAACCATCGCCATCTGGGTTACTCCAGCTCTTCGAGATTCGACAGGATCGATTCGATGCGATTGCGGATCTCGGTGCGCTCGCGGCGCAGGCGGTCCTGCTCTTCGTCCTGCGCCTCGAGCTCCTCGACGCGCGAGCGCAACTGGTCGCGCTCGCGGCGCAGCTCCTGAATTGTGGCCACTGCTTTTTCCACGCGCTCGGAAAGGCGTCCGAGGATCTCGGCTTCTTCGGTTCCGGCGAGCGTGAGCTGATCGGTGTCTTTGGTCTTTTTCATGGGCGCGCGGATTGTACTCAGAAGCGCACGCGCGCGAGCACACCTTCCGCTGCTTCATACGGATTGTTTTTCTTGCGCAGTACGTCTTCGAGCAACTGCTCGTACTCGTCGCGCTGGATCGTGCCGCCGATGAGCTGCTCCATGAAGCGCTCTTTCAGTTGCGTCTCGATGCGGATGCGCACGCGATCGCGATTGCGGCGATCGAGCTCGCCCGACGCGGAGAGATAGTCGTAGTGCTGCATGATCGCGGCGTCGAGCTCGTTGACGCCTTCCGAGCGCGACGCGACCGTCTTCACGATCGGCGGCACCCAGTCGCCGTGCTCCTCGACGAGCGACATCATCATGGTCACCTCCGTGACGGTCTTGTCGGCGCCCGGACGATCCGCTTTGTTCACCACGAAGACATCGCCGATCTCCATGATGCCGGCCTTGATGGCCTGGATGTCATCGCCCATGCCGGGCACCAGCACGACCAGATTCGTCTGCACCGTACGCACGACTTCCACTTCATCCTGTCCGACCCCGACGGTCTCGACGAGCACGACGTCGAAGCCTGCGGCGTCGAGGATGTCCACGACGTCGTTGGTCGCTTTCGCGAGGCCGCCTAAGAAACCGCGCGTGGCCATCGACCGAATGAACACGCCGCGATCGGTGTAGAGCTCGGCCATGCGGATGCGATCGCCGAGGATTGCGCCGCCGGTGAACGGGGATGTCGGATCGACGGCGATGATGCCGACGCGCTTCTGTTGCGCGCGGTAGTGTTTCGCCATCGCCGCGACCAACGTCGACTTCCCCGCGCCCGGCGATCCGGTGATGCCGATGATGCGCGCGCGTCCGGTCTGCGGATACAGCTCGGCGAGCAGCTTGGCGGCGTTGCGGTCGTGCGACTCGACGAGCGTGATCGCCTGCGCGAGCGCGCGCGAACGGCCGGCTGCGACGCCCGCCGTGATGGCTGCGAGATCCGTCATCAGTCGTTGAGTAAGTTGCGCGCGATCACCAGGCGCTGGATCTCCGACGTCCCCTCGCCGATCGTGCACAGCTTCACGTCGCGGTAGTACTTCTCGGCCGGAAACTCCTTGATGAAGCCGTAGCCGCCGAAGATCTGCACACCTTTTTCCGTGGCGCGCACCGCCACTTCGGACGCGTACAGTTTGGCCATGGCCGAGAACTGCGTGACCTTTTCTCCGGCGTCCTTGATCGTCGCCGCGCGATGGCAGAGCAGCCGCGCCGCTTCGATCTCGGTGGCCATGTCGGCGAGCATGAACTGAATGGCCTGGAAGTCGGAGATCGGCTTGCCGAACGCGTGACGCTGTTTGGAGTAGCCGCGCGCCGCTTCATACGCGCCGCGCGCGATGCCCACCGCGAGCGCGCCGATGGAGATGCGTCCGCCGTCGAGCACGCGCATGGCGTCGACGAAACCGTAGCCAATCTCGCCGAGCACGTTTTCCTGCGGCACGCGGCAATCCTCGAGGATCAGCTCCGCGGTGTCGGAGACGCGCATGCCGAGCTTGTTCTCTTTCTTGCCCGGGCGGATGCCATTGCGGTCCATCTCGACCGCGAACGCCGTCACGCCTTTTTTCGCCGCGCGATCGTTGACCGCGAGCACGACGGAAATGTCGGCGTAGGTCGCGTTAGTGATGAAGTTCTTCGTGCCGTTCAAGACCCAGCCGTTGCCGTCTTTCACGGCGGTCGTGCGCAAACCGCCCGCGTCACTCCCCGATCCCGGCTCGGTCAAACCCCACGCGCCGATCCATTCACCGGAGGTGAGCTTCGGCAGCCATTTCTTCTTCTGCTCGTCGTTGCCGGCGAGATAGATGTGGCCGGTGCCGAGCGAGTTGTGGGCGGCGACGCTCAGCGCGAAGCCGCTGTCGACGACGCCGAGCTCCTCGATCACATTCACGTAGTCGACGTACGACAGTCCCGCGCCGCCGTATTGTTCGGGAATCGTGACACCGAGCATGCCCAGCTCGCCGGCGCGCTTGAACGTCGGCACCGGGAAGTGCTGCGCCTCGTCCCATTCGGCGAGGTTCGGCTTGATCTCGCTTTCGGCGAAATCACGCACCATCTGCTGGATCTGCAACTGCTCGTCGCTGAGACGGAAATCCATTTCTGTCTGCTCCCTCGATGTTTTGCCGGCAGGCTGGAGCGACGGGCTATCAGCCCGTCGTATTTCGGCGTGCTGTGAGCCCAAGCCGGAGGCGGCGGAGTTTATCGCATGTGCGGCACTCGTTTAGAATGGCCGCAAGATGAAGGTCCTTCCCCTGGTTCTCGTTGCCCTTGCTGTACCTGCCTTTGCCGCCGTCCGCACCCAGAACGCTCCCGCCGCCTCTGCGCCGAAGCTGACGGGCTTCAAGGCCGAGTTCTTCATGAACCTCGACGAGGTGGAGGACAAGATCATGGATCTCGCCGAATCCGTCCCGGCAGATCGGTACAGTTGGCGCCCCACTGCCGACGTCCGCTCGACCAGCGAAGTGTTCATGCACGTCGTCGGCGGCAATTACTTTCTGGCCACGTTCCTCGGCGTCCCCGCACCGAAGATGAACGGTGACATCGAGAAGAAGATCACGAAGAAAGCGGATGTGATCGCGGAGCTCAATCGCTCGTTCGATCACCTGCGCAACGCCGTGAATGCGACCGCCGATCTCGAGAAGCCGGTGAAGATGTTCGGCAATCAGACGACGCAGCGCGGCGTCCTCATCACGATGCTCAGTCACCTCCACGAGCACCTCGGCCAATCCGTCGCCTACGCGCGCATGAACGGTGTCGTGCCGCCCTGGTCCCGATGATCACCCGCCGCGACGCCATCAAGCTCGGTCTATGGAGTGCGGCGGCGACAGCCGCCGCTTTCCAAAGCCGCGGCGAAAGCCGCGGCGTTCTCGTCACCCGCCCCATCCCATCGTCAGGCGAGAAACTCCCCGTCATCGGTATTGGCACCGCACGCCGCTTCGATGTCACGACCGCCGCGGAGAAGGCGCCTCTGCGCGAAGTGCTGCGTGAGTTGCCGCGTATGGGCGGACGTCTCGTCGACACCGCGCCTTCGTACGGCGCGGCGGAGGACGTCGTCGGCGAGTTGGTGGCGGAGCTCGGGAATCGCGACTCGCTCTTCCTCGCGTCGAAAGTCGGCGCAGGACGCAACGGCGCGGCGGCCGGACTCGCGGAATTGAACGCGTCGCTGAAACGGCTGCGCACGAACAAGCTCGATCTCGTCCAGATCCACAACCTCGCCGGCGTCGACGAGATGCTGCCGATCCTGCGCAAGTGGAAGGACGAGGGGCGCATCCGCTATCACGGCATCTCCACCTCGTCGGACGGCCAGTACGACGCGCTCGAAGCGATCATGAAGCGCGAAAAACTCGACTTCATCCAGATCGACTACGCGATGGACAACCGCCTGGCCGACGAACGCATCCTGCCGCTCGCCGCCGATCGCGGAATCGCGGTGCTGACGAATCTCCCGTTCGGGCGCGGCCGCGTGCTCTCCGCGTTCAAGGACAAGGCAATTCCGGATTGGGCGCAGGAGCTCGGCATCGCGAGCTGGGCGCAGTTCGCGCTGAAGTGGGTCGTGTCGCATCCCGCCGTGACGGCCGCGATTCCCGGCACCGCGAAAATCGAGTATCTGCGCGATAACCTCGGCGCGGCGCGCGGACCGATGCCCGACGCAGCGACGCGCCGGAAGATGGTGGAGCTCCTCGGCTAGCGCCGTCCTCTATGTAGCTTCTCCCATCCGCTGAGGGGAGAAGGTGCCGCAGGCGGATGAGGGGCTCCCTAGCGTTTGTACTGCTTCACGTACTCCGGAACTTCCGCGCTCACACCCGCATCCGCAGTCGGCTCACCTGGTGTGAGCGTCAGCGGCAATACGCCCGCCCAGATCGGCAACGCGTAATCTTCTTCGTCATCGACAGGACCGCCCGTACGAATCTTCGCGGAGGCCTCATCGAGCGGCAGCGCGAGCACGAGCGTCTGGCGCAGCTCCTTGAAGTTCGGCGGGCGGATGTCTTTCGACCGCCCACGAACGACGTGCTCGACGAGCGATTCGAGCACGGCGATTTTCTCGTGCTCGCTCACTTCGCGCGCTTTGCCGAAGACGACGACCGAGCGGTAGTTCATCGAGTGATGAAACGCGGAGCGCGCGAGCACGAGGCCATCGAGCAGGGTCACGGTCACACATGCATCGACGCCATTCTTGAGAGAGCGCAACATGCGGCTGGCGGCGGACCCGTGAAAGTAGAGCGTGTTGCCTTCGCGCCAGTGGATCGTGGGGATGACCACCGGCTTGTCGTCGACGATGAAACCGACGTGGCAGATCAGTGCCTCATCGAGAATCGCGTGGATCGTGCCGGTCTCGTAGCGGCCGCGCTCCGCGAGGCGCCGCACGCGGGTGCGATCGGTGACGGGAATGGTCGTAGTCATGGCGTAATCCTTTCGTCGGGTTGCAGCCACCACGCGTGGGGCATGTGCTGGAAGCCGACATGCGGGTAGTACTCGCGCGCGGCCGGTGCGGCGAGCAGCAGCAGTCTCGCTTGCGGAGCAGCTTCCTGCGTACGACGCATCAGCTCTTTCCCGATCCCCTGCCGTTGATGCGTCACGCGCACGGCGAGGTCGGACAGGTAGGTCATCCACACCCAGTCGGTGACGGAGCGGGAGATGCCGACCAGGAGCCCGCCGTCCCACGCGGTGATGATCAGGTTGCCGTTACGGATCATCGCGGCAAAGCGTTCGCGATCCTCAACCGGCCGGCGTTCGCCAAGTGTGGAGGCGACGTAGAGGTCGTGTGCGAGGTCGACGTCGAGGTCTGGCGTGAGCTTGTATTCGATCATATGTGCTAGTACAATCGTGTCCTAATGGCAGTACAAACCTACCTCAGCGGCTCCACTTCCGTCAACATCGCCGCGTCCGTCGAGGGTGCGGTGGCCAATGGCAAGCTCGCCGCCGGCTCGCTGCTCCCGCCGGTGCGCGGTGCCGCCGCGCAGTTGCGCGTCAGCCCGGCCACGGTCGCGGCGGCGTATCGCCTGCTGCAGGATCGCGGCGTCGTGGCCGCGGACGGCCGGCGCGGCACGCGCGTGCGGCACGCACCGCCGATCTCGATTCCGCGCGAGGTGCCGCTGCCGGCGGGTGTGCGCGATCTATCCGACGGTAATCCGGATCCGGCGCTGCTCCCCGATCTCGACGCGGCGTTGCGCCGTCTCAACGCGGGGCCGCGTCTGTATGGCGAGGAGCTGAACGATCCCAAACTGCTCGCGCTGGCGCGCGGGCAGTTCGACACACAACACGTGGCCATCGTCAGCGGCGCGCTCGATGGGATCGAGCGCGTGTTGCGCGAGCACCTCCGCCCCGGCGATCGCGTCGCGGTCGAAGATCCGTCGTTCACCGGCATCCTCGATCTGCTCAACGCGCTGTCACTGACGCCGGTGCCGGTCGCGGTCGACGACGAAGGGCTGCTGCCCGCGGAACTGCGCAAAGTGATTCGCTCGTGCGAGGCGCTGGTCGTTACACCGCGCGCGCAAAATCCGACCGGCGCCGCGCTCACGCCGCGCCGCGCGCGCGAATTGCGCGCGGTGCTCGCCTCACGCCCCGAGCTCGTGCTGATCGAAGACGATCACGCGGGTGCCGTCGCAGGCACCGACTACCTGTCGTTGATCGATCGCACGCGCGCGGCGTGGGCCATCGTCCGTTCGGTCTCGAAATCCCTCGGTCCCGACCTGCGCGTCGCACTTCTCGCCTCCGACCCCCGTACCCACGCCCGCGTCGAAGGCCGCCAGACCCTCGGCATCCGCTGGGTCAGCCACATCCTGCAGCGGCTCGTGGCCACGCTCTGGCGCGACCGCACTCCCGCCCGCGCCGGCCGCGTCTACGCCGAGCGCCGCAACGCGCTCCTGCGCGCACTCGCCGAACGCGGCATCCTTGCGCACGGCACGTCCGGACTCAACGTCTGGATCCCAGTCAGCGAAGAGAGCGCGACGGTTCAATCCCTGCTCCACGCCGGCTGGGCCGTGAAAGCCGGCGAGCGGTACCGCATTGCCTCCCCTCCCGCGATCCGCGTGACGATCTCGACGCTCGAACCGCGCGACGCCGTCCGCTTCGCGGACGACCTCGTCCGCGTGATCGCGCCGGTACGTCGCGCGAGTGGGGCGTGACGACCGGGGCGCCTCCGGCGGCCGGTCGTCACACGACCACGCGAGCGAACATGCCCGGCGTGTACGCCGTGATCGTGCCCGTGAACGCCGAGGCGGCGACCGTCAGCGGCGATGCGAGCCAGAGCTTGCCGGGGCCGGAGCGCCCTTTGTAATTGCGGTTGATCGCGCTGACGGTCACGTCATCGCCGGTCTCGGAGACGCCGGGACCGCAGCCGATGCAGGCGCCGCAGCCGGGGTTGAGCACCGTCGCGCCGGCGCGCTGGAACGTATCCAGCAGACCGTTCTCGCGCGCGAACTGCTCCACTGCTTGCGAACCGAACTGAATGAAAAACTTCACGCCATCCGCGACGCGCAGCCCGGCGTCGACGGCTTCCTTCGCCACCTGATGGTAGAAAAGAAAATCGTCGATCTTGCCCGCGGTGCAGGAGCCGGCGTAGGCGATGTCGATCTTTACGTTGCCGATGTCGCCGATGAGCGCACCGTTGGTCGGGTCGGAGGGGATGCCGTGATCGGGATCGCCGGGATGCGCGACCATCGGTTCGATCTTCGACAGATCGATCGTGTGCATACCGCCCGCGTACTCGGCGTCGGGATCGGGTGAGACGATGCGCGCGCGCATCGACTCGATGTCCGCGCCGGGACGCATCGAGGCGATCCATTCCAGCGTTTTCTCATCCGCTTCGACGATCGCCGTGCGTGCGGAGCATTCGGTGGCCATGTTCGCGAGCGTCGCGCGTTCGTCGAGCGATAACGTGCGTACTCCCGGTCCGGTGAACTCCATGATCCGGTCGAGTGTGAGCTGCGGCTTTGCGTAGTGCAGCAGGATGTGCAGCATCACGTCCTTCGCGGTCACGTTCGGCTGCAGCACGCCGGTGAGCTCGAAGCGGATCGACTCCGAAACTTCGACGGTGGTGAAGCCGGAGTGCACGAGATTCGCGTACTCCGTCGCGCCGACGCCCCACGCCAGCGCGTTGTTCACGCCGCCCATGCAGGTGTGGCTGTCGGTGGCCTGAATGAGGTCGCCCGGATCGATGAACGCCTCGCGCGCGACCTCGTGGCAGATGCCCGGCGAGATGTTGTCCTTCGCCGAAAAATCGCGGCACGACGTGTGGCGCTGATAGTCGCGCTGCATGTCGCGCAGCGTCTGGATCTTGTCCATGAACGGCCGCATGCGCGGCACGTCGTCGGTGTAGATGAGGTGATCCTCAAACACCGCGAACTTCTGCGGGTTCACGATCTTGTAATCGTCACCGTACTCCTGCTGCAGGAAGTAGTGCACCTGCGCGGTCGTGAACTCATGCGTGTAGCCGCCGTCGACGTCGACCACCACCGCGTCGCCGGGCTTCACGTAGCGCTCGTGATCTTCGACGCCGCGCATGTGGCGCGCGAGGATCTTCTCGCCCATCGTCATCGGCCGCGGTGCGTTGTGCGGTACCGGTAACGCGACGTCGCCCCGCGCGACAGCTTTCGAGAATGGAAACAGTCCGCCCCATTGAATGATGAGCTGCGTGATCGGATCGTACGACTCGTACATCTCGCGCAGCGGCACGCCCTCTCCTGCCTGCAGCCGCGTCAACATGTCGTGCGTGCCCATGAGCAGGCCCTGATTGATGTTGTTGCCGGCGTGAATCGGCGCGAACGACACGGCGATCGCGAGCTTGATGCCGCTGAACACCTCGCACTGCGTAGCCGTCTCGCGCGAGCTGCCGACGCCTTTGCGATAACCGCTGACGATCACTTCGAAGTTGCCGTTGCGCAGCGCATCCGGCGGGAACAGCCGCTCGCCGTTCACGATCAGACCCGCGTACGCGTTGCGCGCGATGTCTTCCGGCTTGTAGTCAAAACACACCCAGGCCGGCGTCATCGCGTCGGTGTTGATGTCATCGAGCAAGTCCTCGACGCGCAGATCTTTCATCTGCAGGTCGAGCTCGCCGCTGAGCTGGCGGCGGATGAGGTCGGGATCTTTGGTCAGGAAAAGCACCCGTTTGCCAGGCGTGAGAGTGATGACTTCCGGTGGTTTCATAAGCTCCTTAGAGCAACGTGAGCGATCCGTGGCGCATTCTAATCACGCCGGCGCAGACGGCCGAGCATCCACTCGCTCATGAGTTCGTAACAGCGCCCGGCACAAAACGCTGCAGCCGGTTGAGCTCCGATGTACCACCCGTTGCGCTCGTCCCATTCGATCTCGGCCGACATCGGAAAGATCCGCTCCTTCAGCACCGCATCTTCCCGCGCGATGCGCACGGCCTCGTCGTACTCGCGCGCTTCGACGCCGGGTCCGCGCCGCAGCACATCGAAGAACGCGACTTCGTGGCAACGATCGGTTTCGCATCGGCGACGTGATAGCGCAGCGATGTAATGTCGCCGCGATCGTTTGCGACGAACGTCAGACGATACGTTTCGGGCTGGAACACGAGTAGTGACGGACCAGCGGTCCACGTGCGGTCGTCGACGCGCTCGAGGCCGCGCGGCATCTCGCTGCCGGATGCATACGCGTACAGCCGGCGCTCCGTCCGCGCGATCACGATGAGGCGCCCGGAGGGGAACTCGTAGCCGAGATAGCGGTCGAAGGCGGCGGGATCGAGCTTGGGCGGCGGGTCTTGCGCCAAGGATGCGGCAGCAATCGACAGCACGCAGAGAAATGCGGCGGCGACTCTCATCAGCGCTCCTTCTTCTTCATCCCTTTTCGCGCGCGGATCACGAAATGGATCGGGCAGCCGACGAGACCGAAGGCATCGCGGAACTGGTTCTCGAGATAGCGCCTGTAGGAAAAGTGCAGCGGGTCGTCCATGTTCGAAAACAACGCGAACGTCGGCGGTCCGGACTTCAGCTGGGTCACGTAGTAGAACCGCCGCTGCTTGCCGCGGACGACCGGCGAATGGTGTGCGGTCACGGCGCGCTCGAGCACCGCGTTCAGCTCCGATGTCTTGAACTTGCGGCGGTAGCCTTCGATGATCTCGTCGATCTTCGGGAAGATCTTCTCGACGTTGCGGCCGGTCTTCGCGGAGATGAAGAGCAGCGGCGCGTAGGAGAGGAACTTGAGCATGAACCGCGCTTTTTCCTCGAAGCGTTTGTAGGCGTCCTGATCGTGCTCGCCGACGTCCCACTTGTTGACGAGGATCATCGCGGCCTTTCCCGCATCTTCGGCATATCCGGCCACGGTCGCGTCCTGTCCGGTCACGCCTTCGGTGGCATCGATCATCACCAGCGCGATCTCGCAACGCTCGATCGCTTTGCGCGCGGAGATCACGGCCAGCTTCTCGGCCTCGTCGTGCGTTTTTCCTTTGCGGCGAATGCCCGCGGTGTCGATCAGCGTGTACGGCTTCCCGTTGCGCATGATCTCGGAGTCGATGGCGTCGCGCGTCGTGCCGGAGATCGGCGAGACCACGGCGCGCTCGTCCTTCGTGAGCTTGTTCAGCAGCGACGACTTGCCGACGTTCGGACGTCCGATGATCGCCACACGCGTCGGCGCGGACTCCTCTTCTTCCGGTTCATCCTGCGGCGGCACGATCTCCGAGATCGCGTCGATCAGGTCGTCGAGTCCGTGCCCATGCTCGGCCGACAGCGGCATCAGCCGCTCGAAGCCCAACTCCCAGAATTCGGGCGCCGCTTCTTCCGCGTCTTTGCGATCGGTCTTGTTGACGATCAGCACGGTCTTCGACGACTCGGAACGCAGCTCCTGCGCGATGTCGCGATCTTCCGCGAGCAAACCCGCCGCGCCGTCCACCACGAACAGAATGAAGTCCGCCTCAGCCAACGCGCGCTGCGCCTGATCGCGAATCTCGCCCGCAAACGCGGACATCGGCGTGTCACCGTATTCGAGACCCCCGGTATCGGTCAGCTCGTAGCGCCGACCGTCGTCGAGCTCCACGATGTCCGACAGCCGGTCGCGGGTCATCCCCGGCAGATCGTGCGTGAGCGCGCGGCGTTTTCCGGCGAGGCGATTGAAGAGCGTCGACTTGCCGACGTTCGGCCGGCCGACGATCACGACTTTTTTCAGTGTGCGATTTGCCATGCGATGTACATCAGCAGCGCGCCGGCCGCCGTATTCAAAAAATTCAAGACGCCGTTCGGCACGGGCACTATGCGCTTCCGGTTCCAACTGCCGGCGATGCTCTCGAGGTACGAGCCGGCGAACGCGCACAGCGTCAGGGTCAGCACCATACGCCAGGAAAAGTCGCTGACGTCGCCGAACATTTTTTCGACGGAGAACGCGCCTGCGAGCGCGACGATGAATCCGGCAATCAATCCCGCGAGCGTCCCTTCGATCGAGACCGCCCCTTCCGTCCCGACCGGCACGCGCCGCAGCGTGAGCGGCAGGAATGCGCGCCGTCCGATGAGCTGGCCGATCTCCGAGGCGATCGTATCCGCGGCCGCCGTGGCCAGCGACGCGATGCCCATGAACATCGGCAGCAGTTCGATCTCGACAGTCGACGCGTGCGTCATGCGCGCCAGGCGCGACACCGCGATCGCGCAGATCGCCGCCACACCCGCGTTCGAGAATGCGTGACTGAATCCGCGCCGTCCGCCACTCTCCTGCGCCAGTCCCGCGCGTGCCTTGCGCGAGTAGCCGACCTTCGTCGCAGCCGTACCGATGACGAAGAAGGCCAGTAGCGCGACGTACAGCGGCCAGCCGGCGCCGAGGATGATGATGGCGCCGAGCAGCCATCCGCCGATGGCACCGGAGAAGGAGACGCTGCGCGCCATGTAGCCCGCGATCGCGAGCGCCGCGTTCACGATCAGCCACGCGATCGTGTCCGGCCAGATACTGAACGGATGCACGACCTCGATCCCGCCGATGATCAATGCGACCGAGGCTGCGAATGGGACGGTGAGGTTGTCGTCGATGCGAAGCGGGAGCGTTTCCGCGATCGCGGCCGCGAGGGAGGCGACGATGACGATCCACGGCTCTCGATGGTTGAAAAAGTACGCGACCGCGAGTGCCATCGCGGTACCGACCAGGAAAAACGCGATGAGGCCAGCCCACGACTTGTCAGGATTCCAGGGCAAGGAGCGCCGGCGCTCCGACTGGAATTGCCCCGCCAAAGTGGCTACGCCGTCTCCGAACGCGAGCAGCGCCCAGCCGATCGCCGCAAAGTGCAGTCGATCGCGAAACACGAGCACCAGCAGCAGCACCGCAATCGGATAGATCACGATGCCCGCGTCATACCCGCGCTCATGTCGCGCGACCGCGCGCCCAACAAGGCGATGCAGCACGAGCCAGTTCGAGATGATCGCGATGACGCATACAGCCGCCGCCGCTTCCCAAGTCAGCCACTTCAGTGCGAACGCGCCGAAGCCGAAGCCGATGTGCAGCGACTTGCGCAGCAGTTCGTTGGTGGTATGACCCATGCGTGCGGGCGGAGTCTACAATGCGCCCCGAAATGACCGTGACGCGAGCCGCCGTGATCCTCGCCGGCGGCGCCGGAACGCGGCTCCGCCCTCTCAGCTCCGACGAGAATCCGAAGCAGTTTCTCCATCTCTTCGACGGAAAGTCGCTGCTGCAACTGACGTTCGCGCGCGCCGCCCAACTGCTGCCGCCCGAAGCGATCTTCGTGTCGACGAACGAGCAATATGCCGACAGGTGCCGCGAACATCTGCCCGAGATGCCGCCGCAAAACGTGCTCACCGAGCCCTCACGCCGCAACACCGCGCCCGCGATCGCACTCTGCACGTTCGCGATCGAAGAACGACTCGGACCTTGCACGGTTTCGTTCCTCGCGTCCGATCACTTCATCGGCGACGAGCCGGAGTTCGCACGCGTGTGGGCTCGCGCCTACGACTTTGCCGAATCGCACGAGGAGCTGGTCACCATCGGTATCGAGCCGACCGAGCCGAATACCGGCTACGGCTATCTCGAGATCGGCGACGTCATCGAGCGCGACGTGCTGCGCGTACGCTCGTTCAAGGAGAAGCCCGATCGCGCGCGCGCCGAGGAGTTTTTGCGCGCCGGGAACTACGCGTGGAACGCGAGCATGTTCGTGTGGCGCACCGACGTCTTCCGCCGCGAACTGCAAGCGCACGCGCCGGAGATCGCCAACGTCAGTCTCGGCACGTACGACGCGATGCCGTCGATCTCCATCGACTACGCGTTGATGGAGAAATCGGCGCACGTGGCGACGCTCCGCGGCGACTTTGACTGGTCGGATGTCGGCTCGTTCGACGCGCTGCGCAAAGTCGGCGTCGACGTCGACCGGTTACTGGGCTAACCCCATCTGGTTCAAAACATCGCGTTCGCGTTGTCCCAGAGCACTTTCTGCTCGATTTCCGCGCCCAACCCAAGCGCGAGGAACTCGTCGACATTGCGCCGCATTGACGCCACGCCCGGCGATGGCCAGTCCGTCCCCCACAGCACTTTGTCCGCGATCGACGTGAGCCGCGGCACGTAGCGCAGCAGGTGCTTCGGCGGAATCCCCGAGATGTCGAGATGCACGTTCGCGTGGCGCCGCGCGAGGAACATGGCCGTCTCGCCGTACAGCGGACGCCCGGCATGCGCGAGGATGATGCGCAGCTTCGGGAAATCAATCGCCACGTCGTCGATCGGCATCGGATCCGCGAACACGTTCCGCGCTTTCGGAAAGATCGACGTGCCGGTGTGGAACATCACCGGCACACCGCGCTCCTCACACTCGTGATAGATCTCCGCAAGCTGCCACAGCTCGCCGCGATACGCATTCGGCGACAGCAACTGATGCGGCGGATGGATCTTGATCAGGCCGATGCCGAGGTCGAGGACGCGGCGGATCTCGGCGCGGACGTCGAGCTCGTGCAGCGGATTCACCGAGCCGACGGCCACCAGTCGATCGCGATGATTGCGTGTGAAGTTGGCGATCCAGTCGTTGACCTCGCGCGTGAATCCCATCACGTCCGGCGACACGTAGTTGATGCAGCACGCGCGCTCGATCCCCTCGGCATCCAGATGCCGCAGGAAATTCTCCGGGGACGAGAGCACGTCCTTCGCGTTCGCGTGTGACGGGTCATCGATCATGGCCAGCACTTCCGGCTTGACCATCTGCCACGGCTGGACGTGCACGTGGGCGTCGAAAATCTTCAAGCGAGCATCACCAGCCGCATGCACACCGCGCTGTCGGGACAGGCGTCCTGAAACTCGCGCGAGGAGAGCAACTGCGGATGCACTTCGTCGCGATCGATCGGCTTGAACCCGCGCTTGCGGAAGTACGCCTCGGCGGTCGTGGTCAGAAGGTAGAACTCGCGCAGGCCGCGCGAGGCGAGGCGATCGAGCAACTGGCGCACGATACGCCGTCCGACGCCTTTGCTGCGGTACTGCGGCGTCACCGCAACAGAGCGAATCAACGCCGCGAACTGGTACGCCTCGGCGCCACCGCACGCGACGAGCGCTTCGCCATCGCGAGCCACGATGAACGTCTTCCAATGTTCATCGACGCCCGCGGTCGGCAGCCCGCTGGCTTCCAGCAGCGCCTTGATCGGCTCGAGGTCCGCGGCCGTCGCCGCCGCGATCGTGATCTCGGTCATGCGCCGCGATCATACTCTGGAGCGACGGGCTCTCAGGCGGTCGGAGCGGCGGGCTGAGAGCCCGCCGCTCCAGGTTTCGTTCTGTCTAGTGACGGCCCTCGCTCGAATCGCCGATGTTGCGATTGCGATCGGCGTCATTGCTCGTGTCGCGCATGCGATCCGAGTCGCTCCTGCCCATCGAGCCGGTCGAAGAATCGAAGCTGCCCTTGCCCGAGCGGCGGCTCGAATCCTCGTTGATCTCCGTGCCGGAGCTGCTGCCACCGATGTTCGTCATCAGATCGTCGTTGCCTTTGCGCATGTTTCCTCCTTCGAGATTTTCCGAGCGCCCGATTTTCTGACCGAACTCGGCGCTCGTACCGCTGTTGTGCTCGCGTCCTTTCTCCTCCTCGACGCGGCGGTTGACTTCGCCCGCCTCGGTCGGAGAAGCACGCTGACTCACGCGATCTCTTTCGCGATTTTCCATGCAGCCTCCTTCACTGTGATTCGTAGCAATGAAGGTGCCTCGTTCAGCGCAGTTCGAAGACGACCGAGACCGTATAGGTCTGTTCCTGCGAGCCGGATTCGATGGGTACGTCTGCAGTCGCGCGCGCTTCCATCGCCATCGCACGCTGCACGGGATACGGCTGTGGCGGCTGTTGCACGATGCCTTCGCTGATCGACAGCACGCGGCCGAGGGAACGGCCGGCGGCCTGGGCAAGAAGTGTCGCTTTCACGCGCGCATCGTCGAACGCGGCGCGCAGTCCCGCATCGCGGCCGCGCGCGGGATCGGCGACCTCGAAGTTGATGCCGGAAGAAGTGTTCACGCCCGCAGCGATCGCGACACCGAGGAGCTTGCCCGCGTCGGCGATCTTCGTGCTGCGCACGGTGACGGTGTTCGTGACCTGATAGCCGAGGATCTCGGGGAGTTGTCCTTCGCGATAGTTCTGTTGCGGCCAGATGTTGAAGTTCGAGGTCTGGATGTCTTTGTCTTGCGCTCCCGCCGCTTTGAGCGCGGCGATGACGGCGGCCACGCGCTTGTTGTTCTGCGACACGGCGTCATCGACCGTGTTCGCCACGGTCTGCACGCCGAGGGTGAACGTGAAGCGATCGGGAGTGACGCTGGAGCGTCCGATGCCGCTCACGCTGACGCTTTCCATCACCGGATTGGGTGGCGGTGCCGGTTGCGCCAACGCGGCCGTGGCGCTCGCGACGAGGATCAATGTGGATAGAAATCTTTTCATGCATCCTCCTGGTTTGTTGCGGCTGACGCGGATTTACATAGAATCCGCCCGCCTCACTGACTGAATGGCTGATCCCCACGATAAAGTTCCCGGACAAGCGCAGGGTCGTTACTACGTCGATACGCAATGCATCGACTGCGATCTGTGCCGCGAAACAGCGCCCGCGAACTTCACTCGCAATGATGAGGAGTGTTTCTCCTACGTCTTCAAGCAGCCCGAGACGCCGGAGGAAGAGACGCTCTGCAAAGACGCGATGGACAACTGCCCGGTCGAAGCGATCGGACAGGATGGGACATCTGGAGCGACGGGCTCTTAGCCCGCCGAACGTTCTCAACCGACGGGCTAAGAGCCCGTCGCTCCGGACGGAAATGTCAATGCAGCTTCTTGTCGACCGACACCTGTTCGTGCCAGTCATCGGCGAGCAGCACCTCGATCAGCTCCTGTAGCTCCTCCATGTGAAAGGGCTTCGTGAGCGCCGCCGTCATGCTGTTGCCTTTGGTGATGGTCAGGATGTCTCCCTTGCCCGAGGCGACGACGACGGGCGTGTGCTTGCCCTGGCGCTGATACCAGTCGATCCACTCCTCACCGCTCATCCCGGGCAGATTGAGATCGAGCAGGATCAGTCGCGTGTCGGGATGCGCGCTGAGCAGGTTCATCCCCTCGACGGCTCCCGTGGCGGAGAGGACTTCGTAACCGCGCTTCTGCAGGTACGACTTGTAGAGCGCGAGCACTTCGGGGTCGTCCTCGATGGCGAGGATCTTGTTTTGCGTCTGGCTGTTCGACCGCGTCTCCAGCATCGTGTCTCTCCTCGCGGGCGCCTCTTGCGAGTTCCGTGCTAACTGCTGAGAGCGCGATAATCCCGTCGATGGGCATCGCTCTCTGGCTCGTTTCGTCCGCCGTCGCGTTCTTCCTTGCAAGGATACTTCCGGCGCGGCGCCGCCGCGTCTGGCTCGGCGAGCTTTCCACCGCAATTGTTGCCGCTTTGCTCCTCGGCATCACGGCCACTGCGCTCGATTTCGGCGGTTGGAACGAACTCGACTGGCGAGCGGGTCTGTTTACATTTTTCGGAGCGTTGACAGCGGTTGCGGTCCTCCGCCTTACAATCTCGCCTACACCCGGGGGTCGCACATGAAACGAGTCACGTTCGCGATCACTGCAGCGCTGCTGATTTCCGGCTGCGCCGCGTACAAAGCGCAGCACCCCCGCAGTCCTGTCGCAAAAACATCGATGCGCTCCGAAGCCGAGCCAGCACCGACGCACGAACACGAAATGGAAGCGCCCGCGGATCCCGCCGTCGCCGCCGCATTCGACGGGCAGCCGCTGTCGTCGAAGCAGGCGTTGCTGATCTCGGAGATCGACAAGTATCAGGCAGAGCTGAAAGCGAACGGCCTCTACGATTGCTGCGTGAAGCCCGCCTGTCGCCAGTGTGCGATCACCGCGGGCGAATGCCACTGCCGCCAGGTCATCGACGCGAACGGTCCGTGTTGCGGCGAGTGCACGCAGTCATGGGTGGAAGGCCGCGGCAACACCGCCGGCGTCGACCGCGAAAAAGTCCTCGAGCACCTCGGCTGCGTACGCGAGCTGTACGAGAAAAAGACGCCGGAAGGGATGACGGCGCCGGGGCAGCGGAAGGATTAGGGGACCGAGTCGCAGAGTCTCAGAGTCTCAGAGATGGTGCCTGCCACGTCCTCTGAGACTCTGAGACTCTGCGACTAACTTTCTCGCAGACCACCAATCGCAACCCGCCGCACCCGCTCCATATCCACGCCCCGCGAATCACCAACGTCGCCCATCGTGCGCAACCCCTCCTCGATCCGCTCCCGCGCCGCGTTGCGTTGCCCGCGTGCGAGGTGATGCATTCCGGTGCTGATCTGCAGCAACACGCGCACGAGCGGAACCTCATCGCGCACTGCTTCGAAGAACAGCTCTTCGAACAGATCGCTCGCTTCGAGCCACTCGCAGGCGTCGAAATGGCGCAGTGCTTCGGCGAATCGCGGGTCGTCTTCGAGCGGCGGGAGCATGCGGCGGACAGGTTAACCGCTACCAGGAGGCCTCCGGCGGCCGGGCCGAACGGGCCCGGACCCCATTGGGTTGGCCGGTGGTTGGCCCAGCCTCCGCGACGCCGGGGCCGTCGGCCCCGGCCGCCGGAGGCCTCCCGGTCGGTTGCCGTACACTCCCGCGCGTGTTTCGCGCAGGGGCCATCGCGATCTCACTCTTCCTGAACCTCGCGTTCTGGGGGACGCTCGTCCTGGCCGGCGGATTGGTCAAGCTATTGACCTTCGGCGAGGTGCGACGGCGCGTGATCCGCCTCCTTCCTCGACTCGGCGAACAGTGGGCGGCGTGGAACGACCGGATCTTCGATACATTTCTGACGACGCGCTGGCAGATCGAAGGCCTGGATGACCTGAGCCGCGATGAGCACTATCTCGTCATCAGCAATCATTTGTCGTGGGTGGACATCTTCGCGGTGGTGCGCGCGTTTCACGGCCGCGCGCCGTTCGTTCGCTTCTTCCTCAAGCACACGCTGATCTGGGCGCCGTTCGTCGGCCAGGCGGCGTGGGCACTCGGCTTCCCGTTCATGCGGCGCTACACGCCCGAGTATCTGCAACAGCATCCGGAGAAACGCGGCCGCGATCTCGAGACCACGCGCATCGCCTGCCGCCGTTTCCGGCACCTGCCGGTCACGATCATCAACTACGTCGAGGGCACGCGCTTCTCCGCGGAGAAACACGCCGAGCAGCACTCGCCGTATCGCTACCTGCTGCGGCCGCGCATCGGAGGCATTGCCTTCGTACTGGCGTCGCTCGCCGAAGAGATCGACGCGCTTTACGACATCACCATCATCTACCCGAAGCGCGACGCGACCATGTTCGACTTCGCGAGCAACAAGCTGCCCTGGATCCGCATCATCGGCCGCCGCATCGACGTGCCGGACGAGCTTCGCTCCGACGCCATCACGGAGCCCGGTCCCGCGCGCGAGCAGTTCAAACAGTTCGTCGAGCAGATCTGGCGCGCCAAGGACGAACGGGTCGCGCGCGTACTGGAATCGCCTTGACTGTTGCCTTGGTACATATGTACCATCGCACCATGGCCACAACGAAGGAGATCCCGGTGGAGCGCATCCAGACCGGCGTGCGCATGGAGAAGCGGCTGGTGAAGGTCCTCAAAGGCCTCGCCGAAGTCCACGACATGACTCTCGGCGACCTCCTCGAGGGCATCGTCCTGCACGCGTTCGAGGGAAAGGCACCGTTCGGCCGCGAGTCGCTGCAGAAGATCGCGGAGCTGAAGAAGATCTACGGGCTGGACCTCGACGCGACCGCGAGCCATCGCCTCACCGAAGCGAAGCGAGGAAGAAAATGACCGACCGCGACTTCATCTCGGCCTTCGAAAGCTGCACGCTCCCGGCGGATGCGTTCGATCATCGCGAGCATGTAAGACTGGCGTGGCTCTATCTCCGCGAGGCGCCGCTCCTGGCCGCCCTCCCTCGCTTCATCACGTCGCTCAAACGCTACGCCACCAGCCTCGGCGCCAGCGGCAAGTACCACGAGACCATCACCTACGCGTTCATGTTCCTGATCCACGAACGGATGTCGCGCGCCGACGCCACGACGTTCGCCGAGTTCGCCGGCGAGAACCCGGACCTCTTCGGCCCGATCCTCGAGCGGTATTACCGGCGTGAGACGCTTGCGTCCGAGCGCGCGAGGGCGACGTTCGTGATGCCGGACCAGACCGGGGAAGTCTCAAAGTCTCAAAGTCGCAAAGTCTCAAAGGGTCGAGCGGAACCCGTAGCGCCTGTGGCACCGACCCTCTAAGACTTCCGCCGCCCGTCCGTCAAAAGCACGCCGGATTACCGGCCGCGCAATCGTGAATCTGGCCGTAGCCGCAGCCGCCACCGGCGTCGTAGTAACTTCCCGCCACCGCTTCGATGAACGTGCAGTACCCGTATTCGCCGGAGCCGCAGACGACGCTCGAGCATCCCTGATTCCGCGCGTTGATACACGCATTCGTCCGGCTCGTGCCGCCGTCATGACCGTACGCGGTGTATACCCAATAAGGGTCGCAGCCCTGGCCGCACTCGTATTCGTGCGTGACCCAGGCAAAGTACGGCGGGCAGGTCATCGGCGTGCCGTTCGTGTTCTTGACGATGGCGCGAATGGGACGCCCCTTGGCGTTGCGCATCACCGTCATCTCGCGCCCGGCATCGAGCTTGACGACCGTGGCAATCAGCTTCTCGTTCGGATCCGCAGGCGGAGCGGGAGCAGGGTGGATGTTGGCGAGTTGGGCGAGAAGCATGAGCATAGCGATCATCTGATTCTCCTTCCGCATTGATATATGTCCGGATACGCGGAAATATCAAGGGGCGATTCCCGACTTGGATCCCCGCCAGAGAGGGAGGTCTCCCTCGCGTCCCCCGCCCGTCTACGAAATCTTTCGTTGACAACCTTACGAAACCTTTCGTATAGTCCCTCCGTACAGTCACACGGAGGCACACATGGCCGACAAAACCACACCGAGACCGACCGACGCCGAGCTGGCGATTCTGCGCGTGCTCTGGGAGCGCGGGCCGAGCACCGTCCGCGAGGTCCACGATGAGCTCAGCGCCTCGCAGGAAACGGGTTACACGACCGTGCTCAAGCTGCTGCAGATCATGACCGACAAAGGACTGGTCGTCCGCGACGAGTCGCAGCGCGCGCACGTCTACTCCTCGAGTGAAAGCGAGCAGCGCACGCAGCGCAAGCTCATCGGCGACCTGATGGACCGCGCCTTCGGCGGCTCGCCGTCGAAGCTGGTCATGCAGGCGCTCTCCGCGACGAAAGCCACGCCTGCCGAGCTCACCGCCATCCGCGCGCTGTTGGACCAGCAAATCGAGGGAGAAGCGAAATGAACGCACTGAACCTCCTCACCGGCTCCGCCGCCCAGGCCATCGGCTGGGCACTGCTGCACCTGCTGTGGCAGGCCACGATCGTCGCCGGCATCCTCGCCGCGGTGCTCGCGTTGATCCCACGCCGCAACGCCACGTTGCGTTACGGCGTCGCGTGCAGCGCGCTGGCGATCGTCTTCGCGATGTTCGTCGGCACCGCGATCAAAGCGTACGATCCCGCGGCCGCGCCGATCGCCACGACTTCCAACGTCGTCGTCGCCGCGGAGAGCGAGGCCATCCCGCTTTCGAAGATCCCCATCGTCATCGTCGCCACCGCCACCGAAGGCTGGCGCGATCGCGCGATGGACATCGTCACCAGCGCGCGCCAGTCGCTGCCCTCCGTGGTCGCGATCTGGTTCGTCGGCGTGGTCCTGCTCACCTCGCGCCTGCTCGTCAGCTTCGTGCAGGTGCGCAACCTCGCCACGCGCGGCGTGCGCGAAGCGAGCGCCGAATGGCAGCGCGTCTCCGAGCGCCTCTGCGCCGCCCTCGGCCTGCGCCAGGCCGTCCGTCTCCTCGAGTCCACCGCCGTCCAGGTCCCCTCGGTCCTCGGCTCACTCCGTCCCATCATCCTGCTCCCCGCGAGCACGCTCACAGGCATGACGCCCGAACAGATCGAGATGGTCCTCGCGCACGAGCTCGCGCACATCCGCCGCCACGATTTCGCGATCAACCTCCTGCAGGCATTCGTCGAGACGCTGATGTTCTATCACCCGGCCGTGTGGTGGATGTCGAGCCGCGTGCGCATCGAGCGCGAGAACTGCTGCGACGACCTCGCTGTGGCCGTGTGCGGCAGCCCGATCCAGTACGCCCGCGCACTGACGCGGCTCGAAGAACTGCGCGCCGGCGTCACGCCGATGATGGTCGCCGCGAATGGCGGCTCGCTCCTCGACCGCATCCGCCGCATCGCCGGCGGCCGTCCCGAATCGACCGGCGTGAGCTCGCGCTGGGCCGCCGCGGTGGCCATGCTCGCGATCATCGCCATCGCGGTCGTCGTCCCTTCGGTGCCCGCGCTCGCGCAGCGTGAAGAGAAAGCCGATCCGCCGCAGTCGTCGCAGACGAGCGTGGAAGTCATCGCCGCCGCGAAGTCTGCCGAAGATCGCGCCGCCGCCGAGGCGGAGGCGGACGAGGAGGGTGAGTCGTACGGCGATGTCGATGTCGATATCGACACGGACATCGACACGGACATCGACACGGACATCGACACCGATATCGATACCGACTTCGACCTCGATGTCCCGCACATCCCCGCCATGCCTCCGATTCCTCCGTTCCCACCGGTCGCAGCGATCGCACCGGTCCCTCAGGTGCATCGGGTTCCTCCGGTCCCGCCGGTTCCGGCCGTTGCTCCACGTGCGCGGATCGCGGCACTCGACCGGATGGACTTCGAGTTCGATCATGAGTACGAGTATGAGCACGACGACGACGAGAAGTCGGACCGCAAGCTCTCCGGCGGCGGCAAGCTCACCGTCGATGAGTTGATCTCGCTGCGCGCTGTCGGCGTTACGCCCGAGTACATCAAAGAGATGCGCGCGCTGTTCCCCGAGCTCACCGTCCGTCAGGTGTCGGGCATGAGGGCGGTCGGCGTCACGCCTGAGTTCATCAAAGAGATGCGCGATGCCGGCATGGAAATCGAGAGCGCCCGCGACGCGCAGAGCCTCGCCGCGGTCGGCGTCACCGGCGCGTACATCCGCGAGATGCGCGATGCCGGCTTCACCGTGAAGAACGCGAAAGACGCGACCAGCATGCGCGCCGTCGGCGTCACGCCGGAGTTCGTGCGCGAGATGCGCAACAGCGGCTTCGAAGTGAAGAGCGCGAAGGACGCGTCGAGCCTGGCCGCAGTCGGCGTCACTCCCGAATACATCCGCCAGATGCGCGACATCGGCTTCGAGATCAAGACCGCGAAGGACGCGTCGAGCCTGCGCGCGGTGGGCGTCACGCCCGAATACATCCGCGACATGAAGGCGGCCGGCGTCGACATCAAGACCGCGAAAGAAGCGACCAGCCTCCGTGCGGTCGGCGTCACTCCGGAGTTCGTGAGGAAGCTCGCATCCGCCGGCTACAGCAATCTCTCCACGCGCGAGCTCACCCGTCTCGCCGCGTCGGGGATCGACGACGACTTCATCCGCGAGATGGAGCAGTACCGCGACAAGAACAAGTGACCTGACCTGATTCCGGAGGAACCATGAAGCGCATTCGGACGCTCACGCTCGCCGTGTCTCTGCTTGCTGTATCTCTGCTCGCCAGCGCCGCCTACGCCGACATCGACGGTGCCTGGACGGCCTCGGTCGACGAAAAACGCCCCGACCGCATCTACATGAACATCACGCGCGGCCGCTTTCACAACATGGGCACGACGTTCCGCCTCACGGACTTCACCGCTCTGACGCGCGCGCAGATCGACGCCACGACCATGACGCCGGTGCAGTTCGAGATGCGCCGCGAAGCGGGCAACGTCCGCTACGAAGGAACGTTCCGCAATGGCAAGGGCGCCGGCCAGTTCACGTTCGCCGGCAACCGCGCCTACATCGACGCGATCCGCGCGCTCGGCGTGCCCTTCGACCTGCGGCACAAGGGCACGGACGAAGACGATCTGTTCTCGCTCGCGCTGCACGACGTCTCGACCACGTTCATCAAGACGATGCAGGCGGAAGGGTTCAAGGTGTCGCTCGACAGGTACCTGCAGATGCGCATCTTCGACATCACCCCCGAGTACATCCGCGAGATGCGCAACCTCGGCTACCGCGACATCGACGACGAGGAGCTGATCGCGTCGAAGATCCACAAGGTCACGCCGCAATACATCAAAGAGATGCGCGCGGCCGGCTGGGATCTCACCCTCGACGAGCTGCAGTCGAGCGCCATTCACGGCGCGACGCCGGCATTCGCCGCCGAGATGCGCAAGCTCGGCTACACGCTCGACTTCGACGACCTCGTCTCATTCCGCATCCACAAAGTCACCCCGAAGTTCATCGAAGAGCTGCGCGAGCTCGGCTACGACAAAGTCGACGCCGATGACCTCGTCGCGATGCGCATCCACCGCGTGACCCCGGAATTCATCCGCGAATTGAAGGCCGCCGGCTACAGCAACGTCCCGGTCGACAAGCTCGTGTCGATGCGCATCCACAAGATCGACGCGAGCTATCTGAAGAAGATGGGCGACTCGTAATCCTGTGTAGCCTTCTCCCCGCGACGCGGGGAGAAGGTGGCCAAGGGCCGGATGAGGGGCGACGAATCGGGTGTATCCGCCGCTTTCAGCTCGCCTTCACGACCGCCCGTCCATACGCGATGAACGCCATGACGAGGCCCAGCACGCCGCTCATGACGATGGGCGTGACCTCGCCGTACTTGACGTGCACACCGATGAACACGAGGCTCTCGACCGCCAGGACCGCGGCAGCCAGAACCGTCAGCCGCGGCCGCCACCGGAGTGCGGCCGGGACGATGAGCGCCACTGCGCACACGAGCTCGACGATGCCGAGCGCCATCCACATTTCACGCGGCAACGCGCCAAACGACGGAACGTCCCCGCTTACCTTGTCGAACATGAACACCTTCATGATTCCCGACGCTCCGTAGAGCAACGCGGCGAGGACCTCCAGGATCCACAACAGGATATTCATAGCGTGTCTCCTCCCGGTCTCCGGGGTGCCGCTTAGGGACGTTCGTTGTGGACGGGCCCGTAATCACTGTTCATGAGTATAGGCGGGCCTCGGCAGCCTAATGGACTTTCACGCCGACCTACGGCCAGGCCTACCTGCCGAACCCGACCCACACGGCCGCTACGTCACGCCGCGAATAGCGGCGTGACAGTCGCGAGCTGCAGCGCCTCGATAGGAACAACGTCCTGAGACGCAACAGTTAGGCCGCGACTCACCTGCCGGGGTTACACTGGCAAGAAAGTGTCCGTTGAACTTACCAGTTTGGTAAACCAGTAGGTGGCGGGTCGCCGAACCGTGCAGTAACTTACATAGCAGTTTGCAAAAGCGGCAAGTACATTGGCCAGACCAGGATCTCGCGCAAGGGACGACCGCAACTACGTCGCATCCTCAACGAGCTCGTCCTGCCGTTGGTCCGGCGCGGCTCACTCTATGGCGAGTACTACCATCGTAAAACCGGCCTCGAGAAAATGAGCGGCACCAAGGCCATGACCGCAGTCTCACGAAAGCTGGTCAAGATGATCTGGGGGTGGGCGCGCTCCACGCACGGCTTTGACGCTGCGCGCGTCTTCACCTGCCGCGCCGCGTATCGCCATGCCGCTTGAGCAAACAACCGACCTGCGTGTGAACAGCTGCCCGGAGATGATCGCTTCATGCTTGCCACTGCCTGGCAGATGGCCGGCTTCACCGTCCTCCGTCACTCCGGGCAGCCGCCGTTACATCGACCCAGAAAGTACGCTTGCCCCATCTACGAGGGCCGAGAAGGTAGCATCTCGAGTCCCGGCACGTTCACGACGCCTCACCGGGCTACGTCGCCCGCACAGCAATCTATTGACGGCTGCCTAAAGGTAGCTTGGAGTTAGGCCGCATGTGCATTCGTCGTAACGCGCAATAGAATACAGCTCGTCATTGCCAAGATGGTGACAAGGAGAACTTTCGCCGTGCTACCAACCATGGGGACCGAGCGGAGATGAACGTCCACTGGAAATGGTGCAAACTCGATGTTGTCCTCGTGACGCAACCGAATCTGGTGATAGGTTCCATGTAGCAGGTCCGCGACGAACATTTGCCCGTCTCGAAAGCGGCGAAGATAGAGTAGCGCGCTTACCGGACTGTAAACGATTGGCTCGACCAGCTCTAACGGGAGCGCCGCGATAACGACTTGAACTGCTCCCGTGGTGAAATCGATGCGGACAATCTGCTGTTGCTCCGAGGACACTCCCTGCGCAACATGAGCGTACACGTGGCCCTCATAGGACCGTGGCAGAAAGCGCACAGTTTGACGCGTGCGATAAGGAGATTGGGTTACGATCTTCGCGTTAAGATCGGCGGCAAACAGAGCGCGTTCACTGAATTCGCCGGGGTGAAGCACACCTGCGACGTATAGGCGATTCGTGATCGGATCGTACCCTGCTACCTGCCAAGCGTCAGCCCAGATACCCAAGGACGGAAAGACCAGTACCGTCGACATGACGCCCGTCTCGAGCGCAATCTGTGAAATCTGTCTTTGCCCTTCAATATAGCCGAAGACGTAGAGGGCATCGGCGTCCTCGTCATAAAAATATTCGTGCCTGGCACTTGCCCGGAACGCTATCTGCGACGTCGCACCCGTCTCGAGACTCACGACCCACAACCTGAAATACGATGGTGCTAATGCGGCATCAAAGGTTTCGATGAATAGCCGGTTGCGCACCGTGTCTTGCGCCACTACTCTTCCGAAGCCGTTCGTTTCTAGTTCCATCAGCGGGAAGGCAACACCCGTGTCCGTGTCAACAATGACGAGCGTTGCTCCGCGTACGCCGGCCAGCAGCTCTGCTCCGAGTGATGGGGCCGCGATGAGACAGAGGACGAGCGACGCAGCCGCTTTCATTGGACAGATTGTAACCGGTCGAGTAAACCGGACAGCGGTCTTTTGCGCCTCGTGGTCTGTCGGCCTAACGCATGTTGAAAGCGCGCCCCTTCCTGTAAGTTTGGAATCGACAGAGACAAACGAAGGAAGGAGCGGCTGCCATGAAGAGTCAGGCGATTCATTATCTCGGACTGGACGTACACCAGGCAACGACGGTGGTCAGCGTGCGGAACGAACACGCGCGTAGCCCTCGAGGAGGGTACCCATGCGCAGTGGCTGCACGACGTGCTGGAGCCGCACGCCGAGCAAGTGATCGTGTGCAACGTGCGCGGGAAAGCGAGATCGCAAACAAGAGCGACCGCATCGATGGCGACGATCTATCCGAACGGCTGCGTCTGGGCTCGCTCAAGGCCGTCTACCACGGCGCACCGAGCGTACTCACGCTCAAGGAGCTGGTTCGCAATTACAACAGCCTTGTCGAGGATGCGATGCGGGTGATGCTGCGAATCAAGGCCCTCTTTCGTGCGCGTGCGATTGCTACGTCGGGAACGTCGGTCTATCGGGCAGGGCGGCGCCAGGAGTGGCTCGACCAGCTCACCACGGCAGGAGCACGAGTGCGTGCCGCGTGTTTGCTCGAGCAACTTGATCTGCTCCTGAAGCTGCGGCCAAAGGCCAAGGCGGCCATGATCACCGCCGAGGCCCGCAAGCAGCGGGGATGGAGATGGCTGCGCTCGATCCCGTTTTTCGGCAATGTGCGCACCGCGCAACTGCTGGCCATCATGGCCACACCGTATCGGTTCGGCACCAAGCGCAGCTTGTGGCCCTATGCCGGTCTGGCCGTGGTCACGCAGTCGAGCTCCGATCAGGAGCTGAGCGGTGGGAAACTTCGCCGGCGAGCCAGAGCGCCTCGGACGCGCGGTCTGAACCGCGATACCCGATGCTCAAGTCGATCTTCAAAGGGGCGGCCACCGCCGCAGCAGCAAAGGAAGGACCGCTCCAGGACCTCTACCATGCGTGCGTGGCCCGTGGCACCAAGCCGGAACTGGCCAAAGTCACGCTGGCCCGCAAGATCGCCGCGATTGCCTTACGACTCTGGAAGAAAGCAGAGCTCTGGGATCCAGCAAAACTGACGGTGCAAACGACATAGGGCTCGGACGAGCGACGACCCCCGAGTGCGGGCGACCGCTCAGCAGATCCGTTCGCCTGGCCGGCAGTCTCGCCAAGGCACTCGCCTAACTGTTGCGTCTCAGGACATTGTTCCGATCCAGGCGACTGATTGGTGGATTGTACGCAACGGCGGAGTGGGCGCGATGGTAATTGTAGAAGTGCAGGTACGGCGTGAGCCATTGTTTGCGCTCTGCGGAGCTGTC
>DASPNA010000014.1:0-17886 GCA_035626775.1 Thermoanaerobaculia bacterium
ATGGCAATGAAGAACTCAATCGTCACGGCCGCGATCCTGCTGATCTTCGGCGCCGGCACCGTCTCCGCGGAGACGGTGACCAGGCGTCTGGGCGTGATCGCAAATGCGTCAGGCTCGATCGAACTGACAATCCAGTCGATCGGCGGGACGCCGAGTGGTCTCGGTACTGCGACGGTGACCACGGCAATGGGTACGATCAGCAAGACCGGACCGGTGCCGACGGGGTTCACACGGCAGATCCAGGCGACGAAGTTCATCCTCACCACCCCCGTGGGAATCCGTGTGACAAAGAGCAACCTCACGAGCGCAAACTACACCCTCACGGCAGCGCTCACTGCCAATCCGGCCAGTGGAGTCCTTTGGCTACTGAATAACCTGCTGCTCAGTGCAAACACAACCAGCACCATCACCACCACCGGTACCTACGGTGTGACGCAATCGCACACCTTGCGCGTCGACATCAACGACAGCACCGTGCCGCAGTCGCTGAACCGCACGGTGACCTTGAGTGTGGTGTCCAATTGAGTGCAGGAAGCCTCATGAAACGTTTCCTGCTCTCGCTCGTTGCCGTGCTATCGGCCACCTCCGCATCGGCGGCCACAGACAATGGGACGGTGTCACTTACCGGAACACTCGAGAGCTCGCTGACCATCGCCATTACGGCGAACATAGGCGCGTCGAGCGGAAGCGGGACCAGCACGGTTTCCGTCGGTCTGGGAACGATCGCCAAGTCGGGCGCGGTCCCGATCGCAGTGGTGCGCACCGTCCAGACCACCGACTGGAAAGTCGGCGCGTTGATCGGCATCGTGGTTTCCAAGGCGAATCTCAACAGCAGCAGCTACACCTTGACCGCGCAGCTCGCCTCGTCCACGCCGGCCGGCATTACCTGGAAGTTGAATGACGTCGCGCTCTCGCATCTTTCGCCGATCACGCTCACCAGCGCCGGAGTTTATGCCGAGTCACTGATGCCACTTTGGGAGGTCGTGATCGCTAACTCCGCGGCGCCCACCTCGATCAACAACACCATCCACTTCACCGCCACCTCCAACTGACGACGATGCGCACAATCCTGATCACACTGCTCATCCTAGCGCTGGCGACGCCCGCCTCCGCAAGACGCCGCTCTCGCGGAATCGCGACCGGCACGAAACCGCAATTGAACATGTCGTTCACCGGCATGGGCATCGACACCGGAGGAGACGCACTGCTCGACGCAGGGAACATCACCCGGACTCGGGGACCGAACCGGCGCATGACCGCGCGGTCTACGGTGACGACCCATACGTTCGGCATCCGCGTCGAGCGCGCCGGCGGCGAGAACAGCGGCAGCGTCACCGTCCGCGCGTTTCTCGAAGCCTCCGACCCGCGCTGGTCGATCCGCATCGACGGCAAAACGATCGGTACGATGCCTCTGGTGATCGATCCGACAGCGCCGATCGGACAAGTCCGCATGCACACCATGGAGCTCGACATTCCCACCGCCATGCCGGAAGGCACCGTGTTCAACTCCGTTGTCTGGGAAATCACGACGAACTGAAGAGGGACCATGAAACAAATCCTTGGACTGCTGTTCTCGATCACGACCCTCGCGACGCCCATCTGGGCGCAGGATGGCGCACAGACACTCTCGCTCTCGCCGGCCGTGGTCATGTTGCGCGGCGAGCTGGGACAGAGTGCGACGCAGACGCTCACGCTGAGCAACGCCACGGAGTTGCCGTTCGAATTCGCTCTGGTGGCCGAGGATGTCGTCGTGCGTGACGGCAAACGCGTGTTCGTTCCTGCCGGCGAGCTCGCCGGCAGCATCGCCGCGACCGCGGTGTTCTCGTCGAAACGCGTCACCATCCCGGCGGGGAAGCATGCTTCCATCGAGGTGACGGTCACGCTGCCGCCGAATGCGACCTCGCGCGCGGTGGTCGTACTTTTCCGCGGTGTAAACGAGGTCATGTCCGGCAACACTCCCATGACCGCTTCGCTCGGAACGCTGCTCACGTTCAAGATCTCGGACGACACACAGTTGACCGTCCAGCCCGCGGTGGTGCGCCCGCAGACCTCGACCGTCAACGTGGGGGTGGTACAGCGCGGCACGAACGAGGGCGCCGAACCGCTCGTTGCCAAAGCCGTCATGGCGGTGATCGATGCACAGGGAAAGCTCGTCGGCACGTCCGCCATCGAGCCGCGCCGGCTGCTCCCGGGGGAGGTCTCCGAGTTCCACGGGGAGTACGATGGGGAGCTGCCACCCGGCCGCTATCGCCTGCTGCTCACGTACGACTATGAAGGAAAGTCGCTCACGGAGACCGTCGAGCTGACCGTGCCATGAAACGGGTCGTTTTCGCCCTTGTCATCGCAGCGTGCGCGCAGAGTGCGTACGCGTCGTACGCGGTGCGCGTGAGCGAGACGGTCACGGTCGAGCTGAGCGGCGCGACATCGGCGTTCGCCATCGATCCCGAAATTGCGGAGGTCTCGGTGACGCGCGGCGCGCTCACCGTCCGCGGACGCGCTCCGGGACGGACCAATGTCGTCGTGGTGACGCCGTACGGCCAGAGCACATACGCCATCATCGTCGAAGCTGCCGTGGCCGCGCCGAACCGATTCGACGCTTCCGGCAGCGCCACGATCGGTCAATCCGAAGTGCGCTATACGAGCGCGCCGCGCACGGTGCAGGGAACGATCGCCGCCAGCCACGAAAGCCGGAAGACGCGGACGGAGCTGCAGTTGCAGACCATTCGTCATGGCTCCGACCGTCTGGATGGCGAACCCCAGATCTCGATTCCATCCGCTTCGCTGCGGTTCTTTCGCGGCCGATCGGAGCTGACACTGCTGGACCGGATCGTCGATCACACGCCGCTCACCATCTCCGGTACGCCGCTGCGCGGTGCACACTACCTCGACGACCGGTGGCGCATTCACGCCGGCTATTCGGCTTACACGCAATTCCAATCGTTTCTGTTGCCGACGAGCCGCGAGCTCGCCATCGGCGCCTCGTACGCAAAGCGCACGGGCACGTCTTCGCAACTGATCACCAGCCTTTTCGCTTTCCCCGGCGCCGACGAAATGCGTAGCGGCACGCGGGGAGCCGTGGCGTCAGTTCTGTACGAATACAAGCCGGACGACCATCTCATCGCTCGCGGCGAGGTGGCCTGGGGCGGAAAGCCGGGCGCGTCCGCCGAGGTCGCGTACCAATCGAAGCGCGACCAGGTGCGCCTCGACGTACGGTATCGCCCGCGCGGCTTCGCCGGTCTCAGCAGCGTGGCGTCGGGCTTCTTCGCCGACGGCGCGTGGAACACGACCCTGAGCCCGAAGTGGACGGCGGACTTCGGCACGTCCGCGTACGAATACGACCTCGCCCAGTTCCAGCAACGCGCGGTCACCGGGTCGGGCGAAGTGCGCTTTGCGGCGACCGACGCGCTCTCGATCTTCACCGGCGCGCGCTACGGCCGCTTCTCCACGCCATCGGAGGCGGCGGACACGCGTAGTATCGTCATCCCGGCCGGCATGCAGTTCCAGCTCGCCCAGTTCGCTCTCGGCGGCACGTACCGCTACAGCCGCAACTCGACGACGAACGAGGGAGGCCACGGCATTCGTCTGACCGCACGTGCATCAACCCGTTCGTTCCACGCTTCGGGATACTTTGATTACGAGACGCAGGCGCCGACGCTGCAACTGATCTTCAGCGAGTCGCCCGAGCTCGCGCTCGCGCTCGCGGAGCTCGGCATCACCGCCACCACGTCCGAGGACATCGCGCGGGCGCTGCGGGACAACGCGGCGCTCATCGCACAGGGGTTCATCGAAGGTGTGACGATCGATCTCGCGACCGCGCGCACCCAGGCAGGTTTTGATCTTGCGTGGATCGATCCGTCGGAGGCACGCCGGCAGCTCCGCTTCCGCTTGCTCGTCAATCGCAGCGAGGGCGTCGACGCCGAAACCACTGTCGCCATCGCTTCGCTCAGTTGGTCACAGCAAATCTCCGCAGCAAACGACATCGTCGCGGCTTACTCGCTCTTGCGGACCACGGCGGGGAACGTGCGGTTCACGCAGCCGCTCGTCGAGCTGAGCATCCGCCATCGATTCAACAAGCTCCCGTCGCTGCCCTCACTCCGCGGCGGCACGATCGCCGGTTACGTGTTCCTCGACGAAAATCTCGACGGGGTAGCAGACGGCGATGCGCGAATCCGCGATGCAGAGATCGAGCTCGATGGGGCACACAAGACCCGCACCGGCGCCAACGGCTCATTTGCGTTTCGTGGAGTGAAGGGTCTTACCCATCAGGTGGTCGCGCGCCTTGGATCGCAGTCCGATGCGTTCTTCACCACGCCTTCCCGCGTCGAGACGACCTCTGGTGGCGAAGTGCGCTTCGGCGTCGCTTACACGCCCGCTCGAGCAATCGGAACCGTCGTGGACGACGTTGGCGATGGCATCGCAGGACTCACACTGGTGGCGTCGCGTGGCGAGCACCGGTTTCAGGAGATAACAAACGGCAATGGCAAGGCTTCGGTCGCGCTTCCGACGGGCGAATGGGAGATCTCGATTTCTCCATCCTCGGTTCCGCCCGGTTATTCACTGACGACGCTCGAATCGCAGACTGTGTCGCTCGAACGCGGCAAGTCGGCTGACGTTCGCTTCCTGTTGAAGGCGAACCGCAGCATCAGTGGGCGAGTCGTCGGGGCGCGCAGCGCGGAAGTCACCATCGAGCCGACCGGAAGGCGCATGGTGACGGACAAGGAAGGACGGTACTCCTTCCGCTCGCTGCTGCCCGGGACCTACACGATCGCGACCACCGTTGCGCAGAAACGCATCACCCGCTCGGTCACCATCCCGCGTGCTCCGGCGACGCTCAAGGATGTCGATCTCGCCGCATCCGAAGAGCCTCAGATCTCCGCCGTCGCGACGGAAGCGGTCGGTGAGCGTCCCGGAACGATGTACTTCGTGCAGCTCGGTGTGTACCGCCAGCCGGAGAACGCCACCGCCACCGCCACACGCGCGCGCTCCGCCGGATTCGAGCCACAACTGGTCGCCGACGCATCGACGACCATCGTGCGCGTTGGACCCTTTACCACGGTCGCGGAAGCGAAAGCGACCGCGGAGCAACTGCAGCGAGTAGGGATGGAGACGGCCGTGCTGTCGGTAAATTGACATTCGTCGGCGACACGCACGCGTCTCTTCAAAGCGTTCAAAAAACAAACACACTCCGCTTTCAGCACAGTAACCAAATTTAACTTTCCTTTGTTTTCAATGGTTTACGTAGGCCTACGGCTTGATCTAAGTCGAGGCATGTCCAGAATTCTCGTAGTCGATGACGAGCCAATCATTGTCGCGGTCATCCAGGAGCTGCTCGAGCTGAACGGCTTTTCGTCTGCATCGGCGGGCGACGTCGATTGCGCCGCTGAGCTGATTGTGAACGAGTACTTCCCGATCATCCTGGCCGACCTTCGGCTACGCACCGAAGAAGACGGCTTTCGGCTGCTCGAAGCGGTCCGCCGCCTGAGCCCGCGCTCGCGAGTCGCCACGATCACGGGATATGCGGACGCCGCTACGGAAGCGCGCCTCCGCGAGGTCGGATCGCACTTGGTGCTGCGCAAACCCTTCCGCGAAGAAGAGCTGATGGCGGCGCTGCGCGAGATGCTCGCCGTGATCGAAGCGGCCGAAACGGCGCACCCGGAAATCGACGATGAGTTGTACGCCGCAACGCACTCCAAGCTGCAGGCAGTCGCGAGGGGGCGTTTCGGTTTCCCGCGAGAAGACGCCGAGGAGCTGGTGCAGGAGACGTGGGTGCTCTATCTTCGAAAGCGTCAGGAGATTCGAACGCCGCGCGTGTGGCTGTCCGGCACGATTGCGAACCTCTGCAGGCAGGAGATCGAGCGCCGCGTGAAGGACCGCTCCCGGCACGCCACCACCGAGATTGTCGAGGATCGCCCGGCGTTCCGTTCGGACGACACCGTGCTCTCAGTACGGCAGGCTCTTGCAAAACTGGACGACCGGTCGCGCATGCTGTGCATGCGGATCGGCATCGAACAGCAGTCGTATCACGAGGTGAGCGCAGCGGAGAACATTCCGATCGGCAGCGTGGGTCCGCTCTACATGCGCGCAAAGGAGAGGTTGCGGAAGGCGCTCTGATCGGAGACCGGGGGCGCCTCCGGCGGCAGCGCACGGCGCTGAACCCGTTTGGCGGGCCTAGCGTCGTGAGCCGTTCACGGCGTGAGCCATCGAGCAACGTTGCGAACGTACGTTTTCACGTCCTCGAGACGCGCGGGATCACGCACCACGTCCGTGGAAGGCGGATCGGCGACGAATGATGGCGCGCCGGCACGCGTGTTCCAGTTGTAATCGCAGAAGTGATGGAAGCTCGATTCGGCGATGCCGCGTCCGCTGGTGCCGTCGCCTCCGAATGCCACGATGAGATTGAAGTCACGTTGCGTCGTCGCGCTCTTGCCGGTGGCGATCACGCGCGCGTCGTCCGCGCCGGCCGGAGCTCCGACCGCACCTTCATGCGGATGCGCCGGGAACCACTCCAGCGGCGAGCCGTCGCCGCCCTGCAGCAGAGGATGCGTGTCTCCCATGACAGTAATTCGCTGATACTCCCCGTTCTGTCCAGAGTGATAGTTCGGCCAGTCGATGTCCGCGGCCTGCCCGTCATCGCGCGCGTGCCGCGAGCGATCCGGATCGAGATTGCGCGAGTGGAAGTAGTGCGCTGCGCCGACGCCGCCGATCGTGCAGACGGACGATCCGAGATCCTGATGATCGCGCGTGACGAGCAGACCGCGGCCGCTGCGGCGGAAGCGCGTCAGCGCGGCACACTCTTCTTCGTCGATACCGTCGCCCGCATCGACAGCGAACAACCAGATCTGATCGAAGTCGGATCGATCGATGCCGGCGAGGCTTTCGTCGCGATTGCGGCTCGTCACTTCGTGACCGCTTTCGGCGAGCACTCGATGAAGCATCGAGAAGCGGCCGATGTGCCAATCGTCGGGCGTCGACGGAATCGTGGTCTGCAGCAGGATGCGCATGCGCAGAGGATAATCTGCGGTCCGCATGGGCGACACCTTGAAAGACTTCTTCTCGCCTTCCCTGATACGCCGGCTGGCGAGCGAGATCTCGCGCGTGTATCCCGCGTTTCGTGAGCGCGCGTTCGTGAAGCGCGCCACGGACGGATTGGACGAACTGGAACTGCTCGATCGCGGCAGGCACATCGCGCGAGCGCTCGCCGGACATCTCCCCAGCGACTATCCCGAGGCCATCGGCGTGCTGCTTCGGTCGCTCGGTCCGGAGCATGCGTCCGATGAATTGGTCGGCGCCGGCATGGCGCCGTTCTTCTATCTGCCGCACACGATCTTCGTCGCCGAGCGTGGCCTCGATCATTTCGAGCTGTCGCTCCGTGCGCAGGTCGAGTTGACGAAGCGCTTCAGCGCCGAGTCGAGCATCCGCCCGTACATCGCACGAGATCCGGAGCGGACGTTCGCATTTCTTCGCGAGTGCACGCGCGATGCAAATCCTCACGTGCGGCGGCTCGCGTCTGAAGGAACGCGTCTGCGGCTGCCGTGGGCGCAGCGAGTGGCGTGGCTGGATGAACATCCGGAACGCGTGCTCGAGTTGCTCGAGGTCCTGAAGGATGATCCGTCGACGCTCGTCCGCAGAAGCGTCGCCAACAGTCTGAACGACCTCGGCAAAGTGCGGCCCGAGCTCCTGACGCGCACGTGTGCGGCCTGGCTCGAAGATGCAACGCCCGAACGCCGCGCGCTCATCGAGCACGCACTGCGCAGCGCCATCAAGCGCGGCGACGCCGGCGCCTTGCGTCTTCTCGGTTACGCAAACAAGCCGAAGGTGGCGATCGAGAAAGCGACGTTCGACCCTCCGCAAGTCGCGATCGGCGGACGCGTGTCGATGAGCTTCGTGTTGCGGAGCAAATCCGCGCGGCCACAGGACCTGCTCGTCGACGTGGCCGTGCATTTCGTCAAAGCGCGCGGACACGCCGCGCCGAAAGTGTTCAAGCTCGAGCGGCTGGTGCTTCCCGCGCGAGCGACCGTGGAGTTGCGCACGTCGTTTTCGCTCGCGGTCCACACCACTCGCAAATCGCAACCCGGCGTGCATCGCGTGGAGGTGCTCATCAATGGAGACGCGCTGCCGGCCGGCTCGTTTCGGGTGATCGCATCTTGAGCGAGTCGCACTACACACTCGGCGGAACCGACGAGGAGCTGCGTCGTCTGGTGTCGCTGGCGGCGCATGAGGAGGACCATGTCGTCGACGCGTGCCGCCGCGCCGGCGTGACAGTGGGCATGGTCGTCGCCGACCTCGGCTGCGGACCACTCGGCGCGCTCGGCGCGCTGGCGCGCGTCGTCGGAAGCAGCGGCGTCGTGATCGGTGTCGATGCGAACGTGCACGCGTTGGAAAAAGCGCGCACGCTGCTGGCGGAAGCAGCGAACGTGCGGCTCGTCGCAGGCGATGTCAATAGCGTCTCACGCGAACAGCTCGGCGTCGCGGCGATCGACGCGGTGTACTGCCGGCTGATGCTCCTGCACCAGCCCGATCCGGCCCGCGTGCTCGCGCGCATGTCGGCGCTGTTGAGGCCGGGCGGTGTGGTCATCGCGCATGAGCCATCCGACGATCTCGCGCATGCACCCGCATCCGAGCCGGACGTGCCGGCGATGACGCGCGTGTGGGAGCTCGTGATCGGCGCCGCTCGCAGTCGCGGCGCGCGAACGGACTTCGGACGGCGCGGCCGCGCCTATCTCGCAGCGGCGGGCTTCGCGATCGAGCACACCCGCGCGTATGTCGTTCACTATCCGCCGCGGATCGGCTACGAGATTCCGCGCGTCGCACTCGCGTCGCTGCGGCCGGTCATCGACGAGCATGGACTGGCGACGAACGAAGAGGTCGCGCAACTCGATGCCAAACTGCGGCAGGCGCAGCAGCTTGACGACGGCCAGTGGGTCTCAAGTCCGCTGATGTTCGAATGGATCGCGCGGAAGCGCCGGGGAAATCTGACGTCGGCATGACATGAAAAGTCCCGCGCGATGTCCCTGGTTCTCCTCGCCGTCCTGCTGAGCGCAACTCCCGCTTGGCTGACACTCACTTCACCCGCTTCCACTACGCCAACTTCAATTCGCCCGTCGGGGCGCATTCACGGCGTACTACCCGTGCGAGGCGGACTGGTCGTCGTGGGGCATCACTTCCAATTACAAGGAAATCATCGAAAGCTGGGACGACTGCGAGTCCAACCCGCAGACGCGGAGCTGCTGGATCTTCGACTGTGGCGTCTGGACGCAGGTGACCTGCCCCTGAACCACGCCGGCGAGGTGATGCACAGCGTCGCGTCGCGTCGCATCGCCTATCGTTCCCTCATTCGCGGATCCCGACCTGCCACAACATGAACGTTTAGTGGAAGGCGAGCTCCTTCAACTGCTCAGAGCGGCCCGACGGCCCGGCATGCCCCGATCCCATGTTCACCGAGAGCAACACCGGGTTCGAATTCGTCTTCCGCTCGCGTAATTTCGCCGCGAATTTGGCGCCCTCCCAAAATCCGACCCGGTTGTCGTTGAGCGACACCTCCATCAGCAACGCGGGATACGCGTCCGCGTGGATATTGTCGTAAGGCGCGGTGACCAGCAGGCCGCCGGCACTGCGGCCCGCGGCCACAAGTCGATCGCTGGCCGTGTATTTCTGCTTGATTAAAATACTCGCCGGCCGCGACGAAATCGGGAGAAGGAGTTGCGCTTGTGCATCATCTTCCCTGCTTCGCGCCACGGCTGGCCCATGATCACGGACACCTTCTCGCACCTGGCCCACCATCGCGGCCAATTGGCGGTGTATCTGCGGCTGAACGACCAGCCGGTGTCATCGATCTACGGACCGACCGCCGACGAAGGCTGGCAGGGTTAGGGACGACGAAACGACTCGTTGAGTTCCGCGAAAGGGACCGCGCGGCCGAGGACGGCGAATGTGCCTTTTGCCGCGATCTCGCGAGCGGCCTCGAGAAACCCCGCCCACGCCGCACGCGCGAGTGCGCCACCGACGCTGATACGGCGCACGCCCAGCGCGCGTAGCTCCTCGACGTTCGTGAAGTCGCTACCGACGAGCACATTCACCGGTTTCGGCGCTACAGCGTCGACGATCGCTTTGATGTCATCGATGTTGCGCACGCCTGGCGCATAGAGACAATCAGCGCCCGCGGCGGCGTACGCGGCGAGCCGGCGGATAGCTTCACCGAGATCGGGACGGCCGACGAGATACGTCTCGCACCGCGCCGTCAGCACGACTCCGGTGCCGCTGTCATCGATTGCACGTCGCGCGGCGCGAATGCGATCAACGGAGAGGTCGAAGTCGAACAACGGGGTCGCGCCGTTCACGGTCGAGTCTTCGATCGACACTCCCGCGATGCCGGTGGCAACCGCAGCGGCGACGTTCGCGCCCACGGCATCGGCATCGACGGCAAATCCACCTTCGAAATCACCGTTGACTGGCACGTTCACGGCCGCGCTGATTCCGCGGAAATGCGCGAGCGCTTCCTCGATCGTCACGTGATTGTCCGCGCGGCCAAGCGACCACGCGAAGCCGGAGCTCGTGGTGGCGAGTGCGGGAAAGCCCATCGACTCGAGCATCCGCGCGCTGCCGATATCCCACGGGTTGGGCATGACGAAGCAGCCGGAGGCGTGCAGTTCGTGAAAGCGAGAGGTGGCGATGGTCATGGTGTGAGGATACTGCCGGCGTCCCGATCTGGAGCGACGGGCTCTCAGCCCGTCGGAGGGTCTCCGCGTTCGACGGGCTAACAGCCCGTCGCTCCAGACGTTATGCGCAATTCCGCGAACATCTCCACCAACTCCCCTGCCTGATAGTGCGCGTTCAAGCCGCTGGGATTCGGAAGGACCCACACCTTCGTGTTGCCGATGACGTCGTCCTGCAATCCCATCTTCGCTTTCGGGCGATCGAAGGCCGTGCGGTACGCGCCGATGCCGACTACCGCAAGAAAACGCGGCGCGTAGCGCAGCACTTTGCGCGTGAGGATCTCGCCGCCTTCGATCAGTTCGTCGCGCGTGAGCTCATCCGCCGCAGCGGTTGCGCGCGCGACCACGTTCGTGATGCCGAGGCCGAGATCGAGCAGTTCGTATTGTTCGGATGGCGAGAACAATCGTGGCGTGAACCCGGAGCGGTACAAAACAGGCCAGAAGCGGTTTCCCGGACGGCCGAAGTGTTGTTGCACGGCGGCCGTGTAGAGGCCGGGGTTGATGCCGCAAAAGAGGACGTCGAGGTTCGGCGCGATCACATCGGGCAGCGTTTGATTCGCTGCCGCGGCGAGCTGCTCCTTCGTCGGACGCATGCGCGCTAGTGTGGTGAGCCGGAAGTTCGTGGTATTGATTTGCGAGCGCCGATGGGCTGATTGCAAGTCGCCGCGACGAGGCGATGCGAGACATCGGCGAGGAGCGGCGGCGCCGCAAGCGGCCCGTCGCCGCCGCAAAGCGATGCGAGGAGCTTCTGACTCACCACACTAAAAGTTCAGCGCCAGGCCGCCGATGTACTTCTTCGACCGCCCCTCGGGCGTCAACGAGTCCATCAGGTACGGCGAATTCTCCGCGCGCGCGAGCTCGAGGCCAAGCAGCAGTTTGATGTCCACCGGCAAATAGAGCGACTGCGCCATGCGCAGGTGAATGCGCTCGGTCTCGTAGTCCTCACTGGCGCTATCGCTCGGCTGCTGAATCTCGCGATACGACACAGCGAGCGACGTGCGTGTCGGCAGAAACGTCGACTGCAGGTCGCCGGTGATGTAGATCTTCTCGCGCTCATCGACGCCCGGGTTGCTGCTCGAAGCAGTACCGGCCGTGCCGGCGACGTCGATCGCGAAGCGGTTGCCGAAGTCGCGGCGATACGCGAGGCGCACGTCGCGGCGCACATCGCCCGATTCGACGTAGAGGCCATCCCAGAACTGGTTCGCCTCATTCGCGAACACGACGCGCAGCGGATCGTCGACCGCGGATACGGTCGCCACCGCCGAGAAACGATTCTGTCCTTCCTTGCCGGACACGAAACCAATCGTGTACGCATACCGCGGCAGCACCGAACCATCCTCGGACCAGAACACGAGGCTGGGCAGACCGCGTACTTCATCGCGATCGACGACCTTGTACTGCAGCGAGCCGACGAGCGATGAGTTCTTCGTCAGCTTCCACTCGGCGCCCGTGCGCGGCGCGAATTCCTGACCATCGACGCCGATGCGGCTGGCCATGCCGTAGTGCAACACGACCGACGGTACGAGCGACAGTGATCCGTTCGCGGAGAAGTCCGCGGTGCGCAGCGCGTCGGTGCTCGACTCGATGCTTTCCTGTTTCACGCGCACGGCGATGCCGAGATCGGTGCGGCGCGTCTGCATGATGGGAACGGAGCCGCCGATCTCGATCACATTCGATTGGCCGGGCGTCTCGCGATACAGATTGTCCTGCTCGAAGTAGCGCACTTCCACGCGCGCCGGACCGCTCTCCCATTCG
Source organism: Thermoanaerobaculia bacterium (assembly GCA_035626775.1). Taxonomy (GTDB): domain Bacteria; phylum Acidobacteriota; class Thermoanaerobaculia; order Gp7-AA8; family Gp7-AA8; genus QHVT01. Next base: position 12,468 of record DASPNA010000014.1, read on the forward strand.
AAATTGTGTGCGCGGACGTCGGCCTGCTTCTCGCCTTCCTCGCGATCGCGATACGTCCATGAGCTCGTAGTCGAGCCGATGCGATACGCCTGCGTCGGCGAGGAGCGCAGCTCCATCGACATCGCGCTCGACTCCGCGACCGGCGAGCCGAAACGGACTTCATCGGTTGGATCTTCGAAGCGTTGCATGTTGCCGCGCAGACCGACCTGCCAGGTGTCGCCAAAGCGGCCTTGCACGCCGAGCGAGGTCTGCGCGTAGGCGGGATTCGCGGCCTGATTGGCGACGCCGGTGACTGACAGCATCTCGCCGCGGAAGCGCGGGATCTCGTACGAGGCGACCTCCGCCGGTTCGAGCGCGAACTCGAGATCGCGCAGGACGTCCGCGGGCAGCGAGCCGCGCAGCTCCCAGATCTCCTGGTTCGCAGTCTTGCGCTTCGCGGCCTGCTTCTCGGTCTCGAGACGCAGCGCGAGACGATGATTCGGTTTGGTGGGAACGAGCGTGGTGATGACGGGCGCGAAGCCGGCCTTCACCGCGATGATCTTGTAGACGCCGGTGCGCAGGATCGGCAGCGAGAACGTGCCGTCGGCCGCGGTCCAGACCTGCGTGGCCGCTAGGTCTCTGGTGTTGAGGGCGATGACGAGGGCGTTGGAGACGGGACGGGTAGCGTTGCTGACGGTGCCCAGGACCTGCAGGGCGGCGGGGAGATTAACTTCGGCGCGCGCTGGCGGAACCGCGAGCATCGCGGCCATCGCCATCAGGACCATCGCTCGATACCGGCGCATGAACCTCCTCCCTTCATCGGTCAGGTATGGGAACGCCGCGCCCCGACTCTCCGCTTCCCAACAGGGCGGCGCCGGTGGATGTTACACCCGGGTTCCGCTGCAATGCGAACGCCGTGACCGAAACCTAACGTGGGAGTACCTCGGAGTACCTCGGAGTACCTCGGGTTCCTCGGAGGGATTTCTCGGCCAGTCCCTCCGAGGAACTCCGAGGTACCCGAGGTACTCGTCTACTCCTGGACCCGGTGGACGCGCAGCAGGTTCGTCTTTGCGCGCTGGTAAATCGGCGAGCCCATCAGGATGACGATGCGGTCGCCGGGTCGGACGATGTCCTTCGCCAGCAGGTAATCGTCGACGCGATCGACGATCTGTTCGTGGAACTCGCCCGCGTCCTTGAGCACGAACGGCTGCACGCCCCACAGCAGGTTCATCCGCCGCGCGACCCAGCTGGACGGCGTCAAGGCGATGATCGGGACTTTCGGTCTGAACTTGGACATCAGCCGCGCCGCGAAGCCGGTCTGCGTGAAGACGACGATGTACTTTGCGTCGAGCTGTTCCGCGGCGTAGTTCGCCGCGCCGGCCAGCGCGTCCGTGAATTCGTCGAGCTCGGACGCTTTCCGGAACGGCTCGCGCTCCCACTCGTAACTCACATGCTGCCGGTTCGCCTCGGCCGCAAAGACGATGCGCGCCATCATCTGCACGGCTTCGAGCGGGTATTTGCCGGATGCGGTTTCGGCCGACAGCATCACCGCGTCGGAGCCATCAAAGATTGCGTTCGCGACGTCGGACGCCTCCGCGCGCGTCGGGCGCGAGTTCGTGGTCATCGACTCGAGCATCTGCGTCGCCGTGATGGCGAATCTGCCCCACCGGCTGGCGCGCGCAAGGATTTTTTTCTGGATGATCGGGACGGCTTCGGGCGGCAGTTCGACGCCGAGGTCGCCGCGGGCGACCATGACGCCGTCGCTGACTTCGAGGATCTCGTCGAGATTGTCGATGGCCTGCGGCTTCTCGAGTTTCGCGATGACGTTGATCTCGTCGCCGCCCGCTTCGTGCAGCAGTTCGCGGAGATTGTCGATGTCGCTCTTGCGGCGCACGAACGACGCGGCGATGTAATCGACCTGCTGCGCGACCGCGAATCGCACGTCGCCTTTGTCCTTCTCGGTAATCGCGGGAATGGTCAGCTCGGAGTCGGGAAAGTTCATCCCCTTCTTCGAGGAGATCGGTCCGCCGTGAATCACGCGCGTGGTGACATGCGTTTGATCGACGCCGATGACCACCAGCTCGACGAGACCGTCATTGATGAGGATGCGGTGGCCGATCTGCACTTCGCGCGGCAGCGGCGTGAATGGCGTCGACACTTCCTTCGCGTTGCCGAGGCGAAGCTCGGTGGAGATGACGAACGTTTGCCCGTCTTCGAGGATGACCACGCCGTCGACGTCGCCGATGCGCAGCTTCGGTCCCTGAATGTCGGCGACGATGGGGATGTAGCGGCCCAGGGCGGTGGCGACGTCGCGAATGGTTTCGATGACGCGGTGATGATCTTCGTGCCTGCCGTGGGAGAAGTTGAGACGGAACGCGTCGACGCCGCTGGTGAGGAGGCGATGGATCATCGCCTCGCTGTTACTCGCGGGACCGATGGTTGCCAGGATTTTCGTGCGGCGCATAATCTGCCGCGAGTCTATCAATGAGAGTGCCTGAACCGATTCTGACCGGACATCTCTTCGCGCCGCTGCACGAGGAGTTGATGGCGTTGCTGCGCGGATTGAGCGCGGATGAGTGGAACGCGCCGACTGTCGCGGGTGCGTGGACGGTGCGCGACGTTGCGGCGCATTTGCTCGATACGGCTTTGCGCAGACTGGCGATGCATCGCGATCGCTATGCGCCGCCGGCGTCGCTCGACAAGGGACTGGCGGCGTTCGTCAACGACATCAACGCGAGCGGCGTTGCGTTCGCGCGGCGATTGAGTCCGGAACTGCTCATCGATCTGCACGAGCGGTATGGACGCGAGCTCGCGGAGTTCCTCGCGTCGCTCGATCCGTTCGCCGACGCGATGTGGGGTGTGAGCTGGGCGGGCGATGATCGGTCGCCGATGTGGTTCGACGTCGCGCGCGAGCTCACGGAACGCTGGCACCATCAGCAGCAGATCCGTGATGCGGTCGAGCGCGGTCTGCTCGATCGCTATCTCGCGCCGGTGATCGACACTTTCGTGCGAGCGTTGCCGTTCACGTATCGCGATGTTGCTGCGGATGATGGAACAGCGATCGTGTTGCGCATCGATGATGCCGCGTGGACGCTCGTGCATGAGTCCTCGTGGCGGCTCTACGTGGACGCGATCGAAGCGCCGACGACGACCGTGACGATGTCGCCCGACAAGGCGTGGCGTGTGTTCACGCGACAGAAGATCGATCCGCACGCGCGGATCGAAGGCGGCGCAAGATACGCGGAACCGTTGTTGAAGATGGTGACGGTGATTTGAGTGCGACGACCCCTCAGCCGGCCTTCGGCCCACCCTCTCCCGCTGCGCGGCGGCGAGGTAGCCTTCTCCCCTCGGCGAGGGGAGAAGGTGCCGAAGGCGGATGAGGGGGTGGTTTTGAATCAGCGCGCGGCCAACGCCGGCTGCAACGCCCGTCCCACCACCGCCGCGATCGCATCCACCTGGCGCACGACTTCGGCGAATGCTTCGGGCAGCAGCGCCTGCGGTCCATCCGACAGCGCCTCTTCCGGCTTGTGATGCACCTCGATCAACACGCCATCCGCTCCGGCCGCGATGGCCGCGCGCGACATCGGCAGGACTTTGTTGCGCTTGCCGGTGCCGTGGCTCGGATCGACCAGGATCGGCAGGTGGCTGATGCGTTTGATCGCCGGCACGACCGACAAGTCGAGCGTGTTGCGGGTGTGGTCGGCGAACGTCCTCACTCCCCGCTCGCACAACATCACCTTGTAGTTCCCCTCGGACATGATGTACTCCGCCGACAGGAGCAGCTCTTCGAGCGTGGCCGACATGCCGCGCTTCAAGAGCACCGGCTTCCGCGCACGACCTGCACTTTTCAGCAGCGAAAAATTCTGCATGTTGCGCGCGCCGATCTGGATGCAGTCGGCGTACTGCTCGACGAGTTGCAGCGACTCGTGATCGACCGCCTCGGTCACGATGGGCAGGTCGAACTCCTCGCGCACCCGCGCCAGGATCTCGAGCGCCTGCTCGCCCAGGCCCTGGAACGAGTACGGCGAGGTGCGCGGCTTGTATGCGCCGCCGCGGAAGAGCTGTCCGCCCGCGCGCTTGATGCCTTCAGCGATCGCGCGTGTCTGATCGAGCGACTCGACCGCGCACGGTCCGCCGATCACCACGATGCCCGAACCGCCGACGTCCACGCCGCCGACGGTGACGATCGAGTCATCGGGACGCGCCTCGCGGCTGACCAGTTTGTAAGCATGCGAGACCGGGATGATCTCCTTGACGCCCGGGAAGTTCTCGAGCACCGACGGGTCCGCTTTGCCGCCGTGGCCGGTGATGCCGATGGCGGTACGGAACGCTCCCGGAATCGGATGGGCGCGGAATCCGAGGCGCTCGATGTGTCGAACGACTGCTTCGACTTGCTCCGGCAGCGCGCCGGCTTCCATGACGATGAGCATCGATGTTCTCCTGGGACCGAAGCCGGGCGAAGTGGCGGCGGAATCGCCGCGCACGTGCACGGCGTTTGTGCGAACGGTCAGTATAATCGAGCGCTCGCTGAGCAGATTCCGGAGACTGTCATGAAGAAGACATTCACACTCATCGCATTCACTGCGCTCGTTGCGGTGCAGTCCTTCGCCGCGAACTACATCGTCGTGCTGAAGAACGGCCAGAGCTTCACGGCGAAAGAGAAGTGGACGGTCGTGAATGGAAAAGCGATTGTGAAGCTCACGAACGGTCAGTCGCTGCAGCTCGATCCGTCGCTGATCGACGTCGCGAAATCGGAGCAGATGACGAAATTCGGCACGGCCAGCGCCAGCGTCGTCGACCTCAGCCCGAATCTCCCGGCCGCGCAGGCCCCCAAACAGCAGACTCCCTCCCTCGGCACCTCCATCAAATTGCGTCCCAAGAACGCGCAGCCGACCGAGCCGCAATCGCAGAAGGCCGCCACCACCACGCCGACGCCGGCCGTGGTCGCCGTCACGCCGGGCTCGCTCGCCTCGGACGTCATCAACAAGTTCGAGCGCGCGTACGAGAACGACGGCATCTTCGAACTGAAAGTCGCATCCACCGGCACCGGCACGTATCGCGTCGAACTGACGGTCGATACCGAGGACCGCGTGTTCGGCGCGATCTCGACCACGGCGGCGATGATCGTGCGCAACGCGTTCGTTGACGGCGCGACCATCAATGGCGTCGATCTGTTCATGAAGACCACCACCGGAGGCGCAGCCGGCCGCTTTCAGATGTCACGCGCCGACGCCGAAGCACTGCTGAGCAATAAGGTGAAGCGCGAGGAGTACTTCATCTCGAAGGTGATCTACTAGAACCGCCTATAGCTTTCCCTGCCGTTTTTTCGCTTCTCCCTCAGCCCTCAGAGAAATACCCGAGAGGTGCCGATCGGGAGAAACGAGTTCAGGCGGCGCGATACTAAGAAGAAGGGTTCGTCCCGCTACGAATTTAGCCCGCA
>DASPNA010000015.1:0-16577 GCA_035626775.1 Thermoanaerobaculia bacterium
ATGCTCGTTTCGGATGTTCCGCTCCCACCTTCCGGTCGACTGGCGATAAAACGGATGCGACGATGGAAGGAGATCGCGTCGATAGAGCGCAAGGAGGCGGTCGACATCCGCGGCCGGGATGAGGCCACGTACGATGCAGTACCCGTTCTCGCCGAACTCGGACGCTGGACCCGTCATCGCGATGCAAGTATACGCAAGGGCTGGGTGAACCGTGATCGGCTTATGCTACCTTGGCGCGAATGATCCAACTGCCCGACATCGACAAGATGTATGAGTACGAGACCTTCTTCCATCTCACGTTGCAGGTGCCGAGACTGGCCAAGTTCATCGCGCATTACGAAGCTTACAAGCTGGCGATGAACGTGCCGGGCGAGATCATCGAATGCGGCGTCTTCAAAGGCACCTCGCTGACCCGCTTCGGACTCTTCCGGCAGCTATTAGGCACTCACGCCACTGCAAAGCTGATCGGGTTCGACGTCTTCTCGGATGAATACCCGAACACGGTGCACGAGGAAGATCAGGCCCAGCGGACTCACTGGATCGAGACGGCAGGCTCGAGCTCGATCTCGACGTCACAGCTCACTGAAGTGTTCCAGAGTCTGCAGCTTGATAATTTCGAGCTCGTGGCCGGGGACGTCTGTCACACGATTCCGCGGTATCTCAAAGACAACCCGCATCTGAAGATCTCACTTCTCAATGTCGACATCGACTTCGCGGAACCGACCGCTTGTGTCCTCGAGCATTTTTACGACCGCGTCTCGCGCGGCGGAGTGGTGCTGCTCGACAACTATGGCGCGTTTTACGGCGACACGAAGGGCGTGGACGATTTCTTCCGCGATCGCAAGGTGACGATCCGCCGTTTTCCGTTTGCCAGCCGCCCCTGCTACATTCTCAAGGACTAGGAGCTCATCGACGAATGCCACGCACCGATCCGCTGTCGGACGAGGAGACGTCGCGCTATCGCCGGGACGGGTATTTGATCGTCCGCGGTGCGTTTAGTGCGCAGGAGATGGACGCCATCACGCAATGGGTTCGCAGTCTGGCCGATGCTCCCGAAAAAGCGGGTACCATCATGAAGTATCTCGAAGATGATGCGGCGAATCCCGGCCGGCGCATTCTGAATCGGATCGAGAACTTCGTGCCGTATCATGACGGGTTTCGTGGCATCGCGACGGATGGTGCGATCATCGATTTCGTTTCCCAACTGATGGGCGAACCGGCCTGCCTCTTCAAAGACAAGATCAATTTCAAGCTTCCCGGCGGGTCGGGGTTTGAGCCTCACCAGGATATTCAGGCGGGCTGGGGAGACTATGCGGATCGTTTCGTCAGTGTGTCGGTGGCGATCGATGAAACTACGATCGAGAACGGCTGCCTGGAGCTTGCGGCCGGTCATCACACGCGCGGCCTCATCGGCCGGTTGCTCGAGCCAATGAACGGCGAGGAGCTGCAAGGCATCACCTTTGAGCCAATCTTGCAGGCGCCGGGCGACGTCGTGCTCTTCGATGCCTATACGCCGCACCGGTCGGCTTCGAATCGCACAGCCAGGCCGCGACGGAATCTCTATCTCACTTATGCCAAGGCCTCCGCGGGCGATCAGCGGCAGCGATACTTTGCCGATAAACGTCGGAGTTTTCCTCCCGACTCCGAGCGTGAACCGGGCAAGACATACTCGTATCGGGTGTGAGAAGTCGCGAACCCAGAATGCTCGCCATCGATTTTGTCGCGCATCACGACATTCAGGCGCAGGCAGCGCAATCGATCTTCGATGAGCTGAGCGGCGCATTCGACTGTCGCTGGCTCGTGGGACCAGATCAGGTACCAAGCGGCGCGGCGGCTGGCATTCTCATCGACCACGCGGATTTTCAGCCACGCATCCGGCGGTCACTGTCCGCATACCGCTACCTGTTCCACATTTTGCATGACCTGGCGGACTTTCCGGTCTATGAGGCCGAGCGCGATCGCATCCGTACTTGTGATCTGGTCCTGGTGCCGGGGCCGATGCACGCTCAGTGCGCGCGAAAGTCGCTCGGTGCCGATGCCCCGATCCATGAAATCGGGTGGCCAAAATACGATCGCATGACCATTCCTCCTCAACATGAGGCGTTCGACGCGAAACTCAAGTCATTGCCGCACGAGCTCACCATTCTGTACACCCCGACCTGGGCCTTCACATACGAGTGGCTCTATCTTCTGCCGCTTCTTCGCGACCTTCCCTGCAACACGATCCTCAAGAACCACATCTATGTGAATCCGGGTCAGCCGATGCCGGCGGGATCCGGACAGGATTACGTGATCAGCATGCGTTCGGCCGATGAGATGGAGGCCGCGATCGAGAGCTACGCCTGCAATCACATGATCGTCGCCCCACGGACGCTCAACGTCTGCTCGCTGTTTCCTTACGCGCAGGTGGCGATCGCCGACCGCTCGTCCGTGCTCGCGGAGTTTCTTCCGTTCGGCGTCAGTATCGAGACAGGGCGCTACGATCCCGACGAGAATCATTGCGAACCGGAGATCAGCCGCTACTTCCCCGAAGTCGCTTATCTGCGTCGTGCGGAATTGGTTGCCACTCTCTCTTCGTGGAGGAATCTGAATACGTTTCTGAATGGGCGACAGCCGCCGTCTGCAGTCGTCGCGCACGGCGCGGGGATTCGTGCCGCGGCGCTGATTCGAAAACGACTGGAAGAAGCAGAAGGCTTGTCGTCTCGAATTGCGCGTGGAATGCAGCGCAGTCGCGAAGAACTGACTGTTTTCATCGACAAGGGAGTGCTGTCCCTGCGACGGCGATTTGGCGCGGCGGAACGCTAATCCTTCGCGTCGATCAGGTCGGCGACCGATTTCAAGACACGCCTGCGCACCAGGCTGCTGCTGACGCCGGCCGTGCGCGGCAGAATGACGAGACGTTCCGGCCTGACTTGGTTGGCATTGTCGTGTCCATGGACGAGCAAGTCGATGTGATGCTCGTCCAGAAACGCATCGTCGATCAGCCAGGGGCTCGGTACCACTTCGTCGACGTACCGGATCGATTCAAGAATTTCGCGTCTCTGCCCGAAGTCGAGCTCGGGTGTATAACCTTTGTGCGCGCGGCACTCATCATCAGTCGTCAGAGCTACGATCACGGTGCCCAGCTCTTTCGCCGCCTTGAGCAGCCGGACGTGTCCATGGTGGATGAGGGACGCTGTCATGTCGACCATGATTCTCATGCTTCGCTCACTCGCCATCGAACTGTAATGCACTGAGGATTTCTCCGCGAGCGCTCCTTGCGAGGTGAACTTCGCCCAGGTGGCAAACAATGCTGCCGCCGAAGTCACCGCGCGGTTGATAGAGCACGGACCGGGGATCGCTCGACGTCAGCGTGGCGTCGACATGTGTGCATAACAACGGCTGGTGGGTAGGGGGGAGTGTGAGTTGGGCGCTCATTCTTTCCGTGAACACTCTCTTGTTCGATACGACCGCTTCGCGGAAATCGTCATGCCGCGGCAGAACATCGAACAGGGAGGCTATGGCGTGGTAGGGTCCCGTCATGCGCCGCTCGAGATGATTGTCGAGCCGGAGAGAAAACGAATCGACGTCAACCGCAGGGCGCTCATTGAATGCGATGAACGCCGCGCCGCTGAGGCCGAACAATCCCTTGCAGGAGCTGTAGCCGATGACGTCGGCCAGCTCGTGGCCCGGCTCCAGGCCGATCGAAGCGGTGGCGTCGAGCATCAGGCGCGCCCCGACGCGCTTAGCAAGCCCTCGCATCACGTCGATCGGAAGTTTCAATCCGCGGCTGGTCTCGGTGTAGCAGGCGAATACCCAGTCGAATGCGCCGGAGACCCGGTCGAGATCCTTCCAGTCGACGAGGACCACCTCGGTGACCAGACCCATACGACGGCGCGCTGATTCAGCGAGCCACGCCAGGCGCTCCGCGTAGTAGCCGGTCGAAATGACCAGCGTCCGGCCATAGAGAAAATTCAGCGCCATGATCTCCAGCGCCACGCTGGCGGAACCCTGCATCCGGGCCACGTGACGATGCCCGGACATGGCTTTCAGCGCATCGAGAACGTGCTGTTCGACGCGAGTGTAATCGTCGTCACCTCGTCCGAAGCAGGGCCGTAGACCAGTGATGTTTTCCGCCAGGAGGCTCGCCGGTCCCGGAGTGAAGAGCAACTTGGATTCGTTTCGTTGGGCAACGAACGTGTCGATAGTCTGGCCGCGATCGCTCATCGAGTCTTTCCGGAGAGGAAACTCATGAATTCGGCTTTGTTCACGGCCGGACTACGATCGGGCCGGCCAAGATCGGGTCGCGCGCCGCGCCTGCATTTGATCTCGAGGAACGAGCTGCAATTACTACTGAGCATGGCCTGTAAGTTCGACTCGATCTCAGCCGGATTGCTCGCCATGGCGATCGACCCGTAGCCGCACGCCGCAGCGATCTTCGTGAGATCGAGAACGGCACCTTTGGTCGGCTGGCCTCCAACGGAATCGTGCGCGCCATTGTTGATCACAACGTGCAGGAGATTGTCGCAAGCGGCCGAGATGGTCAGGGATCCCATGTGCATCAATAACGCGCCGTCGCCATCGAGACAGAGGATCTTCTTCTCCGGCGTGGCGATGGCGACGCCCGCGGCGATCTGCGAAGCGTGCCCCATTCCGCCTACAGTGAGAAATTCACGATGATGTCCAAGGCCATCCCTTGTTCTCAATTCGAAGAGCTCTCGTGAAGCCATGCCGGTGGTGGACACGATCGGCACGTCGTCGCCGATGACACTCAGAATGACGCGAATGGCTTCCTCACGACTCATGCTGTCGCCATCCGAACCGCTGCCGGCGACAGCGTGCGCAAATGTGTTTCTGCGAACGAGCAATGCGACCGGTCCCGATCGTTGCCTGCTCTCGGCGACGACTTCTTCGATCAGAGACTTCACATCCGTCGTGGCTGCGTCGATCAGTCGATAGGGAATGCTCAATACCTCGAGTAACGCCGGCGTGATCTGTCCCTGCTTGCGGTGCTGAGGCTCATCGTGAGCCTGAGCCCCACCGTCCAGCAATTCACCACGCCACCCGATCAGAAGAACAATCGGAATTCCATGAATCTGAGGATCGGCGAGCGACACGAGCGGATTGACGGCATTGCCCAGGCCCGAGTTCTGTAAGTAGACCAATGCGGGACTACCGCCGGCCAGATAGTGGCCGATTGCCAGTCCGACCGCACCTCCTTCGTTCGCCGCAATGACGTGCCGGTCCGCGGAATAATGAGCGGTGAGAGCGGCGCCGAAGTCCTTGAGCAGCGAGTCCGGAACTCCGGTAACGAATCGGATGCCGGCTTCACTGAGGGTCGCGATAAAGTGTTCGGGATCGATCATTCTTTCGAGCCCGGGATGACCTGCAGGATCTCGTTGATACTCATCAGGTCCGCATCGACTTCCGCAGAGCGGCCGTTTCGCAGAATCTCGCGCGCCACGCGCTGCATCGCAGGATACGCCGCTCGAAGCAGGTGATTTGCGTAGATCACGATGTTGAAGCCATGCTCGGCCAGCTCTTCTTCCGTGACTGAGCCGTAACTGGTGGGCACACACACCAGCGGTATGGCAGGCCAGTCAGCTTTGAAGCGCGAGGCGAACTCGAAAATCTCGTCCGGCGTCGTCTTGCGGCTATGGATCATGATGCCGTCCGCCCCGGCCGCCACGTAGGCGCGGGCGCGCGTCAAAGCGTCCTCCATGCCCCGCTCGAGAATCAGGCTCTCGATTCTGGCGAACACCATGAAGTCGTCTCCGACGCGAGCATGACGTCCGGCGCGAATCTTGTCGCAGAAGGAGTCGACGTCCTCCTGGCTCTGGACCACTTCATTGCCGAAAAGAGAATTCCTTTTCAGCCCGGCTTTGTCCTCGATGATCACGGATGAGATTCCAAGCCGCTCCATGCTGCGAACGTTCAGCTCGAAGTGCTCGCGCTTGCCGCCCGTGTCTCCATCCATGATGAGAGGCTTCGTGGTGACGTCGAAGATCTCATTGATGTAGGCGAGACGACTGTTGATCTCCAGCGCCTCGATGTCGGGTTTTCCTCGCGCGGTCGAATCGGCGAGTGAGCTCGACCAGAAGCCGTCGAACTGCCGGACTTTTCCCGACCGCTCTGCAGTGGCATTCTCTGCGATCAGCGCCGAGATCGGACTGTGCACTTCGATGAACCGCGACAGCGGCTTGGCGGCCAGCAAACGCCGCAGCGTGCGGCGGCGGATGTCGGGCGTTGTGCCGAGACCGAACAACTGCGTCGCCAATGCCGACGACGACACCCCCTCGGTATACGGAACCTCGATCAGTTGTCCGCCATATTCGGCAAGAGCTGCCAATGTGCGTTCCCGATAAGGCGCAAGAGGTCCTTCCCGCCAGTCCGTACCGTGTACGACATACGCTGGCCGGTACCGCAGGATGTTGGGCGCCGAGTCCAGTTGGGATTGAGGGACCACTCTCTTGACGCCGACGATGTTCTCGACGATCTGTTTGCGTTGCTCGAAGGTGAGATAGGGAAGATGTTCATCTTCGGCAATCGCTTCGTCGGTGAGAAGGCCGACGATGACATCGCCGTATTCCCGCGCTCTGCTGATCACATTGATGTGTCCGTGATGGAGAATATCAATGGTCATCTGAACGTAAACGATAGGCATCGCACTCACTTTCCTAACCGACCCGGCGCCACGAGCACGGGTGATAGACCTCGGTTCCTTCCTTGGTAATGATCTCGAAATTCGCCGACGGATCGCCGATGCGCTTCCTGTCGATGATCTGGATCTTCAATGCTTCGCTGATGTAGTCATCGGAAGCGATACCCACCTGCTGCTGGGTCCACGCGCCGACCGTGTAATACCCGGGATAGGCACGAATTTCCGGAATCTTCACTTCGAAAACGGCCGTACCGGCTTCGAGGTCGGGCCAGTAACCGTCGAACGATGAACGGAAATCGTGAATGAGCAGGCCCATCGAATTGCGGAACAGTACGCCGAACAACGCTGCGCGGATCGGTCGCTTGATATCGATGCTCAAGCGGACGACCATCGTCTCGCCCATTCCAAACACCGTCTCATGCCGGCCATCCTCGTCGAGGATGGCGATGCTCTGGATGCGCGAGAACTCCTGATGCCCTCGCCGGTGGCCGGTAAACGAATCGAGATCGATCGAGCTGTCTTCCTTGACCGCGGAGTGATAGCGCTCGACGGCGTCGCTGACGTCCCCAGCGAACGTGACACGGCCGGCTTCGAGGAGCAACGCGCGCGAGCACAGTTGCAGAATGGTCCCCATGTTGTGGCTGACGAAAAGAACCGTCCGGCCTGTTTTCGTGACGTCGTCCATCTTGGCGAGGCATTTCTTCTGAAAGATCGCGTCGCCCACGGCCAGCACTTCGTCGACGAGGAGGATCTCCGCTTCGAGATGAGCGGCCACGGCGAAAGCGAGACGTACGTACATGCCACTGGAGTAGCGCTTCACGGGCGTGTCGAGGAACCGGGCCAGCTCCGCAAACGCCACGATCTCGTCGAACTTGCGCGTGATTTCCGCGCGGCTCATCCCCAGGACGGCACCATTGAGGTAGATATTTTCCCGGCCGCTCAATTCCGGATGAAACCCCGTTCCCACTTCGAGCAGGCTTGCCACGCGGCCGCGGATGCTCACGCGACCGGTCGACAGCTCGGTAATGCGGCTCAGCACTTTGAGCAGCGTGCTCTTGCCTGCGCCGTTTCTGCCGATGATTCCTACGGCTTCCCCGCGGGCGATCTCGAAATTCACGTCATTGAGGGCCCAGACGTCCTCGCGCGTGCGCCCGGAGATGAGCGCGTGGCCCTGTGCGACGTCCTTGATTCTTCGCCAGACGTCGACTGCTGCATGCGCCAATGTGTCGCGCAATGACCCATAACTCTGGCCGCCGTCGTGCTGATGGCCGATTACATAACGTTTGCCCAGATGTTCGGCTCTGACGACGATGTCAGTCATTCGTCACACCAGGTCCGCAAAGGCCTTCTCCATTCTGCGGAAACGGCTGATTCCCAGCCATAGCAACAGCAATGTGACGCCCATGCTCAGCGAAAAACCGGGCCAGTAAATGACGCTGTTGCCGCCGAGAATCGCCCAGCGGAAGCCGTCGATGACACCGACCATCGGATTGAGACTATAGAGAAGCCGCCACTCCGGCTCGACGACCTGGCTGCTGAAGCCAACCGGCGAGATATAGAGACCAAACTGGACGATGAACGGGATCACATACCGAAAATCACGATATTTCGTATTGAGAGCGGCAAGCCACAAGCCCGGCCCCAGGCTGGTGAGTATGGCCAACACGACGAAGAGCGGCAACGAGAGGATGTGCCACGTCGGTGCGAAGCGATAGAAGGCCATCAGACCGATCAGCAGAACGAATCCGATGGCCATGTCCACCAGCTCTGTGAGAAGCGTCGCAGTGGGAACGATCAGCCTCGGAAAATAGACCTTGCTGATCAGATTCGAGTTGTTGATCAGGCTATTGGATGCTTCGCTCAGTGTGGAGGAGAAAAAAGACCACGGCAGCATGGCCGCGAACACCATCAGGGGATAAGGCGCTCCGCCTTCGCTCGGCAGGCCTGCCACTCGATGGAAGATCAGCGTGAGAGCGGTCAGCGTCAGCACAGGTCTCAGCACTGCCCAGAGCAGGCCGATCATGGTCTGCTTGTAGCGAACGGCCACGTCGCGCCACGCCAGGATCAGGAACAGTTCGCGATAGCGCCCGAGGTCGGCCCAGTAGTGGCGTTCTGTGCGCGATGGCTCGAGGATCAGCAGGGGCTCGTCCATGACGGTGCTCGGGCTCGAATCGTGGCTCATGCGCTCCCGCGATCGTCCCACGTTCTCATATGATTGCCAACGTTTCGAGCATGGATGGGGATCGGCGGAAGGGCGATGCGCGGCGATGAGTGATGCGAGGCGGCCTCTCGTCGGCTTCGACGATCGCGGACGAGTCTTCGACGCGGGCGAGTTCATCCTGCGGGTTCCGCATCCGGCCCGTCGCGAACAGACGCTGGCGTTGCTCGAACGGTATCAGGCCGGGCATTTCGAGGATCTCGGAATCGTGGAAACGGAGCTCGCCGCCGGCGACGAGCTCGCGCTGCGACATCGAAAACTGACCATCAGCTATCCGTTCGAATGGCCGGCGGACATGCTGAAAGACGCCGCGCTGTTCCATCTCCAGCTTCTCAGCGAACTGGCGCTGCGCGGTCTCACGTTGAAAGACGCCTTGCCGGGCAACGTGCTGTTCGAAGGAGCGCGGCCAGTGTTCGTCGATTTTTTCTCCCTCGTCCCGATCGTGTCACTCGCGGACGAGCAATGGCTGATCGGAACATCCAAGGGGCGGCAGCCGTGGCAACTCGTGATGGAGCGGATGTTTTTCCCGTACTTTGTCGTGCCGCTGCTGGCGATGGCGGCCGCCGATTACCCTGACGCCCGAAAGATGCTTGCGGTCAGAGCATGCAACTGCAGCGGCGCCGCGCCGTCGTGGAAGGACCTGCTGACGCATTTCCGCGCGCTGCTTCGGTATGCCGCTTTACGCGGCACTCTGCGCGGCAACGTCTTCACCGATGTCGTGAAGCAGCTTCGCACGATGCTGCCGACGCTCGACGTCACCCCTCGCACGAGCGCGTACCTCGGCTATTACGCTGCGAAGAAGGAAGAGTTCGACCTCGACGATCGTGCGCAGTGGCAAGCGAAGCAGACCAGCATGGACGCGATCCTTGCCGCCACCAAGCCAGCCACCGTCCTCGATCTCGGCGCGAATACAGGCTGGTTCTCTCGCCTCGCGGTCCGCCACGGCGCGCGCGTCATCGCCACCGACATCGATGAAGCAGCAATCGATGATCTCTATCTGCGCGCGCGGAACGAAGGTCTTTCGATTCTTCCACTGCGTCTGTCGTTCGAGGAACTGTCGCGCGTGGTCCCTTGCCCTGCCGCGGAAGGGATGTTTCTTCCCGCCACCGAGCGGCTGCAATCGGACCTCGTTTGCTGCCTCGGCCTGCTGCATCATCTCGTGCTCGGCGAGGGGCGCTCGCTCGCGCAGGTTCTCGATGTGCTCTCCACGCTCATGCATCGCACGCTCGCGATCGAAATGATCGCGCTCGACGATCCGCTGGTCCGCGAAAACCCGAGTTTTTTCCCGATGTTGCAACAGACCGCACCGGCTGCGTACAACCTCGACGCGTTGCTCGAAGCGGGGCGATCGATCTTTCGCACGGCCACGGTGATGGAATCGCATCCATCGACGCGCGCGATCGTGGTATTCGAGAAATAGACCGATGGCCAAGCCGCGCGTTCTCTATACGACGCCGATCCTCGAGCATCCGCCCGCCGGCGGGCCGGCACTCCGCATCGAAAATTCGATCAAGGCGCTCCATCGCGTCAGTGAGCTGCACGTGATCAGCCGCGTCGATCCGCACTATCTCGGCGGAGCGGCAGCCGAGGCGTTCTACCGCTCGACCGCGCACATCTTCATGTCATCGCCGTCGGTGACCGGAACGTCCGACAACTACTGGATCCGGATGGCGCAGGAAAAGTGGCGCCGGCCGAGTGCGGTCAGGAAGGACGCGGAGTTTGTCGCCGCGTACATGCAGCGGTACGGCATCGACATCCTCTGGGCCGGCTACGGCAACATCTCCTTCGAGTTGATCGCGCGCGTGAAAGCTCTGGTGCCGTCGATCAAGATCGTTTGCGACACCGACAGCGTCTGGTCGCGTTTCGTTCTGAGGAAGCTTCCGTACGTCACGTCGCCGCGCAGAAGGAGAAGGATCGAACAGGCCGGAAGGAAGAAGGAAGAGGAAGAGCGCGCGTGGGTGAACCTCTGTGAAGTCACCACCGCGGTATCCGACATCGACGCCGACTACTATCGGTCGCTGACGAACGAAACGGAGCGCGTGCATATCTTCTCGAACGTGATCGACGTCGACAGCTATCTCGGGGTCCCGCCGCCTCCTCGCGGACACAAACGGCCGAACATCTATCTCGCCGGTACGTTCGGAAACGACGGCCCGATGGATCAAGCCGCGCGATGGCTCGTCGGAAATGTGTTCTCGCACGTTCAGCGCGAGATCCCGGACATCCATCTCTATCTGGTCGGTGCGCTGGGCGATGTGAGCCTGACCGATCTTGCCGGCCCGCACATCACGATCACCGGCAAACTGCCGTCCGTGCTCCCGTATCTGCGGCACGCCGACGTTGCGGTCGTGCCTCTGTTCTTCGAGTCGGGGACTCGCTTCAAGATCCTCGAAGCAGGCGCCTGCGGCATCCCGATCGTCTCCACGACGCTCGGCGCGGAAGGTCTTCCGCTGCAGAACGGGAAGGAGATCCTCATCGCCGATGAGCCGGAGCCGTTCGCCGCCGACATCGTGCGCCTCATCCGCGACCGTCCATTCGCGGCGCAGATGGCAGCGACCTGCCGTGGTTTCGTGGAAGAGAACTGCGGCATTCCACGCCTGGTGCGCGAGGCGCAGTCCATCCTCGACACGCTCAAGGCCAGCAGCGACGAACGGCCGCGAAGTCGTCGAAGAAACTGAGGACGCTCGCCACGTAGTCAGTACCGGACCAGCGGGCGCTGCGCTCGCGTCCACGCGCGATCAATTTCGCGCGCAACTCCACATCACCGTCGAGCTGCAGGATCGCGTTCGCAATCTGCCGCGGATCTTCCGGCGCGACGAACAGCGCCGCGTCGCCGAGTTGTTCGCGCGCGCCGCGATAGTCCGAGCTCGCCACCGGACAACCGACCACGAAGGCTTCCAGCGGAGGAAGGTTTTCCGGTCCGAAGAAGCTCACGAATGTCAAAGCAACCGCACCGCCGTAGAGTGCGGCCAGGTCGGCATCAGCGACGAAGCCGAGGAATCGCACGTGTTGCGTGATTCCGAGAGAGTCGGTGACCGCGCGTACATGCGCCTCATTTCCTTTGTCGGAACCGCAGAGGACGAGCGTCAGATCGCTGCCTCCGTCGCGCACGAGTTTCAACGCATGCAGCAGATTCACGTGATTCTTGTGCGCCCAGAATTGCGCGGGATAGAAGAGGTACCGCTGCGGCAGCACGTACTTCGCGCGGACGCGTGCGACGTCATCGGCCGACGGTGTTTCGATGCGCGGCGTCGGATGCGGAAGGATCAGCAACCGATCTTCGGGGATTCCGAACGCAGTCATAAGCTCCTGCGCCGACGTGCGGTTCGGGACGATCGTGCGAACGGCGCGTCGGATGTTGCGCCGGTACATCGCCTCTCGCGACGCCCACTGTCCACCCGCTCCAACCTCGGGAAACCACGGCTGCACGAGATGCTGCATGTCCCAGACGGTGAAGACGAACGGCAGCTCGCACTCTTCGACCAGCGGCGTCGGGAACCAGACCGCGTGCACGCCTTCGGCCCGGACGCTCGACTCGAACCACGACGGAAGATCGAGCGCTCTGCGTCCGAGAATGCGATCCTGCACGCCGCGCAGCATCACGCTCGCGCGCGAGCGCACGGCCATCGGCAGCCGGCGGCGCATCTCGATCGTGCGGATGTTTTTCGCCGGCGATGCGGCCGCGCGGCAGTAGACGAGGAACTCGTGATCGACGCGCGGAGCCAGCTCGGTCAGCGATTCGAAGATGCTTTTCTGAAACGTGAAGCCGCCGCCTTCGGTCGGTTCGATCTCCGGCAGGTAGACCGCGATTCTCACGCCCATCCCTCATAATGCATCGCGTGATTGTAGAGGCAAGATGATCGAGACCATCACACGCGATGGAGTGTTGCTGGCGCTGATTCTGCCGCGGGATTTTCGGGAGCAGGGGATCCACTTTTTCACGCCGCCGGAGCTTTCGCAGCAGCTTGCGTACATGCGTCACCCGGCCGGCAAAACGATCGACGCGCATGTGCACAACGCGGTCGCGCGCAACGTGATCTCGACGCAGGAAGTGCTCTTCATCCGCTCCGGCAAAATGCGCGTCGACTTCTACACGCCGGATCGCACGTACATCGGCAGCCGCATCCTCGAAGGCGGCGACACGATCCTTCTCGCCAGCGGCGGACATGGGTTCGAAGTGCTCGAAGAAACCGAGATGATCGAAGTCAAGCAGGGACCGTATGCGGGTGACGGCGACAAGACGCGCTTCGACGGCATCAGCCGCGTGGAGACGAAGGTGATGGAGCGCGCCGATTGACGCGGAACTTCATTCCCGTCAATGAGCCGCTGCTCGACGGAAACGAGAAGGCGTATCTCGCGCAGTGCATCGACACCGGCTGGATCTCATCGGAAGGTCCGTTCGTCGAACAGTTCGAAAGCGGCATGGCCGCGCTGTGCGGTCGCAAGTACGCCATCGCCGTTGCCAACGGTACGGTTGCGCTCGAAGCCGCCGTAGTCGCACTCGGCATCGGCGAAGGCGACGAAGTCATTCTTCCGACATTCACGATCATTTCGTGTGCGGGAGCGATCGTTCGCGCGGGGGCGGTACCGGTGGTGATCGACTCCGATGCGGCCACGTGGAATCTCGACGTTGCGCAGATCGAACACAGGATCACCAGTCGCACGAAGGCCCTCATGGCCGTGCACATCTACGGGTTGCCGGTGGACATGGACCCGTTGCTCGAGCTCGCGCAGCGCCATGGTCTCGAAGTGATCGAAGACGCCGCGCAGATGCATGGCCAGACCTATCGCGGACGCCCGTGCGGCTCGTTCGGCAAACTCAGTACGTTCAGCTTTTACCCGAACAAGCTCGTCACGACGGGCGAAGGCGGAATGATCGTGACCGACGACGCTGCGCTCGCGGAACGATGCCGTTCGTTGCGCAATCTTTGCTTCCGCGCGGAACGGCGCTTCGTGCATGAGGACCTCGGCTTCAACTATCGCCTCACAAATCTCCAGGCCGCCCTCGGCGTCGCGCAACTGGAGAAGCTGTCCGACACGATCGTGCGCAAACGGCGGATCGGCGCGCGCTATCGCGAACTGCTCGCGGGCGTGAAGGGATTGCAGCTCCCGATCGATCGCACCGAATTCGCGGAAAGCCTGTATTGGGTCTATGGCGTCGTGCTCGACGACTCGGTCGATTTCGATGCGGCAACCGCGATGAAGATGCTGCAGGAACGCGGCGTGGGAACGCGGCCATTTTTCTGGCCGATGCACGAGCAGCCGGTGTTCCGTCGCATGGGACTCTTCGAGAACGAGCATCATCCCGTCGCGGAGCGTCTCGCGCGACGCGGCTTCTATCTGCCGAGCGGTGTCGCGCTGCGCGACGAACAGATGATCGCGGTGGCCGAGGCGGTGCGTGAGGTTCTCGGATGACCGTGTTTGCGTCGTATGCGGCGTATTACGACCTGCTGAACGCCGGGAAAGACTATGCGTCCGAGGCGGCGTACGTGGAGGGATTGTTGCGTGCGGCGGGCGATGGTCGCAGTGTCCTCGAGCTCGGGTGCGGGACGGGGAAGCACGCGTCGTTGCTCGCGGAGCGCGGTTTCGACATTGTTGGCGTCGATCGCAGTGAATCGATGCTCGCGGCGGCGCGCCAACGCGCTGCAACGCTGCCCGCGAATGTTGCGGCGCGGTTGTCGTTCGCACATGGCGATGCTTGTACGTTTCGCGCGGATCGCATGTTCGATTACGTCATGTCGCTGTTTCATGTCATGAGCTATCAGACCGCTCAGCACGATCTCGAAGCGGCATTCGCGACCGCGCGCGCGCATTTGCAGTCGGGCGGCGCGTTCGTGTTCGACTGCTGGTACGGTCCGGCGGTGCTGACCGAGCGACCGGAGCGGCGCACGAAGGAGCTCGAGAACGACGCGGTGAAGGTGACGCGGTTCGCGCAGCCGACGATGCATGCGAACGAGAACCTCGTCGACGTCGACTACACGATCGAGGTCCGCGAGAAATCCACCGGCAATGTCGAAGAGATCCGCGAGCGGCACGCGATGCGGTATCTCTTCGCGCCCGAGGTCGAGGCGCTGTTGCGTCACGCCGGCTTTCGGCTGCATCGATGTGAAGAGTGGCTGACCGGACGGCCGATGGGATTCGATACCTGGAGCGTCGTCTTCGTCGGGATCGCGGTTTGAGCGGTCGGATTCTGACGGTGCTGGCCGTCGTGTACTGCGTCGCGAAGCTCGGTCTTCTCTCCATCTACGCCGTGCACACGCAATACGTAATGGACGAGTACTGGCAGGGCGGCGAGTCGCTCTATCTGCGCGACTTCTACGCGACGTACGACCCTGTGAAGACGGTCCTGTACACGTACTTTTTTGCATTCGCGCGATTCGTCACGAACACTTCGTCGGAACTGATGCGTGTGGCGCGGCTGCAGTCGCTCGTGCTGGTTTTCGCGATGCTGGCGTTGCTCTGGAAAACGTGGCGGCACGCGCTGGAGCTCAAACGCGACGAAGCGCTCTTCGCACTGGGCGTGCTGTTGTCGTTCTCGAATTTCATGGAGCGCGCTGCACGCGTGCGCTCGGATCACGTGGCATTGTTCTTCGACGTCGCGGCGGTCGCGGTGGTGTGCCGCGGCAACATCACGTCGCGATGGCGCGCATTCTTCGGCGGTGCGCTGATCGGGCTCGCGTTTCTTTCGACGCAGAAGGCGGCGTTCGCGGCGCTGGCGATGGGGACCGCGATGACGATCACGTTGCTGACCACCGCCGGCATCCGCCGCACCATCATCACCGGCGCGTCCTGCCTCGGCGGCTTTCTCGTGGCGCTGGGTGCGTATGCGCTCTACTTCAGCGGCCGCGGATTCAACAGCGTGATCAAGCCGGCGATGACGCGGCCGATGGACATCGTCGTGAACGCCGAGACGTACTACCCGAACATGCGCTACTACGTCTGGCAGACGTTGTCGCGCAACTGGCTGCCGTATCTGCTGACTGTCGTCGGCCTCGCGATCGCAGCCGCGAACTGGAAGCGCGCGACGCCGGCCCAACGTTTCGCGATGATTTTCAGCGTGGTCTTCGCGACGCTCGTGTTCACGCACAACCAGCCGTGGCCGTATGTGTTCGTGAGCGCGATGGTGTTTCTCGCGCCATGGAGCGCGATGGTGCGAGTGGGCGCACTCGTGCGCATCGTGCTCCTGCTCGCTCTCTCGTTTTCCTTCGTACGCAACGTTCACTATCTCGAGAAGGACAATGCACTGCAGGACGCGGTCAGCGATCAGGCGGAGCGGTTGCTCGCGCCGGCCGATCGTTACGTCGACGGGCTGGGCATGATCACCACGCGCCGGCAGGCGGGTCATGTGTGGTGGGACGGCATGGCGATCCAGCGTCTGCGCTACGACGCTTCAAAAGGCATCTTCAGCGACTTTGCGCCGATGATCGCGGACCAGCCGAAGTTGTTCATCCTCAACTACCGCGTGCTCGGCGTCGCGCCGATCCTGCGCACGCTTTTCGAGCATTCGTATGTGCGCGTACATCGCAACATCCTGATGAGCGGTGTGCAAGTAGGCGCGGGCGAAACTGTGTTTGCACCGCGTTGGACGGGCGAATACGCGTTGTACGGTGAAGGAGCGCGACTCGCGATCGATGGCGTGGAGGTGCGGACGCCGGTGCGGTTGATGGCCGGCCGCGTGTACAAGCTCCGCCTGTTCGCGCCAGCGCGCCGGCCGTTGTT
>DASPNA010000016.1:0-49824 GCA_035626775.1 Thermoanaerobaculia bacterium
AATCTCCAGCTCGAGCGATGACGCGGGGAAGCCGGTCTCATGGAGAATCGTGCGCACGCGATCGACGAGATCCACCTGCTGCAGTTGCGTCACTGACAGATTCACGGCGAGCGACAAGGAATTGTGTCCAGCGTCGTGCCACGCCTTGGCCTGTTCGCAGGCTTTACGCAGCGCCCATGAGCCGATCGGAATCATCATGCCCGTCGCTTCCGCCAGCGGGATGAACGTGTTCGGCGGAATGCTGCCCATCTGCGGATGCGTCCAGCGCAGCAGCGCCTCCATGCCAGTGGTCTGGCCGGTGCGCATGTCGTAGATCGGCTGGTAGTGCACGGTCATCTCGCCCGACGTCGTCGCTTTGCGCAGGCCATGCTCGAGCGCGATCCGCTGCAACGCCTTCGCATTCACCACCGCGTTGAAGAGCTGATAGTTGTCGCGGCCGACTTCCTTGGCCTGATACATGGCGGTGTCCGCGTTCTTGATCAGGCTCTCCGCATCCGTTCCATCCTCGGGGAAGAGGCTGATGCCGATGCTCGTGGTGATGAAGAACTCGCGCCCTTCGATGTGGAACGGATAGCGGATCGCCTCGATGATCTTCTCGGCAACCGGCGCCGCATCCTCGGAACGTTGCAGGCGTGGGAGGAGCACCGTGAACTCGTCGCCGCCGAGTCGCGCGACGGTGTCACTGTCGCGAACGCAGGATTGGACGCGCGCGGCCACGGCCTGCAGGAGCTGGTCGCCGATGTTGTGGCCGAGGGAGTCGTTGATGACCTTGAAGCGATCGAGGTCGAGGAACAGCACCGCCAGCCGCGCGTCTTCGCGTTGCGCGTGCGAGATGGCAACGGTGAGACGGTCCTTGAACAACAGCCGGTTCGGCAGGTTGGTCAACGCATCGTGATACGCCAGGTGCTTGATCTGCTCCTCGGCATACGTCCGCTCGGTGATGTCGCGTACGACGCACACCATGCTGCCGCCGCTGATGGAGGTGAGCGAGATCTCCTGCGGGAAATTCGTTCCGTCGCGGCGCAGTCCCGTGGCCTCGCCGCGCCACCGGCCGCGCTGTTCGACAAGCGGCACGATGCTGGTGATGAAGCGGACCTGTTCCTGCGGCTCATACAGATCGCACAGCGAGCGGCCGATGAGCAGATTGTGATCGGTGTAGCCGAACAGCCGCGCCAGTGAATCGTTGACGTACGTGAATTCGAGCCGCTCGTCGAGGATGCCGATGCCATCCATCGACGCGGTGATGGCCGCCGATTGCTTGCGCAGCAGCTCCTCGAACGACTTGCGCTCGGTGATGTCGTAGACGAACCCTTCGAAAAACAGCGAGCCGTGCGAAGAGCGGACGCCGTGTGCGTTGAGCTGTACCCAGATCGCGCTGCCGTCTTTGCGCCGCCACTGCAGCTCGACGTTGTTCGCGTACGCATAAGGCTCGAAGCGGCGGATCAACTCATCGCGCTGCTTGCCATCGAGATAGATGTCGCGCTCGAGGTTTTTGGTCAACAGCTCATCGACCGAGTCGTAACCGAGCATGCGCGCGAGCGTCGCGTTCGCGGTGACGAGCCGCCCGTCGCGCGTCGATTGATAGATGCCCACCGGTGCGTAGTCGAAGATGACGCGGTACTTTTCTTCCGACTGCTGCAGCGCCTTCTCGGCGCGTTTGCGCTCGGTGATGTCGTGCACGATCGAGAAGAGCAGCTTGCGGTTGCCGATCTCGATCGGCCCGGTGTGGATCTCGACGTCGCGGATCTCGCCGTTGGCGCGCATGTGGCGGAACTGGAAGTAGTTCCGCTCGTTGGTCGCGGCGCGGCCGATGTGCATCTTCATCTGCTCTTCGCCGCGTACGTTGATGTCCCACACGTGCAGCGCCAGCATCTCGTCGCGCGTGTAGCCGTAGTAATCGCACGCGGCCATGTTCACGTCGACGATCGCGCCGCTCTCCGGATCGATGAGCAGCTTCACGGCGCGGTTGTTCTCGAACATCTGCCGGTACAGCCGCTCGCTCGCGCGCAGCGCTTCCTCGCGGCGCTTGTGCTCGATGGCCGCGGCGACGTGCTGCGCGACGAACACCAGCACTTCCTGATCTTTCTCGGTATAGCGCGCGCCGACGTCGTAGGACTGCGTGACGATCGCGCCCCACGTGGTCTCACCGCTGCGCAGCGGCGCGCCGAGCCAGTCGATGCTCGGACTGCCAACCGGTTCCACTTCGCCGTCGCGCACGAGGCGCTCAAATACTTCCGGTGTCGCCAGCAGCGGCTGGCCGGTGCGCAGCACGTACGCGGTCAATCCATGGCCGGGGTTGAGCCACTCGACGCGCTGGTCGTATTCGTCGACGAAGTAGGGGAAGACCAGGCGATTCGCGTCGTGCTGATATTCGGCGATGTAGAAATTCTTCGCGTTCATCAGCTCGCCCACGATGCCGTGCACGGCGGCGTAGAACGCGTCGAGCGTCGGCGACTCGCGAGTGAGTTGCGCGATGCGGAAGAGGGCCGATTGCAGTTTCTCGGCTTTCAGAACATCGGTGCAGTCGCGGAAGTACCAGGAGCGGCCGCGAATCTGTCCGTCGACGATGATCGGCATCGACGCGCGCTCCAGCGTGCGTCCGTCCTTGAGCAGGATGCGGTCGTCGCTGCGCACTTCATCGGGATGCTCGTAGAGATGGTTTACGAGGTCGATGAAGGACTGCCAGTCGGCCACGGTGTTGCCCGCGTATCCGAGGAGCTCGTTGTCGTCGGCGGTGGCGGCGACGGAGTCCGGGATCTGCCAGATCTCGAGGAAGCGCTTGTTGTACGACAGGATCTTGCCGGCGAGGTCGACCACCAGGATGCCTTCCAGCGTCGCTTCCTGCTGCGCCTTGAGGATGGCGACGCTGGTGTGGATCTCGTCGGTGGAAAGCGCGGTGCCGCGCCGGAGCCGGCGGAAGAGCCGCACGAGCGCGCGGCGCGCCCGCAGGACACGCGAGAGCGTCGGCGGGACGGGTACGGCGAGATCCGACGGGATGGTCATTCAGGCTCGGGTGACCGCGATTTTAGTTCAGTCTCCCGGAATGCCGTGCTCCCTGAAGTATTGCCAGCGCTGCCAGGACATGTA
The DNA here is from genome assembly GCA_035626775.1 of Thermoanaerobaculia bacterium. GTDB lineage: Bacteria > Acidobacteriota > Thermoanaerobaculia > Gp7-AA8 > Gp7-AA8 > QHVT01. The sequence continues at coordinate 3,088 of DASPNA010000016.1, forward strand.
GGAGAACCAGCCGATGTAGATCGTGAGGAAGAGCTGGCGGTTGATCAGGCCGAGGATCGTGACCGCGCCGCCGACGATGATCGCGATCCAGATGGCGATGATGAACGCCTTCCGCTCGTCCAGAAACATACGAAAGAAGTCGCGGGTGGCGTGTCCGCCGTCCAGCGGCGGGACGGGGATCAGGTTGAAGATGCCCCACCACGCGTTCGCCAGCGCAAACAGCGGGAGGAACACCGCGAAGAAGCGGTCGGTGCGCGCGATCGGCAGCCCCATCGCCATCGACGCAAGGAACCACAGTACGAAGCTAGACACCGGCCCCGCCACGCTGATCACGAACCCCTGCCACGGCCGCGCGTTGCGCATGTGCTCGTTCGCCGTGAGGCCGCCCATGCCGCCGAGGATGATCGAGCTCGCGCCGAATCCGAAGATGGCGATGGCCGCGGCGTGCGCGAGCTCGTGAATCAGCACGCTGAGAAAAAGGATGGGAATCCAGATCAGCGCGTACTCGATCCCCCGCGATTCGTCGTAGTTGAGGATGACGAACAACCCCAGCAGCATGAAGAAGCTGAAGTCGACGTCGATGGAGGTTTTGCCGATGGATCCGAGGTGGAGCATTTCGTGGCGAGTATGAGGGAGGAGGACGGAAGGAGGAAATTGAAAATTGAAAATTGAAAATTGAAAAAACGAGGGCCGCAAAGCGCGGTTCTTCACATTTCTCAATTTTCGATTTTCAATTCCGCTCCAACAAACTCCTCCCAGGGCGCCGGCCGCGCCAACAAGTACCCCTGCCCCTCCGTGATGCCGAGATCCCGGCACACGCGCAATTGCTCCTCGGTCTCGATCGCCTCAGCGATCGTGTGAGCGCCGATCGTGTCGGCGCAGCGGGCGACGAGCTCGACCAGGCGGCGGCGGATCGGGTCGTGCTCGACGCCGTGGAAGAGGGAATGGCCGACCTTCAGGTAATCGGGCTGCAGCTCGGCGACCGCTTCGAGCGTCGCGTAGCCGGAGCCGCAGTCGTCGATGGCGATCTTGAAGCCCATCTTCTTCAGCTCGTGCAGCGTGCGGCGGAACGTGCCGTAGTCGCGGATGGCGCTGCGCTCGGTCACCTCGATGACCACCTGCCGATGGCAGTGGAAGAACGGCTCGAAGATGTCCGTGCCGCGGTGCTGGAGTTGCTGGATGAAGTGCGACTCGAGGTTGAAGAAGAGCAGGCCGCGCGCACACACGTCGTGCAGGAACGGCATGATGTTCTCGATGCAAAGCGCCTCGAGGTCCCACACGAGATCGAAATCGCGCGCGAGCTCGAACAGGACCTCGGGATTCTCGAGCTCCGTTCCGGCCGGCCCGCGCGAGAGCGCCTCGTACCCGACCACGACGCGCGTCTCGAGGTTCACCACCGGCTGGAACACCGTCGTGATCAGGCGATCGTTGATGGTGCGGATCATCCGCTCGCGCATGGCGTGGTAGTAACGCGTCTCGCGCCGCTCCGCGCTGTCCTTGGCCTCGCGCACGGCGTTGTAGAGGATGCGCGGCGCGAAGATCGGTTGCGGCTGCGTCGAAGCGCCGCCCGAGAAGACCACCACTTCGTCTTTGAGTGATTGTTCGATCGGCAGCGCTTTGAGCGACGCACGTGCGACGCGCTCGAGATCGCGAGCGATCTGCGGCACGTTCGCCGCCGGACTCGCCGCGGCGAAGCAGTAGAAATCGTTCGCTCCGGAGTGACTTGTGCCGATGACGACGTCGTTGCCGAGGAGAGGACCGACCATGACGCGGAGGCCGCGGACGAAGTGACGGCGCAGCTCATCGAACGCGTCCCACAGATTGCGCTCGCCCATGCGGAACAGCGGCTCGATCTCGATGCAGAACACGAGCAGCGTCTCGCCATGCTCGACGAGGCGGCGGAGATCGTCGACGACGATGGCCAGCGTCGGAACGTCGGTGGTCGGATCGAAGAAAAGCTCGCGCAAGCGTGCCGCTTGTTCGGTGCGCAGCGTGAGCGTCCACCAGATGTCGTCGCGTACGGAAAGCATCTCGCCCGCGACGCGGCGCAGCGTTTCCGCGCTGACCGGCTTGATGAGATAGCGATCGGCGCCCATCCGCAGCGATCGCTCGCGGTTCAGCGTATCCGACGAGCCGGTCATCATCACGATCGGGATGCCGCGCGTGTCCGGACGCTCGCGCAACGCGCGCATGAGGTCCCAACCGTTCTCGGTGGCGCCGAGCTCGATGTCGATCAGCGCGAGGTCGGGGAGCTCCTCTTCCAGTCCCGCCACGGCATCGCCGAGATTACGATGCCAGATGGTGCGGTACTCGGGCTCGACGAGCGCGCCCTGCACGAATTTCCCGATCGATTCATCATCGTCGAGAACGAGAACGACCGCCTGCCTTCCACGCGCCATACCACTCACCCGGCGTGCAGTATAAAGTCGGGGAGTCATGAAGACGCGGACGATCTCTGCCATCGCCGTGTTCTGCATCGCCCTCACGGCCGATATGCATGCCTGCAGTTGCGCCGGTCCCGGACCGCCCGCGGTCTCGTTCAAAGGCGCAAGCGCTGTCTTTCGCGGGCGCGTGACGCACATCGAGAGGAAGGTGCGGCTCGACGTTTCGAGGAGCTGGAAGGGCGTGAAGACGAAGACAATCGAGGTCGACCGGTGGCGCGGCTGCGGCTTCGAGCGGTTCGCGATGGGAAAAGAATTCCTGGTCTACGCCGACGGCCCGCAGCTGTTCGCAAGCATGTGCGGGCGCACGAAGGAGGCGGATCACGTCGAGCTGGAGTCGGAACTGCTCGACATCCTCGCGAAGGGTGGAAAGGAAGAGCCGTTCCTGCGTCGACTGCCGGAAGTGCTCGCGAAGGATCCGCGCCCGTCGGCGCGTGCCGAGGCGGCGCGTTTGCTTGCGCGGGATGCGCCGCGGGATGTGGCCGCGGCTGCGAGGGCGGTGGTGTTGCGCGCGCTGGACGATCCGTCGCCGATCGTGCGCCGCGCGGTGATCGAGACGTTGTACGTGCCGTACTTCGACCTCACGACGCCGGCTGCCGACATCGCCACTGCGCTGCTGAAGCGTCTCGGCGATCGTGATGCCGCAGTCCGTCGCGAGGCCGCGCGGGTGCTGCAGCAATACGCGCCGGTCGCGCATACCGATGGTGCGTTGCGCGCGGCGTGGAAAGTCGAGCGCGATCCGGAGGTGATCTCCGCGCTCGCATCGGCGATTGCCATGCGTGGATCGCGCCAGTCGAAGCGCATCGTGCTGCCGCTGCTCCTGCGCGAGTTGAAGAGCGCCCAAGATCCGACGCGATGGAACGCCGCGGAAAAGCTCGGCGCGATCGGCGCGGACGCCACGTCCGCGATTGCGTCGCTCGCGGCCGCGTCGCGCGATCCGCAGAACCTCGTCCGCTTGTACGCGGCGAGGGCACTCGGTGAGATCGGTTCGCGCAATGCCGTCCCGGCGTTGATCGCGGCGTTGCGCGACGAGCGTGCAAACGTGCGTGCGCAGGCAGCGCTTGCCATCTACAAGATCGGCGACGACGCGAACGTGCGGAAGGCCGCCGTTCCGGTGCTCATCAAAGACCTCGAGGACGAGTCGGACCGCTTCTACGCGGTGCAAACGCTCGAAGAGCTGGGCCCGCGTGCGACATCGGCGGTTCCGGCATTGCAGGAACTGCTGCGCAAGACCACCGATCGCAGCACGCACGACTCGATCAACCGCGCGCTCGAAGAAATCACGATGGTGTACAAGCCGCTGCCGGTGCGCGAGGAGCCGCTCGAAAAGACATCCGTATTGATTGCGCGGCTGAACGATGCGAAAGCACGCCCGTGGGATCGATGCCGCGCCGCGGAATCATTGCGCAGGATCGGGACGCCGGAAGCTCGCGCGGCATTCGACAAATTTGCGGCGCGCGAGATCCCATTGCTCGTCGCGTGGCTGCGCGATCGCGCTCGGAAGGATCGCGGCGAAGCGGCGCGTTGTCTCGTGCACCTCGCGCCGCGCTCGCGCGACGCGCTCACGCCGCTCGCGCACGCGCTCGAAGACGACGACTGGCTCACCCGCACCAAATCCGCCGAAGCCCTCGGCGCACTCGGTCCCGCGGCGGCACCCGCGGTGCCGGCGCTGACCCGCTTGCTCGAAGACCGCAACCGCTACGCGCGCAGAGCGGCCGTGGAAGCGCTGGCGAAGATCCGGAAGGCGCCGCCGGTATAGAGTCGAACGCATGCACTTCGACACGAAAGCGATTCACGCCGGCGCGCAGGTCGATGAGGAAACGGGGGCGATCGCGCCGCCGCTGCACCTCTCGACGACGTTCGCGCGCACGGACGAAGGGGAGCCGTCGCGCGGCTACAGCTACATCCGCGATGCGAACCCGACGCAGTCGCGCCTCGAAGAAGCGCTGGCCGAGATCGACTCCGCGAGCGCGGCGCTCGCGTTCGGGTCGGGCATGGCCGCGGCGGCGGCGCTGCTGCAATCGCTGCCGCGCGGTGCCCATTTGCTGTTGCCCAATGACTGCTACTACGGGATTCGCGCGCTCGCGAACGAATCGTTCGATCGCTGGGGACTGACGTTCGATTTCCTGCAGATGGAAGACCTCGACGCGGTGAAAGCGGCAGTGCGCGCGGAGACGCAGCTGATCTGGGCGGAGACGCCGTCGAATCCGCTGATGAAGATCGTCGATCTCGCCGCGCTTGCCGAGATCGCGCATGCGAATGAGGCGCGATTGGTCGTCGACGGTACGTTTGCCACGCCTGCGTTACAGCGGCCGATCGAGCTCGGCGCCGACGTCGTCCTCCACGCCACCACCAAGTACCTCGGCGGCCATACCGACGTGCAGGGCGGCTCGCTCGCGTTTCGCACGCAGGACGAGTTGCACGACGCAACGCTGGTCGCTCGGACGCACATTGGCGGCGTTGCCTCGCCGTTCAACTCATGGCTCGTGCTGCGCGGCATCCGCACGCTGCCGGTGCGCATGCGCGTACACAGCGAGAACGCGATGGCCGTCGCGCGCTTTCTCGCGCAGCACAAACGCGTCGAGGCGGTGTACTACCCGGGACTCGAATCGCATCCGCGCCACGACATCGCCAAAAAGCAGATGAGCGCGTTCGGCGGCATGCTCAGCTTCCTCGTGCGCGGCACACGCGCCGATGCGCTCGCCGTCGCCGCGAAGACGCGCCTCTTCACCCGCGCGACTTCCCTCGGCGGCGTCGAAAGCCTGATCGAACACCGCAACTCGAGCGAAGGCACCGGCAGCCGCACCGCGCAGAACCTGCTGCGCGCGTCGGTGGGGCTGGAGCATGTCGGAGACTTGATCGAGGATTTGGCGGGGGCGCTGCGGTGAGGCCCGGAGACGACAGGCTTAGAGGCGTAGAGGTGTACTTTTAGCGATCCACACCGGTCGGGCCGTTCTGGCGTCCACGACCGCGGGCCGCGATAGAATCGCGGCGCCATGGCCAACTTCGAAATCCTCTGCCCCTGCTGCGAGGCCACGCTCGTCGTCGATCGGCTCAGCGGCGAGGTGCTGCTGCACAAGGCAAAGGAGCGGCGCGGGCCGGGCGGCTCGCTCGACGCGATGGTGGCGGGGCTCGAGGCGCAGAAGAGCGACGCGGCGAAGCGGTTCGAGAAGCAGCTCGAGAGCCAGAAAGATCGCAGCCGCATCCTCGAAGAGCGGTTCAAGGAAGCGCTCGAGCGCGCTGAGAAATCGGATGAGAAATACATCAATCCGATGGACATGGATTGATGGCCAAAGCGCGCAAGTCGATCCTGCCCACTGATTTCGATCCCGATGGTCCCGCGCCCGCGGAGAGCGGCATTTACGGTCTGCCGTTCGCCGTCGAAGACTCGAAAGTCATCGTCGTCCCGGTGCCGTTCGAAGCCACGACTTCGTACGGCGGTGGCACCTCCAACGGACCCGCGGCGGTGCTCGAAGCGTCGAAGCAGGTCGATCTCTTCGATCAGGAAACCGGCCGTCCGTACACGAGCGGCATCGCCATGCTCGACATTCCTGCCGAAGTGCTGCGCTGGAACAACGCGGCGAAAAAGATCGCCGCGCGGGTGATCGAGAAAGGCGGCGTCATCGATCGCGCCACGCAGGGCGCCGCGGACAAGGTCAACGAGTACGGCGACCGGATGAACGCCTGGGTGTACGAGCAATGCGTCGCACTGTTGCGCCAAGGAAAGATGGCAGTGATCCTCGGCGGCGATCACTCCGTCCCCTTCGGCGCCATCCGCGCCTACGCGCAGAAATATCCCGGCCTCGGCATCCTCCACCTCGATGCGCACGCCGATCTGCGCAACGCGTATGAAGGCTTCACCTGGTCACACGCGTCGATCTTCAACAACGTGATGCGCAAGATCTCCGGGGTCGGCAAGCTCGTGCAGGTCGGCGTGCGCGATCTCGGCCAGGCCGAGCGGCAGATGATCGACACCTCGAACGGCCGCATCGTCACGTTCTACGACGCGGACATCGCCGCGCGAAAAGAGAACGGAGTGCCGTTCGCGCGGATCGCGGACGAGATCGTGGGCGCGTTGCCGCAGGACATCTATCTATCGTGGGACATCGACGGACTCGATCCGACGCTGTGTCCCGGCACCGGCACTCCCGTCCCCGGCGGTCTGTCGTGGAACGAGGCGATCGGTTTACTGCGCGCGATCCGCCGCTCCGGCAAACGAATCGTAGGTCTCGATCTATGCGAGGTCTCGCCCGGCGACACCGAGTGGGATGCGAACGTCGGCGCGCGGCTGCTGTACAAGATGATCGGCTACGCGCTGCTGACTGGAGCCGTGCCATCTGGAGTGGCGGGCTCTTAGCCCGCCGAGCGATTGACAATCGACGGGCCGAGAGCCCGTCGCTCCAATTATCTTCCCAGTTCCCTGAGCACCGCCGACTTCGCGTCGATCATCACGTGATGTTCGAGGCCGAGGAGATCGGCGAGCTTGCGCACGAGATAGGCTTCGTGCTGCGAGAGTTGCCCGTCGCTGTACACGAGCCGCCACATCGTCTTCACGATGTCGATGCGCTCCGCGAGCGGCGAATTCTTGCGGATGTAGTTCGTCAGCGCGAAATGGTCGACCATTTCCTTCCGGATCTCATCGGCGGCTTCGAGCAGTTCGCGCGCGTCGTCCGGCGAAAGCTGAAAGCGCTCGGTGAGAAAGCCGACGACGTTGCCGTCCTCAGCGGGGGAGAACTGGCCGTCGGCGTACGCAATGTCGAGGAGGATGCCCGCCGTGGCGAGCCGGAGAGGGTCATGCTGCTGGCGCAGCTGCGCTTCGGAGGTCTTGCCGGTCAGCATGTCGAGGATTCTTGCGATGCTCACGCGCGCAGTTTATAAGCTGCACGCATGCGCGTGAATATCGATCAGCTCAGCAATGACGCACACGTCTGGATCTTCGGCATCTCCCCCTCGCTCGACGCGCAGAAAAGCGATGCGCTGCTGCGACAGGTAAACGCGTTCCTCGAGGACTGGGCCGCGCACGGCACGCCCATCCCAGGAGCCGCCGAGGTGCGCGACGGAAGTTTTCTGATCGTGGCGGCGGATGAGCATCGCGAGAAGTCCGGCTGCTCGATCGACCGGATGTTCGGCACGCTCAAACAGCTCGAGCGCGAGCTCGGCGTCGCCATCCTCGATTCGAATCGCGTGTTCTTCCGCGACCGCGACGCAGTACGCGCCGTCGGCCGCGCCGATTTTCGGAACGAGGCCACCCGCGAAACGCCCGTGTTCGATCTGCTGGTCGAGCGTCTCGGGGACATTCGCGAAGGCGCATGGGAGAAACCAGCCGCACAGTCGTGGCACGCGCAATTGTTGTAAATCTGGAGCGACGGGCTCTCAGCCCCGTCGTCATGGCCTCGACGGGCTGAGAGCGCGTCGCTCCAGGCGTCCTGTTGTTGCATTGACGACCATCGCCGCGTCCGGGATGTCGCCGATTCTGATTCCGCGCACCGTGTCATCCAGTGGCTTCCATGGGAAATGCACGGTCAGCGGTTTGGGTGATGTTCGCGCCGCGACGCGGTAGATCCGTTTGTACATCCGCTGGAACCGCGCGTGATCGCGCCACGTCGTGTAACCGCCGAACACGATCGGAAGACACAGCGCGGCGATCATCAGAGTGCGTCGCTCGAGCGCGAGCAGGAACAGCATCAGCGTCACCGGTACGAGATACAGCCGCCCCGTGAAGTTGATGTGGGTGATCAGCAGGCCGTTCTGATACGAGCCGAACATGCCCCAGTAAATGACGGCCGTGGCGCCGAGGAACGCGAGCGCGGCGGCGATGACGCGGGGCCGGCGCAGTGCGGCGATCGAGAGGATCAGGAACGCGAAACCGGCCACGCTTTGCTCCTTGAGCGTCTGACGCCAAAAACTCTCGAGGAGATTGAGCAGCGTCGGCATGAAGTCTTGCGAATGGAAGCCGTGGACGTCGCCCGGGCCGCCGAACATCACGATCTGCGAACGCAACGCGAAGTAGAGCGCACCGAGGAGCGTGGCCGGGATGGCGGTGCGGAGGAGTTGGCGGGACGTGATGCGTTCCGCGGCGAAGAGCATGACCAGGAACGGCAGCGCGAGCGCCGTGGTCTCTTTGCAGAAGAACGAGATGCCGAGGATCAGGCCGGCGGCGACGGGGCGATCGCGGAGGAGGAGCGTGATGGCGATGGCGATGAGTAGCAACGCGGCCGCATCGAACACGTTCGCGTACCAGCCGGCCACGATGATCGCCGAGCCGGAGAAGAGCATCGCCATCGTAGTCACGAACCGCTCGGCGCCTTTCAGTTGTGTCGCGTCGAGCAGCAGTTTCACCGCGGTGACGACGAACGCGATGTTGATCGCGCGCAGGATCCGCCAGGAGATGTCAAAGTCGGTGACGAAGTGGAGGATCGTCGCCACGAACAGCGTCGGCAGTGGCCGCCAGAATCCGAGCGATTGCGTGAGCACCAGGTGCAGCTTCTCGCCGAGGGACAGCGCGGCGCTGCTGAAGAGCAACATGCCGTTGGTCTCGTCCCAGACGTCCGCGATCATCAGGCGGACGGCGAAGAACAGCCACAACGCAATTGCCGCGTAGGTGGCACACCGCCAGCGCGTCTCGTTGGGCATCGCGGCGGAGTGTAGCTCCGCTCGGGAGACGACGAGAGGCCTCTCGTCGTCTCCGCGTATCATCCGCGCCAACGATGACCGCACTCCTGCGATCGCTCCGGCCGTTGCACTGGACGAAAAACGTCCTCCTCTTCGCGCCGGTGTTCCTCGCGCATCGCACCGGCGACGCTGCCGCGATGACGGCGACGGCGCTCGCGTTCCTGTCGTTTTCGTTCTGCGCGTCGGCGATGTACCTCGTAAACGACGTGCGCGACGCGGAGTTCGATCGCGCACATCCGACCAAGAAGAGCCGCATGATCGCGTCGGGTGCGCTCTCGCCGATGGTGGCGATGATCGCGGCGGCGTTGCTGCTGATCGCAGGGGTGGCGATCGCGTTCAGCGTGTCGCTCGAGCTGGTCGCGTATCTCGCGGGCTACTCGATCCTTTCGCTCATTTACTCGCTCGTGTTCAAGCGCCGCGCGTTTCTGGATGTGCTTGCGCTTTCCGCGCTCTGGACCATCCGCGTGCTGGCCGGTGGCGTCGCGGCGCGCGTGGAAGTCTCGGACTGGCTGCTCGCGCTTTCCGTCTTCTTCTTCGTCGGCCTCGCCCTGCTCAAGCGTTACGCCGATCTCGGATTACTGGCAGCGCAGTCGACCAACGCGGCACCGGGCCGCGGCTACGTGACCGGCGATCGCGACCTGTTGCGCAGCATGGGTGTGGCGAGCGGATTCATGGCCGTGCTCGTGCTCGCGTTGTATCTCACCAGCCCGCAGGTCACGCGGCTGTATCAGTCGCCGAGGCTGTTGTGGCTGGTGTGTCCGCTGTTCCTCTACTGGATTGCGCACATGTGGTTCCTCGCGCATCGCGGCACGATTCAGGACGACCCGATCGTCGTTGCCGCGCGCGATCCCGTCAGTTATGCGGTGGGCGCGCTGATCGCGGTGCTCGTGTTCGCGGCGATATGACGACGCACGAATCGTGGGGCCGGTACATTCCGTCGCGGCCGGCGCGCGTCGTCGATGTGACGTGGCCTCAGGACGCCTTACCCGATGACGATCTGCTGCTCGCGTACGGCCTCGGACGCAGCTACGGTGACGTGCCGTTGAACAACGACCACACCTTGCTGGACGTGTCGCGCCTCGATCGCTTTCGGCGCTTCGACTCCGAAACCGGCGTACTCGAATGTGAAGCAGGCGTGACGCTCGATGCGATCCTGCGATTGGCGGTGCCGCGCGGCTGGTTCCCGCCGGTCACTCCCGGAACGAAGTTCGTGACCGTGGGCGGCTGCATCGCGAACGATATTCACGGCAAGAATCACCATCACGCGGGGACGTTCGGACGACACGTGCTGTCGTTCGAGCTGCTGCGATCCGATGGCTCGCGCACGCGATGCACTCCAGGTGATCCACTGTTCGCGGCCACGATCGGCGGACTGGGACTCACGGGACTGATCGTGAGCGCGGAGATTCAACTGCGTCGCATCGAATCGGTGGAGATGATCGTGGAGCGCGTGCCGTTCCGCTCGCTCACGGAGTTCGACGAGCTCTCACGCGATTGCGACGCAACGCACGAATACACCGTGGCCTGGTTCGATTCATTCGCCGGCCGCAACTCACGCGGCATCTTCTTCAAAGGGAACCACTCTGGAGCGACGGGCTCTCAGCCCGTCGGCCCCGTCGACGGGCTGAGAGCCCGTCGCTCCAGATGGGTGCCGGTCGTGCCAGCTGCGCTGAACTCAGTGACGGTCCGCGCGTTCAATACCACGTACTTTCACGCGAACGCCAAGCCCCACCCGCAGCGCGAACATTACGACCCATTCTTCTACCCGCTCGATGCGGTAGCGAACTGGAACAGGATCTACGGACGCCACGGGTTCCTGCAGTATCAATGCGTGATTCCGGAGAACGCGGGGCTTGAGCCGGTCGCAGAGATCCTCGATCGCGCCGCGCGCTCGCGCCTCGCGTCGTTCCTCACCGTGATCAAGAAATTCGGCTCGCTGGCGTCGCCGGGGTTGCTCTCATTCCCGCGCGCCGGCACCACGGTCTGTCTCGATTTCGCGGCGCGCCGTACCGAGGTGCTGCTGCCGATGCTCGAAGCGTGCGACGACGTCGTCGAGGCCGCGGGCGGTTCGGTCTATCCCGCGAAAGACGCACGCATGTCCGCTGCTCGCTTCCGCCGTTTCTTTCCTCGGTGGGCAGAGCTGCGCGCGCTCGCCGATCCACGGTTCTCGTCGTCATTCTGGAGGAGGGTCACGGCATGAACGTGGTGATCATCGGCGCGACGTCCGCGATCGCGCAGGAAGTGGCGAAGTTGTATGCAAATGACGGCGCGTCGCTGCTGCTCGTCGGACGCAACGAAGCGAAGCTGATGGCCGTCGCGAGCGATCTGCGCGTGCGAGGTGCGGACGATGTCGACACGTTCGTCGCCGACCTTTCCGATCGTTCGCGCGATGCGGCGCTCGCCGCCGCCGCGGGTGCGGCCGACGTCGTCCTCATCGCACACGGATCGCTGCCGGATCAGCGCGCCATCGAACATGACGTCGCCGCACAGGTCGCAGCATTCGACCTCAACGCCACGTCGGTCATCGCAATCGCCGCTCATTTCGTCAATGTCATGGAGCAGGCCGGCCGAGGAACGCTCGCGGTGATCGGGTCCGTCGCGGGCGATCGTGGCCGGCGCAGCAACTACGTCTACGGCGCCGCCAAAGCGGCCATTCATGCTTTCTGTGAAGGCGCGCGCGGACGCGCGAACGTCGTGCTGATCAAGCCGGGTTGGGTGGAGACGCCGATGACGAGCGGGATCAAGAAGAACTTTCTGTTTGCGTCCGCCGCAACCGTAGGCGCGCAGATCCACCGTGCGATCGAAACGAAAAAGTCGACGGTGTACACGCCGGGATTCTGGCGCTGGATCTCACTGGTCGTGCGGGCGTTGCCCGCACGGTTCGTGAAGTTTTGACCGATAGTAGCCCTCGCCCCGCGTGAGCGGGGGAGAGGGTTAACCGATGGCCAGCGCTTTTTCGACGAGCGCCTTCTGCTGCTCGTCGTGGCGGTGATGTGAGCCCGTCGCCGGCGCTGCTGCCACAGGCCGTCCAACATACGACAACGTTTGATTCGCGCCGAGAAGCGATGCGAGGCGCTCGTGCAGGAACGGCCACGCGCCCATGTTGCGCGGCTCTTCCTGCACCCACACGATCTCGGTCGCGTTCGGATATCCCTTCAGCGCATCGACGAGCAAAGCCTGCGGAAACGGATAGAACTGTTCGATGCGCAGGATCGCCACCGTCGCATTCGCCTTGTCGCGCGCCTGTTTGAGGTCGTAGTAAACCTTGCCCGAGGTCAGGATCACGCGCTTTACGGAATCACTCGTGGCAACGTCGTGCAGCACCGGCTCGAAGCGGCCGCCAAGCAGTTCGTCGACCGTCGACACCGCCTGCGGATGGCGCAACAGCGACTTCGGATTCATCACCACCAGCGGCTTGCGCGGGTTGTTCTTCATCTGCCGCCGCAGCGCGTGAAAGTACTGCGCCGGCGTCGTCGGATAGATCACCTGCATGTTTCCTTCGGCGCAAAGCGTCAGGAAACGCTCCAGCCGCGCGGATGAATGCTCCGGCCCCTGTCCTTCGTAGCCGTGCGGCAGCGACATCACGATGCCGCTGTGCTGTCCCCATTTCTCTTCGGCCGATGAGATGAACTGATCGATGATGATCTGTGCACCGTTCATGAAATCGCCGAACTGCGCTTCCCAGATCACGAGCGAGCCCGGATCGGCGACCGAAAATCCGTAGTCGAACCCGAGAACACCGTATTCGCTGAGCAGCGAGTCGTAGACGGAGAAGCTCGCCTCAGCCGCCGGCTCGTTCGTCTCCTGTGACAGCGCATTGTCGACCACGACCGGATCGGCAACGTTCGGCTTCGTTTCATGACGTAACGCATTGAGCGGCACGTAGCCTTCGCCGGTGACGTTGTCGTTGATGATCGCGTGGCGATGCGAGAACGTGCCGCGTCCGACGTCCTGTCCGCTCAGACGTACGCGGAATCCGTCGACGAGCAGCGAGCCGAACGCGATCTGCTCGGCCGTGCCCCAGTCCATCGACTCGCGTCCTTCCGCCATCGCGGCGCGCTTCGCGAGCACCGGCTTCAGCTTCGGATGCGGCGTGAAGCCTTCCGGCACGGTGGTCAGCGCCGCGCGAACCTTGTCGAGCACTTCCTGCGTGATCGACGTATCGGGCGAAGGCTCGTTCTGATATCCGGTCACGTCTTCGTCGGTCCAGAGCGGGTCCTGCTTCGAGTGCGGGACGTCGCCTTCCTTGGTCCGATCGAACGCGTCCTGCAGCTTGGACTGATAGTGATTCAGCCACTGCTCGGCCTCGTCGGGGCCGATGTCGCCTTTGCGCAGAAGCTGCTCGGTGTAGATTTTCCGCACCGAGCGATGCTCCTTGATGGTCTTGTACATCTTCGGCTGCGTGAGCGACGGTTCGTCGCCCTCGTTGTGGCCGTGGCGGCGATAGCAGATCAGATCGATGACGACGTCGCTATGGAACTGCTGGCGGAAGTCATACGCGAGCTTCATCGCGCGGATGCACGCCTCGGGATCATCGCCGTTGACGTGGAAGATCGGCGCCTGCACCGATTTCGCGACGTCGGTGGCATAGGTCGATGAGCGTGCCGACTCGGGACCGGTCGTGAAACCGATCTGGTTGTTGATCACGACGTGCACGGTGCCGCCGGTCTTGTAGCCTTTGAGCTGCGAAAGATTCAGCGTCTCGGCGACGACGCCCTGTCCCGCGAACGCCGCGTCGCCGTGCAGCAGGACCGGCAAAACGAACGAGCGGTTCTTGTCGTTGATCAGCTTCTGCTTCGCGCGCGCCATCCCTTCGACGATCGGATCGACCGCTTCGAGGTGCGACGGATTCGACGCCAGCGAAAGCTTCATCGTTCCACCCGAAGGGGATTCGTGGACACCTTCGGCGCCCAGGTGGTACTTCACGTCGCCGGAGCCTTCGCGGGAGTTCGGATCGACGTTGCCTTCGAACTCGCGGAAGATCTGCTCGTACGATTTTCCGAGTGTGTTTGCCAGCACGTTGAGACGCCCGCGATGCGCCATGCCGAGGACCGCTTCGACGACGCCATCGCCCGTGCTTTCGTTGAAAAGGAAGTCGAGCATCGGGATCAGCGACTCCGCCCCTTCGAGCGAGAAGCGCTTGTGGCCGACGTACTTCGTGTGCAGGAAGCGCTCGAACGACTCCGCGTCATTGAGCTTGAGCAGGATGCGCCGCTTGGTCGCGCCGTCGAGCGGCTGCTTGTTGCGCGACGGCTCCATCCGGTCCTGGAGCCAGCGCTTCTGCACCGTCTCCTGGATGTGCATGTATTCGGGGCCGATCTTGCCGCAGTACGTCTCGCGCAGCGTGTCGAGGATGTCGCGCAGCTTCGATTCCTGTTTGCCGCACAGACCGCCGCAGACGAACTCGCGATCGAGGTCCCAGATCGTGAAGCCGTAGAACTGCGGATCGAGCTCCGGATGTTTGCCGACTTTGTATTCGAGCGGGTCGAGATCGGCGAGCAGGTGACCGCGCACTCTGTAGGCGTTGATGAGCTGCAGCGCGGCCGCTTCGCGCGCGACCATCTCATCGGTCGCGCCGCCGGACAGCGCAAGGCGATGACGATCCTTCGCCCAGCGCGCAGGCTCGTACGGGATGCGCAGGTCGCGATAGATGTCGTCGTAAAAACCGTCGGCGCCGACGAGGAGCTCGTGCACGCGCGCGAGGAACGCGCCCGACTCCGCACCCTGGATGATGCGATGGTCGTACGTCGACGTGATGGTCATGACCTTCGAGATGCCGAGGTCGGCGAGGACGCTCGGATCGGCCGCGGCGTATTCGGCGGAGTAGTCGATCTGACCAGTGGCGATGATGGTGCCCTGCGTCTGCATCAGGCGCGGCACGGATGCGACGGTGCCGAGCGTGCCGGGATTCGTCAGCGAGAGCGTGGTGCCTTCGAAGTCGGACACTTCGAGCTGGTTGTTGCGCGCCTTGCGCACGATGTCGTTGTACGACTTGAGGAACTGCGCGAAATCCATCGCATTCGCGCGTTTGATGTTCGGGACGAGCAGCGAACGCGAGCCGTCTTTCTTTTCGAGATCGATGGCGATGCCGAGGTTGACGTCGGTGCGATCGATGCGTGTGGGGACGTTGTCCTGCACGGTGAACGCGGCGTTCATGCGCGGGAACTTCTTCACTGCCAGGACGAGCGCCCACGCGATGACGTGCGTGAACGACGCTTTCGACTGGCCGATCAGCGTCAGATGATTGTTGATGACGCGGCGGTTCTCCTCGAGCACCTTGACGGGGATGTTGCGCACGGAGGTCGCCGTCGGCACCGTGAGCGACGACTCCATGTTCGCGACGATCTTCGACGCCGCGCCGCGCAACGCGACGGGTGTGCCGCCGGTCGCCCGCGGTGCTGGTGCAATCTGGAGCGACGGGCTCTCAGCCCGTCGAGGCGCCGCAGGCGCTGCTGCCGGTGAAACTTCGACGGGCTGAGAGCCCGTGGTTCCAGATGGAGCCTCCTCGGCATCGTCTTCTTCGAGCTGCGGATCGTAGTCCTGGAAGAACTCGCGCCAGCTCGCGCTCACCGACTGCGGATCGGTGCGGTATTTCTCGTACAACTCTTCGATGAAGGCGATGTTCGCGCCGTATGCAACTGATGACATTGGTCGTCCTGAAGGAGTTAGTCTTTGTCGGTGGCCTCGACGGCCGTGTGGGAGAGCGACGTCAGGCCCAGCCAGCCGAATCCGGCGGCGAATCCGCCGAGCACGTCGGACGGGAAGTGTACGCCGAAGTACACGCGTGAAAACCCGACGCTGAGGACGATCATGCCCGCGAGCGTGTGGGCTACCGCCTGCACCGGCAGCGAGTGCCGTTCGACGAGGTGATGCATGACGATCGGATACGTCGCCGCGGTAAGGAGCGAGTGGCCGCTCGGGAAGCTGTGCGAGGCGGGAAGTTTGATGCGCCGCGCCATCTCCATCGGACGCTGGCGGCGGAAAATGTTCTTGAGGATCGTGTTGATCGCCATCGCGCCGCCGGTGGAGACGACCACGGTCCACGCGTCGTGCTTGCGCCCGCGCTGCAACATCATGATTGCGGTGACGCCCGCGGCTGCGCCGATGCCGAGGTGCGAGCCGAGTTGCGTGGCGGCGTGGAGGACGTTGTGGATCGCCGGATGATCGATGCGATGCACCGCCTCCATGATCGCTTCGTCATAGCGGTCGGCGTGACCCTGAACGACCTGGTCCGCCTGCTTCTTGAAGAACCAGAGCGCGAGACACGCCAGCACGACGCCGCCGCTCCGCCCGATGGCCAGCGGCAGGAAACCCTGATGCCGTTTTCCCTTGCGGAACGACTCTTTTTTCTTCTCTTTTCTCTTCTCGGTGCTCACGGCAGCGGAGTCTATACCTTCTGCATCGTCACGAACTGGTGTGCCGGTTTTGCGCCACAGCATTTGCGGTAGAAGTCGAGCGCATCGGTCCACGGGATGACCGCTTTCGCGTAGCCGAGGCGGCGCAGATCGGCGAGCGAGGCGAGCAGCAAACGGCAGCCGATGCCTTTGCCTCGCGCGGATTTTTCGACGCCGGTCGGACCGAAGAATCCGAGGCCGCGGTTGTTGACGTCGTGGACCGAGAAGCCGGTGAGGTTCTCGTCCACGAATGCGGTTGGCGGATCGGTGTCGAAGGCCTTTGCTGCTTCGAAGCGCCAGATGCGGCCGAACTCGCGTTCGACGAAGGCCAGGACCTCATCCGACCTGGAGCGACGGGCTCTCAGCCCGTCGAGCGAATCCGACGGGCTGAGAGCGCGTCGCTCCAGATGGTCGAGGTCCACTTCCAAGTTCCACGTTGTCTGCGTTTCGATGAAGCCGCGTGCGCGGAAGAATGCTTTCGTCTCTTCGTCGCTCGCGAGCACGCCAGGTGTGAAATAGTTGCCCGGTTCCGCGAAGATCACCGACTCGTCGCCGAGCAACGCCGTACCGATGCCGCGGCGCCGCGCATCACGATCGACGGCGAGGATCCGCAACCACTTCCCGCACGTCACGGCGGCGCCCTTGATCGCGCCGTCGACTTCAAACACGCGCGTTGATGGCGCGCCCGCGATGCCCGCTCCGAAACACTTTTCCTCCACCACCCCCGCGAGCTCGTACGGCGCATCGTTCGCGCGTGTGAAGAGCTCGCGAAGGGCGGGGAGGTCGGTGTGATGGGCGGGGCGGATCATGGAGCGGCCATTATCGACTCCTGCGTCAGGGCAGCGGTCTCGCGGTGACGAACGATGGGTCCTGTGAGATGTTGTCGACGGCGGATCCGTATGCGATCGCGCTGCCGGTCCGGACGCTCACTTCGATGGAGTCGTTCGGTTCGAGTGGCACGGAGAACAGTGTCGCGGCGCTCTGGTGCATCAGCACGTTCGGCGCGAGCGTGCGCGGGATGCTCTCCACGACGAGGCCCGACGCGCGGCGCAGCGCGAACGTCGCGTCGACACCTTCATCGAGCGAACGCAGGCCGATGTTGAGGCGCATCGCGGCGCCGTCCGCCGGCGCGAGGAGCACGCCGCGGCGGCCGGCGGTGATCGCGTCCGCGATCGACGCGAGCGTCGTTGACAGACCGGCCGTTCCGCGCTCCGCGCCGTCGTTGAACACTCGCGCCATCGCTTCCGGCAATCCGCCGGTGAGCGGCGCGATGTCGACGGTGACGAAGCCGGCGCCGAACGCAGCCGACACATCGTGGGTCTCGTGCGGTTGCACCGCGTACGGCGCGATGCGCGGCTCGCCGCCACCGATCGAGCGGATCACGAGGTTGCCGGTCATCGCGTGCTCGGTGGGATTGTGGAACTGCAGCGTCGTGCGGAAGAAGGCGCCGCCCGCACCCGCACCCGATCCAGCGATCGGCAGGAACGCGGCGGGCCGGCCGCTGTCGTCGTCCCGGATCGTGGCGGTCGCATCGCTGCCGCTGCCGGCCGCGCCGGTCACCGTGCGCAGCAGAAGGCGGAACGTTTCGTCGGACTCGATCTCCGTGTCGCCGTGGATCGGGACGTCGATGGTCTGAGAGGTGACGCCGGGCTGGAAGAGCAACGAGCCACGCGCCGCGCCATAGTCGGTACCAGTGACGGCGGTGACGTCAATGGTCTCGTACTCGGCGCTCACGACGATGGACGTTGCGGTGGACAGCGTGACCATGAACTGGAGCGTGCGGAACCCGGTGTCGCCTTCCACGATCGCGGCGTCGCTGATGGTCACCGTCGGCTGGACCGCGGGGAAGTCGTCGTTGGCGATCGTACCCTTCCCGCTGCTGTCAGCGATCGTGGCGTTGACGGGCGATGAGAGCGTCACGAAGAACGTCTCGTTCGGTTCCACGGTCTCGTCGCCCGCGATCGCGACGGAGATCGTCTGCGTGGTCGTGCCGGGTGCAAAGACCACGCTGCCGGTCGATGATGCGTAGTCCGATCCGGCGGTCGCCGACCCGTCGCTCGTCGCGTAGTCGCACGTCACCGTGGTTGCGGTGGGCGCGGAGAGCCGGACGGTGAAGGTCGCCTGGCCGGTGCCGCTGTTGCCCTCGTTCACGTTGTCGTCGGAGACGGTGATCGACGGCGTCGACGTGGCAGCGTCGTCGTCGTTGATGGTGCCGAGTGCCTGCGAGTTGGCGAACGTCGCGTTGCCGGGATTCGAAAGCTGGACCGAGAACGTCTCGTTGGCTTCCGCGGCGGTGTCACCCGCCACGGCCACCGAAATCGTCCGCGACGTCACTCCCGGCGCGAAGACCAGAGTGCCACTCGTGGCGGCGTAGTCGCTGCCCGCCGTGGCACTGCCGTTCGCCGTCGCATAGTCCACCGTCACGGTGTTCGTCGTGGAAGCCGTGAGTGTCACGTTGAACGTCGCCGTCACGGTTCCGGAGTCGCCTTCGTCTACGGCCGTGTTGTGAATCGCGATTGTCGGCACGGCCGCCGGCGAGTCGTCGTTCACGATCAGGCCCGCGCCCTGGCTGTCGGCGGTCGTGGCATTCGTCGGATTCGAGAGCGCGACCGTGAACGTTTCGTCCGGCTCGACGGATAGATCCCCGGCAACCGCGATGGTGATGTTCTGCATGGTCACGCCTGCCGCGAACACCACTGTCCCGCCGGCGGCCGCGTAGTCGCTGCCCGCGGTGGCGCTGCCATTCGCAGTCGTGTAGCTCACGGTGACGGTGTTGGTCGTCGCCACGGAGAGGGTGACGGCGAACGTCGCCGAGCTCGCGCCTGAATCGCCTTCGGTCACCGTTGCATCGCCGATCGAGATCGACGGCACGACGGCGGGGGAGTCGTCGTTGACGATCACACCGTTGCCCTGACCGTCGGCGAGCGTTGCGTTCGTCGGATTCGAAAGATCGAGCGTGAACGTTTCGTCCGGCTCGACTGAGGTGTCGCCTGCCACGGCCACCGTCACGGTCTGCGAGGTCGCGCCGGGTGCGAAGTGCACCGTACCGCTCGCGCCCGCGTAGTCGCTGCCGGCCGTGGCGCTTCCGTTCACCGTTGCGTACTGCACGGACACCGCGTTCGTCGTCGCGACGCTCAACGTGACGGTGAACGTGGCGTTGGCGGTTCCGCCGTTGCCTTCCGCCAGTGTCATGTCGCCCACCGAGATCGACGGCACCGGCGCGGCCGTATCGTCGTTCGCGATCGTACCGGTAGCCTGATTGTCCGAGATCGTCGCGTTCGACGCACCGGAGAGATTGAGGAACAGCGTTTCGTCGGACTCGACGGCCGCGTCTCCGATGACCGCGACGTGCACCTGCTGCGTCGTCGTGCCGGACGAGAAGGTCAGCGTGCCGCTGGTCGCCGCGTAATCGCTGCCGGCGGTCGCCGTACCGTCCGCGGTCGCGTAGCCGACGGTGACCGTATGCGCCGTGGAGCCCGCGAGCGTGACGGTGAAGACGAGCGCGCTCGAGCCGGAGTTGCCCTCGATGAGTGTCGCGTCGCCGATCACGAGAGACGGCGTTCCATCGTCATCCGCGATCGTGGCCGTGCCTTGCGCTTTTGCGAACGTCGCATTCGCAGGCGGCGACAACGCGACGAAGAACGTCTCGTCCGCCTCGTCGCTCGTGTCGCCGTTGACATTAACCGTCACCGGCTTCGAAGTCTCGCCCGGAAGGAACGTGAGCGATCCGCCCGCAGACGCGAAGTCGGTGCCCGCGGTTGCGCTGCCCGCGTTCGTGGTCCAGTTCACGGTGATCGTCGATGCGCTCGCATGCGACAGCGACACCGTGAATGCCGCCGGCGTGGTGCCGGCGTCGCCTTCGATGACGTTGGCGTCGGTGATCGTCAATTGCGGCGTCGAGTCATCGTCGACGATCGTCACCGTTGCGGTGCCGTTGGCAATCGAAGCATTTACCGGCGTATCGAGCGCCACAGAGAACGTTTCCGCCCCCTCGGCCACGAAGTCATTCACGATCGGCACGATGATGTTCTCCGACGTGTCGCCTGCGGCAAACGTGAGGACGGTGTTCGTGGTCGTGTAGTCCGTGCCGGCGCTTGCGGTGCCGGCGCTCGTCGATGTGTTGACCGTGACCACCTGCGCGCTCGCGGGGGCGAGCAGCACGGTGAGCGTGGCTGTTCCTGCGTTCTCGTCGACGGCGATGTTGCTGATCGTGAGCGAGGGTGTGCCGTCGTCGTCCGCGATCGTCACCGTTGCTTGTGCATCGGCGATCGCGCCGTTCGCGGCGTTGGTGAGATCGACGAACAGGTTCTCGTTGCCTTCGACCGACGTGTCGCCGTTGATCGAGACGGTGATCGTCTCCGAGGTGTCGCCGGGGTTGAAGGTGACGGTGCCGCTGCCGGAAGCGAAGTCGCTGCCGGAGGTCGCGGTGTTGCCGTTCGTCGCCCAGTCGGCCGTGACGATGGAGCTGCTCGGATTCGTGAGCGCGACCGTGAGCGTCGCGCTCGAAGTGCCGCTGTTGCCTTCGATCGCGGTGACATCGCCGATCGAGATCGATGGCGGCCCATCGTCGTTGTCGATGGTGCCGGAGCCTTCCGCGTCGGTTAGCGTCGCGTTCGACGCATTGCTGAGCAGCACACGCAGCGTCTCATTGGCCTCGGCCATCGTGTCGCCGTTGACCGTCACGGTGACGGTCTGGAGCACTTCGCCGGGCGCGAACGTGAGCGTTCCGAAGCGCGCGCCGTAGTCGGATCCGGCACTCGCGGTCTGATCGACGGTCGTGTAGTCGACGGTGACCTGACGTCCGCTCGCCGTCGACAGGCCGACGTTGAACGTCAGCGTAGTCGTGCCGCTGTTGCCCTCAGTGACATTCGCGGCGGCGATGCTCAGTGAGGGTGATGCGTCGTTGTCATTGATCGTGACGACAGCCGTGGATGGTGCGCCGATGGTGGCGCCGCCTGCGTTCGACAGCGTCACGGAAAACGTCTCGTCATCCTCGTCGAGCGCGTCGTTGGTGATCGCAATGACGATCGTCTTCGACGTGTCGGCCGCTGCGAAGTTGAGCGTGCCGCCGGCGGCAGCGAAATCGTTGCCCGCCACGGCGGTGCCGTTCGTGCTCGTGTAGTCGACGCTCGCCGGAACGCTGCCGCCTGTGCGCGTCACGGTGAGTGTCACGCTCGGTCCGGCTTCTGTCACCGCGTACGTCGCGCTGGAGAACTGGAACGTGCCCGGAGAGCCGGCGACCACGTTCGCGGAGAACTCGCTCGTGTCGTTCGTGGTCTGGTTCGTCGCGGTTGCGCTGATCACGCTTCCCGGTGTGACTGCGGCAAGTGTGAGGTTGAACGTGGCGTTGCCGCCTGCGTTTGTGGTGAGAGTGGTGTTGCCGATCAGCACCTGGCCTTCGCCGAAGCCGGACGGATCACCGGCCACGTTCGAGAACACCTCGACGAGGAACGACGTATTCGGCGACGAAACGAGCGACCCGGAGACCGTGGTCGATCCTCCGGTCACGAGCGCCGAAGCGAGCACGGGATAGTTCTGCAGATTGTTCGCGCCGGAGTCGCCGTCGCCGGCGTCGTTCGGCGTGACACCGTTCGTATTGAGATCGATGCCGAGGCTGCCATTCGAGTGGATCGAGTTGGCGTTGATGCGGTTGCCGGTGCCGCTGTTGACGTACACGCCGCGCTGAGTGTTGTACGCGATGACGTTGTTCTCGATCACGGCGTTGTTCCGCTCGATCTTCACGGCGCGGCCGTTGGGGATGGCCGCCGTCCCGGCGCCGTCGGTTCCGATCCGGTTGCCACGGATCGTGAGGGCGCCGCCGTTCGAGATGGCCACGATCGCGTCGCCATCGATTCCCGAGATCAGGTTTCCCTCTCCCGCTGCTGAGCCGCCGATGAGGATCGGCTTCGTCGATGCGGCTTGCGCGTTGACGTGGATGCCGATCACCGAGTGAGTGATGTCGGCGCTGCCCGCGGTGTTGGTCCCGATGCGGTTGCCCTGGATCGTCACGGCGGAATCGCCGCGGATGTCGATCTCCGTGGTGTTGCCGGCGAGGACGTTCCCCTCTCCGGCTGCGCTTCCGCCAATCGTGTTGGTGCCGGTGGTGTCGAGGAAGATGCCGCCGTTTGCGTTGCCGAGCACCCCGGTGCCGGCGACGTTCGTGCCGATGCGGTTGCCACGGATCGTCGCGCCGCCGTCGTTGTAGACGGCGATCCCGTAGCCGTCGACTCCGGGCGCGGTGGTTGTGGTGCCGACGATCGTGTTTCCTTCGTTCGCTCCGGCGCCGCCGATGACGTGGGAGCCTTGATTCACGCGGATGCCCCAGCCGGCGTTGCTGCCGACGGCGATCGTGCCGTTGGCATTGGTGCCGATGAAGTTGCCGAGGACCGTGACCGGATCGGGGGTCTCGAGGTTGATGCCGCCGCCGGCCGAGGTGGTGACGGTGTTGCCGGCGATCACGTTGCCGGCGCCGGGCGCGCTGCCTCCGATCACGTTGCCTGTACCGCCGCCGCTAATGGCGATCCCCGCGCCGGCGAGCGGCGTGTTGAACGCCGCGCCGGAAGCGGTGACACCGATGAAGTTGCCGGCCACGGTGTTGTTGGACCCGCCGAGCGACACGCGAACGCCGGCGGATTCAATGACGTTGCGATCGGCCGGCGACGAGCCGCCGATGACTGCACCCGTGCTGGCGCCGGCGATGCCGTTGTCCGAACCCGCCAGAGCGATGTTGCCGGTGGCGTCGGTTCCGATGAAATTCCCGCGGATGATTGTGCCTGTCGCGTTGCTGAGCCGCACCGGCCGGATGCCGCCGGTGACAACATTTCGCAGAATCGACGTCCCCGTCGCATTGACGACGAAGATTCCGGTACTCGTGGGGCTGGAGACACTCGCCGTCCCGGCGGCGTTCGTCCCGACGTAGTTTCCTGCGATCGTGACCGTGCCTCCGGACACGTTCATTCCGAAGGTGCCACTGACGACGTTCCGTGCACCAGCGGTGGAACCACCGACGAGCACCGTGCCGCCGCTGATCTGGATTCCGGTCATGTTGAAGGGAAGGACGGTGACGCCGTCGTCGGCGAGACGGATGTAGTTGCCGGCGACCGTCACCTCTCCGTTCAGGATCTGGATACCCGCCTGGTTGCCCGCCAGGACGTTTCTGCCGGCAGGCGTCCCGTTTCCGATCCTGACGTTGCTCAACGCAATGGCGCCGGGTTGCACGATGACCGCGACGAGGACCGGCGAGGTGGGATCGATACCGATGAAGTTCCGCTCGACTGCGATGTTCGACGCGGCCGCGGTCGGAGCGATGTGGACGCCGAATAGCGTATTCGCGATCTCGAATCCGCGCACGGTCGTGTCGCTGCCGGTGATCTTGAAGGTCGCCCGCACCTTGACGATCGGCGTGCCGGAGTAGCCCGGCTGCGTCGTGGCATCGAGCGTGGCTGCGCCGGTGATGTCGGGCAGCAGGCCGGCGGGACTGATCGTGACCGGGCCGCTGCCGATCGCGAACGAGACGGAGCCGCTGCCGTCGGCATTCACGGCGAGGATGGCCTCGCGCAACGAGCAGTGCGCCGGGTTGCACGCGCCGTCGTTCGCATCGTCGGCGGCGTTCACCGTGTACGCCGCGCCATGGACTGCGGTGGAGGCGAACAGCATCAGCAGGAATGCGGACAACAGGAACAGACGGTTCATGGTTTTCCCTCTTTCTTTGCGATGGAGATCCGGCTTTCGTCGATGGAGGCCTCGACGATGAACAGGGCGCCGTCGACGGTCACGCCGCACACCGCACCCGCGCAGAAGACGTCGAGCATTTCGCCTGCGTCGCCCGGGAGCGTCATGGCGAAACGCACCACTTCGCCGGTCTCGAACGACGCGTCGGTGGCGAACGTCACCCGCGTCGGTCCGATGGTTCGAGTCTCACCGCGGCCGCGGTTCGTCTCGATCGGGACCGCGATCGGATACGTGGTGTTGGGATGAGTGCGTGGCAGCATGGCAGCCATAGTCGGCGCCACGCGCAACGCAAACCATCGGTCGAAGGACAAGACTTACTATGTCCAAAGTCGTAGATCGCCTGGAACGATGAGTGACGCACAGGGAATCGCGCGGAACGTCTCGCGAGCGCGCGCGGAGCGCCTGGTGGCGATCACGCGCCTGCTCGCGCACGCCTTCGCGACTGTGGCCGCGGCGCTCACCGCGCGCGACCACGGCAGCTTCGTTCCGCTGTGGATCATGCTTCCGTGGTGTGTCGTGTCGGCGGTGCTCGTGTGGGATACCTACCGGCGCGGCCGGCTCTTCCGGCCGCCGCTGCTGCTTGTGCTGGATCTGCTGGTCATCGCCGCGATCATTGCCATGACCGGCGGCGGTACGAGTCCCTTCTTTCCGTTCCTACTCATCACGCCATTCGGCGCGGCGAATCTCTATGGACGCCGCGGCATGTTGTGGGCGGGCTGCGGGACGCTGGCCACGTACGTCGTGATCGTGCTCGCGATCGGCCAGCACGTGACCGATCCACGCGTCGTGATCATGCGCGTCGGCGTCCTGGTCATCATCGCGTCGATCATCATCCGGCGCGCCGATCACGAGCAGCGCACGAACGCCGATCTCGAGAACCTCGCCGCGTGGCCGCGCGTGGCCACCGCCGACCGCGAAGCGGGCGTGCGCCGGCTGCTCGAGCACGCGGCGGCCACGCTGCGGACCAGCGGCATCGTCATGACCTGGTCCGAGCTCGACGGAAGCGAGTATGTCGTGCGCTACGAGCGCGGCGGCGCATTCACGTTCGAGGAAGAGCCGGCGCCGGAGCTCGAGGGTGGATTCCCGTTCGCGTCACAGACCGCAGAAGGACGGCTGTTCCTCCGCGACGCGCGCGCTGCCAGCCCGGACGATCTGCGGCTCGCCGACATCGTCGTGCGCCTCGTCAGCGCCGGTCTGGATCAGCTCAATCTCGTCGAGATGATGCGCGAGGGCGCGGCGAACGAAGAGCGTCTGCGGCTGTCCCGTGATCTCCACGACGGCCTGCTGCAGTCGCTCGGCGGACTGGCGCTGCATGTGCGCGGCGCGCGTCGCACCGCCGCGCGCGATCCACGCCATACCGAAGAACAGCTCGATCTCGTCGGCCAGCAGCTCATCGAAGCACAGCGCGCCTTGCGCGATTTCGTGGAAGGCCTGCGGCCCGAGCTCGTGCAGCGCCGCGACTCGCTGCGCGCCCGGCTGATGCGCGCCGCGCACGCGATCGAGCTGCAGTGGAACGTGGGCATCGAGTTCGACGCCTCGCGCGAGCTCGACGCGATCGAGATCGGTCTGGCCGACGAGGTGGTGGCGCTCGTCGCCGAAGCACTCACCAACGCCGCACGGCACGCCGGCGCGACGCAGATCCGCGGCGCAGTCGCCGTTCAAGAAGAGATGGTGCGCGTCGACGTCCAGGACAACGGACGAGGCTTCCCGTTCCACGGCCGGCATGAATTGAGGCAACTCGTCGCCAGCGGCCATGGCCCCTGGAGCCTGAAGGAGCGTGTCACGGCCCTCGGCGGAGATCTGGCGATCGAGAGCTCCGCCGACGGAGCGCGCGTCGAAATCCGACTGCGTGCGACATCATGACTGCGTTGAACGACGACACGTCCATCCGCGTCCTGCTTGCCGACGACCATCCCATCGTCCTGGGCGGTCTCGATCAGCTTCTCTCGCTCGAGCCGGATATTCGGGTCGTCGCACGCTGCACGAACGGGAACGAAGCATTCGCCGCGATCGCACGGGAACGTCCGCACGTTGCCATCATCGATCTCACGATGCCCGGCCGCAGCGGCATGGAGGTGCTCCGCGAGCTGCGCGCATCGCAGTCGCCCGTGCGCGTCGTTTTGCTCACAGCGCGCATCGAGCACGAGCAGGTTCTGGACGCGCTGAACCTCGGCGTTGCCGGCATCGTGTTGAAGGAAAGCGCACCATTGCAGATTCTCGACTGCATCCGCCGCGTGGCCGCGGGAGGACAGTGGCTGGATCAGGTCATCGGCAGCCGCACCCTCGACGCCGTACTGCGCCGCCAGTCGGGCGCGGCCCGCGCGGCGGCCGTCCTGACCGCGCGCGAGATCGAAGTCGTACGCATGGTCGTCCGCGGCCTGCGCAACAAGGAGATCGCGGAGCTGTTGTCGATCACCGAAGGCACCGTCAAAGCCCACCTGCGCACGATCTTCGACAAACTCGCCATCGACAGCCGGATGAAACTGATCGTGTACGCGCGCGAGATGCGGCTGGTGTAACTGACCTCCGGCTTAAGACGCCGGAGGTCGCGCCGTCCATGGGATGACCGCTTTCGCCTAGGCGAGCAAGCGCAGATCGGCGAGCGAGGCGAGCAGCAGACGGCAACCGATATTTCTGCCTCGCGGTGATTTCTCGACGCCGGTCGGACCGAAAATCCACGGACGCCGTTGTCGCGGTCTCCCGAGAAACCGGTGAGGTTTCGTCCACGAATGCTTTTGCGGATCGCTCTCGAAGGCCTTCGCTATGCCGCGCGGCATACATGGAAGACAGCGGATCGCTGACACGAAGCATTCTTCCGGTCTGCTGCCCGCTATCCGTCTACAATAATCTTCAATCATTGTTCATGGAGGTCAGGATGGCGGCGGCAATTCCGATGAATTGGCGGGGTCGCACAATCTATGTGGAGACGTCCGGCGATGCACCCGTGGTCGTGGCGTCCCCGGCGAACGACGAAGACCTTCCGGATTCCCTCGCGCCGGTAGCGGACCGCGGCCAGTCGTTCGATAGGCTGGCGTTCGTCGACTTCGATCAAGTCGTCGATCTGGTGACGACCTGCTCCAACGCTCTAATTGAAGCGATGGAAAAACTGGTGCAGCCTGACGAGGCGTCGATCGAATTCGGCGTGAAAATCGCCGGCGAAGCGGGAATTCCGATTCTGACGAAGTTGAGTTCGGAAGGGTCGATCAAGGTCACAGTCGTTTGGAAGAAGGCTCCGCTCGTGGCCGCGCCGTCCGCCAATGGGAATCCCTAACTTTCTCGTTCGGATCCGCGGACGGGACGCGAATACAAAAGAGCCGGTCCACGCCACCGGCTTTCTTGTCACCAAGAACGGCCATGTCGCGACGTGTCTGCATGTGGTCGATGGCATTGAGAATCTCACGGTGTCGATTCCGTACACCGAGCCGTGGCAGTACCGTGTCGCCACTTCGAACGGGAAACCGACAATCGATCGGAAACGCGATTTGGCGATCCTCGAACCGATCGCTCCGCCGAACGTACCGACGCCGTTCGCGTCGCTGTCGAAAGTGCCGCTCGACACGCTATACGGCAAAACGCTCGACTGCTACGGCGATTCGGCTGAGGAGCACTTCACGACGGCCCAGCTGCGCCGATACACGATCAGCGGCTTCTCGCCCGAGCGCGGAATGATCGGTATCGACGGCAACGTGAATCCCGGCGACAGCGGCGGCCCCATGCTGGACGATGCGAACGGCGTCGTCGCGGTGATCCGCGTCCGAGACCGCAAGCGCGCCGGCCAGGGGATGGGAGTGCCGAGCCGCCTGCTGGCCGATCTGATCGTGAAGGCCACGAACGGAGAGGTGGCCGAGACGCGCGAGCGTCTGGGCGACAAGCCGGATGCCGAGGTGTGGAACCTGCTGCGGACGGTGCCGCGGCCGCTGTTCGAGCGCGTGGTGATGCTCTTGGGGATCGACGAAGACGATCTCCCGCCGTTCAGCACCGGACAGGATCAGCGGGCAAATAAGATCGCGACGCTGGTTGCGGCGGGAGAAATCTCGGCAGATCGCGTGCGTCGGACGGAAGCGCGGGCGCGCGCGACGCTCGGGTTCGGTCGAGTGATCCGCGACGGACTCTGGACGTTGCTTGCGCGCTTCTGGAATGGGTTGTACGAAACGCTCGCCACGCGGGGCGCGGTCCGCGAGCCGGAGGAGCGGCGACCGATCCAGGAGTATCACGAGGATCTGGTGAGACGGATGGAGCTCGACAGCTCCGTTCAGCTGATCGAGCAGGACGTGATCTACGACTCGAGCAAGAGCGGTGCGTTCGACGCCGACGTGCCGCGGGGGACCGCGGTGCGGCGGATCCGGCACTTGTTGAAACAGCTCTCCGGCCTGTCGCGCGGCGGCGATCAGTCAAGCGCGCAGCTCGCTTCGCTGAGCCGCCGCAGCAAGATCGTGCGCGACGCAGTGGCGACGCTCTTTCACTCCCAACGCCCGGTCATCCTCCTCGGCGAGCCGGGGAGCGGCAAGAGCATGACTCTCCGCGAAGTGGCGCGCGAGATGGTGATACGGAAGTGCCGCGGGCCGCGTCCGCCGTTGGTGGTCTTCGCGCGACTCGGCGCGTACACCTCGGTCGTCGGCGCCGGAACAGGGGACATCGTCGACTTCATCCGCTCGCAGATTCCGGCCGGGTTCCAGGCTGTCCGTGACGCGGTGCCCGTGCTGATCGAGGAACGCCGTCTCATCGTGTTGTTCGACGGCATGGATGAGATGGAGCGGAAGCGCTACAACCAGCGGGTCCAGGAGCTGAGCCGCTTCGCCAGCGAGTATGAAAAAGAAGTGCGCACGCTCTTCAGCTGCCGCATCAACGATTTCACGACCGACTTTCAGCACCGCCAGCTCGTGCTGCTGCCGTTCGAGGAGTCGCAGATCGCTGAGTTCGTGCGGCGCAACGTCAAGATGCCGGTGACGGTCGACGAGGTAACGTATCAGCGGCCGGGCGAACTCGTGCGCGATCTGCGCACGCAGGCGGGGCTGGCGGACCTGATCAACAACCCGCTGATGCTGTACCTGACCTGCCAGTACATCCATTCGAAGCGATCATGGCCAGCGACGCGCGCCGAGCTGTTCGCGAGTTACGTCGAACAGCATTTGGTCGATATGGCGGAGAAAAGGCGCCTCCAGTTGATGGTCGACGAGCCGGCGTCACTGCTCGACGGCTGGGCGCGGATCGCGATCGAATTGTTCAAACACAAGCGGGGCGACGTAGCGATCGAGACGCTCGCGGCGGAGCATCCGAACGCGGAGCGCGTGGTCGACGTCGGACTACGAGCCGGCATCCTACAGACCGATGCGGATGACGAGAGCCGCATCCGCTTTGCGCATCACCGGTATCAAGAGTATTTCGCCGCGCGGTTCCTGGCGCAGCCGGATGGCGAGAAGGGGATCGACTGGAGTCATGCTCTCGATATCCCGGCGTGGCAGGAGACGTTGCTCAATCTCGCGTCGCTGAATCCGCAGTGCCGCGCGTTGGTGGAACTGGAGCGTTCGTTGTCGGCTCCGCTGGTGCAGGAGCTACCCGACGAACCGTGGCCGGTGGATGCCCACGAGGAGCGGCTGTGGACCGATCGAATCGTGCTGGCGTCACACATCGTACGGGAGTCGGTGGCGCAAAAGACCTCATTGCCCGCGACGTTCGAGGAGAGTTTCCGGACCGCGCTGGGAGCGGCGGCGCGCACAGGGCGGCCGACCTCGCAGGTGAAGATGTTGTGGGCGTGGAAAAACGCGCCGGGAGCGAGCGTGACGGACGCGCTCGCGGTGCCGCTCGCGTCAACGATCGGATGGGTACGCAATCAGGCCATCCTGCTCGTCGCCGCCGTCAGTCGCGTCGATCTGACGCGCAACCTCGGCATCGATCTGAGCATCGATCTCGCGTCAGAGATGGTGTTGCGGCGCATCGGGACCTACGTCCGCGCCGCGCGCAGCAGCGGGCGCCGATGGCTGGTGGTGACGTTGTGGGCGGCGCTTTGCCAGGTATTGTTCTGGATCGCGATGTTGTCCGCGGCAGTGACGGCCATCGTGTGGACGGCGGTGAATGCGTCCTACAAGAATCCGCGGCTGCTCAACGATCCGTGGACGGCAGTGATCATTCTTTCCGGCGCGGTCTGCGGCCTGGTGCCGTTGTTCCGAAGTAACACGTCATTCGGACTGGGACGCTCGGCGATCGGTTCGACGTACGTGCTGGCGTCGGTGTGGTTCCTGATCTGGGGAATGGTCCAGATCAATGTCCTGATGGTTTTCGGCGTCGGCTTCGCGGTGATGGGGCTGCTCTTCGTGCCGGTGCTTGTCGTCGAGCTTTGCTTCTGGGGCTTCGCGTTTACCTATCTGATGCTATTGCAGGTTGCGACGAACCGACAGACGCGTCAGACCGCTGCACGCCTGATGTGGGCCTCGCAGGCGGGCTCGGAAACTCGGGATCTGCTGGGCGTGTACAAGAGTTTCCTGAACCCGGGACAGGTCATCTTCTACGTGCTCATGATCGTGGTTTCCGCCGCGTGGCCCAGGATACGGCCGTGGTTGAACAGTATCGGTATCGCGCGCATCCTCGAAGGGCTTTTCGACGCGATCGTGTGGATTATCGGCGGCTTCTGGATATTGGTGATCGTCGGTTTGCTGGTCATGAAGGCGTTCGATGGCCACAAACTATGGCAAAGGATACTGGCGGGACTCGTGCTGTCGACGGCGATTGTCTGCGGCGTGGTGTGGTTCATTCCGTCCGGACGCGCGCTGCTCATCCTGTGGAAGACCGCCATCGTCGCTTTCCTCATCGCCGCCGGCGGCATTCTGGCGCTCGTTCTCGGTCTGATTCTGATTCTCGCCGTGCTCTGCGCTATCGGCTACACCTACATGCCGTGGTTCATCAGCATGTGGCACGGCGTGCGGATGAACGTCACAAAAGAATGGTGGATATCGCGGATCCGCTCCGATGCAGATCCAGTCATCCAATTTCGCCTGTTGCAAATGGATCGGTCGCGATTCACACCTCGCGTCGTATCGGCGGCCGAATACCTCGAGATGCTGATCGCGATCGAAAAAGTGATCACCGCGGAGCCGGCGGCCGGCTATTACTGGCGCAAGCGGCAGGAGATCGAGCAGGCAGTGCGGCATGAATCACAGTGATCCATGCCCGCTCCCAGCGACCTGCCAGAGGGCAGGCGACGATGCGAAACCCTAGCACAGGAAACCCGCGACCTCCGGCGTGACCACGCCGGAGGTCGCGTGACGCGGACCACGCTTCGCGCGGTCAGTCGCTGATTCCCTGGGCCAACTGCAGTGACATCGCTCCCGTCGTCTTGTCCACAGCGGATCCATAGATGACTGCGCTGCCGCTCACCACCTCGAACGTCACGGCCTGATTCGCGCCGAGCGATGTGGCGAGAAGGTCGGAGAACGCGAACTGGTGGAAGAAGTCGGGGCCGAAGGCGCGCGTGACTGTCTTCACGAACGCTCCCGAGGTGTCGTGCAGACGAACGGTCACGCTCGCTCCGTCGCCGAGAGTGCGGATTCCGATGTTGAACCGCTCGCGCGAGGGATCCGCCGGAGTGATGAGCGTACCGCGCATGCCGGCGGAGATCGCGTCCGCCGGATCAATGGTCGGCATCTGCAGGCGATTCATCGACGAGGTCTCGGTCACAGTCGTCACGATGACCGGCGCGGAGCCGACGGCCGCGAGGACATCCACCGAGCCGAGGCCGCTGCCGATCAAGTTATCGAACCTCGTCGTCGCGAACGGCGCAAGCGAGTACGGCGTCGACGGATCGCCCGATGATCCCTCCGTTCCCGCGGGATGCACGACGAACCGCCCCGAGATCGCAAACGGATGCGGATTGCTGACCTGCATGCTGGTTGTGAACTGCGAACCAAAGGCACCCGACGCAGTGGCTACCGCCGGGATCACCGCCGTCGGCGGCGCGTCCGGGAGCAGCGCGGCCGCGTTGATGCGCGTGATGAAGCCGGGAAAGATGTGCGTGATGAATACCTCGCCGGTGGTCTGATCCACAACCATGCTGGTCGGAGTCGGCAACCCTTCGGCGATCGTGGTCGATGAGCCCGACGGCGTCACCAGCCGCAGGCGTCCCGGCGCGCCCTCCAGCATGTTCGTGCTGAACTCCAGGACCAGCAGCGGATCGTTCGCACTGTTGCCGAGCGGCGCGGAGTCGATGGCCGAGGTGAGGCCGGAAACGAGTGTGTCCGTTGCGCCGCCGGCCGTATTGACGCGCAGAACGCTCGCTCGGCCGATCGGGAAGGGAAAACCGGTCAGTGTCGTGATGACCAGATCGTTGCCGCGCAGGTGAATGCTGTCCGGAACAGGATCGATCACTGGCGGCCCGACCGGCATCGGGTTCTGGACCTTGCCGATCGTCGAGAGCGTCGTGGTCTGGCCGGTGTTCGCGTCAACGCGCCGGACCACGTTCTGGCTGGCGTCCACGACGTACAACGTCTGCCCGAGCACGGCCACCCCAAACGGATTCCCGGCACGCACGTTCGTCGGAAAGTCCGGCCGCGGCTCCTCGGTGTAATCCGGGAAATCGGCGACGAGGCGGACCACCAGTTCTTCGCCCGCGCTGTTGTGCAGCGTGACAGCCTGGCCGCTCTTCAGCGTCGCATGATCCGATGGGTTCAGTGAGAAACCGCCCGCGCTTTCATCCAGCGGAACGCTCGACTGCATTGAGAGAAGCGATGCCAGGATCGGCGAGGCGACTTCCGGGTTGCGCTGCTCAGTTCCGGGCGCAGGGCCAGGCAGTACGGCGTCGCCCGCACCGATGGTGACGTAGACAGTGCGGTCCTGCACCGCGACGCCCGAGGGGCCGGACGGCGTGCCCGGTCCCTCGGCGCGGCTGAGGCCCGAGGGGAGGCCATCGACGAGCGTCAGCCGCGTCACAGTAGCGCGGTTGATGAGCGAGATCCGGCCGGTGTTGTTGGCCGGCGTCCCTGACTCGGCGACGACCAGATTCCGATGCCGTGAGAACGCGACTTTCGACGGGAGTTGCAGCCCGGCCACGAACGGCGGCCCCTGCGGCCGCGCAGGAACGGCGGCGATGGCGATGAATACGAATGCGGCGATGAGTTTCTTCACGTGCGTTTCTCCTTTTTCTTTTCCTGGGGTTCCACGGGTTCCTCGGAGTTCCTCGGGATGTCCCGCGCGATCGCCTGCGAAGTGCGGACAAGGACCCTGCGAATGCGCTCGGTCGTGATGGTGATCGTGCGAGCCATCGGCTCCTCCATGGCCCGCAGGATCGGCTCCGGGATGGTGAGAAGTCCTGAGAGGGCGCTTAGAATCTCTGAGTTCTTCTGAGAAATGAGCGCCCTGCCCGGGAGTGAGGCTGCCGTGTTCGCATTCGGTCCGTTCGTCCTCGACCGCGACCGCCGGATGCTCGCGCGGAGCGGCAGCGCGGTTGACATCACGCCGAAAGCGTTCGATCTCCTGGTCGTTCTCGTTCAGCGCGGCGGTGCGGTCGTGTCGAAGGACGAGCTGATGGAGACGCTCTGGCCCGACACATCGGTCGAGGAGAGCAACCTCGCCTTCCAGATCTCGACGCTGCGCAAGGCCCTCGGGCCGGAGGGAGCGCGCTGCATCGCGACGATTCCGGGACGCGGCTATCAGTTCGTGGCGCCGCTGCACCGCGTCGACGACACGGTCGCGACGGAAGCCATCGTCGAGCAGGAGGAGCGAACGACGATCACCGTTTCAGAGACGCGCCGGTCCTGGCCGTGGCTGGCGGGACTGGCGCTGGTGATCCTCGGCGCGGTCGTTACCGCGGTCCTCATGAAGCGCGATGCGGTTCCGCGATCTCCGTCGATCCGATCGCTGGCTGTCCTTCCATTCAAGCCGCTCGCGGCTGCTCGGCGCGATGAGGCGCTCGAGCTCGGGATGGCTGATACGCTCATCACGCGCCTCAGCCGCATCCCGGCCGTCGTCGTTCGTCCCGTGAGCGCCGTGCGCCGCTTTTCAGATCTCGACGACGACCCCCTTGCCGCGGGGAAAGCCCTCGGCGTTGATGCGGTCGTCGATGGCAGCATCCAGCGCCGCGATTCCCGCATCCGGGTCACGGTCAGACTGCTCCGCACGAGCGACGGCGCTCCGATCTGGGCGGGCCAGCTCGACGAGACCGAGGATGATCTCTTCGCGGTCCAGGATCTCGTCGCGGAGCGCGTCGCGCGCGCACTGACGGATGGTGCGGGGACACAGCCGACGCGAAAGGTGACATCCGATCTCCAGGCGTATGAGCTGTATCTGAAGGGGCGATACTGGCTTTTTCCGGAGCCGAAGCGCGCCGAGGAGTTCTTCCGGCGGGCGATCGAGCGGGATCCGCGCTTCGCCGCGGCGTGGGCGGGCATCGCCGAGTCGTGGCTGCAACGCGGGCGCTTCGGGAACGCTCCGCCTCGCGAAATGTTCGAGCAGGCGCGCGGCGCCGCGATGAAGGCCGTCGTGCTCGACCCGGAGTCCGCCGAAGGGCATGCAGCACTGGCGCAGGTTTACGGCGATCACGACTGGAACTGGTCGGGCGCCGAACGCGAATATCGCCGCGCGCTCGAGCTCAATCCGAATTCCGACGTCGCGCATGGGCAGTTCGCGATGCTCCAGCTCTTCCGCCGCAGGTTCGACGACGCGCTCGAGCACTCCCGTCGCGCGTTGGAGATCGATCCGCTCTCGCCGCTGTGGGGGGTGGGCCGCGGCATCGTGCTCGAGAACACGGGCCGCGACGCGGAAGCGATTGCGCATTTGGAAGAGACGTTGCGTCTGCATCCCAATCTGGTCCCGGCCCTGCTGCACATCGGCTTGATTCAGGTCAACGCCAAAAACCCGGAGGCCGCAGTTGCCACGTTCGATAAGGCGCTCACGGGCCGCGGTAACTCCTCGCAACTCCTCGCGCTCAAGGCATTCGCGCTGGCGAAGGCCGGCCGCCGCGAAGAGGCACTGGCAATCGTCCGCGACATCGAGAAGTTTGGCGAGCGCGCGCCTGCTCCCTCGCACAATCTCGCGGTCGCGTGGACGGCGTTGGGAGACCACGACCGCGCCTTCTACTGGCTCGAGCGCGCTTACCGCGACCGCCTCTATCTCCTGCGCTGGGTGGCGGTGGGCCCGGCATTCGAGCCGTTGCGCAGTGACCCACGCTACGCGGATCTCATGCGGCGCATGGGATTGTGAGCTCTTGTGCGGCTCACGAGGGGGAGCGTGGAACGCAACGGGGCGCGCCTGAGCGGGGCCGGCTCGGATGCAAGGAGGGGCAGGCTCAATGGTTTGCTCAAGGAGTCGTTCATCCCTGCCGCAAGACAGCGCTCGCGATCGCCCGCGAGCGCATGAGCGGTGATGGCGATGATGGGATTGATCGCCTCATCCTCGGCCAGAAGGATGCGCAGCGAGCGGTGGTGTGTTGGCCGCCGCGCAGCGGCTCGGGCACCGCCGGAAAGGCGATCGGCAACAAGAGCGCTCATGCGATGGGCAGCGAATCTCCGAAGGCGACGCGGAAACTCTCGGAGTGATGGACCCGGATCACGATAGCGCCAAAGGCACGTCCCACGAGGCGAGCATCCGCCGCCTCGCGGCGCTGACACCGTCACTTCGTGATCGCGCGGTCGATCGAGAAGCGTCCGGCGCCGCCGATCATGAGCACGACGGCGATGGCCACGGCGAGGATGTGGAACTCGACGCCTTCGCCCTTCTGCTGGCCGCTCCAGTTCATGAAGAACCCGTTCGCTTTGTGCATCGTCGCCGCGACGGTGAGTGTGACGCCGACGCCGAATGCGGCGATGCGCGTGGTGATGCCGGTGATCAGTGCAATCGCGCCGGCGCTCTCCGCGAAGATGGCGAGGAACGCAAGCACGGCCGGGATGCCCAGGCCGGCGAAGCCGTTCATCGTGCCCTCGAAGCCATAGCCGCCGAACCAGCCTACGGTCTTCTGCAGGCCGTGCGGCAGCATCACCACGCCGAGGGTGAGGCGGAGGGTGGTGAGCAGTGCGTTGTTGTCGGTGGCGAGCAACGCACGGACGATGCGCGGGGCGGTTGCGGAGGGAAGGTGGTCATAGCGGTCGACGCAGAGGGATGACATTGGATTCTCCTGGTTAGTTGACACGTGAAGTATCGAGTGAATGAAAGCGCTATTCCTCGGGCATGTTTTTCTCCGCGCGTTCGCGGATGTCGGAAAGAATCTCGAGCAGGATGTCGACCTTGTCGGGCGGGATGTTGCCGGTGGTTCGATCGTCGAGGACGTTCACGCGATCGTCGAGCCGCTCGAGCAGGCGTAAACCGGAAGGTGTGATCTGGCAGAGCACCTGGCGACGATCGCCCGCCCACTGTTCGCGCTTGACGAGCTCGCGCTCTTCGAGCGTTGCAATCAGGCGCGTAATCCCGCACGCCGGCTCGATCATCCGCGTCGAGATCTCCATCGTCGGCAGTGGCCCGCGCGCGCCGCGCAGAATGCGCAGCACATTGAACTGCTGCAGCGTGATCCCCTCGGTCGAAACGAGTGCGTCCGCCTGCCGCCGCAGCAGGTGAGCGGTGCGCATCAGCGCGATCGTCGCTTCCTGCGATTTTGAACGGAACGGCCGCGTTTGTTTGATCTCGTCGGTGATCGAGCGGCGCATGCGCGCAATATAGGACGTAATAGTTTACATGTCAAGTATTATGCCAGAGTGGTGGGACTATTGAGGAGTGCGTGTGCGGCTACCTCGCGGCGTGAACGCGCCGCAAGGACACCGCAAACGGATATAGGTGACGCAAACCTTCCGGTGACGCGTACGCGATCATCGTTCCGGAGAGTTGATCGCCGCGCCGCACGAGCCGCAACAGCA
The DNA here is from genome assembly GCA_035626775.1 of Thermoanaerobaculia bacterium. Lineage (GTDB taxonomy): Bacteria > Acidobacteriota > Thermoanaerobaculia > Gp7-AA8 > Gp7-AA8 > QHVT01. The sequence continues at coordinate 40,156 of DASPNA010000016.1, forward strand.
CATATCCGCCCGGCTTCTGCGCGATGTCGCTGCCCGGGAGTGTGCCGGCAATTGTGCCGAGGAGCAGGTCACCGTTCACCAGCGCGTTGAAGGTGGAGTGGCGCGGCAGGAAGTCATCCGCAGCGCGATCGGGAAACGCGACGGTGACCTTTCCGCCCGCATCGAAGGTCATCGTGCAGCGCAACGCACGGCCATCGACGGTGAGCGCGCCTTCCCATCGTCCGAGATACGCCGGTTGTGCGTCGTAGGCGACGAAGCCGTCGGTCGGGACGAACGTCAGCGGCTGCATCGCAGGCTCGACGCTGGCGATGAGGCGGTTCGCGATCGACTGCGCGACGTCGTTCCGATCGTTCGCGTTGATGAGGACCGCGGCGACGATCTTCTGATCGGGCAGCAGCACAAGGATCGAGCTCGCACCCGGCATCCCTCCTTCATGCCATACGACGCGAGTGCCGTTCGCCGTCGTGCGGAAGTACCAACCGAGCCCATAGCGCGACGAGTCGTAATACGGATAGAGCGCGCCAGGCTCGACGTAGCTGCGCATCGCCTCCTTCGCCGCGCGACTGAGAACGCGCGAGGGGCGATCGTCGAGATGAAACATTCCAAAGCGAACGAGGTCGTGCACGCTCGCGTAGATGTTGCCGGCACCCGGAGTGTCGTTGAAGGTCTCCGGCAACGCCTTCCCGGACGCGTCATATTTGCGTGCCACCCCCGGCGGAACTGCGGCCGACTCGAGCATCATCGTGTTGCGCATTCCCAGCGGACGGAAGACCTCGCGTTCGAGGAACGTCGCCAGGCTCTGACCGCTCTGTTCCGCGATGATGTGGCCGACCAGGCCATATCCGATGTTCGAGTACTCGGAGACCGTGCCCGGTGGATGCGCGGCGAATCCGTAACGGTGGAACATCGTCGCAGCGTCGTGCGATGGTGAAGCTTCGCCGCTCCAGCGGATCGTCGCGTACGTCGGCAATCCAGCGGTGTGGTTGAGGAGCTGGCGGAGCGTGTAACGTTCTGTCGGCTGAACCCGGCCGCCCGCATATTGGTGCGCCGGCAAATCGAGATCGACGCGTTTGCGCTCGGCGAGCACCATCATTCCGGTGGCGACGAGGGGCTTCGTCACCGACGCGAGGGGATACGGCGTGCTCACCGTGGCTCGTCGACTCGCTTCAGCGTCTGCGAATCCGAACGCGGCTTGGTGAACGATCGAACCATTTCTGGCGACGGCTACGGCGATCGAAGGGATCGCATTGGCGAGCTCCTTCTCGATCGCCGCGTCGAGGTCACGGAATGCACTGGAGCGATGGGCGCAGGCGGACGACAGCAACAGACCAAGAACGATCAACCGACGAATGAACATCGAGCCTCGCTTCACAGCGAATTGGACGACGCAGCCAGATACGCGCGGCGCGCGACGGAGTTGCAGAAACCACCGCGCCGCCGACTCCACGACGCTAAGACTCTTCATCGTCCTCCGTCCCCTCCCGATACGCGAGCAAATCGCCCGGCTGGCAATCGAGCGCGGCGCACAACTTCGCGAGGGTCGAGAAACGGATGCCGCGCACTTTGCCGGAGCGGAACAAGGACAAATGCGTTTCGCTCACGCCGATCGTCTCCGCCACTTCTTTCGCTCGTAACTTTCGGCGGGCGAGGACGGCGTCCATGGTGATCACGATCGGCATCAGAAGATCTCGTCGAGCTCGGATTGGATCGCGGCGGCGTGACGCAGGACGCCCGCGATCGCCTTGAGTGACAGACCGAGCGCGGCCAGGACGAGACTGGCGGCGTCGAACGCGATCCAGTATCCGGCGTCGAATCCGAGCAAACGGCAAACGCCCGGCACGACCAGGATGCGCACGGCCGCGCCGCAGGCGAGGAGCACTCCCACGCGATCGAGCATGCGCGTCATCGGCGTCGCGAAGAGCTCACCCCGCGAGAACGCCGCGAGCGCGTCGCGCACCCACCACAACGCCAGCAGATACAACCCTTCGGGGATCGCGGCGGCTGCCTGACACGCGAGCGCGCGCAACGCCCCGTCCGCAAACCCGCTGCGGAATGCTTCGATGGTCGCGGCGCTGAATCGCTCCAGCACCACGAGCACCGCGCAGACCGCCCACAGGAAGCTGACCAAGCGGCGCATCCGCGCGCTGTGCAATCGGACGTCTGTTTTCTCGTTGACCACTTTATGGCGTGATGTTAGTTTAAGTCTCACTTAAAGTCGATGATCGTCGAAACCGCCAACATCCACCACCGCTTCGGCCATCACGACGTGCTCGGCGGCGTGAGCATGCAGGTCCCCGCCGGCAGCATCTACGGCTTCCTCGGACCGAACGGCGCGGGCAAGACCACCACGCTCCGCCTCATCCTCGGCCTGCTCAAGCCGCAGCGCGGCGAGGTCTCGATCTTCGGCAAGCGTTTCGATCGTCACCGCATCGGGATTCTCAAAAACGTCGGCTCGATGATCGAGAGTCCGTCGCTCTATGATCACCTCACCGCTGCCGAGAACCTGCGGGTGCTGCAACTCATCCATCGGTGCCCTGAATCGCGCATTCAGGAAGTGCTCGAGCTGGTCGGCCTCGGCGATACCGGCCGCAAACGCGCGAAGCAGTTTTCGCTCGGCATGCGACAGCGCCTCGGCATCGCGGCCGCGCTGCTGCATCGTCCGTCACTGCTGATCCTGGACGAGCCGACGAACGGACTCGATCCGAACGGGATCATCGAGATCCGCAACTTGCTGATCGAGCTCAATCGCGGGCATGGCTGCACGATTCTCGTCTCCAGCCATCTGCTGACGGAGATCGAGAAGATCGCCACGCATGTCGGAATCCTCGGCCGAGGGGAGTTGCTGTTTCAGGGAACGATCGAGAAGTTGCGGCGGCATCGCCAGCAAGTGCTGTCCGTGCGCGTTTCCACGAGCGACAACGCGGCCGCATTACAGACCATCACACAACACGGCATCGAGGCACGCCTGGACGAAGGGGAGATCGTCCTGCCTGCATTAACGGGAGAGCGCATTGCGGCGCTCAACAGACGACTGACGATGCGTAATCTCGATGTTTATGAGATCCGCACCGTCCGCCACGACCTCGAGTCGATGTTTCTGAACCTGGTGAGCGAATGATATTGCTCCACGCCTTCCACGCCGAATGGCTCAAGCGGAAACGCAGCTCCGCATCGGCGCTCGTCATTGCGGGCAGTCTCTTTACGCCGGCGATCGTCGCCGTCGTTCGCTTGATTCATTACAAAGGTCTGCCTGCGATTTACGCCGCGGACTCGTTCTGGCCGAAGTTGTGGCGCGCGTCATGGGAGTCGATGGCGGTGTTCTTCCTGCCGCTCGGAGCCATGCTGGCGACGAGCCTGATCACGCAGATCGAGTTCAGGAGCAACGCCTGGAAGCAGGTGCACACGCTGCCGGTGAGCACGGCGGTGATTTTCCTGTCGAAGCTCGCCGTGATTGTGGTGATGCTGGTGCAGTTTCTCCTGCTGTTCAACGCCGGCATTTACGTATCGGCAATGTTGCCGTCGCTGCTCGTGCCGGGTGTTCCTCACCCGAAAGGCAGCTTCTTCTCACTGCCTTTACTGAGAGAAAACGCGCTGTATTTCGCCGCCGCGTTGCCGATCGTTGCCGCGCAGTACCTCATGGCGCTGCGCTCGAACAACGTTCTCGTTCCGATCGGAGTCGGATTCATGGCCTGGGTCGGCGCGCTGGCCGCGGTGTCGTCGAACTTCGCGACATGGTGGCCGTACAGTTACACGACGATTCACTATCTCCGGGATACGCCGAAGGGGGCGCATTTCGCCGCCTACACCAGTCTTCATTGGGCAGCGGTAGGCTCATTTCTGCTGCTCAGCGCTGTCAGTTACGGCCTCTTCGTTACGAAAACCGATCGCGGCTGACGCGTTCGGCTCACATTTCGCAGAAGGGGCGGGCATGGACGGTCAGATCCTCCGCTGTCCGAACTGCGGACAGGCCAATCGCGTACCCGCCGTCGGCAGCGGGCAGACGGCGGTCTGCGGGAAGTGCAAGACAGCACTGGAGAGCGGCGCGGCGCAGGGCGGCCAGCCGATCAAGGTCACCGACGCGAACTTCGCCAGCACGATCCGCAATGGCAACTTCGTCGTTGATTTCTGGGCCGCATGGTGCGGGCCGTGCCGGATGATCGCTCCGATCCTCGACGAGCTCGCCGCCGAGCGCAGCGACGTCACGTTCGCGAAGCTCAACGTCGACGAGAACCCGCGGACTGCGGCGCAATTCGGCGTGCAGGGCATTCCGCTGCTGGTCTTCTTCCGTGATGGTGCCGAGGCGGGAAGGGTTGTGGGGGCGGTGCCGCGGGGGCAGATCGAGGCCGCCATTCAGCGGTTCCTGGGGTAAGCGACGGTGGCCCTTTATCCACATCCGAGTGAACGCCGAACGAGCGAGCCACGACGTCTCGACCGTACGCCGCGCAACGAGCTCGAGCTCTTCACGAAGAAAGTCCTGATCCTCGGCGCCGCCATCGCGGTCGCTGCGCTGTGCTGGTACGCGCGGCACGTGTTGTTGCTCGTCTTCATCGCCGCGGCGCTTGCCGCCGGAATCGCGCCGGCGGTGCGCCGCGTGCGCCTCTTCTGGCGTTATCGCTTCCACCGTCAAATGTCGCGCGGCGCGGCGGTGATGATCGTCTACCTGCCGCTGCTGCTCACCGTCGTCGCGGTCGGCGTGATGGTCGTACCGCGGCTCATCGCCGACACCGACGAGCTCGGGGCGCGGTTGCCGGTGCTCATCGACGAGAACATCCTCAAGCCGCTCGAAGGAATCCTGCCGGTCGAATCCGTCCGCGAGCAACTCCGCAGTGGCGTCGAGCTGCCGCGCTCGCGCGTCTTCGCGTACATGCGCAATGCGGCGTCGCTCATCGCGGCGATCTTCGCGGTGATGTTCATGATCGCGTACATGCTCATCGACGCGGAGCGGCTCCGGAATCTGTTCCTGCTCGTCTATCCACCGGAGGTGCGGGGGGAGAAGAGGAGGATGCTGAAGAGGATTGCGGGCCGGATGAGCTCCTGGCTCTCCGCGCAACTCTTACTCTCCGCAATCATCGGCGTGTCGACATTCGTGTTTCTGGTGGCGGTGCGCATTCCGTATGCGTTGCCGCTGGCGATCGTGGCCGCCGTCGGCGAGCTGATTCCGGTGATCGGCCCGACCATCGGCGCGATTCCGGTGCTCGCGATCGCTCTCCTGCAGTCGCGCTGGCAGTTCTGGTCGTATCTCGTGTTCGCGGTCGTGTTGCAGAAGGCCGAGAATCTGTTGATCGTGCCGCGGGTGATGTCGAAGAAGGTGTCGATCTCTCCACTCGCGGTCTTCATCGCCTTCATGATCGGCGCTTCGCTGCTCGGGATCGTCGGCGCGATCATGGCCATTCCGGTCGCCGCGATCGTGCAGGTGGCGTTCGAAGAAGCGTTCGTGCAGCGGCGTGAGCGACGCCTCGATGTGGACCGTGCCGGAACTTTGATTCGCAACGCGGATTGAGGCGACCGGCCGCGGAGGCCTCCCGTCGCCTCGACTCGCGTTACCATTCGCGCTTCCCGAACATGCGCATCCCTCTCGTCGACCACGTGATGTCCCTCGTGCGGAAGCCCGGCGTGGCTCCGAAGCGGACAACGCCTCGCGAGGATCGCGTGAAGATGGCCTTCGCGAACGTGCCGATGGGCATCGCGGTCGCGACGCCTGATGGACACTGGTTGTTTCTGAACGAACGATTTCGCTCGCTGGTTGGCTATACGACGGGCGAGCTCGGACGCATCACGCTGAACAGCATCACCCATCCCGACGACGCGCGCGGCGAGCGGATGCTCATGAAGCGACTGGTCGGGGGCGAGCTGACCAGCTATCGCATCGAGAAGCGCCTCATGGTGCGCAACGGCCAGTACCGCTCCTTCGATGTGCTCACCGCGCTTGCGCACGACGTCTTCATCCACGTGCTCGACGAGCCGCAACCGTCCGTCGTCGATCATCTCCCGGGAGTTGCGGTCATTCGCACCGACGAGCGCGGCACGATCACGGGATGGAGCGCGGGCGCCGAAGCGATTTTCGGTTATTCGCGCGCCGAGATCCTCGGGAAGAACCGCCGCGTGCTCTATCGCGACGCAGATAGTTGGGCTGGCAAATCGACAGGCGTGCTGCAGAACGCGTCGCTGCATCGGATGGAGATGGATGACTGGCGCGTGCGCAAAGACGGTTCGCACTTCTGGGTGCGCTGCACGATCGCGCCGTTCGACAGCTCCGGCGTGAAGGGTTACGTCGAAACGGTGATGGCCACGAGCGAGCCGGTGCTGGCGAAAAAGGATCCGCCGAAGTTCGTGGCGCACGAGCCAGTCGAGCCGTTGCGTGTCGAGATCGAAAAGCGCAAGCGCACCGAGGAATCGCTGCGCGAAGCCTTCGACGACCTGCGCCGCACCTCGGAAGAAACGATGAACGAGTTGCGCATCATGACCGCCGCGCTTCGCGACGAGATCGATCGGCGCAAGCTCGCCGAAGACGAGTTGCGGAGCATGGGCGCGAAGCTCGCCGCGGCGACGGCACCGGTCGTCGAAGAGATCGTGAGCACGGCGGAGCCCGAGCCGGAGTGGCGCGCTCTCGCGTCGACGACACCTGCGACGTTGCTGCTCGAGCTCGCGGCGGCGCGTCGCACCGGCACGCTTTTAATCGAGTCGCATGGCCACCAGAAGGAGATCTTCTTCGAGGATGGCCGCGTCTTCTCGTGCGCGTCGAATGATCGGGAGAAGTTCCTCGCCGAGCGCCTGGTGATGGATGGCGCGATCAGCGAAGAGCAGCGGCGGAAAGCGCTGGAGATCAAACAGGCCTCGCAGCTCGCGCTGGGCCGCATCCTGCTGATTCTTGGTGCGATCGACGAAACGCAACTGATCGACGCGATGCGCCGCAAGCTCGCCGATGAGATCGCGGACCTGCTTGCGTGGACCGCGGGCCGTTACGTGTTCGTCGAAGGCGACGTACCGTCGCTGCAACTCGTGCCGTTGCGCATCAACGTCGAGGAGCTGCTCGCGCCGCCGATTCTGTACATCGCGTCGACGAAGTCGCGGAAGGTGCATCACGCCACGTGCATCAGCGCCAAACGCATCAGCGTCGCGTTGCGTGTTGAGACACAGACCACAGAAGGCTTCGAGCCCTGCCGCCTCTGCTTCCGGTAAAATCGCGCGCATGCCGTACAAGCCGCTTTTTGTCTTCGTCGCGCTGCTGCTCGTGTGTGCGCCGCTTTCCGCGCAGCAACAGGACGTCTGGTCGTGGGCGCACCGCACGGAAATTCGCGCGAACTACCGCTGGTCGAAAGAGGAGCGCATCGTGCGACCGTTCCCGCCCGGCGCCGCGCTCGAGACTCCGGATCCCGGTTCTCATCTCGAGCTGAACGTCGCCGACCTTCAACTCGACCTCGGCTACGGAGAATGGCTGGCCGCGCGCGCGAAGGTGCATGTCGAAGCAAAACATCGTCGTAATCCCACGTCGACCGATCGCCAGATCGACGCGGACGAGCTGTGGGTGCGTTTCGGCAGGAAGCCCGAATTCCTCGCGCGTCCGGACGGCACGTCGTTCTTCGTGCAGGCCGGCAAGTTCCCGAAGATGGAACGGCAGCCGGTGCGCCTGCTCGAAAGCTACGGCCTCGCCGCGACGTCGTTCAATCGCTTCGAGGACGTGCAACTGCTCGTCGGCGGCACCATCGGCCGCAACTTCTACTGGCGCGCGCAGGCAGCGAGCGGCAATCCTCTCTTCATGCGCGATCCGAACGCGCTTGCGGGCGACAACGGCACTCCCGAGCAGATCCTCCGGGGCGAGACGCCGGAGTTCGGCTCGGGATTTCCGATTCTGTACAACGCCGAGACCGAGGATCTTTTCTTCGATACGAAGAACATGCAGATTGGCGAGGCGCTCGGATATCGCTGGCAACGCAACGATGAAAGCGCCGGCTTCGACCTGATCGTCTTTCACTACGAGCGCGATCTCGCGGACACGGTCGAGCTCTTCGGAACCGAATATGGCGGCGATCTCGATCTGCTCGTCGTGACGGGCGCCGAGGTTGCGCAGAACATCGATCGCGGCTTGCCGATCACCGATGACCGGAAAAAGCAGGAGTACGGCGCGCGCGTTTACGGCGAGTGGGGCAACGCGAGTGTGATCGCGCAGATGACGTGGCAGAAAGTCGCGGGGCTCGAGCGCGAAGGATGGGAGCTCGAGGCGGGCTACAACTTTCCGGCGAAGTTCGGACCGATCGAATCGATCCAGCCCGCGGTGCGCGTGAGCAATCTCGACAATCACTTCTTCGGGCATCCGCAGTTCCCCGCCACGAGCGTGCGCTGGGATTGGCGCAAGTGGGACGCTGGTGTGCGCGTCGGCATGACGCGCGGTTTCGACGTGACGCTCGAGTACGCGACACACGCGGCGTTCAGCCCGGCGGGTCAGGTGCCGGTCGATATGACCGAGGTGCTGGGGACGGTGCGGTGGCGAATGTAGCGGCGCATGTCTTGCTCAGCTCTCCAGCGGAGGATGAGCAAGCATGCGTAACGAAATGATCGGCGCGGTCGTGCGCCGGGCCATCGAACATCCCGAGTTCCGCCGGCGGCTGATCGAGAGCCCGCAGGAGGCGCTGGAGTCGCACGGTTTCGCGCTCGAGTCCGCCGACATGGAAGAGATCGAGAAGATCCGCACCACCCTCGGCGGCAACGACAGCGATGTCGAGCAGCGGCTGGTCAGCATCGCCGAAAACTACGGAGTCCATCCGCGCGTCTCGTAGCTCAAAACCGCGAAGGGTTTTCGACGCGCCGTCCTCATCCGGACGGCGCGTTTCCTTTTGTGCGCATCTTTTCGGCGGGCTGAGGCGTCTCAGCGACAGGAATTTGACTCCGGGCGGCCCGGTTCGGAAACGCTGCCAAACCGGCACCGGCGTAACTTGCGGTTCATCTACATTTTCCAGCGAAGCGAGGCATCTTCACGGATGGGCGTTCTCACCCAGAAACGAGCAGTTCTGTTCGTCGCAGCAGTCCTCCTGTGCTCCAACGCGTTCGGTTCCAATCCGTCGCCGCGTTCCGGCGCGCGTCTCGCCTGGGATACGCCGAACAACGTCGGCGTCCTTTTCGGCGGCATCGGTCCCACCGACAGAGGCGCGACGGAGATCCAGCACGACAGTGCCGAGACCTGGCTGTGGAACGGCACGCGCTGGCTGCAGCGCTTCCCCGAGACAGCACCGCCGCCGCGCTCGCTGCACAGCATGACGTACGACACGACGCGGCATCGCGTGGTGATGTTCGGCGGACGCGTCGCGCCGGCCGACAAGAAACTCGATCCGACGTATCGCAACGACACGTGGGTCTACTCGAACGACAACTGGACGCACATCGAGTCGGCCGAAAATCCGGCGGCGCGGCAACACACGGCGATGGCGTATGACCGCGTGCGCGATCGCGTGGTGCTCTACGGCGGCAACATCCTGAATGTCGCCGAAGAGAAGTTCGATCTTTTCTCCGATACGTGGGAGTTCGACGGCACGCAGTGGCAGCAGGTCATCGGCGGCACGACCGGTCCGAAGGTCGCGAAGCCACTCATGGAGTACGACGCTTCGCGCAATCAGATGATCCTCATCGGCCTCAATGAAACAGGCACCGAGAAGATCATGTATCGCTACAACGCCA
>DASPNA010000017.1:0-4567 GCA_035626775.1 Thermoanaerobaculia bacterium
GACAACGGCCGGCCGTTCTCTTTCTTCGTTTGATAGAGCGATCGCTGGTAGCGCTCCATCACAGCAACCGTGATCTCGTCAGGTTTCGTGAGCCCACGATCGCCGCACCAGACCAGGAAGTAGCGCATCTGATGCTCGCGATGGATCAGCGATCCGGCCGCGTAGTTCCGCACGCGCAGATAGTCGATCCACTGCACAACGAAGGAGCCGAGCGATCCGGGCGCAACCTCGACGAGCGTTTCGAGGCGCTTCTTGCGATCGTGCCGGCGATCGCTCACGCCTCGGCTCTCCCGTTGCCATCACGAGTTGCACGCGTGCGTACGATCGGCGTTTTCCGTGTCAGCGCGTGATGTGCTTTTGCGCGTTTTTTCGGCTTCGGGAACCGCAACTCCGTAGCAGCGCTGGTGTTAGGCGCGTTTTCGTCGCTGCTCCCGCCATGCTCCGCGGCCGCTCCCGCTCCTCGTTTCGATGCTCCCGGTCTGTGTCGTAGCCGTGCGTGCCGGCGAGTTGCGCGACATCGACGAGACCCATGAGGAACGGCCGGCCGGCTTCGCCTTCGCCTCGGTACATCAGCTCGTAGACGAAGCTCTGGCCGCGGCCGCCGCGATGGATCAGCAGATACTCCATCTCCACGAGCTTGCGCATGTGCGTCTTCACCTGGAAGTCGGTCCAAGCGCTCATCTCGCGCACGTGACGCTGCGAGAACCGGAACTCGCGGCGATCGATCGCCATTCGTTCGCATTCGGTCGTGACGAACGCATCGATCATCTGCAACAGACGCCGCGTCTGCGGCGGCAGCTCGTCGAGCGAGCGGCCGAGCACTTCGTGCGCGAGCTCGTTCGCGAGCGCGATGTCGGAGAGCGCCACTTCGATGTATTCGATCGTCTCACCGCGGTGCGTGGTGGTCTTCTTCTCACGCTGATGCTGATGCAACAAAGCGATCGTGCGGATCAGGGTCAGATACTTCATGTGATCGCGGCGCGTCCGCGTGCGGCCGTCAAGGAACGTGAGCTCCCGCGCGTAGGGGTTTGCAACGAGCAGCGGCCGCAGCAGACGCTGCGCGTTCTGATGCACGCGCAACACCGCTGCGCTCTCGCGCCTGGTCAGCAGACCTTCGAGCGTTTGCGCATTGCGCTGGAGCTGGTGGATCGCACGCGTCTGTTCGCGATTCTCATCGACGGTGAGCACGATGCAGCGGTTCAGCAGTTCCTCATCGATCTCGATGGCCGTCGACGTGAGAAAGATCATCACCGGCCCTTCGACGTGGTACTCCTCGGTGACGAGCTTTCCGGTCGCCGGATCTTTGCCCGTCGACGCGATCGTCAGTTGTCCTTCGCTCTGCAGGAGCTTCAGCGCGTAGCTCGCTTGCTCAGCCCCTTCCTCTTCGCTGATGGCCAGCACTTTGTGTTTGAGCGAAGTGCCTTGCATGTAGAACAGCGATCGTCCCGTCATCGCCGAGTAGCGCACGCACTCTTCCTCGGGCACGAACGCGAGCACTGCATCCATGAGAGCCGACTTCCCCGCGGCCGATGAGCTTTGCACGATGATCGCGAGCGGCTGATCGAGCTTGCGCGAGATCGCCGCCAGGTACGCCATCACCTTGTTGGTGCGCTCGCCGACGAAGCCGCAACGATCGAAGTCCGCCACGATGCGATCGATGAGCTGCGGATCGCGATACAGCTCGAGCGCTTCGCGCTCATCGTCGCCAGTGACGATGACGGCCGCTTCTTTCTTCGGCTCGAGCGTGCGTTTGATTGCCGCTTCCTGCAGCACCTCGAGCTGGCCACGCACCTTGGCGATGTCGGTGCGAAGGATCTCTTCTTTGACCCCGATCTCGACCGACGCCTGCTTGATGAACTGCGCGCGCTGACGCGCGGAGACGAGATCGACAGAGTCGATGAAGTCCACGCCTGCGCGTGCCACGCGCAATACGATCTTCATCTGCTCGAAGGTGAGATTCTTGTCCAGGCCGCGTACGCGGTAGTGACGATCGCCGAACGTGAAGTCGATCGCATCGGTCGTCGCCGTGATCGATGGCAGGGGCTCGACCTCAGAACCGGCAGCTAAAGGGAGAACATCTTCCACACGCGTCGGACCGCACATCCATTCGGACGACTTGATCACGAGAGCAAGCGACTGCGACGCCGGCGTCACTTTGCGCGCATAGTCATTCGCGTCAACGCCGTGCGGGAACAGAACGCGATACGCACCGATGCCGGCAGCGCAGAGTTTTGCCGCGAGTTCGCCGGCAGCGCGCTCGCCGGCGTCGTCGCGATCGTAGGCGATGTACACGCGCCGCGTGTCATACGCGCGCAGCGCCTCGAACAGCTCGTCGGTGAAGCCATTCACGCCGTAGCTCGTCGTCACGTTCCGGATCCCCGCGCACCAGAACGTGAGCGCGTCGATCAGCGCCTCGCAGACGATGATCTCCTTGGACTCGGCCAGCGCTTCGAGATTGAAGATGCCGCGATGCGTACCCGGCAGATAGAGGTGATACGCCGTGCCCGGACGGAGATTGTCGAGGATCTTCCGGCCGTACATGCCGACCACTTCGCCGCGGTTGACGATCGGGATCACCAGACAACCGTTGAAGTGCTCGTGTCCCGACTCTCGCAGCACGCCGAGCTTGGTCAGACGCGAGCGCATCTCTTCGCCCGCTTTGCGTTGTTTATTCGGCAGACGAAGACCGAGCGATCGATCGGCGTAGCCGAGTTTGAAGCGGTCGATCGCGTCATCGTTGTCGATGCCGCGCTTGCGCAGGTACTGGCGTGCCGCCGGCGATGCCCTCAGTGTGTCGTGGTAGTAGTCCACGACCTGACGCAACACCTCGCTTCTTCATCGGTGTTCCTCCGTGTCGCTGAGAACGTGTCAAGTGTGAAGATGACATAGTCTAACATGCCTATTAAACGCATAGCTATTGTTATGCTAGACTATCCGCGTCGGCCACCGGAAGGCGGCGGCTGAAAAAGCGGATCGATACTCGTCCGCATGGCGCGGGCGAAGAAGACCACGGAGCTACCGTTGAAGAAGGCGTTCGGCAGAAGGCTGAGGGACATCCGCGAGCGGCGCGATCTCTCGCAAAAGCAGCTCGCCGATCTCCTCTCCACCGACGTGATGCAGATCTCCCGCTACGAGCGCGGCATCGGGCTGCCCTCGCTCGAGACATGCGTCCATCTTGCCGCGATCCTCAAGGTCTCGACCGACGAACTCCTGCTTGGCCGCGAGCCGCAGGGCCCCGAACTCGAGATCAGCGACGTTCGCCTGCTTGACAAGTTCCAACGCTTGCAGGGGCTCAACAAGCGCGACCGCGAGGCCGTCATCATCCTCATCGACGGCGTCCTCGCCAGCAGAGCGGTCGAGTCGGCCATTGCTTCGGCCAGGTAGTCACTTCTGACGTTGACAGCCCGAGTTTCATGACGAAGTCGGCGGCGCCCTAGCAGCGAAGCACTCGCGTCACTTTTTCTCGGCGATCTCTGGGTGTGATTTGGCGATGAACTTCCGCACGTCTTCGATTCCGTTTTCGACTTCGCTGATGCCTTCGTGGAAAGCAGTCCGGTCGTTCTCCGGCAACCGGTGAAGCCATGCGCTCACGTCGGCCATGAGGCCGGCGATTCGTTCGGCGACAACACGATCAACAGGTGCCTCGGCCGTAACGTCACCGTTCTTCATCGATGCAGGTTCGAGATCGGGATACTCCGCGAAGATCGGACGAAGGATGTCGGTATACAAGTAGCCAAGAACACGACCCGCGGCTCTACGGTATTCGTTTAGTTGCGGCCCGCTTGGACCCGTCATCATCAAGTCTCTAATCGACTCGTTAATTCGAGGGGCAAACTGCAACACGGCTTCGACGACTGCCGATGCTGACGCGCGATCCATTGCGTCCTCAGTAACCTAGACAACCATTTGCCGCGAGGCACTCGTTCACACACTTGAAGAACGGCATACCTTGGTCCGTCGGCGGCCACGTTGGAAGCGTTTCATCACTGCACTTCTCGATACAGGCGTCCTTTATTTTCTTGCAGTACTCCTTCTTGTCACAGTCGACGCATGTCTTCGGCTTATCGAGGAGATCGTCAATCCAGTTCGCAGCTCCCCACAGACCTGCAACGAGGATCACTGCTCCGCCAATCACATCCATCGGCCCGGGAACTGGCGAATCGAGCATGCAGATCGCGCCACCCGCTCCCGCGAGTCCGCCTGGCCCAAACAGACCTTTCGGATCAGAGAAATTGATCGGACGGCCAGCCACATACCCGTAACCGTGCTCCCACTGAGGCGACCGCATCCGGATTGAGCTTTGCGCTCGCAGGTCACGTTTCCGAAGCAGGTACTCAGGACGAGCGAGGCCTCCGGCCAATGAACCGAGGTTGAGCGGATCCGCCTGTGTATACCGCCCCCACCCTGAGCGATACCATCTAAAGACGTTGTAATTCTCCTCGCCGGCGGGAGTGCTGTACACCACTTGCTGCCCCGGAAAGCGCAGCGGCTGGTCCTGCGCATCGGTGCCGGCGCGGAGTGCGAAGACATTGCCGAAGGGCTCGTACTCGACTCGCCAGGCTACTGA